>DFZC01000020.1 GCA_002383685.1 Synergistaceae bacterium UBA4066 | reverse complement strand
GACCTTATGCCTCCGAGATGGGTGTATCACTGGGAAATGTCTCTCTTTCGGTATCCCTGTCGAGAGGAAAAACCCGCAAAGAGACAGGCGAAATACTGTTCACCCATTTCGGTATTACCGGCCCAATGGTCATGAACCTTTCCCCCCTCATAGCCGAAGGAATGAAAAAGGGAAAGGTGACCCTTTCACTTGACCTTGTTCCGCATCTGGAGAAGGAGTTGCTGGAGGAATGGCTGCTTGAGGGTTTCCAGACCATGCACGGCGGCGAGGTAAGATCGGTCCTCCGCGAGATACTTCCCAAAGCCGTAGTTTCGTTGGTCATGAAGATCTCAGGGGTACCCGAAGACAGAAAGACCGCCCAGACGACCAGGGAAGAAAGACGGTCACTCGTGGAAACCATCAAAGGACTTTCAATGACCCCCGCAGGCCTGCTGGGCTACAAATGGGCTGTAATAACCAGGGGCGGGGTGTCCCTGAAAGAGGTAGACCCTGTCTCTTTGGCCTCCAAAAAAATCCGGAACCTGTTCTTTGCCGGAGAAGTCCTTGATATCGATGGCCCTACAGGGGGATTTAACCTCCAGGCATGTTGGAGTACCGGGTTTGTGGCCGGCAGTTCAGCATCAGGTTGTCGGTGAAAGTTCAGGGAACAGGGCGCCAGGATCGGGCGCCCCTCCTTGTTTTACTTCCAGTTCTTCAGTATCTTTTCCCACTTTTTGTCCCTTCCGTGAACAATGTGTTCCATGTCCCTTTCTTTCAGATGCCTGAACCGGGCCTGTTTCAGAAGGTAGTCCTCAAGTGGCGTGAATTCTTTGGGCATTTTGTTGAGAACGAACTCGTCGTTCTCGTACTCTGCAAGATACCAGAGTCCGCAATCCACAGCCTCCCTGGCTATTTCCACGGTCTCTTCCACGGGGAATCCCCAGCCTGTCGAGCATGGAGCGAGAACGTGGATGTAGGAGGTTGACTGGCAGAGGGCCGCCTTGCTGACCTTTCTTAGGTAATCCTCAGGGTAACCGATGCTGGCAGTGGCTGCATACTCTATTCCATGCGCAGCCACTATCTCAAACATATCCTTCTTGCGCCCCGTAGCACCGGGAAAATTCTTCCCGGCGGGAGTCGTTGTTGTTTTGGAACCGTAAGGGGTAAGTCCACTCTTCTGAATGCCCGTGTTCATGTAGGCTTCATTGTCGTAGCAGACATATATGACCCGGTCTCCCCTGTCGATCGCCCCCGACAGGGCCTGTATGCCAATGTCGGCTGTACCCCCGTCCCCTGCAAAACCGACGACATGGTAGTCTTTCAGGCCAAGAGCCCTCGCCCCGGCTTCGATGCCTGAAAGGACGGCACCGGTAGCAGGGAAAGGACTTATCATGCAATTTACTGAAAAGGCGACCTGGGGGTGAAGAAAGCTGGTGGCTGACATGCAGTTTGCGGGTATGGCAACAAATATTCTTGGCCCGAGGACCTTCATTGCCAGCCTGAGAGCCAGGCTGCCTCCACAACCCGCGCACGCCCTGTGCCCGTAGAAATATTCGCTGTTGGAAAGTTCTTTCGCACTGGTGATCAGTCTATCAGCCATCGTATTCACTCCCCACGTTCACAAACCTTACCCTTTTGCCCTTTTCTCCATCGGCCGCCCGCAGAAGTTCCAGGAACATCTCCTGGATATTGTCCTTGGAAATATTCCTGCCGCCCAGGCCCCCGATATAATTGACCATGGCAGGAGCGCTGCAGGCACGCAGAACCGAAGAACTCACATTGGAAAAAACTATGCCTTCGTAGCCGATCGAGAGATCCCTGTCGAGGACCCCTATCGCTTTGACCTTTTCAGCGATATCCACAACCTCATCTTCCGGGAAGGGACGTACAAAACGCATTTTCACCAGGCCCACCCGGTAACCATTCCCCCTCATTGAGTCAATGACCGACCTGACCGTACCAGTTACACTGCCCAGGGTAAAGATAACCGCATCGGCGTCTTCGCACCTGTACTTTTCGAGCAACCCTCCGTACTGACGTCCGAACCTGATGCCGAAATCACGGTCAACTTCTGCTATCACTGCACGGGCCTTCCTCATGTCGAACTCCTGTTTCATGTGGAACTCCATGTATTCATCAAGGGACGCATAGCAGACCGTCCTGGGTTCTTCCAGGTCCATCCTGTTCTCCGTACGGTAGGGGGGAAGAAATGCGTCTACCTCCTCCTGGTCCGGAAGGTCCACCATCTCGTAGGTATGGGTAAGGATAAAGCCATCGAGGTTGACCATTACAGGCGACATGACCCGGGGGTCCTCGGCAATTCGGTAAGCCTGGAGGATCATGTCAAAAGCCTCCTGGGCATCCTCGCAGTAGACCTGCATCCAGCCGCTGTCAAGCTGCGACAGGGAGTCCCTGTGATCTGAAAGCAGGGCCCATGGAGTGGCAACGGTCCTGTTGGCATTCATCATCACTATCGGGAAACGGGCCCCGCTCGCGTAGGGAAGGGTCTCGGCCATGTATAGAAGTCCCTGGGATGAAGTGGCGGTAAAGGTCCTGGCGCCTACCGCTGCTGCCCCTATTGCTGCCGACATGGCGCTGTGCTCCGATTCCACGTGAAGGTACTCCGACTTTAGGGAACCATCCTCTACGAAGTCGGAGATCCTCTCCACCGTTACCGTCTGGGGAGTTATGGGATATGCCGAAATGACATGCGGCCTGGCCATGCGGACTGCTTCAGCCACGGCCTCGTCGCCGGAAATGAATATCTTCTTACCCGGCATCTTCGTCTCCTCCTTCCCGAACCATCTCGATGGCCTCTACCTTGCACTCGCGGGCGCATATTCCGCACCCCTTGCAGAAACGGTAGTCGATCTCCAGAATTTTACCCGACTTGTCGATGACTCCGTCAGGGCAAAGCAAAAAGCACCGCAGGCACATAACGCACTTCCCGTGGTCAATGACAGGCTTCAGGATACGCCACCCGGCGTTGTCCTGTACCAGGGTGCCTACTCGTATGGCACCGCAGGGGTAATTCTCAACTTTACCTGGTTTTTCGTACCTGACAATTTTTGGCCTATCCATGGAATCTTGCCCCTTTCATCGAAAGGCACGCTTTCTCCACCAGGTCGCAGTTCTTTACCGCCAGGGGGCCAGACATGCTGTTCCGAAGGGCTTCCT
>DFZC01000048.1 GCA_002383685.1 Synergistaceae bacterium UBA4066 | reverse complement strand
CACCTGAACCCGGTGAGGGCGAAGAAGGTCTCATCGCCTGAAGAGTACAAGTGGAGCAGCTGCAGCCGATACCTTGAAGGTACAGAGCCGTCCTGGCTTTCGACAAACCTTGTCCTTGGTTATTTCGACAGCGGCAGTCAAGATGGAGTCCGCCGAAGAAGATACAGGGATTACCTGTTCGAGGCCATAGGGAAAAAGAGCGCTGACCCTCTTGCGGGTTCTGTAGCCTCGACGATCCTCGGGAGCGATGATTTTGTCAGGGAGATCAGGGAGAAATACCTGGAAGGAAGGGCTTCCGACAGGGATATACCCGCATTGCGCGAGCTGACCGGAAGGCCGGATATCATGATGATAAAGGAAGCGGTGGAGGAAGCGTTTCCCGGTAACGGCAGGCTTGCGAGAGCGTCAGGGATATATCTTTGCCATCGTTTCAGCGGGGCGAAGCTGAAGGATATCGGAGACCTTTACGGGATCTCGGAATCCGGTGTGACACAGGCCGGCAAGCGGTTCGAAGAGACCATGAAGAAGGACAGCTCCCTGGAAAAGAGGGTCCTTGAAATAGCACGGAAATTGAGTTTGTCAATTGTGTAGGTCTGACACCATCAAGCACAAACACATGAAAAATTGGTCACAAGGGGATGGAATCGTCCCCGCTCCAGGGATTATTACGACCTGTGGCAGATACTTTCGGAGTTCGGAGATGCTTTCATACCCGGAAAAGTGCAAGAGATACTGGATCTCAAGAATGCTCATAGAAACGTGTCTTTCAGGAGTCCCGATGATTTTTTCAGTAAAGAGCTTGTTTCGGAGGCATCCCGAAACTGGGAGAATAGCCTTGGTGCTTTTGTTATTGACCTTCCTGAATTTGACCAGGTAATGAAGGAGTTAAAGCTTTTGATCAAAATGCTCCTGGGTTGATCTTGAATCAGTTCGGACCATGAGATGATCCCAGAACCTTATTGGGTTTAGGCTTTCTCCTTTAACTTTGTTGACAGTGGGACCGATCAGAAGAAGAATGGCGACCTCTATGGGGTTTCTTGAGCCAGAGTTTCCCAGGCCGGCAAGCGGGTTGAAGAATCTGTAAAAAAAGAAAAGAAAGAAGATCCTTTCAATTGCCCGAAGACTAGAATATTCAATCGTGCAGGTTTGACATCTTCAAGCAAGCATCCACATCACATGGAGGGATCACGAATGCATGTTGGATCATTGGTACTGTTTCCGCTCATTTTCAGTATGTTTTTTTCATTCAACCTGTTAACAGCGGAGGCATCCGGGCCACCGGTCTATGTAGACTTTGAGTACGGAGACCTGAAGGAAGTTATCGTCGGCCTTCCATACGGGATGACGCCCTCATTGAGCGCACCCTGGTTTGAAAACGCCATGAAGGTATTGCCGCCGGACGAGGCAGATTATGCAAGAAAAACAGCGGGGATGCTCTGGACTGATATGATCGACCCCAAAACCGGCAAAAGCGAAACCGAGAAGCTAGAGGAGGAAAACCTTGCTCTGATAGGCATTTTAAAATCCCTTGGAGTTAAAGTTTATCGGCCGAAAGAGATAACCGTTGATTTCATAAAGGAAAATTATGGTTCGGATGTTTTGGAGAACGGATTCAGCCAGGATTTCCCCCGCGACAACATGGCCGTGATCGGGAACAACCTTATAGAGTTCAATCTTCGCACGCCTCTCAGAAAGGTCGATATTTCAGGGTTCAGGGAAATCCTTTTGGATAAATGCAGGAAGAACGGAGTACGGTGGTTCTCAATGCCGCACACGGAATTGCTTGCCCCGCCCTTACCCGATACCCCGCTACTGGAAGAGGGAGACGTTATTGTATTGGGCAGGACTATCCTTGTCGGCAACACTCGGAACCCAAGCGTGGGATCAAACGAAGCAGGCTTCAGATGGCTGAAGAACATACTGGGAAGCTCCTATGATGTTGTAAGGGTCCCTCTAAGGGAGGACGTGCTCCATCTTGACTGTGTTCTCTCCGTTCCGCGAGAAGACCTCGCGATAGTTTGTGAAGAAGCTTTTGTTGATGGGCTGCCCGACCAAATCAAGGGCTGGGACCTGATAAAGGTCGACATTGAGAGCGTGCGGAGGCTTTCGGTAAACGGGATCCCGGTCGACGGTAAAAACTACATCATGTCCTTCAATGAGCACGACGACAACAGGTATCTGCAGGCTGAACTTGAGAAGAGGGGAATCAAAGTCCACAGGGTATTTTTCGGGACCCACAACGGCCAGGGCGGCTCACTCAGGTGCGCGACCCAGCCTCTCATAAGGAAACTCAGGTAAGCGGGGCTGCCAGTGATATAGTTTGAGCTCTGATCCATTCATCGGAAGCAGGCTTCCAGACGTTTTCCGTGTGCCTCGAGGAATTCAATTAGTTTGCGCCCTTTAGATGAGTCTACATGGGTTGGCAGGCTTTTGGTCTATAATTGAAAATATCATTGTTCTGACGAGAAGAGGTAAAGCAATGTCGCGTGATGAGATCATCAGGAAGATACGGGAGCACGAAAGGGAAATTCGGGATCTGGGTGCGGAGAGACTTTCTCTCTTCGGCTCTGCCGTCAGAGATGATCTCCTGCCTGAAAGCGACGTAGATATCCTGGTTTCTTTCGAGGGACTTGCTGATTACAGAAAGTACATCAACCTGAAGTTTTTTCTGGAGGATCTTCTTCAGAGACCCGTGGATCTTGTCATGGAAACCGCATTGAAACCCCGGATAAGGAAACGGGTGGAAAGCGAGATGATCCGGGTTGCGTGATCCGGAACTTCTTCAGGAAGATATCCTTGAGAGTGCCGAAAAGATCGCCCGGTATACGAGGGGAACATCATTGAGGACTTCAGGCAAAACGACATGCTTCAGGACGCTGTTGTCCGGAACCTGGAAATCATAGGAGAAGCAGTCAGGAAACTTCCGGAAGGTTTTCTTGAAAAACATCCTGATCTTCCCTGGCGGGAAATTGCAGCCCTTCGCAATATCTTGGCTCACGCCTATTTCGTACTGGATCTGGAAATCAAATGGACCCTCGCCGTGGAGGCAACCCCCTCGTTTAGCAGCCAGATCAGATCTATCATCAAAAATCAAAATTTGGCAGGTTCAGGCCTACACTTTTGAGGTTCGCTTACCTCATCTTTTCCCGCAGTCCCCGAAGGTAGTCAAGAAAATCTTTCAGGCCCTGGTTGTTGCTGTCAGATCTCAGTGCTTCGGTGACCAGGGCTATTTCTTCGTCCACGGTGAAGGATGGGTTGAACTCCAGTTGGATGTTGAAGGTGGGGTGAAGGGAGTAGAACTTCCACTGGAGCCTGTCGGGCAGAAATTTGTATTCCTCTTCGGGGTTGAACCACCTGATAACCCCGGGACCTTTGGGCTGGTAATAGACGTTTATGACCGCTTCCCCGATGCTCCCGTACCAGCCGGAACCTGTCACAAGGATGTACCCCGTGGAAAAGGTCTCCATTCCGGCCAGGAGCCTGTCTACAGTCGAGCCGGCCGGTGGTTCCTGAAGCATGCCCGACTCTATCTTCTCGATGAAATCCCTGTATGGTGTAATGAAGAAATCGTAGTTCTTCCTGGGCTTGACCTTGTAGCTGACCCTCAGTTCTGTCTCGGCCTTTCCGGGAAAGGCCATATCCCAGAGAGCCCAGTTAACGGTTATACCGTCTCCTCCGACTAAATCCGGATAGTAGAGTTTTTCCTTCTCCTCGCGGTAAGTCACGGTCTTGCCGTTGACGAACACTTCCAGGTCTTCAACGTCGTCGTTGTAATCGGTGGGGAAACCCACTTCGAGGGTGGTTTTCCCCTCCGAAAGGTTGGAGAATCTGAAAGTGGCGTCCACAGATACGGTTTCCTCTCCGAGATGCATGTTGACCTCTTCGAAGGCCATCCATACCCGGTGGGTCCTCGCCGATGGGGTAAGCCCCGAGTTCAGCGGGTCCGGGGCAGCATCCCCGAAGGCAGCGCAAGCCACGGACAGTGCAATAATCAATCCCGTTGCCAGGAACCTGGTCATCTTCATAAGGGTGCCCCCCGATCAGTATTGTCCTGTCATAAGGCTTGATGGTGGTTCTGTGTCATATCCCCATTATAATCGCTTGCTTTCCGTTCCTCCAGGATCGCTGAACCCCGGAGAGGCCAGACCCGCACTGGTGTAAGATATTGAGTGAACACCAAAAGATATTCCAGCGGGAGGATGAAGATGAAAAACGGGGTTCCCCTTAACGGAACACCTTACAGGATAATAACGAAGGACAAGGTCAAGAAAAGATCGTGGTCCGGGGGTACCGTAAATCAGCTGTTTATATACCCGGAGAACGCTGATTTTGACAACAAGGATTTTATTTTTCAAGTCTCAACGGCCACTGTGGATGTAAAGGAGTCGCTTTTTACCTTCTTCGACAACTACGACCGGATCATAATGACCACCGACAATGAATTTGTACTGGTCCATAACGATAAGGAAGAAATCTTTCTTGCGAAGAATGAGCCCCATATCTTTTACGGCGGTGACAAAACCCAGGGCAAGGGTAAAGTGAATGACTTTAATCTCATAATGAAAAGAGGGATATGTCGCGGAGATATCATGTCGTTGTCCATGGCGGCGGGCAGTGTGGTCTTCCCCAGGAAGGGCAACGATAAATGCGCCAGGACACTGGAAATAGTATATTGCGCCCATGGGAGGCTAACATTGAGGTCGGGGAAAAACCAGGAGCATCTTGAGCAGGGAGATGTTCTTGTGATTGACCATGGTGAAATGAACAACAAGTACCTGATGTCCAATGAAGAGGACCAGGTTTGTGAGATCGTCATGACGAAGGTCATGATAGGGCCTTTCAAGGAATAACTATACCTGGAACCCAGGAAGGCGCAGTCCGTACAATTTCGGCCTTTTCCTGCGGAACCTTTTTCTGCTCTTTGCATTTACGAACTCCTGTCATGCCTGTTCTTTGTTGGAATGACAGGATTCAGGCAGCTTTGTTGAAAGCCATGTCGGTCATGGCCTTTTGTATGTGATCTAATTATCAGCCAGGGCCATGTCGACGGCGGCTATTGAATGGAGAAGGGTTGAGTCGAAGACGGGTATGGACACGTGCTCCTGCTTGATCAGCAAGGGGATCTCGGTGCAGGCCAGGGCTACGCATTCTGCTCCCTTCGCGGCCAGACCCTCGATGATATTCACGTATTTTTCCCTGGATCCATCTTTTATGACGCCCAGGCAAAGTTCATTCCAGATGATGTCATCCACTGCCTTCCGGCTTTCGTCATCGGGGATCATGGGCTCAAGACCGTAGTTGTCGATAAGGACTCTCTTGTAGAAGTTTTCCTCCATAGTGAACCTGGTACCCAGAAAGGCCAGTTTCTTCATTCCCATGTCCTTGATGGCCTTCCCGACCGCATCGGCAATGAAGATGCCTTTCATTCCCGTGTCTTTCTCGACGTCGGGAGTGAACATACCCATGGTGTTGGAACAAATTGCGAAAAAATCGGCCCCCGCACCCTTGATGCGCCTGCCTGCGTCAACGATCACGGCCGCAGCCTCTTCCCTGCGCCCGGCACTTATCGGGCCTTCAACCTCGGCGAAATCCACAGAATACATTGCGATCTTTGCGGAATGAAGCCCTCCCAGCCGCCGGCAGACTTCCTCGTTCAAGATCCTGTAATAGTCTATTGAAGACTCCCAGCTTACACCTGCGATGAGACCGATGGTTTTCACAAGAATTCCTCCTTTTTAAAAACACTGATGATGTTAAATTGTACAAGGAATGGGAGCGACAGAGGAGGCTGAACATACACAAAAAAGTTTTCAGGTTTACCATTGAACTCAAAAGGGTCGTCAGCCCGTAAACAAGAGTATCTGGCATCTTGCTTTCGCTTATGGGTTGCGACAGGCTGTGAGCGACAGGGAAGGTTAATGGTTTGCCCCTGTCTGAAGTGACCAGGGCCAGATGCGTGAGGGGATGATGGGTATTAAAAGTACCATCGAGCTAAAGTCGCGGGATATTGCCAAAAGTGTGAAACTGAAAAATGCTGCCAAACTTTTATCCACAACAGATAGCAGGTTCGGTTCAACGAGAGCAGCAATGATACCCATAGAGATGGAGGCCGAGAAATGATCTTTCTCACCGAATACCTCTGGTTCAATACGGAAAACAGGCGGGAGATCGTGCCTATCACCCGGGAGGTTGAGCAAATTTTACAGGCGTCGGGGATCAGCGAGGGTTTTGTCCTGGTAAGCGCGATGCATATTACAAGCGGGATCATCGTTAACGACGACGAGCATGGGCTGCACCAGGATATCTGGGAATGGCTTGAAGGGCTCGCCCCCGCCAAACCCGGTTACAGGCACCACCGTACCGGCGAAGACAATGCCGACGCACACCTCAAAAGGATCCTTGTACATCACCAGGCAATGATACCAGTCACGAAAGGCAAGCTGGACCTGGGGCCCTGGGAGCGGATCTTCTACCTGGAGGCGGACGGCCAGCGAAGGAAGCGCGTTGTCGTTAAGGTCATGGGGGAATAGCTGTTGATGACAAACCTGGAAATTACTCACCGGCCATTTTGACTTTCAGATGAAGATCGATCCGAACTTTTCCCCTGACGTTGCTTGAATTGGTGTGAGGTCGGCAGGGAAAGTCTCCTCAAATAATTATGGCTTCTTGGACATTATTTCCAAGGGGTTCAGACGGGGTATTTCGTAAATCCAGTAGAGAGGTGAACCAGTTGGACTGTGAGCGAGGAAGCCGGAAATATTTCGAGGGTGTTGCAAGTAAGTGGGATGAGATGCGCCGGAGTTTCTATTCCGAAGAGGTGCGGGAAGGAGCTTACAAGGAAGCGGGGATCCTCCCTGGCAGGGTCGCCGCCGATATAGGCTGCGGGACCGGATTCATAACGGAAGGCCTGCTGAAGAAGGGGCTGAAGGTTATCGCCGTTGACCAATCACCGGCCATGCTGGCTCAACTTGTGTCGGTCATGAGCAGCCCTTCTCTGGATGCCAGGCAGGGCGAAGCCGAATCACTGCCCATAGATGACGGCTCCGTTGATTACGCTTTTGCCAACATGTTCCTGCACCACGTGGAATCGCCTCCTGTCGCGATAGGGGAAATGGCCAGGATCATCAGGCCCGGGGGAGTGCTAGTGATAACCGATATGGACGAACACGACTTCGATTTTCTATTGACTGAGCAGCATGACCGCTGGGCCGGTTTTGCCAGGAGCGACGTAAGGGAATGGTTCCTCGATGCGGGGCTCCAGGAGGTAGAGGTAGGCCCTGTCGGCTCCACCTGATGTGCCGTATCTGATGGAGGCGGCACCGTTGGTTCCGTCAGCGTATTTGTTGCCAGTGGGAAAAAGATGTAGCCTGTTATTGAGTCAATCCCGAGAATCAAGCCTTGAGAGGTCAACCATGTCGATATCGTTTCAACACGTTTCATTTGCCTACCCCGGGAACGCGTCCCCGATATTCGAGGATGTGACGGTACATTTTGCAGAAGGATGGACGGGGATCGTAGGTGCGAACGGGGCCGGCAAGACAACTTTTCTTCAGCTAGCCATGGGACAGATCGAGGCTCAGACAGGGACGATAAAGAGGAAGGGCAACATGGTTTTTTGCCCTCAGAGAACCGATGATATGCCTGAGAACCTGCCGCGTTTCGTATCTGCAACTGATGCAGAGGCATGGGTGCTGAGGGGAAAACTGCAGGTTGAGGAGAACTGGGCGACCCGCTGGCCGACGCTCAGTCACGGCGAGCGTAAACGCGCCCAGATCGGTGTCGCCCTGTGGCAGAGGCCCGATGTGATTCTTCTGGACGAACCCACCAATCACATTGATCTGATAGCCAGGGGGCTTCTTGTAGAAACACTTTCCTCTTTCAACGGTCTTGGCCTGTTGGTGAGCCATGACCGGGATTTGCTGGATCTTCTATGCCAAAGGTGTATTTTTCTGGATCCCCCGGAGGTAGTGGTGAGGTTCGGCAATTATTCAAAAGCAGCCTATGATGCCCAACGGGAAGAATCCAGTCTGATCGCAAGGCGTGAAATTCTGCAACAGAACCTGGAGCGGTTGAAGATCGAATCGAAACGGCGCTATGAAAAAGCCTCACGTGCGGATAGAAGGAGTTCCAAGAGGGACCTGGCGCGAGGGGATAGTGATGGTCGTGCAAGGATAGACCTGGCTAGAGTTTCAGGGCAGGACGGTCAGGCCGGGCGGCTAGCCAGACAGCCGGGGAGCCGTATTGCCAGACTGCAGGAAATGATTGCAGGGATAAAGATCAAGAAACGCTATGACACCTATTTCTGGCTGGAAGGTTCTGTCTCTCCACGGAAATGCCTCTTTTCCATTGCAGGCGAGATCATCGACCTTGACGGCGCAAGGAGACTGAAAGTTCCAGAGTTTTCGATCATGCGGGGGGACCGCATTGCCATTACCGGCGAAAACGGGTTGGGAAAGAGTACTTTCGTCCGTTTCGTTCTTGATCGCATGGACCTTCCCGCTGAACGCCTTGTTTTCCTCCCCCAGGAGATCGACCTTGCCCAGACTCGAAGTATCATGGAAGCCGTTCACAGTCTTTCCCGGGAGCAGCTCGGAACAGTTATGACCGTAGTGAGTGCCCTGGGATCAAGGCCGGAAAGGCTGTTGGAAAACCTTGATGCCAGCCCCGGTGAACTCCGCAAAGTGTTATTGGCCCTTGGGGTAATTCGCCACCCCTATCTTGTCGTCATGGATGAGCCGACCAATCATCTCGATATTCCGGCCATCGAGTGTCTTGAGGATGCATTGAGGGGTTGCCCCTGTGCCCTTTTACTCATCAGCCATGACCTGCGCTTTCTCTCCCGGGTGGCCCGAAAACGATGGCATCTGCAACAACATGAAAAGGAAATAACCTTTTCCATGAAGGAACTGGAGAATACGGGTGACTGAACCTCCAGGAAAACTCCAAATGTAAACAGTGCAGGCCTGACCTTCAAATAAATAAGGCCGGGCGAGGAGACTCGTCCGGCCTTTGGTTTATGGTCAGTTGATCGGTATTACTGAATGGAGATCCTTACGGGGATCTTGCCCCCTTCTACGCCGTCGGGGCCTGTGACGCTCACGTAATAGAAGAGGTCGCCGGTGCCGGGAGCGACACGAAGGCTGGCCTTGTAGGACTCTCCGTTGCCTTTTTTGGTGTAGGTCCCGTCGGCACGGCGCTCGTACCAGGTGATCTCGCCCTCCCCTTCGCTCAGGTGGGCTTTCAGTTCGACCGTTTTTGATACAGAACTGGAGCCCGCAGGTGCCTCGATCGGATCTACCGGTTCTATCTCCAGGTAGAAGTTCGGGTCCAGGATCCGGGTCGGGTCATACATGGCGATGTATTTGGAGACGACGGGAGCCGTACTCATGGAGTTGCCGTTTACACCGGCGTGATCGAAGAAACCGGCAAACCAGAGTTCGTCGCCGCGGACCGCGTGGACCACTTCTGAGCCCATGACATGAGCCTGTCCTTCGTTGAGCAGGCCCCCGCCTACGGGGCTCAGTTCACCGGTCTCGATATCCAGGATAGCCACATTATGGAGCTGGTTCCATTCCTCGTCGTAGATGAAGCTGCCGGTAAGGAGCAGTCGATTTTTATCCAGCCATGTCATCTGGACCACATCCCGGGAGACGCCGCCGGTTGTGTTGGCCTGACCCCAGGTATCGGTTTTTGCATCGTACCGGGCAATGCCGTAGGTCTCCACTCCGTGGCGAGACAGGATGTCGGGGTCGCGACTGACTATGCCCAGCGTGCCGCCGGCGTACAGGTTGCCGTCCTTGTCAAGGGCGAGGGCACGGATCCGGGGGAATCCCTCCTGAAGGAAACCGGAGTAGTTGTTGAAGCCGGGTTCGTTGGTCCTGGCTGGTAGTCCCGGCAGGCCTTCGGGGTAATTACCGGCGTCAAGTGGGCTCAAATGGGTGAAGTTGCCCTTGCCGACGGGGCGCCAGTCGTTCTCTTCGTAGTCCCACCTGGCCACGTTGTAGGCCATGCGGGCGTGGGTTGTCGGAACCGGGCCGTAGTAGTTGAAGGTGCCCGCGACGTAGATAGCGGGAGGGGTCTTCGTTGTATCAAGAACGATGCTGTAGATCCCCTTGACAGGCTTGTTCGGGTCCTCGGCCTTAAGGTCGCGCCCCATGAGGTGATACTCGCCGTTGGCATCTATCCGGAGCGCTGCGGCTATGTCGAGGGGGTGATCAACATCGGGCATTTCAAGGGCAGGAGCCCAGTTGCCCACCAGGTAGAGGTCTCCCGTGCGTTCATCGAAGGCGATGTCGTTGATCACGCCAGTCCCGCCGCTGGCGGTGTTGCCCACCACGTCCTGCCCACGGTAAGTCCCCCGGATCTCCGACCAGGTGTTGTCGGCGGGGTCGTATACCCCGATCCCGCTGTGACTGCTTATGGCGCCGTAGGCGTAGAGTTTGTCCTTTATGGTCTTGACGCCCTCGGGCGGGCTCTGGATACCGTCACCTTTAGCCCAGGCGATACGTTCGTAGCCGCGCTCGGGATGAAGGCTCCAGACGTACCACCGGGTCCCCCTTTCGGCCTCCCAGCTCCCGCCGAAGTAAAGAGTGTCACCGATCCATGTGATGCCCGTTATGTTCGGTGTTCCGGTCCCGTCGTTCATTCCGGTGACCTTTCGGGTCTCGTTCCGCTCAGGCGCGACGAAGGCCCGGGACCAGTGTTCAGAACCCGCTGGCGCTCCAGCGGCCGGTACATGATCTACGTACCTGGCGTTGATCGCCTCCACCGCAGGGGGGTTTCCGATGAAGTCCATGGTCGGGTTCCAGCGGGCTATATAGTGCGACTGAAATTCAACAGGGGCCTTGTCCCCGAAGTTCTCGGGCCCGATATGGTTGAAGTCGCCGGCAATGTAGACATCGTGGCCGTTCGTGGTCAGGCGGACTTCCGGCATTACCCGGGATGAAAGGCCGGAGCCGAGGGTTTCCCAGGTGTCCGTAGCCGGGTCGTAGGCTACCACGCAGTTGGCCGGATCACCGTTCTTGAAACCGTCGTAGAATTCGTTCGCTGCCCTGCGCCCGCCGAAGGCACCGGAAAAGTAGATGCGCCCGTCCGCGGCTTTTGCCACGCTGAAGACATCCCTGCCCACTCCGCCGCGGCCGGTAGGATCGGCCCATACGTTCCTTTCACGGTCCCAACGGGCAATGCCGCGCAGCGGCTCCTGCCCCTCTCCTTCCGAGAAGGCGCCAACTATCCAGATATCTTCGCCGTCGACAATAAAGTCGCGAACGACAACGCTGTCGAAGGCGATAAAATCGCCGGCGCGCTGAAGGATCCCATCTGCTTTGCCGAAGGATCCGTCGCGGGGGAAATCGGACGGGAAGGGGATCCATCCCACATCATCGCGCCAGGCGGCGAAACCGGTGGAGTAGCTTGCCGTTGACATGCTGTTCCCCGGGTCCATGCCGTTCCCGCCCAGGTAATGCCAGGTGCCGCCTATATATACTGTGGACGGGTCAGTGGATGTGTCTACAAAAATCCGGCGTACGCGAGGGTGGCCGCCTCCCGGCCCGGAAGGGATGATCTCGTAGGTGCCGGTATCGAAGCTGTACCGGTGGAAGGCGTTGCTTCGCATGGGGAGTTCGAGCGGTGTGCCTGCAAAGGACCCGCCGATGTAAAGGTGGTTGCCCCTGGGATCAAAGTCAAGGGACTGGATCGATCCACCCGGGCTGATGGTCCCGTTGTACTGCACCCGACCGAGCGGCCTCCAGCGGTCGGGGCCGGTCTCATTGGGATCGAAGACGGCCAGTGCGTTCACCCCGTGGTAGCGGTTCCCGCCGGGGTTGTCGAGCCGCATGAATTCGCCCCCGACCACAAGCCGGCCATCGGGCAGAAAGACGAAGTCGTTGATAACACCATCGGGTCCTACTCCTCCCTGCGCGGACTGGAAGAAGGCCACAACTTCGTAGCCACCCTCCGGCGACCACGTCCAGAGGTGCCATGACTGGCTGGTAAGCCTTTTGCTGAAATCACGGGCATCGATGCCGGCCTCCCATACCCCGGCGAACCACAGTTTACCGTCGTGCCATTTGATCTGCCGCACCGACGGAGAGCCTACTCCGTCCGTCATTCCAGTCGCCGCGGACATCTGTAAGACCTGGGCCGGCCTGGGGAACTGCCGGGACCAGTGCTCATCCCCCTCGGCGGCCATGGCGCCAGGTATAGTGGCCAGGATCAGCACCAGTGCGGCAAAAGCCGCCCCTAAACACTGCCGCAAGAACGAATAAGGACCAACTCTTGACATGGTCATTAATGAATCCCTCAAAACCGATCCCTCCTTGTCTTTCTTGAGCCCGGGTAATGCTGAAAGCCAGCAGCCTTATGCTATGCCTGAATGAGGACACTTCCAGGCGAACATGAGCTTTCGGATTCATATTTGCATAAATCGAGGCATTCTACAACACTAAACGGTTGCCAAAATAACGGGGTCATTTGTTGCCTGCAAATTCTTGAGATGGGGCAAAGCCGGTCAAGAAAAAAGACCTCGCCCTTATTGGCTGTTGCTGCAAAAGGTACAATTATTGTTGAGGTATGCTACAGGAATGGTAAATGGAACAGATCTCCGGAGGTTCCTGCCGAGGATGTTCCTGCCGAACTTGTTTTCTAAAAATCTTGTTTGGGTCACAATATCAAGAGTACAGAGCTGCCCCGGATGGAGTCCCAACTACTATTGCTGACGAGGTAAACAAGTGAACATCTTTGTACTCGATCTCGACATAGAGAAGTGCGCCCGTTATCACTGTGACCAGCACGTAGTGAAGATGATACTGGAGAGCTCCCAGATCGCCTGCACGGCATTGAACGAGAGAGGGTTCGTGACGCCCTCCAGGTCAACCCACGTCAAGCATCCATGCGTTTTGTGGGCAGGGGAATCCTTCGCAAACCTCCAGTGGCTCAAAAAGCTTGCAAGGGAGCTGAACCGTGAGTACCGATACAGGTACCGTAAATCTCAGGATCACAGTTCCCTGGCGGTGATCGACCATATCGAGGGAATTAAGTTCGAGTCTGTCGGGCTGACAGACTTTCCCCAGGCCATGCCGGAAAAATACAAGGTGCCAGGGGATCCCGTTCAGGCCTACCGGAGATTTTATGTGGGTGAGAAGATGCGGTTCGCGCGATGGACCAGAAGAAGAAGGCCGTCATGGATCGCCAAAATCCTGGATCAACAGTCTGTTCAAGACCCTCGACCTCCTGTTCCTTCATCTTGAAGACACACGGAAGTTTGCGGTCGTTTTGCACTGTCAACG
>DFZC01000063.1 GCA_002383685.1 Synergistaceae bacterium UBA4066 | reverse complement strand
TCGGCCAGAGGCTAATGGAACTGAGAGCTGCCGGCAATCTTCTTGACCTCAGTAGGATCCCGGGGACAGGATTTCACCCACTGCACCATGATCGACAAGGACAGTTCGCGGTCAGCCTGGGCGGCAACTGGCGGCTCGTTTTTCTCCCCCTCGAAAACCCTTTGCCCTGCTTGCCCGACGGAAGCCTCGACCTGGAAAATATTTCAGGGATCAAGATCCTGGAGGTTGTGGATTATCATGGTGAATAGATCCTATACGGAATTCAAGCCTGACTACGCTATCCCTCCCGGGGATACTTTGTCAGATGTTCTGGAATCCAAAGGAATGACTCAGCAAGAGTTGTCGATTCGCACTGGCATGGCGCCTAAAACCATTAACGAAATTATAAAAGGGAAAGCTCCCATCTCGGCCGACACGGCCCTGAAACTGGAGTCTGTTTTCGGTGTCAGCGCTTCTTTCTGGCTCAATCTTGAAATGCACTACCAGGAAGATATGGCACGGATAAAAGCAAAAAAAGGTCTTTCCGCGGATATCGAGCAGGCAAAAAAATTCCCATACCCAGAAATGGCCCAAAAGGGCTGGTTGCCGTCAACCCGCAAAGACGAAGACAAGGCAAATAATCTCAGGCAGTTTTTCGGGGTTGCCTCTCTGGATCGTCTGGATGAGATGGCCTTTGCCGCCAGTTTCCGGAGATGGGACACTCCAAAAACCTCTTTTCACGCCCTTTCCGCCTGGCTGAGGAAGTCGGTTCTGAACGCGGAAGAGATTCCTGCCGAATCGTTTTCATTGAAGGCCTTGAAGGGATCGATACCGCTTTTACGGAACCTTGTAAAAGGAAATTGTTCAGAATTCCATGATCATTTCGAAAAAGCGCAGGAGATTTGTAAAAAGTGTGGGGTTGCCCTGACCATTGTTCCTCATTTGCGTCACACCTCAGTCAATGGCGCGACTCAGTGGGTTTCCCCTGTCAAGGCAGTTGTTTCCCTTAGTTTCCGCTATCCATATTGGGACGTTTTCTGGTTCTCCTTCTTCCATGAGTTGGGGCACATAGTCAAGGGACACAGCAAAAAAGAAATTTACGTCAATCTTGACAATAGCGATGCCGATATCAGGGAGGAAGAGGCAAACAACTTTGCGGCAGACACGCTTATCCCTCCAAAACAGTATCAGGAGTTCAGGAACAGGGAAAATTTCTGCGATGATGCCGTCGAGGTCTTTGCGAAAGAAACGGGCACAAGCCCCGTCATTGTTTTGGGGAGACTTTGCAAGGAGCAAGTATTGAGTTGGGATATTTTTGCTCGTTCACGCTTTGACAGGAGGCTCCAACTCGTTTAATGGATCCAGGTCCTTCCGCAAACCCCGCTCAAAAAATTGATCACCGATATATGCATCCCCCTGGAGTAGTAATACAGCATCCAGCATCTTTTAAAGAAATACGGCAACAGAAAGGAGCGCTTCCCTCAAGGGGAGCAACTCCCTTTTCCTTTTTGCATAGGCTGTTCATCAAGTCCGCAGCGCGTTTAATGACCGGAACATAATATTGGTTTATGGTCATCAGATAGAATCGTTGCGTCTGTCTCTGGAAGAATGTCCTCGGTGCAAAAAGATGAGGTTCATCAGCAAAGAGAAAAGGGCAAAAAATAGTCAAAAACTCTGTTTTGTAAAAAGAGTACGGGCTGACAGCTATGGTGATACTATGGGATCCACGGTTGGCCTATATATGCAAGGTTGCCGTTTCCCTGAAAACCGTACCGGCTGCCTCGTCTCATCGAAAGCCTGACTTTTGTGCAAATATGGTTGCCTCACTGAAAACCTGGCCGGTTATTCTCTTTTTTGCGAAGACTGGGGAAAGAAAAAGTGAGCCCTTCGTAAGGAGCATTCATGGAGACATCGAAGTTATCGTTTATCCACGATAACCCGGAGGGTGTCTTCTGGACCGATCACGAAAAAGAAAGAGGGTGAGATTTTGAGAAATACAACCGGTCACCATCATGGACACGGAGCCGATCCGCACGGCGAACACGGCAAGATGGCCCCGGACCATACAGGCCACGACCAGCACGAAGGGCACAGCCCGAAGATGTTCCGGGATAAATTCTGGCTCTCCCTGGCCCTTACCATTCCGGTCGTCTTCTGGGCAGCGCACATCCAGATGATCTTTGGCTACACCGCGCCTGAATTTCCGGGGTCGGCGTGGATATCACCCATTCTCGCCACAGCTGTCTTTCTCTACGGCGGCCTGGTCTTTCTGAAAGGGGCATGGCGGGAGCTGAGAGAACGGCTGCCGGGAATGATGACCCTGATCTCTCTTGCCATCTCGGTAGCCTTCATTTTCTCCTGGGTGGTCCAGCTCGGCCTGATAAAGGCAGACGCGATCTGGTGGGAACTGGCTTCCCTGGTGACCATAATGCTGCTGGGTCACTGGATCGAAATGCGCTCAATAACACAGGCCCAGGGGGCGCTTCAGGAGCTCGCCAAACTCCTCCCCGATACCGCGATCCGTGTGACCGACCAGGGTGAGGAGGAGATCCCGGTCAGCGAACTCAACGAGGGTGATCTGGTGTTGGTGCGCCCTGGAGAGAGTGTGCCCGCGGACGGAGTGATCCGCAAGGGGGAGAGCGATCTCAACGAGGCCATGATAACCGGGGAGTCCAGGCCGGTTAAAAAGAAGGAAGGCGACGAGGTCATTGCGGCGACCATCAATGGCGAGGGTTCTCTGCGCATCGAGGTCACCGGCACGGGTGAGAACACGAAGCTCTCCGGCATCATGCGGCTTGTGGCTGATGCGCAGACATCAAAATGAAGGGCTCAGCATCTGGCCGACCGTGCGGCCCGGGCCCTTACCGGTGTGGCCATAGTCTCGGGGGCGCTCACGCTGGTGGTCTGGCAGTTTCTGGGAGCGTCCATCGACTTCTCCATCATCCGTGTGGTGACAGTCCTGGTGATTGCCTGCCCACACGCCCTCGGCCTGGCCGTACCGCTGGTGGTCGCCATCTCCACGACACTTGGCGCTAAGAACGGTCTCCTGGTGCGGGACCGGCGGGGTCTGGAAGAAGCACGGAACCTGAATACGGTGATCTTCGACAAGACAGGGACACTCACGCTGGGAGAATTTCGCGTGGTGGAAATGTCTGTGGCGGAAGGCGTGTCTGAAGAGGATGCGCTCCGGCTGGCGGCCGGAGTGGAGTCAGAGTCCGAACACCCCATCGCCCGCGGCATTGTAAAAACGACGGAGGAGCGAAATATCGACGTTGCTCTTGTGGATGGATTCCGGGCCGTGACGGGAAAGGGTGTCGCCGCTTCGGTTGATGGGATCGAATATCACGTGGGCGGCCCAGCACTCCTGAAGTCAGAGGACACGCAGGTACCGGAAGAGCTTCGGGAAGCAGCCAAGGCGGCAGCCGATCGGGGTCAGGCCGCCATCTATCTTCTTCGGGACGGCAAGGCCCTGGCAGTCTTCGCAGTGGCCGACGCCATCCGGGAGGAGAGCCGCGAGGCGATCCGAGCGCTGCACGACCGGGGAATAGAAGTGGCCATGCTCACCGGGGATGCGCAGGCGGTGGCGGATGCCGTCGCTGCGGAACTGGGTATCGACACGGTGTTTGCCCAGGTCCTGCCCGAAGACAAGGCCACGAAGGTGCGTGAACTTCAGGACCAGGGAAAGAAGGTCGCGATGGTTGGTGACGGCGTTAATGATGCCCCCGCACTGGCCACGGCCGATATCGGGATCGCTATCGGTGCGGGTACTGACGTAGCTGTGGAAGCCGGACACATCGTTCTGGTCCGGTCTGACCCGCGCGACATACCGAAGATCGTCGAGCTGTCCCGCGCCACTTACCGGAAGATGGTTCAGAACCTCTGGTGGGCCGCTGGATACAACATTCTGGCCATTCCCCTGGCCGCAGGAGTGCTTGCCGCAGGGGGTATTCTTCTCACCCCCGCCGTAGGAGCAGTATTGATGTCGGTTAGCACTGTGGTCGTGGCGATCAACGCACAGCTACTCAAGCGGGTGAAACTGTAGCGATGTCCCAAGCCATTTGGGGCAACCCAGGGGCAAACCATGGGGGTCAGGTCGTACGTTTTTGACAAAACGGGTTTTCCTGAGGTTTTCCCGGTGATGATCGCAGGCGGAATGATCCCGGCCGAAAGGGAACACGCTCTCCCTGTCTCCCATGGCTTGCAGGGTAACCTTGTGCAAATTGTCAGTCCAATTGACAATCGGCATAATAATTAGCCCCGCCGTATTTTGGAATCGTCGCGTGAGGGAGAAAAACTGAAGGTCATGGAGGAGGTTTTTAGAATGGATTTTGATAAGGACAAGGTGGATGAGATGACATTGGCGCTGCTCTGGCTTGTCTTCCA
>DFZC01000029.1 GCA_002383685.1 Synergistaceae bacterium UBA4066 | reverse complement strand
ACTTGCATGTGTTAAGCACGCCGCCAGCGTTCGTCCTGAGCCAGGATCAAACTCTCCATAAATTTCCGACGTTCAACCCGCTCTATTCCTGTACGCTGTATTCTTTTTTCAAGGTGCAGCCGCCCAATACAGGCGACGGCGAAAAATATACCACGCATCACAAGGAAGTGCAAGGGTTTAAAGACATTCTTCGAAAAACTCGTATTTTCTGATATCCTTCTATGGTCCGGGGATAAAGCCAGTACATACAGGATCGGGGAGACAGGATGAAAAACAATATTTTCAATTTTTTCAACCATAAAAAAGCACAGACAACGTCAGGCAAAAAGAAGGGTGCCAGAACAAAGGCGGAGTCAACAAAACCTAAACCCGGTTTGTTCAAAAAAATTGCCATGACAGTGGCTTTCCTTTTCATCCTTTTAATAGCCGCCGTCTCAATTGCCGGAGTCCTGGTCATCAAGGAAGCTGCATCGACCCTCCCATCCCTTGAGGAAATGGCCAATTACGAACCCGACCTTTCTACAATAGTTTATGACCGGAACGAGAAAGTCATAACAAGGCTTTTTCACGAGAACCGCACCTGGGTACCTCTTTCCCAGATATCCAAAGCAATGCAGGAAGCTGCCATTGCCGCCGAGGACAACTCATTCTACAGGCACAAGGGTCTGGATTTCACCGGGATCCTCAGGGCCTTCTGGGTGAACATCAGAAATCTCAAGGCAGTACAGGGAGCAAGCACCATTACCCAACAACTTGCCTGGAACCTTTTCCTGACCAAGGAGAAGACCATACAGAGAAAGATAAAAGAAGCCATCATTTCCATAAGGCTTGAAAGGATCTACTCCAAGGAGCAGATCCTGGAAATGTACCTGAACATGATCTACTTTGGTCACGGAGCATGGGGGATACACTCGGCCGCACAGCTTTACTTCAACAAGGAACCTTCAGAGCTGGACCTTTCGGAGGCATCCCTTCTCGCAGGTATCGTGAAAGGCCCTGAGTACTATACACCTCTCCGCCACCCTGAAAGAGCAGCGGAGAGACAGGCCTATGTCCTGAGCAGGCTTGTTCAGGAGGGTAAAGTCTCACCAGAGGAGGCACAGCGTGCCCAGAAGATAGACCTCGACTTTCAGAAACTTGAAAAGCCTGCCCTGATGTTCGACGAGGCGCCATACTTCATTTCACATATTCTTTTCGAACATCTGCTGCCTACTTACGGAAGCGACATGGTATACAGGGGAGGCCTGAGGGTCCACACTACCATCGACCTGGATGTACAGCGGGCGGCGGAGGAATCCGTCAGGGAACTGAAGAGTGAGGGGGCAATAGTTGCCATTGATCCCGAAACCGGGGAGATCCTTGCGCTGGTCGGCGGGAAGGATTTTGAGAAGTCGAAATTCAACAGGGCCACCCAGGCTTTCCGTCAGCCTGGCTCTTCATTTAAACCCTTCGTATATACAGCGGCACTTATGAAAGGCCTCCGTCCGGTTGACCATGCGCTTGACGCTCCTGTCTCATACGATAACGGGATCGACGAACAGGGGAAACCGGATATTTGGGAGCCAGGTAACTATACCCGCGATTTCAAGGGCGAGGTAACACTACTGGATGCGCTGGTCCATTCGTATAACACAGTCGCGGTCAGGATAGCCCATATGACGGGCATTCCCGATATCATCGATGTCGCCAGGAAGATGGGCTTCACTTCACCCCACCTGCCCAATGACCTGTCCCTTTCCCTGGGATCCGCAAACGTAACTCCTCTTGAAATGGCTGCCGCATACAGCGTTTTTGCGAACGGCGGTTCAAGGATTATCCCTTATGCCATTAGAAGGATCAATTCGGGAGCTGGAGAGACCCTTGAACAATATGGCCCAAGGCTTACTCCGGCCATTCCGGAAGAGGTAGCCCTCAGCCTTCGCTCATCAATGATGGAGGTTGTCAGGGTGGGGACCGGAACAAGGGCAAGGATCCAGGGTCACGAAGTCTTCGGTAAAACCGGGACCACAAACGAATATACCGACGCATGGTTTGCGGGAGGACTTCCCGGAATGGTTGTTGTTGTCTATGCTGGAAATGACGACAACAAGACACTGGGCAAGCCCGGAACCGGAGGGGCAGTGGCCGCTCCTGTATGGCATTCTTTTGTCAGCAAGGCCATCAATTTCATAACTGTGAAGGGATCGTTCACGGTGCCAGCATCTGCAAATGTTCAAACCGTTACTGTCTGCAGGTCTTCCGGATTCCTGGCCTCTGGGGGGTGTCCCTCCTCAGTGATAATGCTGCCTTCGGGGATAGCCCCTTCAAGCACATGCCCGCTTCACGGGGGGTCATGGTTCCTGGCCGGATCCGATGGGAACGACCCCAGAATGCTCTTGTCCCCCCGCGACGAAGAAGTGCTTGGGATCCCGGCTGGGATGGCGAGGATATACAGTATTTCTGTTTCCGGAATGGCGGCCTCCCTCCCGAGGGAGGAACTCCCCGCATACGAACCGCCTGCAGCACCGGTCTACATTCCTCCAACCGCTCCGGCAGCCACCGCACCGGCAAAGCCGACGGCTGTTTCCGGTCCAAAAGAGAGGACTCCGGAAGAGGTTGAGGATCGATTCCAGGAACTGCTTAAACAGTACGGTATCACTGATTGATAAGGCAGGCTAGGGCCAGGGGTTGGGAACAGCGATCTTTTCAAACAGCATAAGCGCATACCTGTCGGTCATCCCGGAAATATGATCAAGCGCGGCAAGGGAACGTTCTTCACCGGAGGCTTTTTCCAGGTTCTCAAAAAGTGTTGAGAGAACATGCATGACCTTCGGCTCCTCCTGAAGCACTCTCTCTGACGCGTAAACCCTGTTGTAAAGAAAGGACCTGAGGGTCTCCACAGGCCCTAGCAGGTCATCACCCATAAAAACCCCATGGGGCCCGCTGTTGGATACTACACTTGAGACCATTTCCCCTATTCTGTCCCCATGGGTCGGGCCGAGCCGTGTTATAACAACCGGAGGAATATCTTTGGTCCCGACAATTCCTGCCCGGATAGCGTCATCAAGGTCATGGTTCAGATAGGCTATTGAATCTGAAATACGTACCACCTTTGCTTCGTAGGTAAGCGCAGTCTCCCCCCCCCTGAAACTTTCCCTTACGTCGACCTGCCCCTTTGAATGCTTGAGGATGCCGTCCCTGACTTCCGCTGACAGGTTCAGACCTTTTCCGTCCTTCTCAAGGGTGTCCACAACACGAAGGCTCTGGCTGGCGTGGGAAAACCCGCCAAGCCCTCTCTCTCTGGCAAGCCTGTCCAACGCCCTCTCCCCCATGTGGCCAAAGGGAGTATGCCCCAGGTCGTGACCAAGGGCGATGGCGTCTGTAAGATCCTCGTTCAGGCCCAGTGCTCTTGATATGGTCCTGGCCACCTGGCACACCTCAAGAGTATGGGTAAGCCTGGTCCTGTAGTGGTCTCCCTCGGGCAGAAGAAGGACCTGGGTTTTGTGTTTGAGCCTTCTGAAGGCTTTGGAGTGGATTATCCTGTCCCTGTCCTGCTGAAAGATCGTCCTCAATGGACACAGAGGCTCCTCTGACCTTCTCCCCCGGCTGCTGTCACTGAAAGCTGCGTAAGGTTTGAGGATGATCCTTTCTATCTTTTCCCAACGGACTCTGGGAGGTTCTTTTGTCATGGCCTGCTCCTTTGGACAGGGGCCGTCCATCAGGGACGGCCCCCTCCTTATCTTTATCCTTTGATACGGTCATTGCTACCCTCAGTCGATCTTTCCCATTTTCGCGTGGGCTGCCGACAGTCTCGCGACAGGAATCCTGAAGGGTGAACAGCTGACATAATTCAGTTTCAGCTGGTGACAGAATGCTATGCTTTCCGGGTTTCCCCCATGTTCGCCGCAGATGCCTATCTGAATGTCGGGCCGAACCTCCCGCCCCTCTTTTGCCGCAATGCTCATAAGCCTTCCGACGCCCTCCCGGTCCAGTACGTGGAAGGGATTTTCAGGAAGAACCCCGTCGTTGACGTACTGGGCAAGGAATTTGCCCTCTGCGTCATCCCTCGAGTAGCCAAAGGTCGTCTGGGTAAGGTCATTGGTGCCAAAACTGAAGAATTCGGCAAACTCGGCAATATTCCCGGCGACAAGCGCGGCACGGGGGACCTCTATCATTGTGCCCACAAGGTAGTGAAGGTCTTCAAGGCCGTACCTGCGAATTATCTCCGAAGCAAGATCGTTGACCATGGAGAGCAGACGTTTCATCTCCTCCCGGGTGCCTACTAGAGGCATCATAATGTCGGGCTTGACGTCAATACCTTCCTTTTTCAGCTCACAGGCGGCCTCAATAATTGCGGCTATCTGCATCTGGTATATCTCAGGATAAACAAGCCCGAGACGGCAGCCCCTGAATCCCAGCATGGGGTTGTTCTCCTGGAGGGACAGAACCCTCGCCAGGATCGCTTCTGCCCTTATAAGGTCGTCATTGGAAGACTCGCTGTCGGACTTTATGGAGGAGATGGTATCCCTGAGTTCATGCTCCTTTGGAAGGAATTCGTGAAGTGGCGGATCAAGAAGCCTTATAGTAACAGGAAGGCCATCCATGGCCTTGAATATCCCCCTGAAATCCTCTTTCTGCATCACCTTCAGACGGTCCAGGGCTTTTACCCTGGACGCCTTGTCCCTGGCGAGGATCATCTCCTGCATGACGGGCAGCCTGTCAGTGGCCATGAACATGTGCTCCGTTCGGCAAAGACCTATGCCGCGTGCGCCGAAGGACCTGGCCCTTTCAGCGTCCTCTGGAGTATCGGCGTTTGCCCAGACCTGAAGGTCGGAGATGGTATCTGCAATATCAAGGAGGGAGCGGAAATCATCTGTAAAAGATGGCTGGACGAGGGGCACCTCGCCGATGATAACATGCCCCTTTGACCCATCGATAGTTATTGTTTCCCCCTTTTTAAACGACCTGTCGCCGATGGTCATAACTCCTTTCAAAACATCGATCACAACGGACTCGCACCCTGAAACGCAGGGCTTGCCAAGTCCCCTTGCGACAACTGCCGCATGACTGGTCATCCCCCCCCTGCTCGTCAGGACACCCTGAGCGGCATAAAGGCCGTGGATATCATCGGGAGTAGTTTCCGGCCTCACAAGGATCACTGGCTGCCCCGACTGGGCAACTTTTTCAGCTTCGTCAGCATCGAAGACAGCTATCCCGACAGCAGCGCCAGGAGAGGCAGGCAGGCCTTTGGCTGCAACTTCAAATTTAGCCTCCGGGTCGATCTGCCGGTGGAGCAGCTGTTCAACCTGGTCGGGTGTGACACGGGAGACAGCCGTAGCCCTGTCGATAAGCCCTTCGGCATGCATTTCCACGGCCGATCTGACTGCCGCTTTCGCTGTTCTTTTGGCGTTCCTTGTCTGAAGCATGTAGAGTTTTCCGCGCTCCACAGTAAACTCGATATCCTGAACATCCTTGTAATGCTTCTCCAAAAGATCTGCAATCCTGTGAAGTTCGCTGTTTGCCTCGGGAAGTTTGTCCCCGAATTCTTCGATCGGATTGGGGTTTCTTATTCCGGCTACAACATCTTCCCCCTGGGCGTTGACGAGGAACTCACCGTAAAGTTTCTTCTCTCCTGTAGAAGGGTTCCTGGTAAAACAGACACCGGTGCCGCAATCTTCTCCAAGATTTCCGAATACCATGGTCATTACGTTGACAGCGGTCCCCAGGTCGTCGGGGATCTTGTTGATCCTCCTGTAAGTGACTGCCCTGGGGTTCTTCCAGCTGCGGAAAACGGCTTCGACGGATCTCTTCAACTGGACCCACGGGTCTTCCGGGAAGGGCGAACCTGATTCCTGTTTTACCATCCTCAGGAATTTCCCGATCACATCTCTCCACACCGGGGCCGTGATCTCAAAATCATAGGATACTTTAAGATCTTTCTTTACCTGGTGAAGCACATTCTCGAAAATGGAACCGTCAAGCCCCAGGACTACGTTGGAGAACATCTGTATAAATCTCCTGTAGCTGTCCAGGGCGAATCTTTCGTCTCCTGACCCGGCAGCCAGGGCCTTGACGGAATCTCCGTTCAACCCAAGGTTCAGCACGGTATCCATCATTCCAGGCATCGAAACTGCAGCACCGGAACGTACAGAGACAAGCAAAGGGTTTTTGTCTCCCCCGAAAACCTTTCCTGTTTCCTTTTCAAGGTTATTCACTGAGGCCTTTATCTCTTCCCAGATATCATCAAGGAAGGAGTCGCCTTTCTTGAGATATTCAAGACAGGCTTCTGTGGTGATAGTGAAACCCGGGGGGACAGGAAGCCCTATCCTGAGCATCTCGGCAAGGTTTGCCCCTTTTCCGCCAAGCAGGGATCTCTGTTCAGCACTGCCTTCAGTAAAATGGAATACGTATCTTTTTCCGTCTTTTACAGATCCGGACATTCCGTTCGACCTCCCTGAAAAGTTTTTTCTTATGCCCTCAGGTAATCAAGGATCTCCTGGGCAGTTTCCTCTATGGCCCTGTTGGTAACATTGAGGATGCGGCATCCGATCTTCCTCATCAGGTTCTTTGCAAACTGCAGTTCTTCTTCCACTCTTTCCCACTGGGCATAGTTTGATATCTCGGAGTCCAGACCCAGGAGTTTCAATCTCTCTCTTCTTATATCGACCAGTTTTTCCGGCTGTACGGTAAGTCCGAACACCTTTTCAGGAGCTATTTCAAAGATCTCCTTCGGGGGTTCGGTCTCCGGAATGAGTGGGACGTTGCCGACCATGAACCCTCTGTGGGCAAGGTACATGCAAAGGGGAGTCTTGCTTGTCCTGGAAACGCCCAGGATCACAACATCAGCGGCCAGAAGATGTTCGGCACACCTTCCATCGTCGCACTTGATAGCAAATTCGATGGCTTTGACCCTTTTAAAATATTCCTCGTCCATTCTGCGCATGAGTCCGGGAGTTTCCAGGGGAGGGTGATCAAGACGTTTTTCCAGCACATCGAGAATGGGACCGAGGATATCCACCACTTCTGTTCCCTGGTACAGAGCTTTGTCCACGAACCAGCGCCTCAGATCATGGTCCACGAGGGTGCATATTACAATGGCCTTTTCACTTTCTGCCTGCTCCAGAACCTCGAGGGCCCTTTCCTTGTTGTTGATATACCTGTATCTCTGGAGTGTGATCGAGTCGGCTGCAAACTGGCTCAATGCCGCCTTCGCTACATGTTCGGCTGTCTCCCCGGTAAAATCGGATACCACAAAGACCTGCATCAAGGGTTGCTGGTCGTTCGGCTGCATTACTCGAACCTCCCGTATCTCATGATAGTCTTCATGACAGTCATGTCTTGAGCAGCCCAAGATCCCCGGAAGTCTCAAAAAGCCGATTGCACCTTTCAAGAAGGGCGATCCTATTGTTTCTGATCAGCTCATCTTTGTCCATTACCAGAACCTTGTCGAAAAATACAGTGATAAAGGGTTCAAGCTTTGCAAGTATCTTGGTCAACCTGTCCCAGTCACAGCTGTTGACAGCATCCGCAACCTGAATGGACAGGGAGTCCACTGCCTCGAAAAGTTCCCTTTCCGCATCCTCGCGGAAAAGTCCCACGTCAAGGACATGGTCGGATGTTTCAGACTTCTGGAGGATATTCCTTACCCTGACAGCAGAAATAATCAGTCCCCGGAACCAGTCGGCACCCTGTATCTCCCGAAAGGCCTCAAGAAATCTGAGGGTCTGCATCGGTCTGGAGCCGGTTACCGAGATCGCCAGGGTTGTCATTTCGTGAGAGAACTCTCTTTCCCTTAGCTGGTTGTGCAGCCTCTGGTGGGTAAATTCCAGGACCGCATCTCTATCTTCCTGCGAAAGACCCCTGTTCTCCGAGGAAAGTTCCAGCATTTCGGCCACATTAACATCCATGCCCACACCCCAGATGATCTCGTTCACAGTCCTCGAAGCCCTTCTGATGCCGTATGGGTCCTGGGACCCGGAGGGCTGGAGCCCCGCCTTGAACCCGCCTGTTATAGTATCGATCCTTTCACAGATGCCAAGGACAGCTCCTATCACGTCCGAAGGGGTTTTGTCTCCGGAAAAGGCAGGCAGGTACTGCTCGTAAAGCGCGAGTGCAACCCTGGGATCTTCACCGTTCCTTAAGGCGTATTCCCTACCCATTACTCCTCGCAGTTCAGGGAATTCGTACACCATGTCCGTCACGTTGTCTGCCCTGGAAAGATAAACTGCCCTGTCCACCAGCCTGGTATCTGCCTTTGATAAGTGGAGTTTTCCGCATAGCAGACCGCAAAGCTCCCGGACATGGGCAACCTTCTCAAACACTGTGCCCAGTTTCTCGTGATGAATGACTTTTTTAAGCGAATCAACTTTGGCGGAAAGAGGCACTTTCTGGTCTTCCGCCCAGAAAAAAGCCGCGTCGGATAGCCTGGCCTTCAGTACCCGCTCATTTCCCTCCCTGACCACAGACATATTGGTCGCCCGGTTGTTGCTTACCCCTATGAAAAAGGGTTTCAAAGCTCCGGCTCCGTCGCGGACCGGAAAATAGCGCTGATGATTCTTCATGCTAGTTATAAGGACTTCCTCAGGGATCTCAAGGAAGGACTGGTCGAAAGAACCGTAAAAAGGAACGGGGTATTCCACAAGGAAAAGGTTCTCCTCGACAAGGTCCCTGTCAAGTACCGCCTTTCCTCCGATCTCTTTTTCTATGGCGGAAACGCCTGAAAGCATCTTCTCCCTGCGTTTTCCGGGATCGGCGATCACAAAATTGTCGTGAAGCTTCTCCAGGTATTCCCCCACGCTGGCGATCTCTATCTTTTTCTGACCCATGAAACGGTGACCTCGGGTGAAACGGTCGGAACGGACGGTACCGAACTCGACGCTCACATATTCTTCGCCATAGATCGACAGAAGCCACCTTACAGGCCTGGCGAAACGGTTAAAAGTGCTGTCCCAGTACATGCTTTTGGGGAAAGTGATACTCCTCGCCACCTTACCAAGGAGTCCCGGCAGGATCTCCCGGGTGTCCTTGCCCTCCTGCCTGACAACAGCCACAGCGAATTCCTGTTCCCCCACTACCCTTTTCTCCAGGGCCTCGACCTCAACACCCTTGCTTCGGGCAAATCCTTTGGCAGCCTTGGCAGGGTTGCCGCTTGCATCGAAAGCACTCCCCCAGGCCGGGCCCCTGAATTCCTCCGTTTTGTCCTCCTGTTTGAGCGCCAGGGAACGGACAATAATTGCGATCCTTCTTGGAGTACCCAGCACCTGTATCTTTTCAAAGGTCAACCTTTCGGCCTTGAACTCTTCTGCGGCGGCTTCCGAGACTGCCGAAAGGGCAGGGGAGATGAACCTGGACGGTATTTCTTCTGTTCCTATCTCCAGAAGCAGATCCCTGTAATTCATCGTCCTACCTCCCGGCCCTTGGTTCAAATTTATTCATAAGAGGAAAGCCCATGTCCTTTCTTTGTTTCACATAGGCTTCGCAACATGCGCTGGCTATCGCCCTGACCCTTGAAATGAAGCCGGTCCTTTCGGTGACACTGATGGCGTTGCGTGCATCGAGAAGGTTGAATGTATGGGAGCATTTCAGAACGTAATCGTAAGCGGGCAGAACAAGCCCTTCTGCAATTGTCCTCCTGGCTTCAGCTTCGTACATTGAAAAGAGCCTGAAAAGCATATCCGTGTCGGAGACCTCAAAGTTATAGGTGGAGTGCTCAACCTCTCCGCGATGATGTACATCCCCGTACCGGACCTTCCCTACCCATTCAAGGTCATAGACGCTGTCAACTTTCTGGACGAACATGGCGATCCTCTCTATACCGTAGGTTATCTCCGCAGCAACAGGGTCCATGTCGACCCCGCCCACCTGCTGGAAGTAGGTGAACTGGGTGATCTCCATTCCGTCCAGCCAGACCTCCCACCCAAGACCCCATGCGCCAATTGTCGGAGACTCCCAGTCATCCTCGACAAAACGAATATCGTGGTCTCCGGGTTCTATCCCCAGGGTCTTGAGGCTTTCGAGGTACATTTCCTGGATCTCTTCAGGGGCAGGCTGGATGATCACCTGGAACTGGTAATAATGCTGAAGGCGGTTCGGGTTCTCCCCATACCTTCCGTCAGTGGGTCTTCTTGAGGGCTCAACGTAGGCTACCCTCCAGGGCTCGGGTCCCAGGACCCTGAGCGTGGTGGCCGGGTTCATTGTCCCCGCCCCGACCTCGATATCGTAAGGCTGTTGGATTATGCATCCCTGTTCGGCCCAGAACCGTTCAAGGCGCATAACGATCTCCTGCAGGTTCACCTTAGTATTCCTCCTTTTACAGTTGCATCAAGTCCTGTCTGCAAGGATCCTTTCAAGGATCCTTGCCGCGGATGCTGTTTTTTCCGAAGAGATGCTGAAGCGTCCTGCGTTCGCCAGGAAGTCTTCGTGACACATTTCCGAAGAGGCTCTCAGTTCGCAGAGATCCTTCCGTTCGAGATCTATCCCTTTCCTGCTGCCCGAACATTTACGGCAGAGAAGGGATTCCCCGCAAAATAACGCTTCTTCGAGCAAAGCTCCACAGCTTTGGCAATTGTCAAGGTCTGGAGCGATACCCCATGATCTCAGCCACCTCCAGTAGAATCTCCACCCCGCAAGGTCTTCCCTGAGATCGGATCCCTCCAGCAGGCACAATGACCAGTAAAACACAGGCAACAATTCGTTGCAGGGATGACCTGGAAGTGTGTATTTTACCAGAGAAGAGGCCCACCCGACTGCCCTGCGTATTTTAGTGGAAAATCTCCTTAGCGGCCAGAAATCCTTCCGGACATCTATATCCCTGAGATACCATCTGTTTGGCCCCCGGTAGACATGGAAAGTGCCCCACACAAGAGGGTCCGTGGAGCCGCCGAACCTGACCCTCCCGCGGGCTGCACCTGGTGCCAGCAGCCATTGGGGCCCTTCATTCTCAAGAAGGACATAGATGCTCCTGTCCCCCTCGGCCGAATCACTGCTCCTGAGTACGACCCCGCGTTCCCTTAACAGGCCCTGGCCCGGTTTTCTGTCCAACAGCGCAACTCCCCTACAGGTAACCCATTCTCCGTAGTTCTGTCAGTGAATTTCTCCAGCCCGGTCTTACCTTGACCCATAGGTCCAGGTAAACGTCAAACCCGAAAATATCCTCGAGTTCCTTTCTCGCTGCCTCCCCGATACTTTTCAGCCTTGAACCGCCTTTTCCGATAAGAATAGCCTTCTGGCCGTTTCTCTCGACATATATCGTGGCGCTCACAAGAAGATTGCGTCTCTCCGGAAATTCTTCGGGCGACTTGAATTCCTCGACGATCACGGCAACGCTGTGGGGAACTTCCTGTTCTGTCTGGCGAAGGACCTGTTCCCTGATCGTTTCCGCTGCAAGGAAGCGTTCCGTGCAGTCAACGAACCTGTCATCCTCAAAAATAGGCGGTCCCTCGGGCATAAGGTCGAATATCCTGTCGAGAAGCCCGTCAAGGTTCTCGCCCTTCAGGGCAGAGATCATTACTGCTTCAGCCGGGTTCATCTTTTCCAGGTAATGTTTCCATACGTCACCCGCAAGTGCGGGATTAACGGCATCGATCTTGTTGACCACCAGGATCACCGGAACCGTGACCTTTTCCAGTATCTCCAGAATTATTTCATCGGCCTTGCTGATCCTAGTATCGGAAGCCTCCACGATATAGCATACGGCGTCTGCGCCTTCCAGGGATTCGGAGGCCTTTCTTTTCATATAGCGGCCCAGTTCGTGAAGGGGACGGTGAAGCCCCGGGGTATCTACGAAAACCACCTGCCCCCGGGGAGCGTTGACAACAGCCCTGATAATGTTCCTTGTGGTCTGTGGTTTATCGGAAACGATCGCGGCCTTTCCGCCTACTATGGCGTTGATCAGGGTTGATTTTCCCACATTGGGCCTCCCGATCACAGCAACGACCCCTGATCTGGCAATGCCGGTCTCCGTCATATACCTGTATCTCCCAACAGGAAAGGTCTCGGGAGAAGCTTTTCAAGGGTGATCACCTCGGAGCCGCCTCTCCCATCCTCCAGGATGACCTTCATGGAGGGGTTGAATTCAGCCATGAACTGCCTGCAGGCCCCGCAGGGAAGACACGGTTCCCCGGTTTTTCCCACTATCCCAACGGCAAGAGGCTTGCGCCTCCCTGAAGCTACCATAACGGATATGGAGTTGCGCTCGGCACAGATGGTCAATCCATAGCTCCCGTTCTCGATATTGCAGCCGCGGAAGATCTTGCCGTCATCGGAAAGGACGGCCGCTCCGACAGGAAAACCCGAATAGGGCGAATAGGAGTTCTTTCTTGCCTCTCTGGCCTCGTCGAGAAGCATTTCAGCAGAGATGCCGGGGAAAAGCACTATTTCTTCTATATGTTTCATTCGACTCCCTCGCCTATCCTGTAAAGGTCATCCATCGGAGATATTCTTACCAACTTTATCCTGTGATCCTCAACTTCCAGGACCTGGAACTCCCAATGTCCGTAAGGAAGCCTCTGCCCCTTGTCCGGGAAACGGCCTGCAAGGGAAAGGACCAGTCCTCCCAGGCTGTCCATGTCGCTGGATTCGAAAGGATAGCCCAGCATTTCACTGAGGTCTTCCAGTCCCATCTGCCCTCTCACCAGGTAACTTCCGTCGGGTTCCTTCTGTATCAGGGCACTTTCGTCGTCGTATTCGTCCTGGATCTCGCCCACTATCTCTTCTATGAGGTCTTCAAGGGTGACGAGTCCTGCCGTACCCCCGTATTCATCAATAACGATCGCAATATGGACCCTCTTGCCCCTCATGACATCGAACAGGTCCGCAATTTTCATTGTCTCTGGTACAAAAAGCGCTTCCCTTACAAGGGATGATACGGGAGTGTCGGTGTCGCCGGTCATGAAGGCCCCTATGAGGTCCTTGACATAAAGTATCCCCAGGATATGGTCAGGGTTCCTGTCGTAAACAGGAAGCCTGGAATGTCCACACTCACGGAAAACCGGGATAGATTCGCTTACACTTATGTCACCCGGGACAGCGATCATATCGGTCCGGGGTATCATGATCTCGTAAACCCTGGTTTCCTCGAAGGAGATAACCCCGTGGATCATACGGCGTTCCTCTTCTTCGAACACCCCGGAGGCCTCCCCTATGTTGACCATCTGTTCGATCTCCTCGCGGGTAACGAAAGGGTGCTGGGAGGAAAGGTCAACCTTCACCAGAGACCCCAGGAATTTGACCATGCCCACGGTAACCCAGATAAGCGGAGAGAAGACTATGTTGATGAATCTCAGGAAGGGAAGGGCCGTTGATACTATACCGTCGGGTTTCAATATGGCGATGCTTTTCGGCAGGATCTCCCCAAAGATAACAATAACGATGGTCATTGAAATTACGGCAACCAGAAGTCCTTTCGCCCCGATAAGAGTTACGGCAAGGGCAGTCGCAACAGCGCTAGCGGCAATATTGACCAGGTTGTTTCCTATCAGTATCACTGTCAGCGCTCTCTGCATGTCCGAGATGAGCCACTCGATCCCCTTACGCCTCTGGGGGTTCATTTCCTGGATCGCCAGGAGTTTCCCCCTCCCGATAGATGTTATGGCAGTCTCGCTGCTGCTGAAGAATGCAGAAAAGAGGAGAAGCACCACAAGAATTACTATACTTCGGGCAACCTCTTCGTTCACCTACTGATCAATCCTTTCCTTTTTATCATTCCTTTCCGGCCCGGCCGGGAAGGAAAGCCTGTGTTCAATTGTATCCCAATACAATTCCTGTGTTCTCCACATGTCGGTCCTTCGCTCTTCTGTGTCATGGTCAAGACCGAAAAGGTGCAGAAGTCCGTGAACAAGCACCAGGGACAATTCCCTCAGGAAGGGAAGCCCTGCCTGGAGAGCGTTTTCCTCGACCTTCGGTAAACATACCACGATATCCCCGAGAAGGCAGGCAGGGATATCTCCAGGAAAAGAGAACCCTCCATCAGAGGTATATATCGGAAAGGCAAGCACGTCAGTAGGTGAGTCTTCTCCGAGGAACCGCATGTTCAGTTCCCTCATCCCTTCTTCATCAATGAACTCTATGGACAGAAAGACATCATCGGGTATGACACCCTCACGGCAGTGTTCCCGAACCAGTTCCTCTACGACGGGGGCAAGGGCCAGATGGGCCCTCTCAGGGAACCTGTCAGGCAGAGGACCTGAAAGGGACCCGGAAACCTCAACTACAAAACGCATCACGACACCTCCGCCCGTTCGCCTGGCCCTATGGGTGTAACCTTTCTCGTGTGGTACATGTGTTTCAGGGTATCGATAAAGGCCGACTTTATCCGTGTGAGATCCTGGAAAGTAAGCGGTACATCTGAAAGCTGGGACTCTGATATCTTAGTCTCGATAACCTCGTTGGTTATCTCTTCAAGTTCACGTGGATCTGTGATATCACTTGCAGCGGCCCTGACTGCTGCCTCAAGGGAATCGGCCAGCATAACGACTGCCGATTCACGGCTTTTGGGACGTTCACCGGGATAGCAGAACTGGTCCATCTGAAGGTCGGGATCCATGTTCAGGGCTTTCCGGTAAAAATAATGAAGACATGTATCCCCATGATGCTCCTTGATGAAAACCCTGATCTTCTTTGGTATCCCGTATTGCCTGGCCATTTCAAGGCCCTCCCTGACATGGGAAATAATTATCAGGGCCGAAAGGGTGGGTGCAAGTTCATCGTGTGGATTCTGCCCTGTCTGCTGGTTCTCGACAAAGAACTGGGGGCGCCTCAGTTTGCCCACGTCATGGAAGGAAGCACCTGCCTTGACAAGAAGGGGGTTCAGTTTAAGCCTCTCAGCAGCAGCCTCTGCCAGGGTTCCCACCATCAATGAATGATGATGAGTGCCAGGCGCTTCGATCTGGAGTCTTTTCAGAAGGGGGTGCGAAGGGTGAGTAAGGTCTACCAGCCGGATAGGGGTAAGGATATCGAAAAGCTTTTCCCACAGGGGGAGCGCGGCCAGAGTGACCAGGACCCACACTGCTGCCGAAAGAAGAAGCGAAACCAGGACCCGGTGGTCCGAAGGCAGGTAAAGCCCCCAACCAATAATAAAAGCTCCTGCCACCAGGCATATCCCGAGAAGGAAAAGGCGCCTGACAAGGTCATATCTGCTGGTGATCTTTCTCATGATGATGTAGCCTGCACTGGCAGTGATGCCGGAGGCAAAAACTGAAAGCATAAGCACCACGGAAGAACTGCCGGAAGAGACAACGGAACCTATGATCCCCCCCCAAAGGACCAGGTGAAAGGCAAAGGACCCCGTAAGACCCAGATAGGCCCAGCCGGCCAGGGAAATAACTCCAAGACCGTTTCCGGCATAATGGTATGAAAGGAACATGGCGACCCACCCCGACAAAAGGATGGCAACGATGAAGCCCCATTCCTGGGTATCGAAATTGAACTCCCTTCGCCGTGCGTACCACCACATCCAGGAAGTCCACAAGGAAACACCAAGGATCACGAATATGAGTGTATTCCATGGGAATGTCATCTCGGGGTACCCCTGGGCGCGAAGGATTATCGCCATTTCAGGGGATATTGTCTCACCCATCCTGACAATTGTGTCACCCACAGCGAGCACCCTTTCGACAGGTAGCACCTCTGAAGAGACCTGGGTCCTGAACTCCCTGGTGAAATCGGGGTCGATCGTCATTGATCCCCCCATGATATGGTCCAGGATCTGGAATGCCAGGTTCTGTTCGGCTATCGACATCCCGGAGGCACCCAGGTCATTCCAGATACTTTCTGTCTCCGACCCGGCTGGATCCGGAGATCCCAGTATCCGGACAGCTATTCCAGAAGAAACGGAAACGATCCTTTCCAATGATCCGGCAGGAAGTTCCTCCAGTATCCCTGCAAGGGACCCGGGAAGGACGGAGTGAAAATCACCCCGTTCAAGGGAGGCGAACTTGCGGTTTACCTCTTCGGGAAAACGCCTGTCACGGACGAGTACGCCTCCGATATCGGACATCCGCTGTTCCCTTAATGCCCTTGTGGCGCTCTCATCGACGATCCTCATCCTTGAATGGGCATAGAACGTCTGGGGAGCAGGCCCGCCGACCCGGAAAGAGCCCATCCCGTCACTTGCCCACCAGGAGATCACCAGAACGGCAGAGGCGGCGGCTACCAGAATAATTGTGGCTGCCCACCGGTACCTGTACTCCCTCTCGCTGGCGATCTTCCCTGCCTTATCGACTATCAGGGAGACCAGAGACGCGTCATTTCTTTTTCTGCTCATATTCCTCGTATGCCTGCACTATTTTCTGGACGACTTCATGCCTGACCACATCATTCTTGTCAAGGGCTATGAAATCTATCCCTGGGATCCCCTTGAGAATGTTCCTGACCACCTTAAGTCCTGACTCCTTCCCCGTCGGCAGGTCTATCTGCGTGATGTCCCCTATGACCACCGCCCTGGACCCGAAACCCAGTCTGGTCAGGAACATCTTCATCTGTTCGGGAGTAGTGTTCTGGGCTTCATCGAGAATTATAAAACTGTCATTAAGAGTTCTTCCTCGCATATAGGCCAGGGGGGCTATCTCTATCACTTTCTTCTCCACGTATTTCATGAACCTCTCGGGAGAGAACATTTCGTAAAAGGCATCATAGAGAGGCCTCAGGTAGGGTTCGACCTTTTCTCTCAGGTCGCCCGGCAGGTAGCCAAGGCTTTCCCCTGCCTCTACTGCGGGGCGGACAAGGACAACCCGGCTTACCTTGCCCTCCTTGAGGGCCGCTACCGCAAGACCCACCGCCAGGTATGTCTTGCCTGTACCAGCCGGACCGACAGCGAAAAGAACGTCATTTTTCCTGATGGCGTCAATATATCGTTTCTGCCCGTTGGTTCTGGGACGAACAGGTTTGCCCCGGTAGGTGATGCATATCACGTCTTCATACATCGGCAGCAGGTCGACGACTCCCTGCTCGGCAAAAATGTTCATCGCGTAAGTAACTTCTGCCGGTCTCAAGACGTGCCCTTTTCTGGCAATACCCACAAGCTGTTTCAGAAGACCTGATACCAGTTCGACCACGTCGAGGTCAGGACCCTGTACGGAAATGGACTGTTCCCTGACTGCAAGCCTTACGGGATAACGTTCCTCTATCAGCCTGAGATTCTCGTCCCTGGCACCCAGCAACCGGGAAAGAGTCTCTTCGTTGACAGCGTCAACAGCGCCGGTTCCAGGCCCGTGCTGGTCCCTTCCCAAAGATTTAACGCTGTTCTTGTGATTCATTGAACCCTGACGACCTTTTCTATCTCCGGGATTTCCTCCCTCAGCACGGCTTCAACCTGTGAACGGAGTGTTTCTGCGGCAAAGGGACAACCACCGCAAGCCCCCTTCAGCCTGACGGTAAGGATGGAAGAATCCTTATCGTAGCCGACCATTTCTATGTCGCCGCCATGCCCCTGAAGGGCGGGTCTTACATCCTTTTCGATCACCAGCCTTGCTTTTTCTTCAACGTCCAATCATGATTCCCCCGATCATATATCCAATCCTCTTTGCCTCTACCATGGAATAGTAGCACATTCATCATAAGTTAAAGCGGATATGCTGCATCTTCTACCAGAGGTTCCAGACCCACATCTCGCAGGTTCTCCCTTGCGAACTTATTGACCAGGAAATCCTTGGCCACCGCAGGGAACAGTGCATAGCTCAAGGCATCCTCGGGCTGCATGATCCAGGGTCCCATAGCCTCGTATACCCCCGGGAGTTCCGGTTCCAGAACTTCACCGGGCCGGCAGGTAATAGGTTTCTCGTCGCCAATGACTTTCTTCTGGACCTCCTTGTCAAGTGGTCCAGGAGGAGTGCCGTAATAGCCCATGAAGTAGTTCCTGACTTCCTTGGATACCATTTTCCATCTTTCGCCCATAAGAACATTAAGGGTCGCCTGGGTTCCTACAAGTTGGCTCGTCGGCGTAACAAGGGGGGGATATCCCATCTCTTTGCGTACTTTCGGCACCTCTCTAAGCACATCCTGAAGTTTGTCCAGGGAATTCTGTTCGTTAAGCTGGCTGACAAGGTTGGAGTACATGCCACCCGGTATCTGGTAGATAAGGACATTGATATCCACGCCCTCCAGGCCCATGATCAGTTTGCTGTATTTCTCCCTGAGGTCCTTGAAGTAAGCGGAAACGGGCACCAGTTTTTCCAGTTTGATGCCTGTCTCGAACTCTCCTCCGGCAAGGGCCGCGACCATGGTCTCAGTTGCAGGTTGACTTGTCCCCATTGCGAAAGGTGAAATGGCACAGTCTATCACATCTGCCCCGGCCTGAACTGCAGCATGATATGCCATGGAGGCCATCCCGCTGGTGTAATGTGAGTGGACCTGGACGGGCAGGGATGTCTTCTTCTTGATAGCTTTAACGAGTTCGTAGGCATCGACGGGACCAAGAAGACCGGCCATGTCCTTGATGCATATGGAATCTGCCCCCATTTTCTTCATTTTGAGGGACATATCGGAAAAGGCTTCGAGAGTATGCATCGGAGATATGGTAAAGGATATGCACATCTGAAGGTGGGAACCTTCCTTTTTTACCTGGTCGGCTGCAACTTCCATGTTCCTCAGGTCGTTGAGCGCGTCAAAGACGCGGATAATATCCAGGCCGTTTCCTACTGCTCTTTTAACGAACTCCCTGACGACATCATCGGCGTAGTGCCTGTAACCGACTATGTTCTGCCCTCTGAGGAGCATCTGCAGCCTGGTCTTTTTAAAGCATTTTCTGAGGGTTCTCAACCGGTCCCAGGGATCCTCGTCCAGAAAACGCATGCATGTGTCAAACGTGGCGCCTCCCCAGACCTCCAGGGAGTGATAGCCTAAATCATCCATCTGCTCGGCAACGGGGACCATATCCTCCGTCCTGAGCCTTGTCGCCATTATTGACTGATGTGCATCCCTCAGGGCTGTCTCTGTTATCCCTATCTTTCTTTGAAGGATCTCCCTCTTTCTTTCCCCCTGTTTCTCCACAACGGGCTTTTCGGCTTTTGAGGTCGAACTTTTCTGCTCTCGCTTACTGCTCATTTTGTCACCTCCGAAGGGATCTCTTTTCGGGCCTTCCCGACAGATCTCTCTCTCTTCGCATTGTCCCAGAGAACCTCCAGCTCTTCAAGGGAATAATCAGACCATGGTCTGCCGCCCCGTTCGACGACTTCTTCAATGAGCCTGAACCGCTCCTCGAATTTCCTGTTGGCTCCCTGAAGACAGAATTCGGCCTCGATCCCAAGATGCCTGGAAAGGTTTACCAGGATGAAGAATATATCCCCCATCTCTTCTTCGATATGGTCCATGTCAGATGAAGCCAAAGCTTCTTGTAGTTCGCCTATCTCTTCCTGAACTTTGTCCATTAGAGGTTTAAGGTCCCCTTCCTTCCAGTCGAACCCGACCTTGGAGACCCTTTCCTGTATCTGTCGGGATTTTACAAGGGCCGGAAGGCTGGGTGGTATACCTGCAAAAAGGGATGAATCCTCCCTTTTCCTGCGTCTTTCACCCTGCTTGATCATGTCCCAGTTCTTTCGGACACCTGAGCTGGTATCTATAGTTTCGTTGCCGAAAACATGGGGGTGGCGCCTCAGGAGCTTTTCGTTCAACCCCCTGATTGAGTCGGCCAACTCGAAAAGTCCCTCCTCCATGCAGATACGGGCGACAAAAACTACCTGAAGAAGCAGATCGCCGCATTCTTCGGATATGGATGAAGGATCATTATGCTCTATGGCATCGACAAGTTCATATGCCTCTTCAAGGATATAGGGCCGGAGCGACAGAAGATCCTGCTCCCTGTCCCATGGGCATCCACCGGGTTCTCTCAGTTTTTTCATAATGGAAAGCAGCCTTTCGACCTCATCCTTCACCATATCGATGTTATCCATTGCATTCCTCCGGAAACCCCTTATTTGTGATCCTGACAAGAACATCCGCAAGTTCCCTCATTCCCCGGTAACCGCCTGGGCCGGTCAGTACCCCCCGGGAAGTGACCATCCATCCACGCAGGTCCCGGCCAACCGCCTCAAGATTTGCCGGGCCACCGCCGACCTGGGTATCTTTCAGGGAACAACGGACGTATTGTAACCCATGTACATTCCCCAGGGATCTCACCTTGGCGGAATCGATCATGAAAGACACCGACTGAGGTACTGGACCGAAACGTTCCCTGATCTCGTTTTCGAGTTCGGAAGCTTCCTCGATGTTATCGATCCTTAAGAGCCTCCTGAAAAGGGCGATCCTGACACTCGATTGAGGGACATAGGAGCTTGGCAGGACAACCGGGAGGCGGATCTCCATCCTCACCGCGGGCGAAGCGGTCTTGCCCGCCTCGGCAGAGATCTCCTCTTCTAGGATTTTGAAGTAGGTTTGATAACCTATCCGCTCAACATGCCCATGCTGCCTTGTGCCTATTATCTGCCCCCCGCCGCGTATCTCCATATCCCTCTTCGCCAGGGCAAAACCTCCGCCCAGATCGTTCATCTCAGCTATGGCCTCAAGTCTTTCAACCGCTTCTGGAGGTACAGTTCTGTCATGGGGATAGAAGAAAAATGCAAAAGCCTGTTCTTCCCTCCTGCCGACCCTGCCCCTGAGCTGGTACATCTGGGCCAGTCCAAGATCCTGGGCATTGTCAACTATAAGAGTATTGGCACCGGGTAGGTCAAGCCCGCTTTCAATAATCGTGGTACATACCAGTATTTCGGTATCCCTGCGGACGAACTTGATCATGGCCTCCTCGAGTTTCTTTTCTTCCATACGCCCGTGGACAACATCGACCCTGATATCCGGGAAAAGAGCTCTGATCCTTTCAGCTACGGCATCAATGGTCTCTATGCGATTATGGACAAAGAAGACCTGACCGCCCCTGGCCTTTTCCCTCATTATGGCTTCCCTGAAAATGTCGTCACGCCAGGGCCCCACAAAAGTCATTACGGGCTGCCTTCGGTGAGGCGGGGAGGTTATCATTGATATGTTGCTGATCCCTCCGAGAGCCATGTGAAGTGTTCTGGGGATCGGGGTCGCAGATATACTGAGTACATCGATGGCCGGATCCAGCCTTTTCAGTCGCTCCTTGTGAAGGACCCCGAAGCGGTGCTCCTCGTCTATTATGATCAGACCAAGCCTCCGGAAAGTGATATCACCCTGCAGCAGCCGGTGTGTCCCGAAAACCACATCGACGAGCCCCTCCGATATCTCTTTCCTTATCTCCTCCTGCCTCTTTCTGGGAACAAAACGGGAAAGGGCTTCCGCACGTATGGGCAGGCCTGCTATCCTGCCTGAAAAAGATTCAAAGTGCTGAACTGCAAGTAATGTCGTGGGAACCAGAAATGCTGTCTGCCTTCCGCCCTCGGCAGCTTTCACGGCAGCCCTGAAGGCTACTTCTGTTTTCCCGAAACCTACATCCCCGACGAGAAGGCGATCCATCGGCAGGGGGTCCTCCATATCCTTTTTAATTGCAAGAACCGATGAAACCTGATCGGCTGTCTCCTGGAAAAGGAAACCCCTTTCGAACCGTTCGAGTAATTCCCCATCGGGCTGGAACGGTTCTTTCCTGCTGGTCTCCCGGGCGGCATACAGGGCCATCAGTTGTCTTGCCGTCTCCCTGGCCTTCTCCCTGGCCTTGGCGGATGCTTTTCTCCAGGCGTTTCCCCTCAGGCTGTCAAGGTCTGGATCATCACCGGAAAGAGCCGGGAACGGTGTGATCTTATAGAGCTGGACCAGAGGGAGGAGGAGCCTCCTGTTTTCGGCAAAGAGCAGAACAAGACAGTCACGATCCATTCCATCCGATGTAACGCGCTCTATCCCGAGGTTCCTTGCTACCCCGTAATCCTCGTGAATAACGTAATCGAGCTCACCTATCCTGTCCTCCCATTCCCTCGGAGGGACCCGGGATATCCTTCCCCCCCTGGAAACGGGAGTGATCCCCACCAGGTCACTGTCGGAGAGGAAAACGATCCTCTCTCCCCTGTCCACAAAACCTCTGGAGAGAGAGCCTTCCTCTGCCCGGACTTCCATTTTCCCAGCCCATTCCCTGAGCAATGGGCTGGAGGAGAAAACCTTTACCCTGAGGCCATCGGCAAGCCAGCCACGCATGAGGGATTCTGCTGCTTCCAGTTTGCCTCTGAAAGAAGGCAGCTCCATTACAGGCACCCGGATATCGGTCCCGGGGAGAGCCCTTGTTACAGAGTAGTTGCTGAAATCCCTGAGCTGAGACTTGATATTATCCCATGAGGTCAAAGGGGGCTGCCCTGTCTCGGATGCCATCCTGTCCCATATCCAGCTGTAGGCTTCTGCCGAACGATCAAGTCCGGATGGTTCGAAAAAGACCACCTTCGTTCCGGCAGGTATCATTTCAATAAACTTGCTTCCGATGCCCCCAGAAAGCGAAAGGAGCTTTGTAGCCCCGAGAGGGGAAATGCTTCTCTGGTTTTCCGGGTTGAAAAGGTGAATACTCTCGATATTGTCGTCGAAGAACTCTATCCTCAGGGGGTAACGATAAGAGGGGTCAAAGATATCAACTATACTTCCGCGGCTTACGAATTGCCCCTCCTGCCATACCAGGTCTGAACGCCTGTACCCCGAACGGGCAGCCCATTCCAGGAAATAGTCCCTGCCCAGTTTCCCCCCGGGAAAAACGTCAACGCTCCCAGAGGAAACAAGGACTGGGGCCAGGATGCCCGGAGGGGTAGCAACGATACAGCCGCCCTTCTCCTTCCAGGCAGTTGCCGTATGTCCTCTTTCTATTCTAAGCGCCTCGCTTGCAAAAAGATCGTGAGTGAGGGGTATTTCAGACAGGACAAGAAGATCCCTTTCAGGGAAAAGCGTTTGCCAGTCCGAAACGAATTCTGTCATCCTCTGCTGATCAGGCACTATCGCCAGGACCGGACCTTCTTCTTCCCGGAGAAGCCAGCACCATGAGGAAGGTCCCGAAGGAAGGTGCAGGACAGGGGGAAAAAGTGTCGTATCTACGTCTTTCAATGACCTCGCAGTTTCGGGCAGATCGCTCTTCAAACTATTCATGGACTTGTTGGCGGAAGGGGTTTTTTCCGGATCCTCTCCGGGACTCACGATCAACCTTCCCCTCCAGGGGATGAATTGGCCTGCCTCATCGCCTCTTCAATGCCGCGTGATATCCATAGGAGCACCACATCCGCCCCCCTTTCACATATTCCTGGCAGGGCAGCCATTTCAGAAGGGGAAAAGGGTCCGGTAACATAATCTGACAAGTCCCGGCGGGGATCCTCACCCTCAATGCCGATCCTCAGCCTCGGAAATTCCAGGGATCCCAGGTGGGCGATTATGGAGATCATGCCTTTATGCCCTCCTGCCGAACCCTTGGCCCGCAGGCGGATACGGCCTAAGGGGAGGGCAATATCGTCGTATATGACCAGAATGTCATCCAGCCCAAGGTCAAGGGAGTGGAACGCCCTCTTTACGGCAACACCGCTGAGGTTCATGTAGGTCATCGGTTTCAGCAGGAATACCTGCTCACCTGATACAGAACTTGGTCCCCAGAGGATAGACTCCAGGGACCGGGATCTTTCGCGAGAACTTAATCTTTCACGAAGAAGGTCAAGCACATGCCAGCCGGCGTTGTGCCTTGTCCAGGCATATCTGACCCCTGGATTGCCGAGCCCGACAACCAGTTTCAAAAAGAATTACTCCTCCTCTTCTCCCTTTGCCTTGCCCTTGGCGACCACTTCCACTTCGGTGGTCCCCTCCTCCCCTTCTCCGACAGGGGCTTCGGCCTCGACCCTTGCGTGAGCTATTGCAACTATTACTTCTTCCGGCGCAAAAGTTATCACGGCGCTTTCGGGAAGATCCACATCCGCGATACGGACTGTCCCTTCAACGGCAAGGGATGAAATATCGATCACGATGGAATCCGGGATCTCCCGCGGGAGTACTTCCATCTCGACTTCGTGGATAAGCTGTTCGAAAACTCCGCCATGTTTGATTCCCACACACTTTTCCCTTCCGGTGATCTCGACCGGGACGTTGACGGAGACTTTGTGCCCTTTCTTCAGCTGAAGAAGATCCAGGTGGAGGATATTTCCCGTAAGGGGATCTTTTTGAAGATCCCTCATGAGACAGAGTTCTTTCTTGCCCCCCGGTGTTTCAATATCTATCCTTGCGGTCTCCCAACGCCCGGATCTGGCAATAGGAGCTATGCTCTGGGCAGTCACGTAGAACGGTAAAGACCCTGGATAACCCGGCCCGTAAAGTACGCCCGGGATCTTGCCCTCCTTCCTGACCTTTTTACAGTGCTGCTTGCCGGTGATCTCTCTTGTTTCGAGTTTGATCCTTGTACTCTTGTCCATGAAACTCCCTCCTAGATGATATTGAACAGAGGTTGCAGCGATCTACCTGAAAAGAATGCTCACGGAATGATCGGAATGAATCCTGCTAATGGCCTCTGCGAAAAGCGGTGCTATCGACAAAACGCTGATCTTGTCTATCTGTTTCTCCTCAGGCAGGGGAATAGTGTTTGTAAGCACCACCTGATGAATGGGTGACCGTTCGATCCTCTCTATTGCAGGTCCTGAAAGCACCCCGTGGGTGGCACAGGCATATACCTTTTTGGCCCCCCGGGTTATCAGTGCTTCGGCAGCCTGTACCATGGTGCCTGCAGTATCTATGATATCGTCGACAAGAATGGCCGTTTTGCCCTTGACATCCCCTATGATCTCCATGACCTCGCTGAAGTTGGCGACCTCATGGGAACGCCTTTTATCAACAATGGCGAGGTCCGCATTCAAATGCACGGCAAAACGCCTTGCCCTCACTACGCCTCCTATATCGGGGGATATTACTACTATCCTTTCCTCGTCAAGATCCTTCTTCAGCAAATCCCGGAAGTAGGCTGCCAGAAGGGGTATCCCGGTGAGATGGTCAACGGGGATGTCGAAGAACCCCTGTATCTGACCTGCGTGAAGGTCAGCTGCCAGGACCCTTCCGGCCCCGGATTTTTCGATAAGGTTGGCGACAAGCTTTGCGGTTATGGGCTCACGGGCCTTGGTCTTTCGGTCCTGCCTGGCGTATCCGAAGTAGGGTGTGACAACGTTTACCCTGTAGGCGGAAGCACGGCGCATGACATCGATCATGATCAGAAGTTCCATTATATTCTCGTTCACAGGGTTACACGTGGGTTGGACCACATATACATCGGCCCCTCTTACACTCTCCTCCACCGATACGCCTATCTCCCCGTCGGAAAAACGGAAAAGATTGGCGGTAGCTACTCCCACCCCGAGATTCTCGCAAATGGATCTCGTGAATTGTGGGTGTGCACTGCCCGAAAAGATCTTGAGTTCCCGTAATTTTGAGGCCACCCTCATTCTCCTCCCTCATCGGGCTTCCTGCGCCGGTGAACCCACCCCTCGATATTCCTCTGCCTGGTCCTTCCTACTGCAAGGCTCCCGGCCGGAACATCGCTGGTGATAACAGAACCTGCCGCTGTACAGGCATGGTCACCGAGAGTAACTGGAGCGACAAGCATAGTATCGCTTCCAATAAAACACCCTTCGCCGATACGGGTGGGATTCTTTTTTTCACCGTCGAAGTTGCAAGTTATCGTTCCCGCCCCGATGTTGCTCCCCCTCCCGACAGTGGCATCCCCAATGTAGGAGAGGTGGGGAACTTTGGCCCCGTCCCCTATGTAACTCTTCTTGATCTCGACAAATTTCCCTGCAAATGCGCCTTCCCCTATCTCGGTTCCGTCCCGGACGAACGTGTAGGGACCGACAAGGGCATTATCCCTGACAATGCTGTCATCCAGCACCACGTGACCCAACAGATGGACATTCTCCCCGATAATGCTGTTCCTGACAATAGAGAAACTCCCCAGTCTGGAACAACTGCCGATGGAAGAATTGCCCCATACCTGTACAAAGGGGTCGATTGTGACATCGTATCCTACGGTTACCCCGGGGCCGATCCAGACTGTCTCTGAATCAACGCACTTCAGACCGTTCTCCATATGCCGGTTCAGTATCCTTCTCCTCAGTATCCTGGAGACCCGGTCCAGTTGAAGGGGGTCATTTACGCCTTCTATCTCGTCTGGGTCGGGACAGATGATCATCCCTACCTTTTTCCCCTCGTTACAAAGGCCGTGTATAACATCGGTCAGGTAATACTCCCCCTGGGAGTTTTCAATTCCGATATTCTCCAACTGCTCCAGAAGGGGCACGGTCCGGAATACGTATACCCCGCTGTTGACCCGGCAGCATTTTTTTTCGTGCTCCATGGCGTCTTTCTCCTCAACTATCCTGAAACCCCGATCAGTATCAAGGACACGGCCGTATCCGGTCGGATCGACAGGTTCAAAGACAAGAAACGAACAATCGTTCCCTTTCTCCAGGTGTCTTGAGTTCAACTCCTGCAGTGTTTCCCTGCTAATAAGGGGCACATCGCCAGGAATGACCATAACATGCTCAAACCTGGAAACCCATTCCCGGGCTGTTATTACGGCATGACCGGTCCCAAGCTGTTCCTCCTGGACAACCACCTCTGCTCCAGGCCATGCCACCTCAAGGTATCGGGAAACAATATCGCTCCCGTGGCCTACTACAACTGCCCTCCCGGAGAAATCCGGAGAATCGGTTGAATTCATCGGGTAGTAAAGAATTGGTTCTTCCATAAGCCGGATAAGGACCTTGGGAGTTTCGCTCTTCATGCGTGTTCCCTTACCCGCAGCCAGGATCAGGACTCCTGTTCCCTGTTCCGTCATGGCGACCCCTCCCGTAAAGAGCTTATCATGATTTTATCACGCGGAAAGACCTCGACCAGCATAAACCCAAAGCATTACAGGGGAAGCCCCCTGCTTCCCCTGGGATAGTCGACTGGCTGGGGTGGCTGGATTCGAACCAGCGATCACGGATCCAAAGTCCGCCGCCTTGCCAGCTTGGCTACACCCCAACTCCCGAGCCCCGCAATTATAGCCTCTCCAGGGGGAAAGGTGTCAAGGCATTGAAAAAGAACAGCATTGTTACAGATGTGATATAGTACATTGCATGAAAGATATTTACTGAAGTTCTTTCAAAAACCATATGGACATGGAGGCTCCGGAAGCATGTGGACCATAGAAGAAGGAATTGAAAGGATCAGGAACAAGGGGCTCAAGATAACATCCCAGAGAATAGCCATACTCAAGCTTCTGAAGGACAGAAAGGACCACCCCTCAGCAGAAAAGATATTCAGGGAAATGAAAAGGTCATATCCTACAATATCCTTCGCGACTATCTACAGCACAGCCCAGATCCTTCAGGAAGCCGGTCTGCTTCAGATCCTTACCATAGACGAACACAGGGTTTTCTTCGACCCCAACCCGGAACCCCACGCCCACTTCAGGTGCAAAAAATGCGGTGCTGTTTCAGACCTGACCCTTGATCCGACCATATTTGAGAAAATTGCTGATTCCTCCCCCGAAAGCGTTGAATGCGTCCAGGTTTACTGCTACGGGACATGCGGCTTCTGCAGGAAAGAGTGCGACTCCATCGAATATCCTGCAAAACAGGTGCCCGTCAACTGAAAATGTACCGGATCTCTCTTGCCTTTACCGCCCTGTTCTTCATCGCTTCCATGGGGTCGGGGGTAATGGCCGCCCGTCAGGGGAGAGGGCTCTGGCACAGGCTCTTCTGGTTATCGATGATCCTTTTCCTTTCAGCCTCCTCATCCTCCCTTCTTGCAGTCGCCCCACCCTGGATCGCAGTTGCCCCCCTGATACCTGCGTTGATAATAGCCTTGATATTGGTTCGCTCCAGAAATTCGGCTTCGGAAAACTTTCCGGAGTCCCACCGGGGGTCTGACCATGAGAACTGACCAGACGCGATCATCAGTCCGATCTGGAGGACCATCCGCATATCGGGGACAGCCGGCACATCTACTTCATACTGTGGTCCTTGCCGCAGCAATTCTTCTGATCTTTGTCCAGGCCGGCGAGAGCAGTGTTCTTGACGAACCCTACGTTATTTCCGTGGAATTCCTCCCAGGCGGGGACATTGCTGTCGAGAGGGCGGGTGAGCCCGTGATGATCATCGGCAAAGTGAAAGCCCTCCCTGAAAACACAAGGTGGCCCAGCTTCACGGCTTCGGCATGGGGAAAGGAAATGACCGTAGTCGCCAGCGCTGTGAATGCTATCCACATCCTTGTTTCTGTCGAAAATGGGAAAGGGAGGACAATGAGCATTCTCCCCGGGGAAACAGTCGCGCCTGCTGCCGGACCTGGTGCTGCAGTAGTGACGGATATGATGGCCGGGCGGGGGATCTTCGGAAGCTGGGCCCCGCCAGTGGGAAGCAGGGTCATGGTGGAAAACAGCAACGGCACCTCTGCCGGCCGGGAAGCCCCCCCGCAGGAGGGGACGACGCTGAAGATCATCGTAGAACCCTCAGACAACCCCTATTTCCTTGAGATAGAGAATCGCCCTGGAGGAAGGGTCACGGCATGGTACAGTTACGGGCCAGTCCTGACAGGAAGGGTTATCAGGCCGATCGCAGGGACCGGACGCTTTGACGGGACCATCTTTCAGGATACTGGAAGGATCCGGGCAAACCATCCGGGCGTCATTGACATCTGCACCTCTCCGGAAGGGCTGGTGGGAGGATTCCAGATAATTCCCCTGGAGCATGCTTTTTCAAAAGAGATGCTGGGTTCCTGGAAGATGACCCAATGGATGATCGTAGGCCCCGCAGGGGGAGGGACAGACCTTAAAGGATCAGGACCGCTCTTTTCAGGGGGGCTGCTCCCCGGGCCTGCCAGGGGAGAAAAATTGTGGGACCTCTGGGCGACCTACGGCCGCAAACCTCTTGTCCTGGTAAGGATGAATGGAGGTCCCTGGGTCAGGATGCCCTCCTTTTCCGGGAGGCAGGACCATGCACTTGAGAACATAACCCATCTCCGTATTTACTACCCCTTTACCCGGGAACCGCAAGGGGACGGCCTTGACCAGCCGCCCCCCGTATCACGCTGACTATTCGACTGTAACGCTTTTCGCCAGGTTCCTGGGTTGATCTATCTCCCTCCCCTTGAGAAGGGCTATATGGAACGCCAGGAACTGGAGAGGCACAACCGTCAGAAAAGGGGTAAACTCCTCGTCGGTCCACGGAATTTCAATGACTGACCCCACATGCCTGGGGATAAGTGTATCCCCCTCGGTGCAGACTGCTATCAGTGGAGCGTTCCGTGCCTTGGCCTCCTGAATATTCGAAAGTGTCTTCTCGTAAAGGGCATCCCTCGGGATAACGGCAAGAACAGGTACTTCCGGTTCAAGCAGGGCTATGGGACCGTGCTTCATCTCACCGGCGGCGTAGGCCTCGGCGTGGATGTAGGATATCTCTTTCAGTTTCAGCGCCCCTTCCAGAGCGATCGGGAATGATATTCCCCTGCCTATGAAAAGGAAGTTGCTCTTGTCCGCATACTTAAGGGCAAGATCTTTGATCTCCTGCTCCCTCTCGAGAAGAAGTTCTACCTTGTAAGGAATATTGATCAGTTCATTGATAAGGCGTTCTTCCTCGTCAGGAGCGAGGGTGCCCCTGAGCCTTCCCAACTGAAGGGCGACCAGGAAAAGGGCCGCCATCTGACCGGTAAAGGTCTTGGTCGCCGCAACGCCAATCTCAGGACCGGCCTTCAGAAGCATCACGCTGTGGACCTCTCTCGCCAGGGTAGAACCCCTTACATTTGTGATCGCTAGACAATGGGCTCCGTCTGCCCTAGCTTTCCTCTGTGCGGCCAAAGTGTCGGCGGTCTCTCCGGACTGGGATACGAAGATGGCCAAAGTCGAAGGATCACACTTGATGTGTCTGTACCTGTATTCCGAAGCTATGTCGACTTTGATCTCAAGATCTGTCCATTTTTCAAGGACCCTTTCAGCAACCAGGGCAGAGTAATAGGAAGTGCCGCAGGCCACTATATGGACTTTGTCCCACCTGGAGGTCATCTCCGTATCCCATCCCAGTTCCTGGTCAACGGAGGTCCTCCCATCCTGGACCCTCCCTTTTAGCGTAGAGCGAAGGACCATGCCCTGTTCGTGGATCTCCTTGAGCATGAAGTGGGAGAAACCGGATTTTTCCGTCATGGAGACATCCCAGTCTACGGTTATGACCGGTTTGTCCACGGGACATCCGTTCTCATCCCAGATCCTTATCCCTTCCATTGATATCTCGGCAATATCTCCCTCTTCAAGGTACTGGATCTTCCTGGTGTAGGGCAGAAAAGCCGGGACATCGGAAGCGCAGAAGGATTCACCATCCCCCGCGCCCAGAACCAGGGGGGATCCCTTTCTAACGCAAAAGATCCTGTCGGGGAGGTCCTGCTGCATCAGCACAAGGGCGAAGGAGCCCCTGAGTTTTTTCTGCAGGGAAACAAGGGTAGCCAGAATGTCTCCTGTCTGGGTAAAAGAAGTGGCGATAAGGTGAACTATCGCCTCGGTATCCGTCTCGGAGAGGAACACCACACCCTCCCGTTCCAGATCTTCCTTTATCTCCATGAAGTTCTCGATGATACCGTTGTGAACAAGGGCAAACTTGCCGCTTCCATCCCTGTGAGGATGAGCGTTGACCTGTGTCACTCCGCCATGAGTAGCCCACCTGGTGTGCCCTATGCCCTGGGTTGATCCGGACGGGCTTTCTTCAAGCATCCTCTCGAGGTCTGCGACTTTTCCGACCTCCTTGAGGATCAACAGCCCTTCTCCCGTCCTGAGGGCAAGTCCTGCTGAGTCATACCCGCGGTATTCAAGCCTCTTGAGTCCGTCGATCAGAACCTTTGAGGCATTCCTGCTGCCAACATAACCAACAATCCCACACATTTTTGTATGGGCACCGCCTTTCATCCATGACAACGAACGGCTGCCGCTCCTTTTGTCCCGAAGATCACTCCCCGGTTTTGTGGGGCGACTTTTTGGCCTTTCCGTTCCGGCCACCGGGGCATCCGCCGAAAAATCGATACTCCCCGGACCTCGTCAACTGGATCTCTTCCAGTTCTGGCGCTCAGAATTACGCCTCTTTCTTATCATCAGGCCATTTCCTCACCCCCTGGCAAGCCCGAAGCTCTGGATCTCGCCAACTACTATTCCCCTCAGGTCCTCGCGCCTCAAGGCCATATCCAGTGTCGCTTTCAGCCAGCTTTCAGCGGTACCGCAGTCAAACCTCTGGCCCTTATACATAAGACCCCAGACAGGTTCTTCCTCTGAAAGGGATCTAATGGCATCCGTGAGCTGTATCTCTCCCCCCGCCCCCTTTTGCGAGTCCTTCAGGTGCCGGAATATTCCCGGCGACAGCACGTACCTGCCCATTACCGCGTATCGGCTGGGTTCCTCCCCTTTTTCAGGCTTTTCGACAAGATCCTCGATACGGAACAGCCCTTCTTCGACCTGGGACCCTTTGATAATGCCATACCTGAATGTTTCACCAGCGGGAACTTCCTCAAGGGCGACCACGGAACCACCCATCCGCAAATGGACCCCTATCAGCTGCGCCAGCACGGGGGGGTGTTCCGGAGAGGCTATCATAACATCATCTGGGAGTACTACGCCGAAGTAACCTCCCCGGCAGAAGGACTCCCCGCAAAGTACGGCGTGTCCCAGCCCCAGGGGCTCAGGCTGCCGAACGTAGGCAAAGTCCGCCAGCTCGCTCACGGCTCTTACCATTTCAGCCAACTCGGGTTTCCCCTTCTCGAGAAGCATCTGCTCCAGTTCGATAGACCTGTCAAAGTAATCCTCGATGGCCCTTTTACCTCTTCCTGTTACGAAGACTATCTCCCTGCAGCCTGACTCGACCGCTTCCTCCACACCGTAGTGTATAAGAGGTCTGTCGATCAGGGGTAGCATCTCCTTGGGTATCTCTTTTGTGGCCGGAAGGAACCTGGTTCCCATTCCTGCTACCGGGAAAAGGCATTTTTGCACCGGGAGCCTATCCATCAGGCATTAACCTCCCTTTTGGTCTCGTCGGGGTTGAGCTTGCCTGCATTCTTGATAGCGATGAACAGGCTTTCCGAAACGGCGCCGAGGGTGGCATTGTCCTTTGCCTCCACTAGCACCCGTACCAGGGGCTCTGTTCCCGAAGGACGCACCAGGACTCTTCCTGAAGGGCCAAGCTCCCGGGAAGCCTTTTCAATGGCATTCTCCACGCCGGGCCTGTTGAGGAAATTTTCCTTATCGATGCAATGGAAGTTCCTGAGGATCTGCGGGTATCTTCCAAACCTGTCAACAAGGGTGTCAACATCCTCCCCAAGCCTGGAGCAAGCGGAAAGAAAGAGAAGGGCCGAACAAAGCCCGTCGCCGGTTGAATAGAAATCGCTGGCAATAATATGCCCGGACTGTTCCCCGCCCAGTCGGGAATCCGTAGACCTCATCGCTTCAAGTACATATCTGTCGCCTACGGGGCATCGAGTTACCTTTATTCCCTCTTTTCCAAGATGTTCCTCAAGAGCCTGGTTGCTCATTACCGTCGCCACCACGCCTGTTCCCAGACGACCCTCTCCCGCAAGCCATCTTCCCAGGACCCAGAGCATGATATCGCCGTCGATGGCCCGGCCTTTGGAGTCAACGAAAAGGACCCTGTCGGCATCTCCATCCAGAGCCATCCCGATCCTGCAACCTCCTTCAAGAACTTTTGAGGAAAGATGATCAAGGTGGACCACACCGCATCCGTCGTTGATGTTGTACATTTCCGGACTGTCGGCAATGATCCTGGGATTTTCAAAACAACTGCCCAGGATCATGCCGGCTGCCCTGGAAGCGGCACCGTTGGCGCAATCAACGATCAGGGAAAGGCCCGGGTCAACTTCCAGACAGCATGTCTTTCTGACCCAATCCGTATAGGATCGAAGGATCTCCGGCCTGTGGATGATCGTGCCGACCGATGAACCCGTCGGCCTCCATTCATCGAAGACGACGTCGGCAAGGTATTCTTCGATCTGTGCCTCATCTTCGTCCCCCAGTTTGCAACCGTCCCTGCCCAGAAATTTAATGCCGTTGTATTCAAAGGGGTTATGGGAGGCACTGACCACAGCACCGCCATCGCAAGCGGTCTGCCTGACCGCATAACTAACGCCCGGCGTGGGGATAACCCCGAGGGATACCACGTCGGCACCCGCAGAAAGAAGCCCCGATGCGAGAGCTGACTCTATCATCGGCCCGGATCTTCTCGTGTCCCTGCCCAAAGCAATGGTCGGCCTCGAAACACCCCGTTCTATCAGGAAAAGCACATAGGACCTGCCGAGGCGGAGAGCCATTTCGGGTGTCATCAATCCCCAGTTTGCGACATCCCTCACGCCGTCGGTACCAAAAAGACATCTGCTGAACCTTTCTGGTTCCGCCATCAATTCACCCCATCCCCAGTTGCTTCAAAATACTATTCTGTCAGCGCAAACACCGTAACGTTGGCGGGTTCCACCCCGGAAAGGGTGAGACCCCTGGATCTTATGTTCACCTTTACAGGAACGGTGACCTTCACCGAAACAAGGTTCGTAACGTCAACGACAACCTCGACCGGGCTCCCACTGCTCTCGGCGGCGTCAAGGTCCGAGGGGGCACCCTCCAGGGAAACGCTTACCTCTGAAGGCTCGACCCTCCATCCGGGATAGATGCTCCTTCCGATGAGGCGGACCGGGATCCTGGTGTAGAGGCGGCTTTCGATCCGTTCGGCAAGAAGTATCCTTACCCTGACGGTGGTATCCTGGACGATCTGGACGTCCTCAGCAGGGTTTCCCAAAGGGATCACCCTTGTGACATCGGCGGAAAGCCCGGAAACATCAAGGGGCTCAAGGAAAACCTGGTCTATCCGGTCAATTGACTCAAGGGGCCCCTGGATCATGACCTCCGGAGGGTCTACAGCAACCGCCTCGATCTGGAAATTCCTGTCGGGCTCACCCCTCAGCTCGACTCTCACGGGAACAGTCCGCCTTGGGAAACCCCTCACCAGGCTGAAGGAAAAAACAGCCTGTCCCGGCTCGATCATGAATGGAGCTCCCTGGTCCCTTTCAGAGGAAGATACCACCGGAAGTGAGAGGTCTTTCTCCTCCAGTATCTGTTCCAGGGTTGGAGTAACCCATACATTCTCAAGTTCAGACAGAAAATTTTCAGGCCCTTTCACAAGGACTTCCGAAGGGTTGACAGCCAAACCCTCGATCCTGTACCCCGGCGGAAGGTCATCCGGCGTCTTCACCCTGACGGGAAGAAATCTGGCCCCCATTCGGGTCAGTTCAAGATCCACAAAAGGAGGTGAGACCTCTACAAGCCTTATCCCGGAGGGGAGTATCGCCTGGATCGGCCGCCTGTGCAAACCGGGTTCAAGCCCCTTGAGGTCCACCTGGGAAGCTATCGCCCTCGTCAGGGAAAAGGCTGTTTCCCTTGTTCCCGACACCTGTATGTCCACATCCCTTACAGTGGTGGAAATGGACATGTCCGCAGGTACATTGAGAAACTCAAGTGGCACCGTAACGGTCCTGACTATCTCTGTTCCGCGTTCTGCCGCGATATAGTACCAGACAAGAACGGCCACAACCAGGGATATGACCTTCAGGGTCGTTCTTGATGAAAGAAGGCGGTCAATTGATCTCATCATTTTCCCCGCCCCCTCCCTGGAACATAGAGCCCAGCCTCTCCTTGACCCCGTCCAGTGTAGAAACCGATGCTGAGGTATGTGAGAAATAATGCATAAGAAGCCTTCTGATCTGCCCCTCTTTCAGCTCCCTGGAAAGGTGACCGTTAATGGCAAGAGCTATCTCTCCCCGTTCTTCTGAGACCACCAGGGCCATGGCATCGGATACTTCGGTCACGCCGAGAGCCGCCCGATGCCTTGTCCCTATCCACCGGGACAGGTTGCTGTTTTCCGTAAGGGGGAGATAGCATGACGCGGCGATCACCTGTTGCCTGTCAAGGATGACTGCTCCGTCATGAAGCGGGTTCCCGGGCCAGAAGAGCGAAACGATAAGGTCCTGGGATATATCCCCGCCGATCTGCACGGCAGATCTCCAAAGATCCTTTAGCCCCGTATCCTTCTGGAAGACAAGGATCGCACCTATCCTCCGGTTCTGCAAAAAAAGAACGGCCCTTGTTATCTCATCGGTAAGTTGTGCAGCCCTTTCTTCGGCCTGGCGCCTCCTCCAGATGTTTCCCCTTCCCAGCTCTTCGAGCATCCGCCTTATCTCGGGCTGGAAAACAATGGGAATGGCAATGATGAAAACCCCAAGGAGCCTGCCCAGTATCCATGAAAGGGCAGCCAGCCGCATAAGCCTGGCAAGGGCGAAAAGAAGCCCTATGACGAACAGGCCCTTTACGAGCTGCATGGCCCTCGTGTCTACAAGCAGAAGGAGCAGTCTGTAGACGATAAAGGCTATGATCGCGATATCGATAAAGTCTTGCCAGTGGACAGCGCTAAGGATCCCTTCCAAAAGATCACTCCATGTCTACCAGGACCGTATCCTGGTCCTGACGTAGGGTGAGGTCGAAGCCGCAAGCATCGCCCCGTAGTCCGGAATAAATGATACCGTGTCGCCGGGTTCAATGGGACCTTTAAAATCCTCCGCGTCAAGGGTGAGGTGGTCACTGGAGGCCCCTATCAGGGAAAAACCCGCCTCGACCGGCGTAAGCCCTTCCGGCCTGATGTCCTGCCTCCCCATGGCGACTATAACCCTTCTTCTTATTCCCCTGTCCTCGAATACCTGGATGTTGCCGAATGCATCTGCTCCTGTCTCTCCTATGGGCAAGGAGGGTTTTCGTCTGACCTCCACAACTTCGGCAGTGATCCTGATGGTATCCTGTAACAGGTAAGGGATCATCCTGCCTCTGGTTATGTCAGTGCCAAGCAGAATGCCCTCTCCCACCCTGAGCTGGTTTACCCCTTCGGGAATTATGCATTCTTCGACAAGGGACAGGGAGGAGGTGGCTCCTCCCGAAACCACATCGAGAGGACTATCCAGCGAGGAGGCAAGCTCGCGCCCCACGTCGACCAGGAGGGAAAGGTTCTTTTCCGTGGGGAGAACACCTGACAGGCACCCGAGGTTACTCCCGACCCCCAGGAATCTTACCCGTTTGCACATGCCAAGGGCTTCCGCGATCTCCCCGGTCTGATCAGGCCAGATCCCCTCACGGAGATCGCCTAGATCCACCATTACTATAATCCCTACGGTCGTCCCGGCTTCCCTGCATGCCCTGTCAAGCATGGTGACAGACCCGGGCATTGAGACGAGGCAGGAATCCGCGTTCAAGGCTATATCTTTCATCTCTCCGGGCATGGGGATCCTCAGAAGCATCATAGGCTCCCTTATTCCAAAAAGCCTCATCTTCCTTATGTTTTCCATCCGGCTGTCGGCAAGACCGGCGCAACCGCCTTCAAGCATGGCGCGGGCAACTTCCGGGTGAGCGCTTACTCCTTTTGTCACTCCGAAAACGCGGATCCCTTTCCTGGAGCACATCGCCGTGATCTTTTCTGTGTTTGCGGCAACTTTGCCCGTATCTATGACCATTTCCGGATACATCAAGCCATCGCCCCGCTTTCTATTCCTGGATCCTCTATCAGTATCCCCTCATTTTTTTAAGAAGCGCAAGATTCCCCTCGTCCCCCGGCCCCTCCTTGGGGGTCTCCAGAAGACACGGGGTTTCCTCCCAAAGAGGGTCGGAGACTATGCAGGTAAAGACCTCTGACCCGATATACCCTTCCCCGATATGTTCATGGCGGTCAAGTCGGCTTCCCATATCAGTTTTGGAGTCGTTGAGGTGCCAGCATCCGACATGCCTGGAGCCCACATGTTTTTCCACCGACCTGACCAGGCGTTCGTAGGAACTCCTGCCCCGGAGTTCGTATCCTCCCGCAAAAAGATGGCATGTATCCAGACATATTCCTGCGCGGGAATGATCTCCGACTTTTTCCAGTATCCAAGCGATATCTTCTATCGTTGACCCTATAGTATGCCCCTGGCCGGACATGGTCTCGATGAGGATCCTGGTCCTTGCCGACCCCGTCCTTTCGATAACTTTCCTGAGTGCTTCAGAGACAAGTTCCTTCCCTCTTTCAGCACCTTCGCCAAGATGGGAGCCTGGATGCAGGACAAGATCATCAATTCCGAGTTGTTCGCACCTGTTGATCTCCTCGACCAGTGAAGCAATGCTTCGTTCCCTTGTCTTGCCCTCAGAGGCAAGGTTGATAAGGTAGGACGCATGGGCAACAACCCTGACAATTGAACTGTCCCTCCATGCAGCCATGAACCTCGCAGCCACAGACTCGGAGATGGGGGGTGCCTTCCACTGTAGCTGGTTCCTCGTGAATATCTGGATCGACTCGCAACCCAGGGACTCTCCCCTTGATATGGCGTTCCAGATACCCCCTGCCGCCGAAACGTGGGTCCCTATCAGGGACATTCTGTTCTCTCCGGTACAGCGCCATCAATTATCCTTATAAGGTTCCATAATATCCATGCCGTAGCGCCCCAGATGATGACATCGTCATCGAGAGGGAAAACTGGATACTTGAGCACCTTGCCTTTCCTGTTGAAGGTCTCCCATTTCGGAGAATTGCCCAGGGATCTGAATGGCACATCCAGTACCCTTTGCACCTCTGCCGGATCAGGTGTGATGCCCTCAGAAAAAACATCGTACGGTATGAATCCTACAACAGGGAACAAAACAAAGTCGCTTGAAAAAGCGTGCACTTCCGGCAGTATCCCGAGGACCTCCACGGCATCGCCTGAAATCCCTGTCTCCTCGGTAGTCTCCCTCAGGGCGGTATCCACGGGCCCCCGGTCGGACTCTTCCCTGGCACCCCCGGGGAAGGCTATCTGCCCCGGATGGCGCCTCAAAGCGGCTGAACGTTCCAGAAGGAGCAGATGAAGTTCATCTCCTTTGGGGAAAAAAGGGACAAGTACAGCGCTAGGTTTCCCTTTTCGATCGGAAAAGCGCTCCCAGTCGATCCTTTCCCCTATGGGAGGTATCCTGGAAAAAACTCTCCGGGCCAGGCCCGGATACAGATTTTCAGTTCTCATATGAATGGAGCCTGACCAGCCCTCGAAGCACAACTCCGCGCCTTCCATCAACAGTTACGGTCATCCCGTCATCCAGTACTGAAAGGGCTTCCGAGGCTGAAACAATGCACGGGATCCGAAGCTCAAGGGCAACTATCGCCGCGTGGCTGGTCAATCCCCCCTCCTCGCAGATAATAGCAGCGGCCTTTCTCATGGCAGGTACATAGTCTTTTTCGGTTTGCCGCACTACAAGGATACCGCCATCGGTCATCTTTTCCAGAGCCTCCGCAGCGGAATGTGCTTTAACAACAATACCTGAAGCATCCCTCTTCAGCAGGGACAGTCCCTTGAGAAGTGTTTTCGCGACTGTAAGGACCTGGATGGAGTTAGTGGTGCCCGGACTGCCGATAGGGTATCCGGCAGTTGCGACGATTATGTCGCCTTCACTGAGAAGGCCCTCCCTCTGGGAGATCTCTGTAGCTGAAGAAAGGGCCGTCTCAAGATCCTTTTCTTTGGGAACAAGGACAGGCATAACCCCCCAGACAAGGGTCAGGTACCTCAGGGTTTTTTCATGGGGTGTTGCGCCGATTATGGGGGCCTTCGGACGGTACTTGCTGACCATCTGGGCAGTCCCTCCGCTCTGTGTAAGGGAAAGAACTGCCTGTGCCCTCATCTGGTCCGAGATAATGGCCGCAGCCTTGCTCACGGCATCGGGAATACCCGGGTTGCCGACATGGACCGGGAGCGTTCTTCTCCATTGCGGATCTCCTTCTTCGGTCTTTCTGACGATCCTGGACATGGTCTCCACGGACTTGACCGGGTAGGCCCCGTTGGCTGTCTCACCGGAAAGCATCACAGCATCGGCTCCGTCGAGGACCGCATTAGCGACATCGCTCGCCTCGGCCCTGGTCGCCCTGACATTCCTGATCATTGAATCCAGCATCTGAGTGGCAACTATTACAGGCTTACCGTGGGATCTGCAGAGATCGATTATCCTTTTCTGGACCAGGGGAACCTCCTCAAGGGGTATCTCGACCCCGAGGTCGCCACGGGCCACCATCATACCGTCCACTACTTCGATTATCTCCTCAAGGTTGTCCACCGCTTCCCGGGTCTCGATCTTGGCTATTATCCCAAGGCTGCCGCCGAGGTCCTCAAGAACACGGCGCACCTCCATAATGTCCGACCGGTTCCGGACAAATGAGAGCGCGATAAGGTCCATTTCTCTTTCAAGGGCCCACCTTACATCCTCAATATCGCCCGGTGTCAGAATAGGCAGTGTCGTCTTCGCGCCTGGAACGGATACACCCTTCTTCTCGCCGAGTTTCCCCCCGACTGTTACCCTGCAGACAATATCTTTATCCGAAACGGATTCAACCGTAAGATGAAGTGTCCCGTCGTCTATGAACAGCGACTGTCCCGGGTTCACTTCAGACGGGAGCGAGGGGTAATTGATCCCTACCCTTTTATTGTCACCCTGCTCAAGATGATCGGAGGTCAGGGTGATGACCCCTCCGCTTTCAAGCACAACGGGGAGGTGGTCCTTCAGGCTTCCAGTTCTGATCTCCGGTCCTTTGGTATCGATCATGGTGCCCAGAGGACGCCTAAGTTCCTTTTCAAGTCTTCTGACCCTGTCAAGATGAAGACCGTGGGTGTTGTGATCGCCATGGCTAAAGTTCAGGCGGGCAACATCCATGCCCGCCTTTATCATCTCTTTCAGAACCTCGTAGTCTTCACATGCGGGACCCAGTGTGCAGACTATCTTAACCCGTTTCATCATTTCTCTTCCCGCTTTCCACAGAACCGTGGGCCGTCATGACCATGGCCCGCCCTCTGATCTTCATGGCCGACGTATATTCGGTGAACTGGGCTATCCAGACCTCACCGGCATCAAGCTTTTCGGAATGGGCGAATTTGGTCTCCTGCCCCCTTGTAAGACCAATTACCGAAACCCCGTTCTCCAGAGCCTTGACAACAATAAAATCGGAAAGAACTGAACGCTTGCTGCTGTCCTCTTCTCGCATTCTCTCTCCTCCTTAACCACGTCTGGAAGGGTGCTCCCTCATATTTATACCACCTCAACGCCCCCTCCGGATATCTCGAAAACCCTCCTGGCCAGATCTTCTGTCGGATCCACGTTAAGATCCCTGGCTTTCATTATGGCCCTGATCCCTTCAATCGAGACGTCAACAAGGACCGATGCATCCCCCGGATGCCCCTTCAGTTCCCTGTATACGTTTTTAAGTTTGCCGTTAAGCTCCGGAGTGTCATCGGAGATCCTCAATCTCACCCATCTTTTCGCGGCGGCAGTCATCTCCTCCAGGGGAATTATCCTTTCCGCCACAAGCGACAATCCCTCCCTCGTTCTCGGGGCCCCCTTCACAAGGATCACCTTGCCCCTTTCCGGAACAGGGGCGGAAGACCAGGTCCTGGGAAAGCAGACTACTTCAATCTTTCCCGATGAGTCCTCTATCTCGAGAATACCCATACGGTCTCCCTTTCTTGTGAATTTTTCCTGGACATTCACCAGGATACCCGCAACAACGGCCGGGCAATTCTCGGATCTCCAGCACGCGAGGTCAGGTATTGTGCACGTTACGTAGGGCGAGACACTTTTTTCGTACTGCTCGAATGGGTGCCCAGATATGTAAAGTCCCGTAGCTTCTTTCTCCATCTCCATCCTGGTATGGAGATCATAGTCCTCGGAATCGACGAGAACGGGACCATCCGCTTCGATCACATCATCAAGCCCTGGAAGCTGTTGCTGCCTTGAGTCTGAGATACGCCTCTGCACAAGGTCGAACATTGCCGGAAGAGATTCCATCAGCTGTCTCCGGTTCGGGGATATGGAGTCGAATGCCCCTGCGCGGATAAGATTTTCAATTACCGCCCTTCCCACGACCCTGAGATCCACCCGATTGAGAAAATCCCACAGCGATAGGAAGGGGCCAGCCTTCCTGGCCTGCACCACCTGGTCCACCGAGGGCTGTCCCAGCTTTGATACGGCGCTCAATCCGAAAAGGATGACGCCGTCAGCAACGCTGAAGCTCGATTCGGACCTGTTAACATCGGGAGGAAGGACCTGAATACCCGAATTCCTGACGGTCCTGATATGCCCCGCAAGAACGTCAAGTTTCGAGTGAATATGGCTCGAAAGGAAGGACGCGCAGAATTCGCAGGGGTAGTGTGCTTTCAGGTATGCTGTCTGGTACGTGATCATGGCATAGGCGGCACTGTGTGATTTGTTGAAACCGTAACCGGCAAACTCCTGGACGATATCGAAGATATGCTCTGCATCGGCAGGTTTTACCCTGTTATTGACGCATCCGGCCACGAACTGTTTCCGCTGTGTTTCCATGACATCCACTTTCTTTTTACCCATGGCCCTTCTCAGGAGATCGGCCTCCCCAAGGGTGTAACCGGCAAGATTCGCCGCACACTGCATTACCTGTTCCTGGTAGAGGATCATCCCGTAGGTTTCCATGAGGATCTCTCTGAGGCCCTCATGGAGCCAGGAAATTTCCCTTCTCCCGTGTTTGCAGTCAATATACTGCTCGACCATACCGCTTCCAAGCGGACCTGGCCGGTACAGTGCCAGGACGGCAATAATGTCCTCGAAGCAGTCGGGGCGCAGTTGTTTCAGAATCTGCCTCATTCCAGATGATTCCAGCTGAAATACCCCGAGAGTGTCGGCCCTGCAGAGCATCTCGAACGTTGCGGGGTCATCTTCCGGGATAGCATACATATCCGGAGGTGTTTTTCCCCCCTTCACGATATTTGCGAGGGTCTCCTCTATCATGGAGAGGGTCCTGAGCCCGAGAAAATCCATCTTGACGAGACCGAGTTTTTCAAGGGGGTCCATGGCGTACTGTGTTACGATCTGGTCTTCACCGATCCTGCGGATCGGGACCACTTCTGTAAGGGGTTCCGGAGTGATGACTATCCCTGCTGCATGCTGTGAACAATGCCTCGCCAGACCTTCGATACTTGAGGCATAATCCAGTAGTTTCCTTATAGAGGGGTCATCCTCTTTGGCCTGTCTGAGCTCAGGCAACTGCTCCACAGCTTCTTTGATCGAGGAGGAGCCTGAAGGGACAAGTTTAGCTATCCTGTCAACATCGGGGTACTTCATATCGAGGGCCCTGCCGACATCCCTGATGGCGGCCCTGCTCTTCATTCGGTCAAAGGTGATTATCTGGGCCACATGGCTGCGGCCGTATTTCTCGACGATGATTTCAAGTACGCGGTCCCTTCCCCTGTCGGAAATATCTGTATCAATATCGGGCATGCTGATCCTTTCAGGATTGAGGAAACGCTCAAAGAGAAGCCCGTATCTCAAGGGGTCTATCTCTGTGATGCGAAGGGAATAGGCCACCAGCGAACCGGCCGCAGAACCCCTCCCGGGGCCTACAGGTATGGATTCTTCCTTTGCGGTATGGATGATATCCGAAACTATCAGAAAATAACCCGCAAAACCCATCTGGTTGATCACTTTCAGTTCATAATCAAGCCTGCCAAGGTATTCCCCGGGGACTTCCTTGCCCTTGAAACGGTTGCGGAGGCCTTCATGTGACTTGATATCGAGCTCCTCTTCAAGGGAAGAACCCTTTTTGACATCCACCCTGGGAAGACGGTATGAACCGAAAGAGAACGAAACATCGCATCTCTCTGATATTTCTACTGTATTCAGAAGAGACCGCGGAACCTCTTTTCCGAAGAGATCCCACATCTCCCCCGGAGACCTGAGGTAGAATTCATCAGCTCCGAAACGGTACCGGTTGGGGGTGTTAACCGTTGCGTTGGTTTGGACACAAAGGAGCACGTCATGCCATGAGGAATCCGCGGCTTCAAGATAATGGGCATCATTTGTGGCGATAAGGGGTATCCCTGAAGTCTCTGACATCCTTATAAGGGCCTTGTTGGCCAGGGCCTGCTCAGGCAGGCCGTTATGCATTATCTCCAGGAAGAAGTTCCCGTTCCCGAAAATATCACGATAGAGCATCGCCCTGTCCTGCGCTTCCTTCTCACAGCCTTCCAGGATAAGGCTCGGTATCTCGCCGGCAAGGCATGCCGAACTTGCTATCAGCCCTTTCGAATAGCGGGAAAGGAGATCATGATCGACCCTTGGGCGGTAATAGAATCCGTCGGTATTCGCAAGGGATACCAGTTTGACAAGGTTCTGGTAACCTTCATTGCTTTCGGCAAGAACCAGCAGATGGTAATTGCGGCCCATCCGGTCCCTCAGGGTGTGCCCCCTGGGGTCGACGTAAAGCTCACAGCCGATTATCGGCTTTATCCCTTCATCCTTGCACGCTGCGTAGAATTCTATAGCGCCGTAAAGAGCTCCGTGATCCGAGATCGATACGGCCGGGCAGCCCCACTGGGCCGCCCGCCTGGCAAGGTCGCTGCATCTGATGGCTCCGTCAAGCAGGCTGTATTCGGTATGGACGTGAAGATGGACAAAAGGGTTCTCCACTATTCTACGGCAGCTCCTTCCAGAGTCTCCGGGTCCTCGGTATCGTCCTCCCTGAGAACGAGAACATCTGCGTTGAAACACCTCTGTATCTCTGACAGGCTGTCTTCCCTTCCCTTCGAGGCCCCGTTCTTCTCGCCCGGAACGGGCAGATCCCTTTTTGGAGACCGCTTAGCCGGGCTTTTTGTTCCAGCCTTGGGAGGGTCTTCAGGGGCGATATCCTCCCCGGGGCAAGAGGGAGATGTCTCTGAAGGAGATCCTTCCACCTCAACGATCCTTTCACCGCAAAGGATATTCATCTTCCTTTCAGCAAAAGAGGTTCTTCTGACCCTGTCAAGGTAAGAAAGATTCCTGGGGGATATGGCTGTCTCAAAACAATAACTGGAATCCTCGGGGAAGATGATCGTTACAGCGTCTCCATCCTCCCTTGCTGACGATGAAACGCAGGCACAGTACAAGGGCAGGTTGTCCGTCGACATAAGATCAACACAGCTTGCCCAGTTCGAGAGGTAACCGCCGGCTATCCCTTCCGCGACAACTCCGGGCCTTTCGATCTCCGGGGGCTGCTCCTGTGTATGGACTGCCGGAGCGACATCGACAATGGGATCCGATCGACTCTCTACGGGAGGACTTTCCCTGGCCGCATCATGCATCGGGGGAACACCTTCACTGATCTTTACGAAAAGCCCCATAAGCATCCCCTGGGCCACCTCTGCCTTGAGCCCGAACCTTGCCCGGGGAAGGGCGCGGGAGCAGAAATCGAGGATCTTCCAGAGGTCAGGTTCACTCCAGTGAGCCGACTCTTCCCTGACGAATTCTTTCTCGTCCTTACTCAGGGGAAGGGTCCCTATCCCTTCCTCACCCCATTTAACGGCCACAAGAAGGTCCCTGAAAATGAGGAACAACCCCTCCAGCAGCCGCTCTGCGGTCAAGCCCTTTTCGAGCATTCCGCCCAGGATCTTCAATCCCTCGGCGCTCCCGGAACGGAACAGGGGAACGAGCCTTTGAAGATCGTTCCTTCCGCCACCGCCAAGGAGCCCCCTGATATCCTCCAGGGATACCGATGGAAGGCCGGTGGAAAGAGCCTGTTCAAGAAGCGAAAGGGCATCCCTTAAAGACCCGTCCGCTTCCCGGGCGATCTCCCAGAGGGCTTCATCGTCCACTGCCCCTCCCTCCAGGGAGGAGATACGGGCCAGGCATCTTACGATAGAAGAAACGGGTATCCTGTGAAAAGGAATGTGCTGGCACCTTGAACGTATGGTAGCCGGAACCTTGTGGGGTTCAGTGGTCGCGAGAATGAACACAACCGTATTCGGAGGCTCTTCCAGGGTCTTCAGCAGAGCGTTGAAGGCCGCATCGGTGAGCATATGGACCTCGTCTATGATGTACACCTTGAACTTGCCGGAAAAGGGGGAGAGGGAGACATGTTCCTTCAGTTCCCGGATCTCGTCGATCCCCCTGTTGGAAGCCCCGTCGATCTCTACTACATCGAGATCCTCCCCTGAGGCTATGGATTCACAGATCGTGCAGCTGGCGCATGGCTCCCCGTCTTCCTGCCTGTTCGGACAGTTGAGGGCCTTGGCCACGATCCTGGCAAGGGTCGTCTTGCCGCATCCGCGGGGACCGGAAAAAAGGTAGGCGTGGCTGTTCCTGCCCCCCCCTATCTCCTTTCTAAGGAGGTCCACTGCCGCCTCCTGGGCGACCACTTCTGCGAAAACACCGGGCCTGTACCTTCTGTAAAGAGATAGATGCATTTGATCCCCTCCTGCAGGCCTCCCGACTGGTGAACCGGTCAGGATCCCCCTGCCATGAATTTCCTACCTGTGGTAATCCGCTACCGGATGGGCCGACCTGGCCCATTGCAGCGCGGCCACGATCTTCTCCCTGAGATCATCCAGGGGTGGCATCCCGGGAAGAATTTCCTCCTGGGAAACTACAGTTCCAAGACCGATCCTCAGGACTTGCTTCCCCTGAAACTCCATTATCGAGACATCATAGGGTGAGGTCTCCATCTGAAGGTGCCGATCCAGTAAACCTGCAGTCTTTTCAAGGAGACGCCTTGTACTCTCCCCTGACGGGCCATGCCAGACCGGTCTGCCATCCAGGTTGAGGTAAAGGGATCCCTCTTCCCCGGTTATGGTAGTCCTGAGGAGCCGGAGAGCTTTCTTTCTTTCCAGGGGCCAGCCATTTTCCCTGATGATGCCGATAAGGCCTTGAACCCTTTCCCGGGTTTTAGGATGGGCCGCAAAGATCCCGGGGTCAACAAAGGGGCGTTTGATCTCCTCTTCCTGCAGCCTTTCCATCACCGTCACCGCGGCTGCCGGCTCATAATCCGCCTGGAAGAGAATTTTAAGCCCTACCGTGTCGGCTTCTTTCTCAAGATCCTTGCTGTAGGAGTTCATTATCGCCACCTGTGCGAGGTTGGCAAGAATAGGGGCCGCACTCTGTCCTCCAGTCGCGATGATCACAGCCAGGGCTCCTATGGAGAGACGCTGGTTCCTTGCCGACTGGATCATACCGTGCTTTTTGTCGGTATGGACCAGTTCGTGAGCAATGACGGAAGCGAGCTCATCATCACTCCGGCAAAAATCGAGTATGCCGGTGGTCAGGTATATCCTTCCTCCAGGGAGGGCAAAGGCATTGGGTCTATCTTCATCAATAAGCCTTGCCTCGAATGGAAGGTCCCTGTCGGTGAAAGGTGAAAGCCGCGACAATATCATCGTGATCCGGGCAATCCGGACAGGATCAGTTACCCGGTCCCAGTGTTTCTCAACCTGTTCCGACACCTTGTCGGCCATCTTTATCTCCTTCTCAATCTCTCCTGCTTCTGCGAAGATCTCTGAGGCAGGAAGAATGAGAAGGAGGGACAGAACCATTAACGGGATAAGTTTAAGTTTTTTTGTTTCCATGAGCCCGCCCTTCCGGTTGCCTGTCATGGATAACAACCCCTTTTATTCTATGGCATAGACCTCCTGCCATAAAGGGTTTGATCGATCAGGAGCAGGGACCTCTCATGAAAGGGAACTCGAGGGACTGTCGAGATGCCGCATAAGTGCAAGGATCATTTCCTTCAGCAGGCCTGAGATCTCCCTGTAGCTCTCAATGCGCGAACCGAAGGGGTCGGGGACCTCGACCACCGGACCGTCGTAAAAGGGTCGGGCGGCGTCTCCCAACAGGCGGATATAATCTTTCCTGGAGGGGAAAATAGTCCTGAGAGCGCTAACATGCTCCCTGGCCATTCCGAAGAAAAGCGTTCCTGCGGGAGGTTCCCATGATCCGGCGAGCGAGGACCGATGTCTGGATATATCTATTCCATGTTCAGCCATCACCCTTATGGCCATTTCGTTGGCCGGCAGACCATCGACGGTCATGATGCCCGAAGAAAGGGCTCTCCAGGTCCCTGAAGCCTCCGCCCCTTCAAGGAAGTGGTTCATGAACCCTTCCGCCATAGGGCTTCTGCAGGTATTGCCGGAACAGACGAACATGATCAACCTTGGGTTTCTTTCTATGTCAGCTCTCAATCCAGTTTGTCGATCCTTACCAGTGGGGCAAGTTTGTCGATCTCAGACCTGTCGCGGAACCCCTTCTCGACATGAAGAGAGTCCTCCCAGGCACAGGCAGTTGCGAATCGTATCGTATCCTCCGTATCCATTTTTTCTTCCCTGGCAATGATGAAACCGGCCACAAGAGCATCATCTGCCGCGAAGAGGGAGACAAGCCCCTTGCGCTCGTATTCTGCCAGGTAGATCCCCTGCGGGGAGAAGAAAACCGCACCGTATGACCTGTAGGAAACGACAGCCCATTCAACACCGAAATCGTGGACCCGTGAGACAACCTCTATCAGATTATCCAGGGATGTCAGGGACACTCCAGCAACCCTGGCCATGAATCTGTGGTCGATCCTTGCGAATGTAGGCCCCCCTTCTATCGCAGTCATAAGGGGAGGGCCAGCGGCATCAAGAAGGGTTGGTATTCCGCGAGATTTTGCCCGGTCCAGCATGTCCCTGTAGATGTCCTGCGGGACACCCGGCGGAAGCGATCCGCCCATGACGACCAGTCTCGCCCTTCCTAGCATTCTTTCGTAGTTGGCAAGGAATCTTGCCATGGCTTCCTCAGGTATATACGGGCCGCTTTCGGCGATCCCAGTCTCTACATGTCCTATTTCATCGACAATGTAGACATTCGACCTGGTGTCACCGGGGACATGGATAAAGTTGGTGGTTATCCGGAGCCTTCTGAGGGCATCCCTTATGTATTCCCCGTTGAAACCTGCAAGAAAGCCCATGGCGACGGACTGGTAGCCTGCCTGAGACAACATGTACGACACGTTGATGCCTTTTCCTCCGGGTGACCGGTCAACGTGGCTGCTCCGGAACCACCTCCCCGGGCGGAACTCCGGAACCAGGAACTCCTCATCAACCGCAGGATTCAGGGTCACAGTGACGATCATCGGCTAAATCCCCCCAAGCAAGAACAGCTAATGGACCAGACCACACGCAGCATGCGGGATCAGGAAATGAATTTTACGGCTTCATCAAGGCTGGCTATATGCTGCTGCCTGGACAGGTCGCCTTTCTTGAACTCGGCCAGGGCTGGGAGTTCTTTGATCCCGAGTTTCTCCACGATCCTTTTGTTGCGGTAACCATCAAGAAGGACCAGACGGGCATCTGTCCCCGCGAGAGCTTTCTCGATATCCGAGGCCAGCCTGGCCTGTGGTTCATCTATGCTTGAAAAGACGAAAGCCGTAACGTGTTCAGGTTCAAGAAGAAGGCCCTGAATATGAAGCTGTTCCGAGATGTATGCCGACGCTGCCATGGCAGCGGTAGCACCGTCCCCGGCGGCGGTTATAACCTGCCTGAGATACTTGTCCCTGACGTCGCCGGCAGCAAAAACGCCCTCGACGCTGGTCTCCATCCGTTCATTGGTCACTATCCATCCCCCTCCGACAGAATCCACCAGCCCCTTCATGAAGGAAACGTTGGGATCCATCCCGGCAAAGACGAACACGCCGGTTACGGGCAACTCGGTGATATCTCCGGTCCTGACGTTCTTCAGGACCAGTTTTTCGACCATGTCCTCCCCTGCGATCTCTTCCACCACGGTGTTCCATATGACATCAATCCTGGGGTTTGACATGGCCCTCTCAATAGCGACCCGGTCGGCTCTGAAGCTGTCCCGTCTGTGAATGATCGTCACTTTGGAAGCGAACTGGGTAAGGTACACAGCCTCCTCGACTGCAGTATTGCCTCCACCAATAACGGCAATCTCCTGGTCTTCGAAAAACGCACCGTCACATACGGCGCAGTAGCTTACGCCCCTTCCTGTAAACTCACCCTCACCTGGGGCCCCCAGTTTCTTGAAACTCGCGCCGGTGGCAATAATGACAGCTTCAGCCTCGATATCCCCGGAGTCGGTCTTGACTATCTTTCTGCCATTTGAAAGGTCAATACTTCTGACTTCCACATCCCGGAATTCCGCCTTGAAGTGTTCGGCATGTTTCCGGAAGGAATCGGCCAGTTCCGCCCCGCTTGCATGGATGACCCCGGTCCAGTTCTCTATCTCGTCGGTCACATTTATCTGGCCGCCGGGAATACCCTTCTCCAGAAGGAGCACATCAAGTCCCGACCTTTTGCCATAGATGGCTGACGTCAATCCTGCCGGCCCTGCTCCAATTATGACGAGTTCCCTTTTTTCCATTGGCTTGTCCCTCCCGGGGAGTTAAGGTTTTCTTTGCATGAAAGTGATTCTCATTGTATCAGAACCGGCTCCTCTTCAAAACAACTACCCTGGGAATGCCCTGTATGTCATCAACCACGGACTCGGCCGAAAACTGCTCTTCGGACAAGGCGACCAGGCGGTCGATCTGCTCCTCTCCTCCTGCCTCGAGAATAAGAACCCCACCCGATCTCAGCGACCGGGCAGCCCATTTAATGAGGGGGATGAAAAGTTCAAGCCCGTCATCCCCTCCCGCGAGCGCCTCTTCCGGCTCATAAAGGGCCACCTCAGGCATCAGGCCCTGCATCTCGCATGCCGGTATATAGGGAGGGTTGCTTATGATCATGTCCAGGGCACCGGGCTGAACAGGTATCCTGTCAAAATACCCGGCATGGCATAACAGGCACCTGCCGAGAAGCCCCGTTTCGCGAAGGTTCTTCCATGCCCATGAAAGCGCCCTGGGGCTTTTATCCACTGCAATGCACCGGCTTTCCGGGAAATCAGCAAGAACTGCTGAAGCGATACAGCCTGATCCGGTACCCCAATCCACGAAAACATTCCCCTGAAATGAACGGCGAGCCTCGAGCACAAGAAGTTCCGTCTCCGGCCTGGGGACAAGACATCCGGGACCGACTTTGAAGGGCATTCCCATGAAACTGCATGTACCGGTAATGTACTGGAGTGGTTCCCTGGCAGTCCTTCTCAAAAGTGCTGCGTCAAGTTTTTGTGACAGTTCTTCTGGAAAGCTGCGGTCCTGGTGGGCGATCAATTCGGAGCGTTCCATCCCCGTGAGGAAGCATAACAGAAGGTCGGCCTCCAGCCATGGCCTCTCTATCCCTGCCGCGGCTATCCTGGACGCAGCCAGTCTCCGGGCTTCGCGAATGTCCAAGGCTCAGCCTTCCATGGATCTCATTTTTCCCGACTGGTCGGCCATCACAAGTGCCGATATCATCTCCTGAAGGTTGCCTTCCATCATGCTGTCAAGCCTGTAAAGGGTCAGGCCTATCCGGTGGTCGGTAACCCTGTTCTGCGGAAAGTTGTACGTCCTGATCCTCTCGGACCTGTCGCCTGTACCAACCTGCCCTTTCCTCTCCGCGGCCATCTTCTGCTGCTGTTCCCGGATCTCCATGTCGTAAAGTTTCGCTTTTAAAAAGTTCATGGCCTTCACCCGGTTTTTGAGCTGGGACCTTTCATCCTGGCAGGTGACCACGATCCCCGAAGGCAGGTGGGTGATCCTTACAGCGGAGTCGGTCATGTTGACGTGCTGGCCTCCGGCGCCGCTGGCCCTGTAGGTGTCGATCCTCAGGTCTTCCTGCCTGATATCGATATCCACGTCCTCGGCCTCGGGGAGCACCGCCACTGTTGCAGTGGAGGTGTGTATCCTGCCGCTTGATTCAGTCACCGGGACCCGCTGGACCCTGTGTACGCCGCTCTCGAATTTCAACTGGCTGTAAGCCCCATGTCCGTCAACCTTGAAGACTACTTCTCTGAAGCCCCCGATACCTGTCTCGTTGCTTGTCAGGAACTCGATCTTCCACCCGTTGTTCTCGGAGAACAGGGAATACATGCGGAAAAGATCCCCGGCAAAAAGGGCGGCCTCATCACCTCCGGTCCCTGCTCTTATCTCAACGATGACGCTCTTCTCGTCGTTGGGGTCCTTCGGGAGAAGTAGTATCCTCAGTTCTGATTCCAGCTTCTCGAGCCGGGGTTCAAGTTCATTCATCTCTTCGCGCGCCAGCTCGTTAAGCTCAGGGTCTCCTGAATGAAGAAGTCCCCTGGCATCCTCAAGGCGCGAAAAAGTTTTCCTGTATTCCCTGTAGGTGTTCACAACCCCGACTATCTCCGAATGCTTCTTCCCGAGCCTCTGAAGGTCTGATGGGTTCGCACCTATCGAAGGGTCGGACATTTTCCGTTCGATCTCTTCCAGGGATCTCTCCAGTTCGTCAAGCTTTCCCGATATCTCCATTTATGTCATTCACCACCGCTTGAGGCGGTCTTTCCAGCCTCCCCTTCAAGGGCAAGGTCCAGGGCTGAAATGGCCACTTCTATCTGTCCAGGATCCGGTTCCCTTGTTGTAAGGTACTGAAGCCATAAAGCCGGCGCCATGAGGGCTCTTCCGATCCTTCTGTTCCGGGAGCACCAACGAATGATCTCATAGGAAATTCCTATCACGAACGGAAGCAGCACAAGCCTTGACCCTATCCTCCAGATGATGGTGCCGTGGCCCGCGACAGCAAACACCACAACACTTACAGCCACGACAACAAGAAGAAAGGATGTACCGCACCTGGCGTGTATCCTGGAGTATCCTGATACTGTTTCCTTGTCCATCCTGGCTTCCGATTCCCAGGCGTTTATCGTCTTGTGCTCAGCGCCGTGGTAGGCAAAAACCCTTGCGATATCTTTCCAGAGACCAATTACAGCGATGTAGGCCACAAAAACAGCGGCCCTTGTCAAACCTTCAAGAATATGTCCCCAGAATTGTGTCACACCAAGATACCTTACACCCAGGTCGGCAAGCCAGACCGGGAGAATAATGAAAAGGCCCACTACTCCCAGTATAGCAACGGCAAAAGTCGCAACGAGTTCAAGGGGACCGATCTTTTCCTCTTCACCCAGTGCGACCTGGGCAGAAAGCGAGATGGCCTTGAAGCCAGTGACAAGCATCTCCCCCATCGTGGCAAGTCCCCTGATGACAGGAAGATTCCAGGGGAAAGAGGAGTTCCACGGCCTGGCATCCCACTTCCTGGACCATATACCGCCTTCAGGTGCCCTCACGGCGAGAGCCCAGCTTGTTGGTCCTCTCATCAGGACACCCTCTATCACTGCCTGGCCTCCTACAGGTATTTCCCTTGCAGAAAGGCAGAACACCGATGTGAGGGCATAGAGCTTCCGGAACAAAAGGGGGATCTTCAGCATCCGGACAGGACCTCTTCGACGCTGGAGAAGGGGGTTCCGCAGGGCTTGCTTTCAAAACAGCGGCCTTTGGTAACGCAATCCGGCCCGGCGACGGCAAAGAGCGCCGGTGCCTTGTCCATTGCCAGCGAGAGCATGATCCTTGCAAGGTCCCGGATCTCCCACTGTGCCCTTCGGCAAAGACGCATGGAGAAAAAGTGATGGAGTTCCCGGGCGTTCATTGTTATCACGATACGGGTGGTCCAGCCGTGAGGAAGGATGTACCTGGCATCTTCTTTGGGGACGCCCGCATCTACCATCTCCCTGTAGGATCTATGGGCCTCTTCGACTCTCCTGTTGAAGATATCGAGCATTGCCGGGTCGGAGGATATGGAAGGAGGCACGACGATCTCGGGATCCTTCATGTGCACGTAACGCTGGCTCTGCTGTGAATAACTTGCCATTCTGTGTCTGACGAGCTGATGAGAGCACACCCTGCTGATCCCGTCAACAGCGAAGGTAAAGACCGCATGCTCAAAAGGGGAGAGATGTCCCGATCTTCTCAGGTGACCGATGAAACGGGAGACATCTTCCCCCTTCATTTCTTCGGCGATCTCCATGGCAGACACATCGCTGTAGCAAAGTCTTGCTGCAGCAGCCACGGTTCTGTCGGGCTCCGGAGTGTTTGCTACAAGAAGAACGCTGATGGCCATGGGATCACCCTGGGGAAAAGATCTAGTCTTGCTGCTCTTCTTCAGCCTGTTTGCCGAATCGGGTTCCGGCATACTTCTTCTGGAATTTCTCGACCCTTCCTGCTTCGGAAACCCTTGTTCCCCGTTTGCCCGTATACACGGGATGACAGGAAGAACACACGGCGACCTTTATCTCCTCGACGGTGGAACCTGTCTCAAAGGTATTGCCGCAGGCACAGGAGACCCTGCATTTACCGTACTTGGGATGGATATCCTTTTTCATAGATCTGCACCTCCATGGATACTCTTTCTTTTAATTCCACAAGGGAGAAATGTAGCACACGGGAGAAGAAATGACAAGGATGCGAAAAGTCCTTGTGCAGCGGGTTTCAGATATGCATTACGCCCAGGCCGCAGCGTTCATGGTGAGCCACGGCATGGTAAGCCGTATCTCCCACTACAGCAACGGCTATCCAGCGCCTGTTCCTGACGATTCCTATCTTTACCCCGATGCTGGCCTCAAGCATACCCACGGATATGAACCCGTTCATGGCTTCAAAGGCGGCATGCATCAGGGCATGCATTTCATTGGAGTTCTTTCGTACGATCTCCCCGTTCAGCGCCGCCCCCACCACTGCCCTTGTGATCTTCTGGGGAAGACCTCCAGCAAGGCCGCCAACCTCTGTAGCTACTGCTTTCCATCCGAAACCGGCGATCTGATCCTTGAGCATCCGTTCCTCCTCAGGGGCTGTTGTGGATGCAAGTACCAGAGCCGACCTGCCTATCTGGCTTTCATCGGTGAGTGTAATAACAACTGAAAGCTCCATGTTCTTCTTATCTGAACCGGGATCTGGAGTTAAGGCATTTTCAACATTACTCTCCAGAGGCCCGTTATCCTTGGAGAGGTCGCAGTCTTCGTCTGGTTCCCTTTTTTTCTCTGTTCCAAGAAGTTCCCTTAAATTCATCTGATATTTCCTCCCCAGGCTCATTGCGGACATCGGTCCACGGACAATTGTCCCGGTTAGAGTATATACTATCCAGGGAGCGAGGGCATCATCGTCATGGGAAAACTTGAACCATTCTCAAATAAAGGGTAAAATTGATGTTGAATTGTCAACTCCAATATTAAATCCAGAAAGTTTTTCAGGGAGGTGGCAGCAAGACAAAGTCTTGCAAAGTACGTTTGGCGTTAATGCCCATAATCTATAGTATCCAAAAGAGGAGGCGGTAGTTACATGAAGAAGATATTTGTTCTTGCTTTGGTTCTGGTAATGGCTCTGGCTGCAGGCGCTTCTGCGCAGACGTTCCTTTCCCTTGCAACCGGGGGGACCGGCGGCACTTACTACCCGATCGGTGGAGGTATGGCTGATGTAATCAGCAAGGCACTCCCTGATGTCCAGATGACTGCGGAGACCGGGAATGCATCCCAGGCAAACCTCAACCTTATCGGGACCCACCAGATCGAGATGGCGCTGGTACAGAACGACGTGGCTGCTTTCGCATACGATGGCAGGTACATGTTCCAGGCGCCCTACAAGAATGTTCGTGCCATCGCTTCGCTCTACCCTGAGACGGTCCAGGCCATAGCCATGAAGAGGTCCGGAGTTAACTCCATGCGCGATCTTCCCGGCAAGAGGGTATCCGTCGGCGCACCCGGATCGGGCGTTCAGGTAGACGTGTCCCTCATCTTCAGGACACTGGGGTACAAGTACTCCGATGTTAACGCGGATTTCCTTGACTTCAACCTTACCACCGAGAGGATGAAGGACGGGCAGCTCGATGTCGGTTTCGTTGTAGCCGGATTCCCCACGGCATCGATCATGGACCTTGCCACGATGCACGATATTACCCTTATCGAGTTTGACGATGCCCTCGTGGAAGAACTCCACACCAATTATCCCTTCTTCGTCAGGGACGTAGTTCCCGCCGGAACCTACAGGGGTATCGACAAGGATGTCCAGACCGTTGCTGTTCAGGCCATGTGGGTCTGTGACGGGGACCTTCCCGAGGAACTGGTCTACAGGATCACCAAGGCTTTCTGGGAGAACATCGCCGATGTACAGAAAGTGCACGCCAAGGCTCAGCTTATCACCCTTGATACTGCCCTTAACGGTATTTCGGTGCCTGTACACCCCGGCGCTGCAAAGTACTATGCCGAGGTAGGGATGCAGGTCCCGACCTTCTAGGGACTGTAATTCAGGTCTTTCTTCAAGGCCAGGCACCGGGACATCAAAATAAAGGGCGGCACCCGAGGGTGCCGCCCTTTTTCTTCAACGAGTTTTTTTAAGTTAGGTTAGATCTTCTGTACGTTCGCTGCCTGGGGCCCCTTGGTTCCTTCGGTGATCTCGAAGGAAACTGCCTGTCCCTCTGCCAGGGATTTGAAGCCGTCGCCCTGGATGGCGCTGAAATGCACGAAAACATCCTTGCCGTCGTCGGTGGTAATGAACCCGTAACCCTTAGCGTCGTTGAACCATTTTACTGTGCCCTGTGTTGTCAAAATCCTGCCTCCCATTTCTTCTGTTACCAGAAAGTGTTTTTTGGTGACACTAGCCACCGATAGCGAACAATACGGTATCCGGGATGATTTGTCAAGTCGATGGGGTTTGACGCTCGTAACAAGTAACTCGTGACTCGGGAACACCAAAAGCATAGACGAAAATGTGCCGGATCGATAGAGCTCCGGGTACCGGGCCAACGCCTGTGACTTTACGATTCACGACTTTTGCGTCACGCCTCACAATTTTACTCTTCCTGTTGCCTTTGCCTTTGTTTCTCCCAAAATAATGGTTCCCCTCTGCGTCCCCTGCGGTGCAATGGTCTGGTCCTGGCTTTTCCCGTTGACTATCCACGCCCTTGACTTTGGTTTTTCGTTTCAAGTTTCACAAGGTGCCCCAAGCGCAACGACAGAGTAACGTTCACAGTTCACGCTTTTGACTTTGGTTTTTCGATTCACGATTCACGGTTCCTTAAAAGCTCCTCCATCTCAAGCAGGGCTGACTCCAGCAGGTCAACGAATTTGTCCATATCTTGCCTCAGGATCGTTCTGGAGGTCACATTGAAGTGGATACTCCCAGGGAAGGTAAGATATCTCACACCAAAACCCTCGTCATCGACAGTACCGAACCCCGCCAGGAATAGCCCGCCGGTTCCGGAAGTGCTTGTTGAGAGGAGATTCCTTTTCAGGGTCAGCCAGCCCGGGTCTCTGAAAAACTCCGGAAGTTCCTCTATCCCGAGGTCCTTTCCCATGTCCAGGAAAATATTGTAAAGCCCGAAAAGATGACGATCGACGCCAAGGCCTTCCCTGGCCTCCCTGGTCCTGGATACCTGCTCTTCTATGGCCTTCCTTGCCGCGTCAGCTTTCTCCCCAATGGTCGCAGAATCATCCCTCATAAGGCTGGTGAACTTGACCGATTCCCATGACACAGGCCTGACCGCTTCGGTCCTCCCGTGGAGGAACTGTCTTGTCATTACTGCCTCGTATGTGTTCACCGCGTATCCCCTAAGGTCAAAATGCGCAAGCTGAAGGGCCATCTGGATAAATGCGTCGGGAGCAACTGAAAGGCTTTTGATCCCTTCTTTTCCGAAACGATCGAATACCAGGACCCTCGCAGACGTGTCTTCATACATCCTTTTGCACTCGTAGCTGGCTTTTTTGATCATCTCATCGATAGCCGGATCGGTCCTGAACCGGAGTTCCTCCCAGGTGCATTCGTCAGATCCTGCGGATCCCTTCTGAACGCCGGGATCGTTAATAAGGGAACTGGCGAGTCTTACCATCACTGAACCATCGGTTCCCGTATGTTCCATGTTGATCGCTGTCGTCCCGTCAGGACAAACTATGAACTGCATCCCCTTGTCGAACCATCGCGACATCCCGTCCCCGAGGATCATGGTCCTGGATAATTCCTCCATGTTTTCCGGCTGCCTTTCCTCAAGGCAGAGGAGAAAAAGCGCCCTTTCGATACTTTCAAGGATATCTATGTTCTCTCCGGGGATGGCCCTGAGAAGTGCCCTTCCTTCAGCCCAGAGGTCCCTGGAGACGGCTGTCAGGAAGCCCACGGGTTCTCCGGGGCCACCCTGATATTCAACGATCTCACGGAGGGCCGAGCCTATGGCCTCATCGGGCAGGGGGGCCCCTTCATGGTCTATCACATCCAGCGCAAAGAAACGCCCATTCCTTGCCACAACGATATGTCTTTCCTCGGGAGAAGTGGGGTCTTCCCGGGAGACCGGGGTTCTGAGGGTATCCGAACCCTTGTGAGGGATCCGGCAGGAGGAGAACAATTTCCGGTACTGGATCATGCATAGGGGCCTTTTCCCGTCAGAATCGGGTTTTAGTTCCTGCCTGTCGATAAACCCCTTGAACCGGAGGGCCCCTCCGACAAGCCTGGCGGCCCTGTCAAACTGGGATTCCCCCTCCTTGAGAGGAATACGCGAGAGCATGTAGAAGATGTTGCTGTAAAGAGGAAGGGGAGACCTGCCTGAAAGGTACATCCTGTCCCAGAAAGGTTCAAGCCAGTTAGCCGTATCCTTCCTGGAGGCAAGATCTGCGAGCGCCGCCTGCAGGACCGGACCGTCACCTTCAGGTGAGCAGAAAGCCCTGGTCACCCTGGCGGTCCTCTCCATGCCTTCTGGATCAAGCAGCGGGCCTATCCATTCAAGGTACCTGCTGCACGTCTCCTCAAGATCGGGTACCGGAAGCTTCGGAAGCACCTTCTGGTTCCCGAAGGTGCTATCTGAAAAAACTGCGGTATCCTTCAAGTTGGCCATCCCCCCTGGAGGTCTGTTTACCTGCTTTTACATGTAACCTCGGTACCTTTTCCTGCGAATGGCTGAATGGACGTGATTTATCATGGTAATAAAATCGAATACTGGAAGATCGACAACTTCCTGTACTGCCGCCGCGTACGGGGGAAGGTCGCTGCATTCGAGAAGCACGGCACAGAGATCCGGGTTCTCGTCCTTCATCCTCGCGGCCACCCCGGTAACTTCCTTCTCTATCTGGTCCGAGTCCATGGTCCCCTTTTCCTCGAGGATAGAACTCCTGAACTCGTACTGATCCTCCATCCCGTAAACAGCCAGTGGAATCTCGGGAGTGATCCCGACAGATTCAAAATGTTCCGGAGTGAGACAGCTTTTGTTTGCAGTGATGATCCCGACTTTCTTCCCCGGAGGAAGCATCCTGTAAATAAAGGGGACCTGGAGAAGGCTGGAAATGAAGACAGGGATATTGACGGACTGGGCCACCTGTCTCTGGAAAAGGGCCATAAAGCCGCATGCACCTGTTATTGCTCTTACCCCTTCGGCTTCGAGTTCACGGGCCGCTTCGACAAATGGCTCAAGGAGAGAGGGGTCTCTTTCGTTGAGGAGTCTTTCTATCGAAGCACCTCTTACCTCCTTGTACCTTACCGGGAAATCATAAGTTGTCGCATTTCCCACATTTCCGGGTACACAGGGGTAACATGCATCCAGTATCAGTATGCCGATAGACTCCCCATCCCACGATCTGGTACTGCTCCTGACCTTGTAAAAAGCCATTTCACACGCTCCTCGCAATTCCGTATTTTTGCCCTCCAGGGGCTCTATTCTCAATATCTCCTCAGGTCCGGTGGGGAATTGATCATAGCAACGTGACAAAGCTGTTTAATCGGGGATCTCAACCAGAACTGTCGTGCCCGGTCTTATGCCCCAACCGGGCGGGAACCCCGGGAACCAGGGGAAAAGTTCCACAGCCCTCGGCATAGCTCCGGGAAAAACCACAAGAACGTAACACAGTCCTCGGCTGTCGATCAGGTGAGAAGCCCCGACAAGATCATGTCCCGGCGGTCTTATTCTCCTGAACCAGCCGCCAAACACGTTTTCCCACTCACCCATTGTGAAGGAACGGCTCCACCCCTGTGAAAGAATTTCATCCTTGCCTTTCGGGGGAAGCCCTCTTTGCTCTGGAGAATCGTGCCATGGATACCATTCAGGGGGATCCGACGGGACAGGGGATGAGTAAGAAATCTCTTCAAGTGTGAACCAGTTGCCGTTCACGTCGGCAAAGAACCGTTTTCCGGCTTCTTCGTCGGGAGCGACCGCTTCCCTGATCCATATTCCGTCGGAGAGGAACCAGCCTCCCCAGTGGTGTTTACCATTCTGGGCTCTATTTACTATATCGGGCGGGATAGATAGTGAAGACCATTCAGCAGGGAATGCGACACCGGCTGTAAGGAACAGAAGAACAAGAAATACAGATACCAGGACAGGAGTTCTTTTAAACACTGGAACTCACCTCCTGACTGCCTCAAAGATGAGGCTCATAAATGAAAACCTGAACAGGGATATAATACCAGATGCCGGGACAACCGGTCCTGATCGTATGAGGCAGCTACAAAGATAACAAGGGGGCTCCGTATAAAACCGGAACCCCTCTTCCATTCCATAAGTTCCCCGTTCAGCAATCGACGATCTTGCCGGGGTTGAGGATCAGGTTCGGGTCGAAAACTTTTTTTATGCCCCGTATCAGTTCTATCTGCGTTTCGTCGAGAAAATCACAAAGGTACTTTTTCCTCTTGAGGCCGATACCGTGCTCCCCCGAAAGGGTGCCGCCCAGTTCCCTGGTCGAACGGTAGAGAGCCTTTCTGGCTGATCCTATGGTTTCATGCCAGTCCTCGCGCTCATCGGGGACGATCAGGTTGACGTGGATGTTGCCGTCACCTACATGGCCGTAATTGAAAGCCTCGAGAGAGTACCTGGCGCAGACTTCATCGATGGCTTTCATAAGGGCGGGGATCCCGCTGGTAGGAACAACAAGGTCCTCCTTCGTGTACCTGGTGAAAAAGACCATAATGGCCTCTGCTATATTTTTTCGGGTTTTCCAGAGATGTTCCCGGAAATTTCGGTTGTCAGCCACGAAAACCTCCAGGGCTCCGTTCTCGAAACAGAAATCACCTACCTGTTCATACTGGTCCGAAAGCACTTCAGCGTCGTTGCCTTCAAGCTGGATTATAAGGTGGGCGCCTGCCTCCTGGTAGGGAAGAGGACTTCCCAGGTATCTCGAGACAATGCTGAGCGAGTTTCTGTCCATGAATTCCAGGGATGAGGGAATGATCTTGATCTCCCTCATGACCCTGGGCACGAAGGCTATGGCCTCTTCGACGGTGCGGAATGGAACCAGGAGATCTACAACCTTTTCCTGTCGGGGAACAAGTTTGAGGATCACCTTTGTAACGACCCCGAGGATGCCCTCAGAACCCACCATCAGGTGAACAAGGTCAAGACCCGTAACATCCTTGCGTCTCTTGCCCCCGAACCAGGTCACCTTGCCGGAGGGAAGAACCACCTCGAGCGCAAGTACATTGGCTCCCGTAGCGCCATACTTTATCACCTTGTTCCCCCCGGCATTTTCCGCCACATTGCCGCCAATGAAAGAGGCATCGCCGCTGCAGGGATCGCCTGCGTATTCAAGACCATGGATCGAAGCCGCCGCCTGTATCTCGGCGGTAACAACACCAGGCTCGGCCGTCAGTGAAAGGTTTTCCAGGTCTACCTCCAGTATCCGGTTCATCCTGTCAAAAGCCATAACGATACCACCGAAGGCCGGCACCGCGCCGCCCGAAAGGCCGGTCCCGGCCCCCCGAGGCGTGACGGGGATCATGTGTGTATCGGCATAAGCCAGAAGTGCCGATACATCTTCGGTGCTCTCGGGAAAAACAAGTACCTCGGCGCGGTAATCCCTGTCCCAGAACTGCTGCGCCACCTCATCTCTCGAGTAGGAGGCAAGTTTTTCAGGGTCCGCAGCCACCTTGTGGGAGCCAATAAGGCGTTCAAGATCTTTTATGTTCTCTTTTCCTACCGGAGAATAGGAAGTCATCCCGAGACCCCCTTCCTGGCCATTACGGATCTGACAATCCTTGGCACTATGTCGAAAAGATCGCCGCAGAGCCCGATATCCGCCACCCGGAAGATCGGAGCTTCAGGATCCTTGTTGATCGCGACTATCAGGCCGGCCGTATGCATCCCCGCAAGGTGCTGAACAGACCCTGAGATCCCGACTGCAAAATAGACCTTGGGTGCAACCACCTTGCCGCTGAGCCCAACCTGGTGGGGATAACCGATCCACTTATGGTCAACGGCCATCCTGCTTGCGCCCACACCTCCGCCGAGCAGTTCGGCCAGATCCCTGAGAAGATGGAAATTCTCGGATCTTTTCATTCCTTTGCCCCCTGATACGACAACGTCGCGGTCCTGAATGTTAACATCGTCCCCGCTCCGTCGTTCAAGCCCAAGGGCAACAACACGGCTTTCAAAACAATGATCGGGAAGAGACATCCCGGTAACTGAACCTTTCCTTCCAGGATCCGGTTCCGGTATAGCGAAAGTACGGGGTCTGACTGTTGCCATTTGCGGACGGTGTTCAGGCGTCCTGATCGTAGCCATGATATTTCCACCGATCGCCGGGCGAGTCTGAAGAAGCTGTCCCGTTGCCGGATCGATATCAAGACCGGTGCAGTCAGCTGTAAGGCCCGTCCTCAGCATGGCAGCAACGGCAGGCATTACAGTCCTTCCCGAGGTCGTCGCGGGAGCCAGTACTATTTCCGGTTCCAGGTCCTTTATCGTTCTGAAAAGGATCCGGGATTGCACTTCCTGATCGAAAAGGCGGAGGCGGCTGTCCGAGGCGCATAAAACCCGGTCGGCACCGTAGGATACCAGCCTTTCAGGGCTGACATCAATATCGGAGTACATCAGCAGTACAGACACATCTGAGCCCAGGTCATCGGCAAGCAAACGCGCTTTGGCGGTAAGTTCAAATACCGCTGGATGGAGGTGCCCAGACCGGACCTCCCCGAGGACCAGGATCCCCTTTGAGGAGAAATGTTCTCTCATGACATCCTCCCCTTTTCTATAACTCCAAGGCTTTCCAGTTCCGCCGTCAATTCAGTTATTCCCTTTTCGATATCTTCACCCTTGAAGAGCCTGGGGTTTCTGGCAATTTGCGGGTGAAATATCTTTACGACCCTGGTGGGGGACCCTTTGAGCCCGGAATCGTCATGGGGAAGTCCTAGGAGATCCAGGCTCCAGACCGGAAGATCGGTCCTGCGGGCCTTCTTCTTCCCTGACAGTGTCGGCATTGCGGGTTCGTTGATATCACGGAGCACTGTCAGCAGGCAGGGAAGAGGCAATCTTTGTCTTTCGGTACCGTCCTCGACGGTCCGGCTCACTACGACGGACGCGTTTCCTTCAGGGTCTACCCTGCTGACATAGGTGCTGAAAGGGATACAGAGCATGACTGCTACTTCAGGACCGACCTGACCCGTCTCGCCATCGGTTGCCTTTTCCCCGGCAAGGATGATGTCATAGGGTCCGGTTTTTTCTATGGCCGCTGCAAGAGTTCGAGCCGTAGCCCATGTATCCGATGCCGCAAACCTGGGATCACTTAAAAAGATAACTTCATCGGCACCGAGAGCCAGGGCCTCGCGGAGTGCCGACTCCGCCTGGGATGGCCCCATTGAAACTGCCGTCACGCACCCCCCCATGGAAGACCTTATATCAAGACCCTGCTGAAGGGCATGAAGGTCAAGGGGGTTGATGATCGCCCCGACGCCCTCCCGGATCATGGTTCCTGTCTGCTCATCCATTCTTACGTCGTCGGTATCCGGTACCTGTTTGATGAGAACTGCGATCCTCACAACTTCACACCCTTATCTGTAAGCTCAGCCTTCTTTAACAGAAAACCGGCCCCCCGCCTGGAAGGACCGGTATCAATAGATCGACCGGGAATGGCTTCAATGAAAAATGGGGAGGCCCCATAGGGATATCCTGATAAAATGGCGTGCCCGTCGGGATTTGAACCCGAGACCTTTGGCTCCGGAGGCCAACGCTCTATCCAGCTGAGCTACGGACACGCATCCGCGGCGCTAAGGGTACCGCCCGGAACATGAGGTTGTCAAGTATATCTGTGACTCGTAACCCGTGACTCGTGACTGGTGAAAATCGAAAACGACAAACCACATGGTCCTGGCATCAGTAGGGTCAAGATCAACAACGTGAACGGTGAACGGCATGGGCAGTAGCTTGTCATTCTGAGGACCAACGGGACGTAGAATCCGGGTCAGAACCAGATCCTTACCCTGGCAAAGTACGCCGGGCAGAGCGTAAGCCTCCCCGATGCTTTTTTCGGGGGCCTTGTCGTCACTTCGTTCCTCAGGATGACAAGCATTACAGTTCACGGGGTTTTGGGTTTTCGAGTCACGAGTCACAAGTCACGAGTTCCGAGTCACGAGTCACGCATTTACCTTCTGAAAGATACTATCGTGACCCCGTATCCCCCCTCGCCGGCATTACCAAGCCTGTAGCCGGTTACATAGGGGAGCCTGCTGCAGAGGGAGTGGACGGTCCTCCTGAGAATTCCCTCGCCTCTCCCGTGAATGATAACGACCTCACCGTAACCGGCGCGGAACGCCCTGTCGAGGTAGGTCTCCACCTCCGGGATTGCCTCGTCTACGGTCATGCCCCTCACCATGATCGACGATGGCACTCCTTTCGGGGCGGCAATATATCCTGTCGACTCCTTATCCCTGACCTTTTCGGTGATTTTTCCTTTTACCCTTGTGAGATCCTTCAGCGGGACTTCTATCTTCATAGCTCCCGCCGCCACGACGGCCTGTTCACCCTTCAATGATTCGACGACACCCTTCGCTTCTGTCCCGCCTATCCTTACCGTATCCCCCACGGCAGGGAGGCCTTCCCGCTCGGAACGTTTCTTCGCAAGGGTTTCTTCGCGTCCCGAGATATTATCCCTGATCCTGGAGACAACCTTCCTGCTCTTCTCGAATTCTCTCCTCGCAGCTGATTCAGCCGCCTTTTCCAGATTCCGGAGCATCTCTTTGGCAGCCTCTTCCGCCTCTTCCAGAACTGAGAGAGCCTTCCTGTCTGCCGAAGCAAGAACTTTTTCCTGTCGTTCGGATATGCGGTCCAGTTTCTCCTCAAGAGTTCTTTTCATGGCAGCCAGGTTCTTCCTCTCCTCCGTGATGGACTTTCCTGCTTTTTCAAGTTCGGCTTGCTTGTCGAAAAGTTCCGCCATAAGTTCCTCAGCCGATCTGTTGTCACCCGAAAGCTGTTCCCTGGCTGATGTGATCACGTTGTCGGGCATCCCCAGACGCCTGGCTATCAAAAGAGCGTTGCTCTTTCCGGGTATACCCATAAGCAGCCGGTAAACGGGGGAGAAGTTTTCCGGGTCGAATTCCATTCCGGCCGTCTCCACTCCCCTTGTGCTTACCGCATAACGCTTGATGGGATTATGATGAGTCGTCGCCAGGACAAGAGAACCTTTCTGCCGGAAGAATTCAAGTATGGCTATGCCCAGGGCGGCTCCTTCCTGGGGATCGGTCCCCGCGCCAAGCTCATCAAGAAGCACAAGGCTGTTCCTGCCGGCATTGCCCATCATCGATACGATCCTTCCTACATGGGAACTGAAGGTGGAAAGGCTCTGTTCTATCCCCTGTTCATCACCGATATCGGCAGCCATGTAGTCGATCCAGCCAACCACAGACCCCTCGGAAGCTGGCACCGGAAAGCCGCAGAGGGCAAGGAAAACCGCTATGGCAACGGATTTAAGGGCAACTGTCTTCCCTCCCGTGTTGGGGCCTGTTATCACCAGTTGCCGGAATCGTTCACCGCAGTGGATATCGATGGGGACGCACTCTTTCCCGATAAGGGGGTTCCAGAGATCCTGGAAATGGAAACGGGACCTGTCATCGATCTCTGGAAGAACCCATTCAGGGTTCTCCATGATGGCTGAACAGGCATGCAGAACATCCAGTCGCGCAAGGGCGGCTTCGATATCAAGTATGTGGGGCCCTCTCTCCAGGAGCATTGCCGTAAGAGCTGAGAGGATCTTCCTTTCCTCCCGGGATTCATCTCCGCGCAGGATCTCGATCCTGTTGTTGAGGATGACTATTTCGCTGGGCTCCATGTAAACCCCTTTGCCTGATGCCGTTCTGTCCAGGGCAATCCCTTCGAACCTGCCGGAATCCTCTATTCTTACAAGAAGAGAGAACCTGCCCTTGCGGAAATGCACCACCCTGTCCTGGAGCATCGAAGCCACTGCGGGGCTTAAGGAGAGTTCCAAACATTTCGCCCTGGCCCTTCCGGCACTCTCCCTCAGGGCTAGCCTGACCCTTTCAAGGTCGGGAGAAGCATGGTCATAGAGCACCCCGTCGTCGGATATAACCTGGAGTCTCTCAAGTTCAAGGGCCAGGTCCCTTATGCCCTCGGAGATCTTCTCTATTCCCGGTATCTCGAAGCGAGCTTCGCGGACGGCTTCCCTGACTTTCAGGCCAAGCCCTATCATGGTCCTGAATAGGAGGAGTTCATCGCCAGTGAGAAGGGCAGTCTCCCTGGCATTTTCCAGAAGGTGCCTGACCGGCTTTAGACCGCTGTCCCAGGGCAGGTCTCCCCTGGTATCGCGATGACGGATGTAGTATCTGAGGAGATCCTGCCTTTCCAGCGCCTCCTTGCGGGAGGATGCCGGAAGTACGCTTTTCAGAGAATCCCTGCCTGCCTCTGACCGCGTCTTTCGGGAGATCCTTTCAAGCACTCCGGGGATCTCGACGACTTCTGCTGTTCCTGGTCCTATTCTCAATTTTCGGCATCCAGGTCATCAAGGTCGCCGTTACGATCCAGCTGCAGTCCTCTTTCCCACGGAAGGGACTCAGGATCAAGAATACGGATACCCGAAAGACCTTTCTGGACAGCAGGCCATGAACGGGCGGCGATCCTCATGGCAAAACTGTCGTTCATCCAGTAGGGTGAAATAACGGAGGAAAAGGACATAAGGCCAACGTAAAGGATCATAAGAAGGGCAAAAGCTTTCACTGCCCCGGCAATTATACCGAGCCCCCTGTCAATTCCGGAAAGGTTCGTGAATTTCAGAAAAGCTTTGACGACCCGCCCTGCGTATACCCCTGCGATGAGGACCGCAATGTATATCGCCACAAGGGCCACAGCCTGGGTGGCCCCGGGCGAGAGGGGAATAAAGGGGGAAAGGAAAGACGACAATCCCGAGGACAACTTCCAGGCCAACAGGAAACCGCCTATGGTTGCAAGCAGCGATATGGCCTCACCGGAAAACCCCCTTGAGGCACCCTTTATGCAGAAAGTCACAAGGATAAGGACAAAAAGGAGGTCTGCTCCTACTGCCAGCGTCAATAAGGACCACTCTCCCCTACCATTTCCCTCATCCGGCTTTCGGCCGACTCTATCGAAAAGGCGAGCTTGAAACAAGCCAGAAGCAGCCTTTCATCCTGTTCCATAGAGGTATCCAGACCAACAAGGCTTTCCTTTGCGATCTGAAGGACCCTTTCGAAACGGGTTTCGTCAAGTCGTGTCAGGAGCGGGTAGCTTTTTTTCCCTAACGTAACGAAAACACGGCGCGGTTCATCGGACAAGTGGGGACCTCCTCTCTCCTCAGAACCTGTCCGTCAGGTCACCCTGATGGGTGTCCTTGCCGAACTGGAAAAGATCCCCGGCAGGCTCTTCCTCAAGGCTTTCCCCGGTAGTGGAAATTGCCGGACCGGGCTCTTCTTCCGAGGATCCTTCGCAAAAACCGCAGGAGGATCTCATCTTCTCGAGAAGAGCTGACAGTCTCTGTTGTGTTGCCTCTCTCTCCTCGACAAACTGGGCCGCTTCCTTTTCCTTCTCATCGAGAATGCCCTGGAGGACCTCCACCTCTCCTGCCATACGGTCCCTTTCTTCCCTCAAGTTCGTCATGGTCTCCGATATCCTGTCGATAAGGCTTTCCAGGCTTTCGATCTGATTCAACACAGTCTGTTCCCTCCCTTAATTTCTATCTTGGCTTAATTTCTATCTTAACTTTATTCCCTTTTCCATGAGAAGTTCTCTAAGTCTACCGTGTGTCCGGTCTACATCCTCGTCACGCAGGGTTTTTTCCGGATCACGGTATGCAAGCGAGAATGCCAGGCTCCTCTTTCCCTCAGGTATCCCCTTCCCGGTATAGACATCAAAAAGCCGGACGTTCTCCAGGAAGGGTCCCGCCAATCCCCTGATAAGCTCCAGTATATCTGAAGCGCAGACACCTTCTTCTGCAATGAGCGAAATATCCCTGTATACCGGTGGATACTTCCGTACCTCTCCAAAAACAGCGTTGCCCCCTCTTATCAGGGGTTCCATGTCAAGTTCAAAGAGGTACATGGCTGAAGGCAACTCGAACTCTGATTCTATCTCGGGTTTAAGTTCGAGAAGGTACCCTGTGTCGTACCCGTCAACGATAGCCCTTGCTGTCTTGCCAGAATGTCCGAAGGGTTCACTCCCGGGGACAAGTTTCAGTGTCTTCCCGCGGCTCGCAAAGATAGCCATTACGTCCGATGCCACGGAATGAAGATCGTCTACTGCCTGTTCCCCCCAGGGGGACCTGGTGTCCATACCCGGGCAAACGCACCCACCCATTTTGAGGATCTCTTCCACTTCTTCTCCCTTCCCGATAAAGACCATACCAGTCTCGATCATACGGATAGGGCCGCGCCAGCCGGACCTGATGTTCTTGAGGGCCGCCTGCACAAGGCCAGGGATCAATGTAGTCCTCAGGACGGAGATGTCCACACTCAGGGGGTTCGAGAGAGCCACAGGTCTTGACCTGATATCGGTATCAGGGAACCTGAGGGCCGAGATCGATGCCGGGGAGACGAATGAGTAGGTTATGACCTCCGAATACCCCCTGGCCATAGCCGTTGATCTTACAGCCCTTTCGGCCCGCATCCTGTCGGTGATATCCCCGGTGGAGTGAAGAACCGGCGGGAGAGCTGGCTTTATCAGGTCATATCCCCTTATCCTCGCGACTTCCTCGACAAGATCCTCTTCTATGGAGATGTCGGGCCTTGCCGATGGAATTTCGTAGACCCTCTTCAAGGGGTCCGTGTCGGCTGTCGTGATCCCCAGCCGCCGGAGAATTGTTGTTGCCATGTCGAGGTCGCCTGTACTGATGATCTTTTCAAGGAGGCCCGATGAGAGTGTTACTTTCCTTGTGGCACAGCCCGGATCGCCCGAAGCGATCCATCCCCCGAAGACCCCTGCCCCCCACGAAACCATCAGGTCCATAGCTATGGCAAGGGCTGGTTCTACCTTGAAGGGGTCCACGAAACGTGCGAACCTGTAGGCGGCCTCGCTTGGGAGACCCAGCTTCCTTGACGTACGGCTTATCCTTATGCTCTGGAAATTTGCCGATTCCAGCAAAACTCTGGAAGTTGAGCCACTGATCTCGCTCTCTTCACCTCCCATTACACCCGCCAGGCCTATGGGCTTCCCGCCGCTCGTTATCAGGAGATCCGCTTCTTCAAATATCCTTGTCTTGCCGTCAAGGGTCAGGATCATCTCGCCCTTCCTGGCGGAACGAACTGTGATCTCACTGTCAGGGAGCCCTGCAGAGTCAAAGGCGTGCAATGGCTGACCTATCAGCAGCATGACGAGGTTCGTTGCGTCCACGACATTTGATATGGGCCTCATGCCCGAAAGAAGCAGCCTTACCCTTGCTGTCACGGGCGACGGCTTTATTTGTACGTTGTCTATCGCGCCAAGGGCATAGTAGGGACAGTCCGGGTCATCCAGGGTAATGCCCCTGAAGGCCTCAAGACTTTCCGCCCTTGGGGGGATAACAGGGGCAAGCGGCTTCAATGCCGCTTCCGGGAAAACAGCCGCTACCTCCCTTGCGATACCCACCATGCTCAGGAGGTCTCCCCTGTTTGGGGTTATGGATATCTCAAGAATGGCGTCGTCAAGGCCAAGAGCCTTCCTTACGTCCTCACCTGGAGGAGTTCCGGGATCCAGGCGCAGTATCCCGAACTCATCGGCGATCTCCGGCAGGCCTATCTCTTCTGCCGATAGGACCATGCCTTCGCTGATGACTCCTTCGAAATCCCTTGTCGTTATTTCCGTGCCATTTGCAAGTATGCTTCCCGGCGGTCCCCAGGGGACGATATCCCCCTCCCTGAGATTTCTTGCCGCCGTGATACATACGGCTCTTCTGCCTCCGGAGGCATCGATCCCGAGAACGAACAGGTCCTGCCTTGAAGGATGGATCTCTATAGTGTCCACTTTCGCCGTCAGTGCACCACGGAAAAGGGGGACCGGCTCCTCGATCCCTTCGACCTCGGTCCCTGTATCGGTAAGTCTCTTCGCAAATGTTTCGATATCTACGGGAATATCCACAAGTTCCCTGAGCCAGTTAAGGGATACGAGCATTATCTGTCCCCCCCCGTCGAGTTGAGAAAAGTGAGGTCTCCTTCAAAGAAGACCCTGAGATCGTTGAGACCGTACTTGAGCATGGCGATACGGTCAAGGCCCATGCCCCATGCGAAACCGTTGTACCGGGTCGGGTCTATGCCCCCGGCCCTGAGAACATTGGGATGGGTCATTCCCAGACCTGATATCTCCAGCCAACCCGTACCCTTGCAGATACGGCAGGAGGGGTTCTTTCCTGAACATACCACGCACTCCACATCCATTTCCAGGGAAGGTTCAGTAAAGGGGAAATAACTGCCCCTGTAACGGGCGGCAAGGTTCCGGCCGAAGATCCTGTTAGCAAAAGCCTCCAGGCACCCCATCAGGTGCGCCAGTGAAATATTCTCGTCAACAAGAAGACCTTCAAGCTGGTGGAACATGGGTGAATGGGTCTGGTCGCTGTCCCTGCGGAAGGTCTTGCCGGGAACAATGATCCTGAGGGGGGCACCCCACTTCTTCATGGATCTCACTTCCACAGGGGACGTATGGGTCCTCAGAAGAAGGCTGTTCTCGAGGTAGAAGGTATCCTGCATATCCCGGGCGGGGTGATGTGGCGGAATATTGAGACCCTCGAAGTTATGAAAATCATCCTCGACCTCGGGCCCGTATGCCACTGAAAACCCCATCGAGGCGAATATGTCTATGGCCTCCTGGGCTATCTGTGCCACCGGATGGAATGCGCCCCAGGGTCGTCCCCTTCCGGGCAGGGTAACGTCAGTCCATTCCCCTGACTCCCTTAATGCCACTTCCTTTCCTTCGCATTCTGATTCTTTTCTTGAAATATCTTCTTCCATGCTGTCCCTTAGTTCATTGAGAACCCGTCCAGCTTCTGGCCTTTCCTCAGGCGGGAGGGCACCCAGCCTTTTCAGAAGGGAGGTAACCTCCCCCTTACGGCCAAGAAAGCGGACCCTTATCTTCTGGATCTCATCCAGGTTGCCCGCTGAGGCCAGTTCACTCTCGAAAACTGAACGGATGCGTCTGACGTCTTCAGCAATGATGCCCAATCTGTTTCCCTCCCTGCCTGTATTAACGATAGATAGATAGATAGATAGATAGAAAAAAAGGCTGTCGCCATCCCTCGTGGATCATCGAGTGCCTGGGATCGGCATTTTTATATGATAACCTCGCCTGCCTTGTCTGGTCTATAAAATTTTTAGACGGATCTCTGAAATAATATGACAAGGGTTCCCGCCATTTTCATTGACAGGAACCCGTGAACTCCGGTCCGCTAAACGATGTGTGGGAAAAAGTCCTTGATCCTAGTGTACGAGCGCCTCTCTGGCACGCTCAACCAGCCTGGCGAATGCGGGCATATCCTGCACAGCCAGATCGGCAAGGACTTTTCGGTTGATCTGGATATCGGCACGCTTGAGACCGTTCATAAAGGTACTGTAGGTCATGTCGTTCATTCTGGCACCCGCGCTTATACGTGTGATCCAGAGCTTCCGGAAATCCCTTTTTCTCGCTCTCCTGTCCTTGAAAGCATTGGACATCGAGTGAAGGTAAGCCTCCTGGGCCCTCCGGAATACGTTCTTTTTTCTTCCGTAATAGCCCTTTGTTGCCTCAAACAGTTTCTTCCTTTTTTGATCGCTGGCGCTTCCGCCCTTGACTCTGGGCATGACCGCTCACCTCTTTCGAATGATTATTTCCTTTAGACAGATCCGTAAGTTATGCATAAGGCAGAAGAGTCCTCATGCGCTCTTCCAGGGAAGTGGGGATCAGCCCCTTCTGGCGAAGCCTGCGAAGCCTCGTGGCATCTTTCTTCCTCAGAAGATGTTTTCTTCCGCTCTTTTTGAAAACGAATTTGCCGGTTGCTGTTCTTGAAAACCTTTTTTTGGTCCCCGAGTGGGTCTTCATCTTTGGCATGATCCTTTTCCTCCTCTTTCCTGCAGTGGGAACAACAGGTTGGCCGTCCGACTCAGGCTTTCGCTGGTTCCTCCTTATTTATGACTTCTTTTTCATCAGATCCTTCGGCCTCAGGTTTTTTGGCCTTCTTTGGAGACTGAGGCACCGGCATGAGCATCAGCCGCATGTACCTGCCCTCCATCCGAGGAGGCATATCCACCTTGCCTATGCCCTCGCAGTCCCTGACGACTTTGTCCAGAACTTCCCGGCCCCTGTCAAGAAAGGCCATTTCTCTTCCTCGAAAGAAGACTGCCACCTTGACCCTGTAGCCGGAAAGAAGAAAGTCCTTGACGGCGCGCACCTTGAAATTGTAGTCATGCAGGTCGATCTTGGGCCTCATCTTCATCTCTTTCACTACCTGGCCCTTGGTCTTCTTCCTGGCGTCCTTCTCACGCTTCTGCTGCTGGAACTTGTATTTTCCATAGTCAAGAATCCTGCAGACGGGAGGATCGGCCTGCCCCGAAACCTCGACAAGATCCAGTTCCCTTTCCTCGGCTATCCTTAAAGCCTCGGCTATCGGGACCACTCCGACCTTAACGCCCTGGTCGTCGATAAGAAGGACTTCCTTGACCCTGATCTCCTCGTTGATGCGCGGCTCTTCGCTGTTTTTAACTATAACTCGTCACCTCCATTACAAAATTATGGCCGGACTTTTCAGCCCGGCCTCAAAAACATGATGACACGGATCACTCCCCGGTGATGATCTGCGGAGGTCCGGTCTATCTACCCTTAAACTGCCCGGTCAGGGCGTCGGCGGGTGGGAGGCTTGGCTCCTCTTTCTCAATATTCCATTTTTCGCAAAGTCCAACCTGACAAGGAATACTAGCACAAAAGAACTAACTGTTGCAAGTGTCGCGGGATCCGGTGTGTCGCCGGGATCCGGTGTTCGGATCGGGCTGCCCGGCAAGGATCGCTTCAAAGTCGGAAAAGCTCATCACGCCGAGATCGCCTTCTGCACGATCCCTTACTGACAGGGTCCCGTTCTCGGCCTCCCTGCCCCCCAGAACGATCATAAAGGGGATCTTCTCCATCTGGGCATCGCGGATCTTCTTTCCGAGTTTTTCGTCCCGAAGGTCCTTCTCGACCCTGTATCCAAGACACATCAGTTTCCTTTCCACTTCAGCCGCATATTCAACCTGGTCTTCCTTGACGGGAACGACCCTTACCTGGACAGGGGCCAGCCAGAAGGGGAATGCCCCGGCGTAATGCTCTATCAGTATGCCCAGGAACCTTTCAAGGCTTCCCAGGACCGTCCGGTGGATCATTACCGGCCTGTGCTCTTTGCCGTCAGGACCGATATAGGTCATGTCGAACTTCTCCGGCATCTGGAAATCCAGCTGTATTGTCCCGCACTGCCAGGTCCTGCCGATGCAGTCCTCCAGGTGGAAGTCTATCTTGGGACCGTAGAATGCTCCATCGCCTGGGTTGATCCTGAATTCGCTGCCGAATTCCTCCAGCGCTTCCTGGAGGGCCTTCTCGGCTTTTTCCCACATAACGGGATCACCCATGGCCTTTTCAGGTCTTGTGGACAACTCCACCCTGTATGGAAAGCCGAAGACATCCCGGTATATGAACCTTGTCAGGTCCATGATGCCGATGATCTCCTGCTTGATCTGTTCTGGGGTCACGTAGAGATGGGCGTCATCCTGTGTAAATGACCTTACCCTCATCAGGCCATGGAGCACCCCCGAACGCTCATGGCGGTGAACGGTGCCAAGCTCCGCTATTCTCATCGGGAATTCGCGGTAACTCCTGATCCTGTTCTTGTAGACCAGGATGCCTCCCGGACAGTTCATGGGCTTTACCGCGAAGGGCCGTTCATCTATCTCCGTGAAGTACATGTTCTCGCGGTAGTGATCCCAGTGCCCCGACCTTATCCACAGGTCCTGGTCCAGGATCAGGGGGGTCCGGATCTCGGAGTAGCCTCTTCTGACGTGTTCAGCCCGCCAGAAATCGACCAGCCTGTTGATGACAACCATCCCCTTGGGATGAAAGAAGGGAAAACCGGGTCCTTCATTCTGGATGCTGAAAAGGTCCAGGTCCTTTCCGATCTTGCGATGGTCCCTTCTCTTGGCCTCTTCCAGCCGGTTGATGTATTTTTCAAGGGCTTCGGCCGAATCAAAAGCGGTCCCGTAGATCCTGGTAAGCATTATGTTCTTTTCGTCGCCCCTCCAGTATGCACCCGCAATGGAAAGCAGCTTGAAGTGTTTGACCCGGGATGTGGACTCCACGTGGGGACCCCGGCAAAGGTCTACAAGATCGCCCTGCCTGTAAACGGATATCACCTCGTCGGGCAGTTCAGAGATCAGTTCAAGCTTGTAGACTGCATCTTTTTCCCTGAAAAGTCGCTCTGCCTCGGCTCTCGAAAGGAGCAGCCTCTCGACGGGGACACCCTCAGAGGATATTTTGTGCATCTCCTCTTCTATCCTTGCCAGATCTTCCTCGGTGACCTGGCCTTCTATCTCCATATCGTAGTAGAAACCGTCCTGGATCGAAGGCCCTATACCCAGCCTTGTGCCGGGGAAAAGCCTCTGGACCGCCTGGGCCATCAGGTGTGAAGCAGAATGGCGCAGCACTTCGATCCCTTCGGGGCTTGAGAATACCAGGGGTTCCACCCGGGAACCGCTTTCAGGGATCGTTGAAAGGTCATCCGGCTTGCCGTCGACAAATACAGCGACGGCCGTTTCTCCGAGTCCCCACCGGGAGAGTATCTCCCCTGCCTTCAAAGGTACTTCAGATACCAGGTCTTGTCCGTCCGGTCCAATATATTCCGGCAATGTTTCCAGCCCCCATCAATTAATTTCAGTTATTTTGCCCCGCCAGTTAACCAGTCGCAGGTGGATTGCATTTTAACAGCATCAAAACAGGAGAGTTACATCTTTCTATCATGTATATAATATACAACCCTTTTCATGAATAGCAACGTCTGTTTTTTTCTGGCAAATTTAAGTTTGTGCTTCTATAATCAGTTCAGGCCTTTCTTCACTTATTTCCTTTTGTTCACTTTTCCGTAAAGGGGGTGGAATAGGAACTTTGTTATTTTTTACGCTTTCTTACCATTGTTCTCCGCAATTGTATCCCGTTTTCCCATCATTTTCACCAAGGAGGGATTCAAAGAATGGCCGAGAAAAAGAAAGCTGACCAGTGGGCAACCAGGTGGGGCCTCGTCCTGTCGTGCATCGGAATGGCCGTAGGTACGGGCAACATCTGGAGATTCCCGCGAGTCGCCGCCTCCCAGGGCGGCGGTGCTTTTGTTATAGCATTGTTAATTGCGCTTTTCCTGTGGGGTATCCCGCTTCTTATGGCCGAGGCCGTCTGGGGCAAAGTTTCCAGGATGGGCATCATAGGCTCCTTCAAGGAAATGGTCGGCCGGAAATGGACCTGGATGGGCACTGCCGTGGCTATCATAGTCCTTGGAGTTGTCTTCTACTACTCGGTGGTCGTCGGCTGGTGCATCCGTTACTTTGTGTACGCCATCACCGGGGTCATCAAACCCGGTCTCGATACCGATGCCCTGTGGGCAGCGTTCTCGACAACACCGGGAGCCATGGTCCCATGGCACATCCTGGCGACGGTCGCCGCAACCCTGATCATCTTCAAGGGTGTTGCCGAAGGGCTTGAAAAGATCAACAAGATCCTTATCCCCGCCCTCTTCGTAATGCTCGTGATCCTGGCGGTAAGGGCAAACATGCTGCCCGGCTCCGTCGAAGGTTTGAGGTTCTTCTTCGAGCCCAAGTGGGCTGACCTCCTCAAGGGCAGGGTATGGCTGGAGGCCTTTACCCAGGTCGCCTGGTCCACCGGGGCCGGCTGGGGCCTTATGCTGACCTACTTCGTCTACACAAAAAAGAACGAGGATATAGCCCTCAACTCCACAACGGTATGCTTTGCCGACACAATGGCCGGCTTGCTGGCCGGTCTGGCGGTCATACCGACCATCTTCGCCCTTTCTCCGGACCCGCAGGCGGCATTGGCCTCCGGGAACACGGGACTTTCCTTCATCCACCTGACCAGGCTCTTTACCGTGATGCCCGGGGGAGTTATCTTTGCTGCTATATTCTTCCTTGCCCTTATCTTCGCGGGCTTCAGTTCGCTGCTCTCAATGGTCGAGATGGCTCTCCGTCTCCTGATGGATGCCGGATGGCAGCGCCCCAAGGCGGCCATCGCGGCAGGGCTTGGTATCCTTGTCCTCGGTCTTCCCTCGGCACTGAGCCTCTCCTTCCTGGACAACCAGGACTGGGTCTGGGGCGTAGGCCTTCTCCTGAGCGGGCTGATCTTCTCGTTCGCTGCCATCAAGGTCGGTGTGAACAAGATCTGGGACGAGTACATTGCCCCCGATTCTGACCTCAACGCGCCCTGGATGTTCAAGCTTATCTACCTGTTCCCGCTCTGGTTCGTAATAATCTTCTGGTGGTGGATCGCCCAGGCAGCCAGCTGGTACCCGGATACATACATGAAGTGGCTCCCGATCTCGGAGTACACCTTCACTGTGGGTACCATGGTCTACCAGTGGGGCATAGTTCTGGTGGTAGCCCTCCTGACGAACAACTGGATCGCCAACAGGACCACCGTCAAGTTCGAACCTTCCGAGTAGAGGGGTTTGCACATTCCTTTTAACAACAATGAGGAAAGAATCGACTGACAGGGAGGGATTTCAATGGGTTGGCAGTTTAACATGATAGTTATTATGGCTCTGGTTTTTGGAGGCACCGGCTGGTGCGTATACAAGACCATGAAAGCCGAGGAGAAAAAGAAATAGCGTCAAGTAAAAATGAAAGAAGGGGCTGTCCTTACGGACAGCCCCTTCTTTCATTTATCTTTCCAGTCAGATGGATGCTCGATCACTTGCCTGTGCTCCCGAAACCGCCGCTGCCGCGTTCGGTCTCGGTAAGGGATTCCATTTCTTCCCATTCGATCTTCTCTACCCTGGCAAGGACCATCTGGGCTATCCTGTCCCCCCGTTCGATCCTGAAGGGTTCTTCCCCCAGGTTGACAAGAATGACCCTGATCTCGCCCCTGTAGTCGGCATCGATAGTTCCCGGGGCGTTCAGCACCGTTACTCCATGCTTCAGAGCAAGACCGCTCCTTGGCCTTACCTGGCATTCGAACCCTTCGGGTATCTCCAGCCTGATGCCCGTCCCTACCGATGTCCGGCCGCCAGGGGGTAGGGTCAGGCTCTCCGATGACCGCAGGTCCACCCCCGAAGAAAAAGGGGTGGCATACGATGGAAGAGATAACTTCTCACTCTCCCTGGCGATCCCCAGACTGATCTTTCCGGTCATGACTACCTGTCCCTGTTGCGATCGCCGGAGCCGCTTCTTCTTGGTCCATTGTAAGGTCTCCGGTCCCCTGAGGGCCTATCCCCGCCCGGCCTCGGGGCACCGCCCCTGCTGCCCCTGTCACCGCGTTCAGGGGAGGGCGGAAGCGCCTTTATCCTTGCCTCCCGCTCATCCTCAAGAAGGAAAGCGTCGGCAAACTTTCCAGCGATCTCAGGGTCGGTCTTCTTTTCAAGAACCCTTCTCCTGGAAAGGTTGATCCTGCCCATGTCGTCGATCTCCTTGACAATCACCAGGACTGAGTCTCCCGGGCTCAGAACATCGTCAACCTTGCCGACATGGGTGGTGCTTATCTCGCTCACGTGGAGAAGCCCTTCCTTGCCTGGAAGCACCTCAATGAAGGCCCCGAATGCCATAAGGCGGGTGACCTTGCCGGAGAATATCTCCCCTGCCGCAACTTCCCGGATCAGGTCGTTGATCATGGCAAGTGCCTTCTCTGCAGCCTCGGTCGTGGGAGAGGCGACGAAAACCCTGCCGTCGTCCTCAACGTCGACCTTTACCCCTGTCTGGGCAACTATATTGCGAATGGTCTTGCCGCCCGGCCCGATAATATCCCTTATCTTGTCCAGGGGCACGTTGACGGTGTATATACGGGGCGCATAGGAAGAAACCTCAATCCGTGGCTCTGTTATGGCACTTTCCATTTTATCAAGGATGAAGAGCCTTCCCCTTCTTGCCTGGTCCAGGGCGCTTTCGAGGATCGTCCGGGTGATGCCTCCGGCCTTGTTGTCCATCTGGAGTGCCGTAATGCCTTCCCTTGTGCCGGTAACCTTGAAGTCCATGTCGCCATAGTGGTCCTCGAGCCCCTGGATGTCAGTGAGAACTACCACCTTTTCCCCTTCCTTGATAAGGCCCATGGCCACACCGGCCACTGGCCTGGAGACAGGGACCCCGGCATCCATAAGGGCCAGGCTGGCCCCGCAGACCGAGGCCATAGAGCTGGAACCGTTTGATTCCAGGATGTCCGATACCACCCTGACCGCATAGGGGAAGTCCTGTTCTGCGGGAAGAAGGACCCTTACGGCCCTCTCGGCAAGGGCGCCGTGACCTATCTCGCGTCGGCCCGGCCCTCTCATGGGCCTGACCTCCCCAACCGAGAAGGGCGGGAAGTTGTAGTGAAGCATGAAGCGCTTGGACGGCTCATCGTGTTTCAGACCATCGACGAGCTGGTCATCCTCTCCGACCATTCCCAGGGTCGTTGTGACAAGGGCCTGCGTCTCCCCGCGGGTGAACAGGGCAGATCCGTGGACCCTGGGAAGGACCCCGACCTCACAGGATATCGGCCTTACTTCGTCCATAGCCCTTCCATCGGCCCTTTTGCCCTCTTCGACAATAAGTGCCCTCATGGCCTTCTTGACGATATCCTCAACTTCAGACCGGATGTAGGGTTCAGCATCGGGATACTTCTCCAGCAGTGCTTCGATAGCTTTTCCTGTCGATGCTTCTATCGCTTCACCCCTGGGCTTTTTGTCATGGATCTGGACAGCGGCATGGATCTCATCGTAAAGTTCGCTGCTGATCCAGGAATCGATCTCCGGGTATGATGGCGGTTCGGGGAGTTCCATTACCGGCTTGCCCGAAGTCTTTGCCATTTCCTTGATCTTTTCGGTTATACCCAGTATCTCCCGCTGGGCCAGTTCAAGGGCGTCGACCATTACCTGCTCCGGAACCTGCCTGGCACCGGCCTCGACCATGGTAATTCCCCCGGCATGTCCGCTTACTACCAGGTCCAGTGAGCTCTCTTTGATCATCTCTTCCGTTGGGTTGACCACAAGTTCGCCATCGACAAGGCCTATCCTGACGGCACCCACAGGGCCTGCCCATGGTATCCCCGAAAGCATCAAAGCTGCTGATGCGCCGTTTATGGCCAATATGTTCGGGGGATTGGACTGGTCCACGGAAAGGGTTGTCGCAACAACATGGATATCGTTGCGCAGGTGCCCGGGGAAGAGCGACCGGATAGACCTGTCAATTATCCTGGCCGTAAGAGTCGCTGTTTCGGAGGGCCTCCCCTCCCTTTTTATGAATCCTCCGGGGATCTTTCCTGCCGAATAGAACCTCTCCTCGTAATCCACGAGCAAGGGAAGAAAATCCAGCCCCTCCCTTGCCTTGTCAGCAATGCACGCAGTAACAAGGATAGATGTTTCTCCCATAGTCACCTGGACCGAACCGTTTGCCTGCTTGGCAAGCTTTCCCGTTTCGAAGATCAGGGAACTCTCCCCGACTTCGATAATGAATCTTTCTGGCATAATTTCTGCTTCCTCCTCTTTTTCCCCGTCTATTTATTCCATTAAAGGATATCATAAGCGCACAAAAAAGCACGAGGGCAAAAGGTCTGCCCTCGTACCAGATGTCTGTGAAGGTCTTTCCGTTAACTTATGCTCAGTGCCTTAGTCCGAGTTTCTGGATCAGGTCGCTGTAACGGCTGAAATCCTTGTTCCTGAGATACTGCAGAAGCCTTCTCCGGCGTCCGACCATCTTCAGGAGGCCCCTCTGGGAGTGATGGTCCTTTTTATGGATCTTGAGGTGTTCCGTAAGTTCCCTTATGCGGGTGGTAAGTATGGCAACCTGGACTTCCGGGGAACCTGTGTCGGCATTGTGGGTCTTGAATTCCTCGATGATCCCCTGTTTCTTCTCCTTCTCAAGCACTTTTGTTCACCTCTTGACGAATATTCCCGAAACCAAGTAGTGCGACTGTTCGCAAAACCTAGTATCGGGTTTCGAAATTATAGCACCATATCCGGTCCGCAGCAAACAAATGCAAAAATGGGAATAAAATAAGGTTCTGCTCATTCTGCACTCGACATTTTCTTAATTATGTGATTATATCCTTAATATTAGCTGTAACAACTCTGATCGAAAGGAAGGAGAAACACTTATGAAGATCCTTATTGTCGAGGATAACAGGGATCTGGTCCAGGTTCTCTCGGAAGGATTCGTTGAAAACGGTTATACCGTGGACAGCGCTTATGACGGGGTCGAAGGTCTGACCAAGATCCGAAACAGCGAATACGATTGCATCGTTCTTGATATCATGCTGCCAGAGATTGACGGATACGAGGTTGTAGAAAGAGCAAGGGAAGAGGGGAAGGATACCCCCGTAATAATGCTAACCGCAAAGGATTCCATTGAAGACAGGGTCGAAGGCCTGAACAGGGGCGCCGACGACTACCTGGTAAAACCCTTCGATTTCCGTGAACTCGTGGCAAGAGTCAACGCTATCACGAGAAGACGTTCGGAGCTGAAAAGGCCTATTCTCACATGCGGTCCTCTCGTACTTGATCCTATAGCCCGCGAGTGCAGGGTCGACGGCGAAAGCGTACCCCTGAGAAGGCGTGAATTTGACATCCTTGAACTGCTGATGCGTTATGACAACCAGGTCTTCACCAGGGAAAGAATAATTGCCCACGTTTGGCAAAAGAAGTATGACGGCACCAGCAACGTTGTCGATGTGCACGTCAAGTACCTCAGGGACAAGTTGCGCCCCTACAATCTTGACACAGTAGTCGTGACCGTAAGAGGTGTAGGCTACAAGGTGGCCTGTCCAGACTACGAATAGGGCGAGAGTTCCCGTTGCCCATCGATAACCCGGGGGATCGGTTTCAATGCTGAAGATGCTCAACGGGCGGTGGCCGAAATGGCTCCGCTCGTTTCGTTTCAGGCTCATTTTCTTTTCGGCCCTGACGATCATACTGACTATCTCGATACTGGGCTTGATGATTTTCACCCTGTTCACATCCCTTGAGATCGACAGGGTGGACAAGGTCATTATTTCATCGCTTGACGAGATGACATCTTTCTACGAAAAGGCGGGCCGATTGCCCGCCCAGTTATGGCATGGAAGGTCCTGTAACGCCGTCTTCCAGGTCTATGGCAGCGACCTGTCCCTTCTGTTCCACCTCCCCCCGGGTTTTTCCGCACCTCCCATGCCGCCGGAACTTCTGACGGAAGCTGTCGAAGGAAGGAAATTTATGACCTTCGACCCCCGGGGCAAAAGGTTCCTCCCTAAACTCTGGTGGATATTGCCATGGAACTTCCTGTCTGACCGGGACATGTGGCGTACTTCCGTGAGGACTACATCCCTTTCCGGATTAAAGGTCTACCTGGTTTCCATGGTACCCCTGGAATCGATCCTGGTATCGAGGCATCTCCTGTTCTGGATGATATCCCTTGCCGGACTCGGGGGGATCATCCTCTCCCTGGTTGTCGGAAGCATCGTCGCTGGACAGGCCATGAAACCCCTGAAGTCGATCAACAGGTCCCTTTCAAAAGTATCAATTTCGAACATGTCCATAAACCCTCCTCCTGGCGAGACCGACAGGGAGATAATCGAGATCGTCGCTCATATCAACTCCATGCTGAAGAACCTCGATCAGGGGATGAAAAATCTTCAGCAGTTCACCTCCGACGCGAGCCACGAATTACGGACCCCCCTTGCGGTAATGAGGGGTGCGGTGGATGTGGCACTTCTAAGGGAGCGGGACGGTCCATATTACATAAGCAAACTGCAGGACCTGATATACAACATCGAAAGCATGCAGAACCTTGTCGGTGCCCTCCTTGAACTGGCAAGACTGGATGACCTGAAGGGGCTTGAAAAGATGGAGCCCGTCGATCTGCTGATCGTTGCCGAGGATGCCGTGGATAATATAAAGCCTTTGGCCTACAGAAGGGGACAGACCCTTGAGTCAAGGCTGGAACCGGCGCCCACCAGGGGAAGGGAAGCCATGCTTTTGAGACTCGCCAGCAACCTCCTGGACAACGCAAGCAAGCACTCCCCTCCCGGGAGCCGTATCGGCATAAGGACTTTCATTGACGGAGCGGGGAGCCGGTCTGTGCTGGAAGTAAAGGACACCGGCCCTGGACTTTCCGCCGAGGAGATCGAGCGATGCTTCGACCGCTTCTGGAGGGCCGATTCATCCCGCACCACTCCCGGATTCGGGCTTGGTCTGCCTCTTGTCCAGAGGATAGCGCAGCTACATAACGGGTCTGTAGAAATAGAATCGAAAAGGGGTGAGGGCTCTGTCTTCAGGGTCCATTTCCCCCTGGATGCAGAATCGTTGAAGGAATACGACCTTGAATAATAAAGGGGCCTCCCGCGGGAGGCCCCTTTTGGCATGTTGTTCAAAGGATCAGAGGTTTGCCGATACGTAGAAAGACCTTCCCTCGCGAAGGATCAGCATTGCTATTGTCTTTGGTTCCCCGGAGATTACACCGTCCAGTTTGGCGACATCGGTCACGGTCTCACCGTTGACCTCCAGCACCACATCTCCCTCCCTGAGTCCCATCCTGTGTCCCGTGGATCCAGGCAGGACACCGGTAACGAAAACCCCGGCAGTCTCCTCTACGCCGAATTTTTCCCTCAGTTCCTGGGTATTCGGGGAAATGGAGATCCCAAGTTTCGCCAGACTGGCAGATTCTTCTTTTACCGGTACTTCCGCTTCCGCGGAGGGTATCGAACCCAGGGTGACGCTCTTCTTCATCTCGGCACCTTTTCTCAGAATGGTCAGTTCTACCTTTTCCCCGGCAAGATTCTGCCGGATACCCACTATGAGGTCGGCATGATCCTTGATCTTCCTGCCGTCCATTGCTGTAATGACATCGCCTCTGGCAATTCCGGCCTTTTCGGCAGGGGATCCCTTGACAACGTCCCCGACTATGGCACCCTCCCCTGACTCGATACCGTAGGCGCTTGCGAATTCCCTGGTCATGGGCTGAACGTAAACCCCGAGCCAGCCCCGGTTCACCTTGCCGAACTCTATCAGGTCATCCATGATCTGCTTGGCCATGTTGATCGGGACCGCGAACCCTATCCCCTGTGCGTAGGGGACTATGGCAGTGTTTATGCCAATGACCTGTCCATCAAGTCCGAGCAGCGGTCCGCCGCTGTTGCCCGGGTTAATGGCCGCGTCGGTCTGGATGAACCCGTCGAAATTGAGGTTCCTTGCCCTGACCGACCTGTTCTTTGCGGAGACCACTCCTACGGTTACGCTGCTTTCGAATCCATAGGGGTTGCCAATTGCTATTACCCACTCTCCGACTTCTGTCCTGTCGGAATCCCCCATGGGTACCGTCGGAAGTTTTTCCGCCTCGATCTTGATCACAGCCAGATCGTAAGAGGGGTCCTTGCCTACAACTTTTGCCGGGAACGTCCTGCCGTCAGAAAGTGTGACCTCAATGGTCATGTTTTCCGGTCCGTCAACTACATGGTTGTTGGTCAGGATGTAACCGTCCTCGGTCACGATGAACCCTGACCCCTTCCCTCTCATGGGGACCTCTCTTGAAAACCCTTCAAAACGTTCACCGAAAAATTCCCTGAAGAACGGGTCATCAGGAAAGGGTGAAAAGGAACGCTTGACAACGGCCTCGGTATCTATATTTACAACAGCCGGCGAAGCCTCCTTCACGATCTTTGTGATCGGGTTCCCCGTAAATACATCCTGCGCCGCGGCAGGAAGGTGGAAAAGGGAGAGGACGAAGGCCGCGGAAAGGATAAAAACAGAAAATCTACTGGCAATGATCCTGGTGCTTCTTTTCATCAGAGCCACCTCCTGTATGCTTTTCAGTCATTATCCTCCATCATGGCTTTCCGGAAATCGTCAATTCTACGGAGATAGGATCTCCTGGCTTGAAGCCCAGGATATCCGATGCCCTGCCACGGTTGACGGCTATGGATACGAACCCCCAGCTGTCCTCAAGGGCAACCATGTCTCCCGAACTCACATCGGAGAAAGTCCTGCCTACAGGTATGCTGAAAAGCCAGCCGCAGCTGATCTTGATGCCGGAATCCCCGAGACTTCCAAGAAACTTCCAGGGTATGTCGGTCCTTATGGTGCCGAAGGAATCAACAAGGGCAACGTGGCCTGATATTTTACCAGGGAGGGACTGGGGAGCGGGAAGGGGGAAGCTGTTAAGGGATCCTGTTTTCAGGGCAGGGCCAAAATCCTCCGGAGGTTTCCCTCCTACTAGATCTGCAACGACGGGCGCCATGAGGTCCCTGGCCTGGAAAGTGGGTGAAACGGTTTCCAGTTCCTCCGGGGTTCTTTCAACGGACCAGCATCCGTCTATACCGCCGGTCCTTTCAGCCGCAGGGATCACCAAACCGTTATCCGGCCCGACAAAAATATCACCTCTTGCGGACCTGACGGCAATTATCCGCCTGTCGGTCCCCACTCCTGGATCAACTATTGCCAGGTGTACCCCGACTGGCATATAAAGGACCGCGCCGGCAAGCATCCAGCCTCCTGAAATAATATCGAAAGCCGGAACTTCGTGGCTTATGTCGATGACAGGAAGGCTAACCCCTCTTAGAAGCAGCAGACCCTTGCAGCAGGCTACAGTCTCGTCGGACAGGCCAAAATCGGAGAGAAATGTTACACACCTGAATTCTGCCTTCATTTCGTAACACCCCTCTTTACTATATCATTCCTGCCGGGAAGGATAAATCGGGTCCGCCGCATAATGCGCGCGAACCCGGATACGGAAACAAAGGTGAAGGGATCCAGTTTCAGGATCTATGGGCAAGATCCGGTTTCTGTGCGCCTTTCCGGACAGGGGAGACTACAACCCGTCTCATCGGCTCTGATCCAACGGAGTAGGTGGAGACATCATCCCACTCTTTCAGGGCCATGTGGACTACCCTTCTCTCCCAGCTCGTCATGGGTTCAAGACGTATCGGATGCCCCTTTCTCCGGGCTTCGCGGGCTGCGGCCAGGGCTATCTTCTCCACGCTCTCCTGCCTTCTTTCCCTGTAACCCCCGCTGTCAAGCCTTACCCTGTTCCCGGGCTCGGCTTCCCTGAGGACGAGGTTGGTAATAAATTCAACAGCCTTCAGGGTATCCCCGTAACGGCCAATGACAATACCGGCGTCATCCCCTGCTATATCGAGGTTGCTCCCTTCGGTCAACACGGGCTCCAGAGAAAGATCCATTCTGGAGAAAAGGTCTTTCAGAAAATCTGTCGCAACGGCCCCGGGTCTTTCCTGCTTTCGGGAAATGGAAACACGCATCTTCTTGCCCAGTATCCCGAAGAGTCTTTTCCCCTCATCAACTATCTCGATATCGATCTGAGTGGGTTCCACTGACCACCTGAGGGATCCAATATGCCTGGCTTCATCGACGGAATTGACTTCTACAACGAAATTTTCACGGTCTTCCACGGGTTCAACCCCTTTCCAGGCCTGGGATGTCTACTCCCTGGCCTCCTTTTTCTGGGGTTTCTCTTTTAGCAGTACAGGTTTTTCCTGCATTTCGACCTCTGTCTTTTGCTTGATGTACCATTGCTGACCCACTCCAATAAGGGAAGAAACCCCCCAGTAGAGGAGAACTCCTCCGGGAAGGCTGAGACAGATGAACGTGAGGAAAACCGGCATGAACCAGTTCATGAACTGCATCTGCGGGTTGGTGTTCCCGCTGAGTTGCTGCTGGAACCAGGTCAGAAAACCCACCGCGACAAGAAGCAGCAGGTTTGCGGCATAGACGCCGATGTTCGCAAGGCCGGCCGGATTGGCCGATATGCCCTTAAGGACCTCCCCTATACCGTGGGTCTCGCCGGAAAGGCCAAGTGCAAGAGCCAGGGTTGACAGGACTGATCCTTCAAGGCTGATCCCGAGGAAGGTCGCACCGCCCAGGTCCAGGTTCATAAGAACACGGAAGAGAAGTATAAGGATGGGCAGCTGCACAAGGAGTGGAAGGCAGCCCGCAGCCGGGTTGACTTTGTTCTCCTTGTAAAGTTTCATTATCTCCTTGTTCAGGGTTTCCTTGTCACCGGCATACTTCTCCTGGAGGATCTTCATCCTGGGCTGGAGTTTCTGCATTTTTTGCATGCTGACAAGCTGTTTGTGGGAGAGCGGATGTAGCAGGATCCTGATCAGGATGGTCAGAACAATAATGGCGATACCGTACGAATGCGTGAACGAATAAAGGCTGTTCAGCACAAACAACAGGAAATCGCCGGCTGCTTTCCATATTGCGCTCAAAGGATTCACCTTCCCTTGGGATAGTATTCTTTTTGATGGGGGACCCTGCCAAGGAACGACGGGTATTCATCAGGAACCGGATCATAGCCGCCACTGTGCCAGGGACCGCATTTCATTATACGTATAAATGCGAGAAATGCTCCCCTCGCGAGGCCGAATTTCTCTATTCCCTCCCTGGCGTAGCTGGAACAGGAGGGATAAAACCTGCAGTTGTCCCCCAGTAAGGGGGAAATGAACCTCTGGTATAACCCTATGAACCATATCGCTATCCTGGAAGGTACGCCTTTCATAAAGTTCCCCTCCTGTCGACATGCCAGTCGGGACCAGGCCAATCCCGGGCCATAAGTCCCGCCCTTAAGAACATCCTGGCCATATCCATATAGACTGCCCTGGCATTCTTGTCCAATCCGGCGCTTTTCAGGGTACAGACCGCCCAGAAACCATCCCTGACCCAGGGGCGGAGCCTCCTCAATGATTCCCTGAGGACGCGTTTCCCCCGGGATCGGACTGGCGAGGATCCCTGCTGTTTGCCGACGGCTACCCCGAACCGGGTCTTGCCATCGGGGGCTTCAACAAACAACAACCGCACCAACGCGCCACTTTCCCGGCGGCCGGTGCGGAACACCAGATCGAACTGCCAGCCTTTTTTCAGCCTGTCATGAGATGGATAGACAAAGGATACCCGCAACTAAACCGCCAGGCGCTTTCTGCCTTTGATCCTCCTGTTCCGGAGAACGCGCCTGCCGCCAGGGCTGCTTGAACGCTCCAGGAAACCGAGTTTTCTCTTTCTTTTTCTATTTGAAGGCTGGAAGGTCTGTTTCAACTGTTACACCTCCTCTTGTCTTACGCTAGAAACACCGGGGAAAAACCAGCCCGGATACTATAGCACACAGGGTAACCGGCAACAAGTGCAAAACGACCGCA
>DFZC01000012.1 GCA_002383685.1 Synergistaceae bacterium UBA4066 | reverse complement strand
CGCGACATGGGGTTCACCACAGCCAGGCCCAGGATCCTGCCCGGGTACTTTCGAGCGGCATCCATCACGTAGTCGTTGCAGAGACGGCAAAGGCCCGGGTCACGGAATGCGAACCCCGTGACCCAGGCCTGGTCCAGATCGTCGATATCCATCTGGGCTATAACGTCTTCGGCGGTCCCCCACTTGTGAACCTTGCCGGAACATATTGCGGCAAAGTGGGGCTCCGTCTCGGAGATCCTCTTACAATCTTTTTCTATTTCAGGCGGATATACGTGTACGTGTGCGTCGATATGCATGAATCTATTTTACATGGTTTTCCAGTAAACAGTCCTCACGCCGGTACTGCCGGTAGAACCAGTTCCCGTTCCTGTTTCACTGAAATCGAGCACCCCTTCGATCACCCGGACCACGTTCCCATCTGCGTCCAGGATTATAAGGTTCCCCTCCGAGTCTATAAACATTGCAGCAAAAGCATTGTCGGGGTCGTCAATATATGCGTCGTCTGGGAGACTGACATTCCCTTTCCCTCTTAAAAGACCTGCAACGTAACCCATGTCGAGAGTGTAAAGTCGGCTCAACGTAGCATCCGTACTGTACAGGGCCTGGTAAAGGTAGTAGTTGGCAAATATGGGAGAGGCCGCCAGTTGTTCAAAATCATAGGCGTTTCCGCCTTTACCGGTCTGCAGTTGTACCATGGCAACCCCGTCCTCCATCAATCTGAGTTTCGTATCACCCGATTGGCCCAGGGCTCCCTGCGTATTAAGGTTAATTGTCCCTTCCTCCTGGATCCTTGTCAGATTGACTATGAGAAGACCGTACGTATCGTGGGGCGACCCCCAACCGGGATAGTCAAGTGGTGCCGTTGCTGCGAGATAGGTATCGCCGCCTATGTAGGCTATGTCAAAGTCCGTTATCGGCGGGGCCGGATATTCGTGCCCCGTATTGGTATAGACATTGAAGATCTTCTCGGGGACCGGGGCATCGATACCCGGCTGGCTCCAGTCGTACCTGTTCAGATCCCAGGAGTAGAATGTGCCGTTCGAGAGATAAATATAAACGTCGCTCAGGACAGGCAGACCGCCCTCGCCGGGGTAGGCGGCAAGTATCCTGGACGGGTACCAGTCCTCGAAGTTATAGCCATAGGTTTGTGCAGAGGGTAGGACCTCTACCGTCTCACCATCAAAACCATTGAACGTTTCCGAGGTGAAGATCTCCCCCGTCATAGGATCGGCGTTGATCCACAGGTACTGCCCGTCCTTGTCGACAGTTAACAAAAGGAGGTGCCAGGTCCTGGAACGCTCAGGAGTTTCGGTAAAACCTATGAGGGGCTTGGAAGTCATGAAATCAACGTTTTCATAAGCCCCAAAATTGGCGGTTTCAATGTTTACCCCGGGAGAAACAATATCAGGTCTTTGGACAGATGCACTTTCCGAGCGGATGCAGTTAATGTTAGTCACCGACCAGAGGGGTTGCGGGTTCATCGGATCTGTGACATCTATGGCGTAGATCCCGAATACCTGGCTGTCCCCTGTAACTGCAGGCGAACCGCCGGGCGATGGCGCCCCTTCGGCAACCCAGTTCGACCCTGTCTTGTTTACCTGTTCTGTCCCAAGACCAGTTGAGCCAACAAGAATGCGCTTCCAGTTACCGTTCTTGTCCTGGAGGTCATGGACATAGAGAGGACCGTCAAGCAGGGTCAGCCTTCCAAATTGCTCGTTGTTTTGATGGTAATAGACCTGGTTGTAGACAGCCTGCTGAAAGGCAGGGAACGGCGTCAGGGACCAGACCCGCGTTGCACCAGGGTAATCCGGATCGTCGGAAACCTCGAAGCAATTCACGATCCCCTGGTTGGTGGGAAGGAAAATGAAAACCTTCCCGGTACCATCGTTGTTGAGCCAGGCAGAAGGCACGGAGTTTTTGTCAACAAAAAAGGTCAGCCAGTTATCCTCGGGCCACATTGGGATAGGGGGGGCATGGCCGGAATCCTCAAGTTCAAATCCCGCGTCGCCTCTCAGGAAATCCATCCATCCACTGAAAGAGAACCATGAACTGTCAAAATCCTGGTTGGGATAATCTTGCGACACGTCGTTTTCAGTAATGGTCATCCAGTTTTCCATGTAAGAGGGGATTACCGCATAGTCCCTGAGATCATCAAGAATATCTCCCAGCGCCGAAGGAAAGACTTTCAAGGTGTTTTCCGCAATATACTTGTATGTTTGCCCAAAGCTGTCGAAGTTGGGACTTACCCTCGCGTAGGTCAGTTCTCCCGTTCGCACAATAACTCTTAAATCCGAGACAAAAAAGAAAGGGTTATTTTCTGAAAATAGATCAAAGGTTACCCAGGAAACCACATCGCGACCGATGCTAGTGAAGGAATAGGGTTCCCAGACGTTTGCATCTGTAGATTGTCGAGGCCAAATTGGCCACTTTGTAATATCGTTTATTTCAAGTGTCTCATCCCCTCCTAAGAATTCATAGGTTGTTGCACTACCTGCCAGAGTTAGGTCCTTATTCTTCAAATGAACAGTAATATTGGCCGGTTTCCTCCAACCTGTTACTTCAGAAAATGAAACTACATATTGGGTTTGACCCTCAACACTAACCGTTTGTCCAGATACATATTCCTGTCCTTGGATAATGAATCGGGCTGAACTTCTTACCCCTTCAGGGTTAATGATGACTGTCAAACCTACTACTTTTGCATAGGATGGTGTAGAAAATAACAAAAGGGCTACAATAGTAATAAAAAAGAGTTTTATTAGCTGATATGGGCAATTGCCAGAAAAAATCCCTCTAACATCCATTCTTCTCATTCTCTCACCACCACCATTGCTTCAATTGAAAAATCCTTCCCATCCTTGGAAGCGCTGGAACGGATCACAAAACGCCTTTCACCAGGCCCGCCGCCAAAGGGCAAAAACCTGCCCGGGTCGATTATTGCGGATGTACCTCCGGGAAGAGCGGATGTCCCACCCGTACCTTCCCCGGAACCTCCAGGGAAGCGAGGCGGGAGAAGTTTTCTCTCCTCATCTGAAAGACCGCTGAAAGAACCCGAAGAGAGTTCGTAGTTGCAGTCGAAGATCAGCACCTGGACGGAGATCCCGGAATCAACAGTGAACTGTATCGGTCCCAGGGGTGTCCCGTTGTCTTTCTGTGCGTAAATAGATGTAATGTTCCCGCTGAACACCAATGTATCGGTCTCCATGTCACTCCTGTTATCCCAGAGTGCCACCTTGCCGCGCTCTAGTCCTGTCAAGGCCGCGTTATAAAGCTGGGCATGATCCACGGTCTGTTTGGTGGTTGAGTAGAGATTCTCTACAACGTAAAGCGCTGCACCGATCATTACCGCCCCGAAGACCAGTAGGACCAGGACCAGTGGGAGAGCCATTCCTGTTCGGCTTCTTAAAGATCTCGGCGTTATCAATTTCTCACCCTCCAGCCCCTCCTGACAACAGAAAGGTAGTAATGACGGACATCATTCGGTATGTTGCCATCCCATCCAGCCAATGTCTGGGGTGATACCATTGCATTGTTCCTCCTGTCTCCGCGGGCAAGAACAGCCACTGTCAGAAGGCCCTCTTCTATATCCCAGGAAAACTGGCAGCCGATTATCCCTTTCACTACAGGTTGGGGGGATTGCCGGGTAACATCTTCGGCATAGAAAGTCTCGTTGGATACGTACCCCCTCAGGAACCGAACGTAATACATCTCGCTGTTCTCTCCCAGGTACCCGTCAAGCCTGGATCTCAGAGTAAGACTTGAACCCGAAATGGTTTCAACGGAAAAGGCCCTACCGAACGACGGGAAAGTCACCCAGCCTTCAGTCGATCTTGTGTAGTTATTGGCTGCCGAAGAAGCCGCAATCTTAGTAGGGTCAGGGGCTTCAGACAAGGCTACTGTGACAGTTCCATAAGCGCTGCAATCATTCGAGGTTACCGTAAAAAGGCCTGAAGGCATCGCATAGGCCAGGAGAAGTTCGTTATCCCCAATAATATTTACAGCATGATTGAAAGCCGAGAGGTCTGCAGATGAGGGGCCTGTAAGGAGATCATTAAAGGCAGTCCGAAAATCGGTTTCCGCCGAACCTGCACCCGGCATGCCAAGCGCGCCCTGAAGCACCCTGTTCTCAAGGTAGGTAACAGCCATGATCCCCCTCTGACGAGCAGTGGAGAGCTCGTTGGACTGAACAAAATGACTGGAAAAGGTGGAAGCCAGCATCAGTGCAGCACCTGATACTATAACAAGAATAACCATGGCGATCAGGAGTTCCACCATGGTAAAACCAACCATTTTTCTAAATATCTCATGCTTTTTCTGTTCTCTACAGTTCAAACTTGGCATATTCCCTCTCCATCAACACAGATCTTGTTCCAAGAACACCGTTCCATGTCACAGATACCTCAACGGTCTTTACATCGTTCAACTCATTAACTACCCACTCTCTTGTGTATTTGTCAACGTTGTCCGACCCATTTGCGATATCTTCATAATCCTGCTCAAGGTCATCCAGTTTCTCCCCTGCAAGGCTGACGGCAGTCTCCCTTTCCATGGTATGTGCCATCAACATCGTAGTTGATACTACCACTCCTGCAATAGCAAACAGCGCAATGGCAAGAATAACCATCGCTATGAGGACCTCTACGAGGGAGAACCCCTTTCTTTGTTTAGCTAGTCGAAACAATGCCGTACTTTTCATGGGACAATTGTAATACTTTTAAGGTTTTTCCGCTACGTATTTTCTCTTATCCGTGTTTTCTCTTATTCGTCAAGATCCAGAAGAAATGGAGTTTTTACCAGGAACCGGACACTAAAAAAGGGAGCCTGGTTTTCCCAGGCTCCCTTCGCAAACTACAAACGCGAAGAAGGAACTACTTGAGCTCGACTTCGGCTCCGGCTTCTTCGATCTTTTTCTTGACTTCTTCGGCTTCTTCCTTGGAGACGCCTTCCTTGACGGGCTTGGGCGCGCCGTCGACAAGGTCCTTGGCTTCCTTGAGACCGAGGCCGGTCAGCTCGCGGACGACCTTGATCGTCGCGATCTTGTTGGAGCCGGTGGTCTTGAGGATGACGTCGAACTCGGTCTTCTCTTCCTCTACGGGAGCTGCGGCGCCGGGCATCATGCCCATCATCGGCATGGCCATTGCAGGGGCGGCTGCCGATACGCCGAACTTGTCCTCAAGTTCCTTGACGAGTTCGGAAAGTTCGAGCACGGACATCTGCTCGATGGCGGCGATGATGTCTTCCTTTGAAAGGCCCTTGGATGCGGCTTTCTTCGCGGGCTTCTTCTCTTCGGTAACTTCGGTCACTACTTCTTCACCTTCTGCTGCCTTTTTGGCTGCGGTCATTTTCTGTTCCTCCTTTTTCATTTAAACCCGTTGTGTTTTGGTATCTGGTATCAGGCTGCCTTTTCTTCCTTCTGCTCTTTTATTCTTGAAAGACATGTCACGAGTCCGCGAGTGGTTCCGGAAAGCACCGTGACGAGGCCTCTTACCGGGCCTATCATCGTTCCTGCAAGCTGTGCGAGCAGGACATCCCTCGACGGCAGATCGGCCAGTGCCCTGACCTGGTCGCCTGAGAGGATATGATCTCCCAGGACGGCTCCCTTTATGACAAGGGCTTCGTTGCCCTTCTCCTTGGAGAAGTCCCTTATCACCTTTGCCACTGCCGCTACATCGCCCCTGGTAATGGTAAAGGCGTTGGGACCGGTCATCAGGGTGTCGGGTACCGGCATTGATTCCTGGACGAGGGCTATCTCCATGAGAGTGTTCTTCGCGACGTTCATCTCGCCGCCGGCTCCTCGTATTGCAGCCCTTAGCGCCGTGATCTTGGCGACATTCAGCCCCCTGTATTCGCATACGAAGACGGCTTCGGCTTCCTTGAGCTTCTCCCTCAGCAACTCAACCTGCTGGATCCTTGATTGCGAAGGCATACATTCACCTCCTTACATAAAAGATCTCCCGAACCCTCCGGGCCCGGGAGATCTGAACACACATCGATACATGCGTTCTTCGCTCATCCAGACCTCGGCGGGCAAGACATTAAGCGCAAAAAGTGCGCACCCGCTGTCTACGGTCGTTGGAACTTTGCAATTATAACAGCTGCAGCAGCAAAAAATCCAGTTATTCCATTATTCCGCCGAAGTGATCTCCTTCACGGCCGCGTTGGGCTCTACCTTGAAGGAAACACCCATGGTCGAGGTCACTGCCAGGCTCTTGATGTACTGCCCCTTGGCTGCCGGCGGCTTTGCCTTGACGATGGCACCCAGCAGGGCTTTCCCGTTCTCGTAAAGGTTATCGAAGGGGAAGGATGCCTTGCCGAAAGCATTGTGGATGATGGCGAACTTGTCGACCCTGAACTCCACCTTGCCCGCCTTGATCTCGTTGACGGCGTGAGCCACATCGAAGGTTACAGTGCCCGTCTTGGCACTGGGCATAAGGCCGCGGGGACCAAGTATCTTTCCCAGTTTACCCACGGACTTCATCATGTCGGGGGTCACGATGACCGCGTCGAAATCGAGCCATCCGCCCTCGATCTTCGGGACCATGTCCTCTCCCCCGACGAAATCGGCGCCCGCATCCTGGGCTTCCTTGAGCTTCTCTCCGCCGGCGATGACCAGGACACGCTTGACCACACCGGTCCCATGGGGAAGAACGGTTGTGCTGCGGACCTGCTGGTCTGCATGGCGGGGGTCGACTCCCAGGCGGACATGCATTTCGATGCTCTCGTCGAATTTGGCCGTGGCATTTTCCCTGGCCAGCGCGATGGCTTCCTTGAGGCTTCCCAACTGCTCTGCGCTAACTTTTTCGGCAATAGCGCGGTACCTTTTGCTTCTCTTCTTCACTGTTTTTACCTCCCTGTGGTTCTGGCGAACCCCTGAAGGGCTCTCCCACCGGATACGCCGGCTGATCTGCCGACGCTGGACCGGGAATTAACCCGGTCAGAACCTAGACAACCTCGATACCCATTGAAACGGCGGTACCCTTGATCATTTCCATGGCGGCCTCTACATCGTTGGCGTTAAGGTCCACCTTCTTGAGTTCGGCTATCTCGCGGACCTGGTCAAGGGTGACTTTTCCCACTTTTACCTTGTTGGGCTCTCCGGAACCCTTCTCGAGCCCTGCTGCCTTTTTGAGCAGGACGCTCGCAGGCGGGGTCTTGAGAATAAAGGTGAAACTCCTGTCCGCAAATACTGTGAGAACCGCTGGAATGATCATTCCAGGCTGGTCGGCCGTCTTGGCGTTGAACTGCTTGCAGAACTCCATGATATTCACGCCGTGCTGGCCGAGAGCCGGCCCTACAGGGGGCGCAGGTGTAGCCTTCCCTGCAGGAAGCTGCAGTTTGATCTGGGCTATTACTTTCTTTGCCATTTGACGCTTTCCCTCCTACATAGGCCCGGCACTTTCCGGGCTATAAAAAAAGACGCTGTTTCAGATCTTTTCGAGATCGGCGTAGTCGGACTCGACAAGGGTATCCCTCCCGAAGACGGTGACGGAGAACTTGACCTTGCCCTTGTCCGCGAGGACCTCGGCGACGGGTCCGACCTGGCCTTCAAAGGGCCCGGCCTTGACCCGGACCACATCCCCGGGCTTCAGGTCGATCTCGACCTTGGGCTTGATCTGTTCCTTGCCGATCTTGTTCATGATCTCGCTTACTTCGCGCTCGGTGAGAGGTATCGGGTAGCTTCCCGCTCCGACGAAACCGGTGACACCGGGCGTGTGACGAACGACATACCAGGACTGGTCGTCAAGGATCATGTCCACAAGGACATAACTGGGGAAGACCTTCCTCTTTGTTCGCTTGCTCTTCCCATCCTTTACAGTGACCCTTTCCTCGATGGGTACAAGGACATGGAAGATCTTCTCATCCATGCCCATTGTGGCAATGCGCTGCTGGAGGTTGGCCTTGACCCTGTTTTCATATCCTGAATAGGTCTGAACTATGTACCAGTGCCTGTCTCTCTTATCGATCATCACTTAAAAGGGGGCCTTGCCTGGCCCCCTGTCCTCCTGAGGAAGTGGCTCGATCATACTGCAAAGGTCTTCGGTCGTCCCCTACTGGATAACCCTGGAGAAGACCGCCGTAAGCAAAACGTCGACTATCCCAAGGTAGGCCGCGACCAGAAAAGTGACCGCGATGACGACAAGGGTAGAGTACCAGACCTGCTGACGGCTCGGCCAGGTGACCCTTTTAAGTTCTGCTCTCGCCTCGCGTATAAAACTCATTAGTTTCATAAAGCCTCGGCCTCCCGAACTTGTACATAATGGCAGGCCCGGCAGGACTTGAACCTGCAACCCCCGGTTTTGGAGACCGGTGCTCTGCCAATTGAGCCACGGACCTGCGCGCGAAAGGTATTCTACACTACTTCGTTTCCTTGTGCAAGGTATGTCCCTTGCACCACTTGCAATACTTCTTCTTCTCCAGCTTCTTCTGCTGTTTTTTCTTGTTGACGGTGGTGACGTAGTTTCGCCGTTTGCACTCGGTGCACTGGAGCCCTATCTGGTCTGCCATGGATTGTCGAACCTCTTCTCCGTTTTATTAGTTGTCCAGGATCTCCGTGACGA
>DFZC01000050.1 GCA_002383685.1 Synergistaceae bacterium UBA4066 | reverse complement strand
AAAACCAGATCCCTCGTTTTCGCTCGGGATGACAAGCGGGGGCAAGTCCAGATCCCTCGTTTTCACTCGGGATGACAACAGAGGCAAATGCAGAATTCCGCGGTGGGTGGATTCGAGATGACAGGCAAAGACAACTGGCAAGAAGGGTTGGTGCCCGCTGGGGGGAGCTGGCGTTTTAGTTTCGCTTGAGGGCTTCGCCCCAGTAGTTGAAGGAGACGATGCGGATGGTGGAAATGTACCCGGCGCGAAGGCCGTCGAGGCCGAAGGATGCACTCTTCAGGAGGGCCGGGACATCACGGTCAAGGTGGCAGCCGCCGGAGATCTTCTTCCAGGCGGGTTTGAGGACATGCTGCAATCTCTTTACGTTGGGCTCAGGAGCGAGGCCGTGTTCGCAGAATACAAGTTTGCCGCCGCTTTTCAGGACCCGGTGCATTTCTTCGAGTGCGGTATGAGGGTCGGGAATGGAACAAAGGGTGTAAGTCATGAGGACCGTGTCGAAGGTTTCGTCTTCGAAGGGGATGTTTTCTGCCCCGGCCCGGACAAGTTCCACGTCGATCCCTGAACTGGCGATGCGCCGGGCCGTTCTTTCGGGAAGGTGCATGAAGGGGTCGAGAGCGTAGACCCGGGAGACCCTGGTCTTGTCATAGTAGGCCATGTTGAGACCCGTGCCGAAACCGACCTCCAGGACCCTGCCCGATGCAAGTGGGACGATCCTCTCACGCTGCTTCATGAGGGGGTCGATGCTTGCCACGTGGTCTATCAGGTGGGGCAGGATCCTGTCGCTGTACCAGGGCATGGAAGTAGCCTCCGTTTTTTGTTCAATTGCGTGAGACGGGAGACGTGACGAAAAAACCAGGCTACAAGGCGTCAGGAGTCAGGCTACAGGAAATTCAAGATCAACTACGTGAGACGTTAGACGTTAGACGAAAAGGTAAGGTCAAAAAAAGATTCAACAGTCAAAAGTGAACGGGAGGGCCAGGGCAGATCTCTCGTCATTTCATTCCTCGAGATGACAGGCAAGGGCACCCCTGCGCCAACGGCACCCAGTCGTTATCGCTCCGGGCAGAGCGAAGCCTACCCTTTCGCTTCGCTCGGGGCACCTGGTCCCCACGAGGGACTGAGTGAACGGTAAACGGAAAACGGACCTATAACAGCTTCTTTATGAGCTTCTGAAGCCAGGGGGTCTTCATTTTTTCCATCATCCAGTTCTCGGTGATCATCTTGTTGATCATGGAGATGGACGGGAACGAGTGCTGCATCATCATTATGTGGTGCATCTTCTTCTTGTACTGGATGGCCATGGTCCATTCGTGGATGAGTTCGCTGGCGTTCTCCCCCACTATGGTAGCCCCGTGGATGCGCCCCCCGGAGTCGGTGACGATCTTGATGAAACCCTCGGGGTGACCGTCGGCCACGGTGCGGCCGTAGGATCGGAAGTCTTTCTTTACGACCTCGATCTTGAGCCCCTTCTCCCGGGCCTCTTTCTCGGTGAGGCCTACCTGGGCGACCTCCGGCTCGGTGAAGACCGACCAGGGCACCGCGTATCGCTCACGCTTCAGAAAGGGCATGGAGAATGGCGACACGGCGTGCATCAGCGCAAGCATTCCCTGGTGCATGGCGGCGTGGGAGAAAAGGGTTTGGCCGTTGCAGTCGCCGACGGCGTAGATGTGTTTTTTGCTGGTGCGCATGTGGCTGTCGACGGTGATGCCTTTCTTTGTGTACTCGATGCCGGCGTTCTCAAGTTTGAGCGGCTCCAGGACGGGCTTGCGGCCCGTGGCGACCAGAAGGCGTTCGGACTTCAGGATCACCTTCCCAGCTTTCACGACGACCTGGCCATCTTCCGTGGATGCGCTCTCTATCTTTGCGCCGTTGTGGACGGTTATGCCCTCGTTCCTGAAGGCTTCCTCAAGGACCTGGGCGGCTTCGGCGTCTCCGACGGGTATGAGGTGGGGGTCCATGTGGATCATGGAGACCTTCGTCCCCAGGCGTGTGAAGGCCTGGGCCATTTCGGAGCCGATGGCGCCCCCGCCGATGATGGTAAGGGTGGCTGGCATCTTCTCCAGCTGGAACAGGTTGGCGTTGGTCAGGATGTCGGGTACTTCATTTATTCCGGGTATTGGCGGGATGAAGGGCTCAGTTCCCGCGCCAATGAAGATCTTTTTCGCAGTGTAGTCCTCGCCCCCGGCGCGGATGGTCCGGTCGTCGACGAATTCGGCCTCTTCCCTGACCAGGTCGACCTTATCGAAGACGCTCATCATCTTCTTGTTGTTGATGTTGTCGATCTTGGTCCGGACGACGCCCATGGGGTCGAAGTCATTGATCGTGAGTTCGGAGCCGATGCCGTATTTTTCAAGACTTCTGGCCGTGTGGAGCGCCTGGCCGGCCTTGAGCAGGGCCTTGCTGGGGATGCAGCCGCAGTTGAGGCATTCTCCACCGACCTTGTGTTTTTCAAAGGAGACTACCGAAAGGCCCATGGCGGCTCCCATGGCAGATACGGCCATGCCCGCAGGGCCCATGCCGATAACAATGAGGTCGTACTTTTTCATGTCGCTTTTCCTCCCAGAGTTGGAGTTTGTGATTTTTTTGTTTAGCGGTCTTATTATACCCTATGGAGGTATGAGGTCAAGGGGGGGTGAACCTCGGGAGCGTGAGACGTTAGACGTTAGACGGAAAGGCGGAAAAACAAGGAGACAGGCGGCAGGCTTCAGGCGGCAGGAAAACCTCAAGAGCGGGAGAAGTGAGAGGGAAGGGCGAAAATCCGTGAGACGTTAGACGTGAGACGTGAGACGAAGGGGCAGAAAAACAAGGAAACAGGGAAAACCTAAGGGCGTAAGAAGTGAGATGTGAGAAGTGAGAGGAAAAAGCCAAGACCAAGGCATCTCACCACAGGGGACGCAGAGGGGCACAGAGGAAACCAAAAGCATTTATTGGGGAAACCCACTTCAAAACCCTATGCACCGCAGACAAGGCCCCTCATTGAACTGCTCCCCTCGTTAAAGCACCTCCCTCGTTAAAGCACCTCGGGACGCTGTCGGGGCTATGTCGGGAGGATTCAGGCGTAGCGGAAGCGGGTGAGGACGGCGGCGTAGAAGTCCTCAAGGTCCTTGAGGTTGCCGGTCAGGATGGACTTGAGGATATCCAGGTTGAGAGCCTGGTAGTCGTGGATGGCTATGTTGCGGAATCCAGTCATCTTCTCCATCTTTGAAGCGGTTTCGGGATCTATGACCTTTTTGTCCCTGAGGAGGGCGAAGTTGTCCCTTACGGTCTCGGGAAGCCCGAGCCCTTCGGAGGCTACTATATGGGAGGCAAGGTCTATGGACGCCTGGATCGCCCTCTGGAGGTTGAGGACGAAAATATCCTGCCTGTTTATATCATCCAGGCTGGCCGGGTCGAGGGATGTGACCTCCTGGATCCTTTCCAGGCATTTCTGGATCGTAGCTACTTTTGCCAGAACTACATCCCTGTCAGGCATAGATCTTTCTCCCCAGGATCTTTTCTTCCGCTTCTTTGCGGAAGTGTTTAAGGTCGGTGTATTCGTTGAGGGTCCTTGTGAAGAACTCCTCGTAAGCCCCCTTTTCCCCGTAAAGCAATTTGCCGGTTTTCAGGACCTGCATTCGGATAACCGGCCCGGCGAGGTTCAGCAGGACGAGGTCTACCTCTTTTTCAAGCAGGAGGACAAGATCCTCCCTCAGGCTGGCAACTTCTTCAATACCTGGGGGAACGTCGAAGAGGACTGCCACATCTACATCGCTATCCTTACGGGCGGTGCCCTTCGCATAAGAGCCCATGAGAAAGGATAGCCTGGCAGTTTTTTGAGTGGCGAAATAATCCCTGAGCGTTTTTTCGATGTTGTTATTCAACTCCGGCTCCTCCGTGTTTCATCACGATACATCGGTATTATAGGACCTTATGGGGTGAAAGGGCAAAGGGACGGAAAAGCGGGAAGGCTGGCATCAGGCGGCAGGCAACAGGCAGCAGGAGGCAGGAAGAACTGGTTCAAGTTCGTTAACGGTAAACAGTGAACCGTGAACGGAAAGACCCACCCCAAAGCCAAGACAAAAATAAGATTGCACCGTAGACAAGGTCCCTCATTGAACCGCTCCCCTCGTTAACTCACCTCGGGACGCTGTCGGGACCTCGTCGGGACTATGTCGGGAGGCTTTGCGCTGCCCTAGCCGGCATGCTGTCGGCGTAGGTTAGGACACAGAGGAACGCAGACGAAGTGCCCCGACCGCAGGAAGGGGTAGAAGATCAATTTTGGGGAGAAGCAAAACCTAAGGCGACAGGCAGGGCGAAAGCCAGTGAGCTGTAAAAG
>DFZC01000027.1 GCA_002383685.1 Synergistaceae bacterium UBA4066 | reverse complement strand
CTAACTATATCACCACTTCCGGGAGCCCTGACAGGCAAACGGCCCGGACAGTATCGCTCAGGATGCCACCCATGCATCAGTACAGGCCGGGATTGGGATAAAATGGACAGGGATCAACACCTCCAGATAAGGAGAATGACCTGCTTGAACGATCTTACCGGTTTTCTCAATTTTGACCTTTTTATCGGCACGACAGTGATCAAGATCCTCTACTTTGCTGGAGCCTTCCTGATGCCTCTTTTCATCTGGCTTGTCCTTCAAAGGGTCCGTTCACACTCCCCCCGTGTTGAGACCCTCTTGTCCCTTCTGGCTGAAAAGACAGGGGAGAGAATTGCTCTCTGGCTGATCTTTGCCTTGTCCCTTTTTGCCATGGAGATCATCTGGAGGGTTACCTGCGAATACCTGATCGCCTATCTTCAGATCAGACAGATACTTCAGATCCTGTCAGGTTGAACTCCTTTTCTCCCCGGCCTTCCGGGCAGGTCTTGACTTTATAGGCCAGGGACCATACCTTTGTCTCCATGGGAGAAATGAAGGAACAATTCCACTCCATGTCACCCGAAGAAGTGCTGGAGGCATTCTCTTCAGTATCGGAAGGCCTTTCCGAAGAGGAAGCCCGCAAGCGCCAGGATAAATTCGGACCTAACAGACTTCCTGAGACCAGGAAGCAGAACCTCCTGTTGAGCTTCCTCAAGCATTTCCACAACGTTCTTATCTACGTCCTTTTGATTGCTGCCATAGGGACAGCCCTTCTTGGTCACTGGATAGACACCTGGATAATCCTTGGAGTCGTTATCATCAATGCCTTTGTGGGGTTCATCCAGGAAGGAAGGGCCGAAAAGGCAATAGAATCAGTCCGGGGAATGCTTTCAGTGTCAAGCAGAGTCTCAAGGGGAGGGGAAAATATAACTATTCCGGCGGAGGATCTTGTGCCGGGTGATATTGTTCTTCTCTCCTCCGGGGACAGGGTCCCGGCAGATCTCCGGTTGATAAAGATCCACGAACTCCAGGTTAACGAAGCCTCATTGACCGGGGAGGCCGAGCCTGTTCTCAAGGACACGAAAAGTGTCGATGCAGACGCCCCCCTTGGAGACCGTACCTGCATGGCCTACTCAGGAACAATTGTAACTTCAGGCACAGCAACTTCAGTAGTTCTTTCCACCGGGGAAGCGACCGAGATCGGAAGGATCTACAGGATGCTTTCCGAAGTAAAGACCCTGACCACGCCGCTTCTCCGTCAGGTCAACCGGTTTGGGGTATACCTGAGCATGATCATTCTGCTTATAGCCGGAGCAGTCTTTACCTACGGGTTTTTCCTGACTGATATGCCTCCGGATGAACTGTTCCTCTCGGTTGTCGCCATAGCAGTCGCCGCCATCCCGGAGGGACTTCCGGCCGTGATAAGCATTATTCTCGCCATTGGTGTCAGAAAAATGGCAGGAAGGAACGCTATCATAAGGAACCTCCCGGGGGTAGAGACGCTGGGATCAGTTAACATCATCTGCACAGATAAGACAGGTACTCTGACAAAGAGCGAGATGACGGTCACCCGGGTTGTGGGCTCGGGAAGGACCTACCTGGTAGAAGGCACAGGGTATGCTCCGGAAGGAAACATTAAAACGGAAGAAGGCGGTTTTGACCCGGAACTCGACACTGTTCTTTCCAGGTTTGTTCTGGCCGCTGTCATCTGCAATGAAGCCCGGTTGGTCAATGAAGAAGGAATATGGAAGGTCGAGGGCAACCCTACGGAGGGCGCACTCCTTGCTCTCGCCCGCAAGGCCGGCCTCGATCCCGAAAAGGCGTTTAAGAAATGGGAACGCATAGATGCCATTCCATTTGAATCGGACCACAAGTTCATGGCAACTCTGAACAAGTCCGGAGATGAAAGACGAATATTCCTCAAGGGTGCCCCAGAAGCTGTCATAGGAAGATGTGAAAAAGAAATGGACCTTGATGGCGGAAAGGTAGACCTGAACAGGGAAAAATGGGAACGCTGCCAGGACAAACTCGCCGGCGAGGGTTTCAGGGTCCTCGCAATAGCCGAGAAAGATCCTGGCGGGGACATCGGGGACAACATTGGCCCGACGGACGTCGAGGAGGGCTTTGCTCTTTTAGGCCTGGCAGCGATCATGGACCCGCCCCGTCCTGAAGCGATCGAGGCTGTTGAGGAGTGCAAAAGGGCTGGCATAAGGGTCAAAATGATCACCGGCGACCATTCCATGACGGCTGCCGCTATCGCCAGACAGATGGGAATAGGGACTGGAGGCCGGGTAATTACGGGCCCTGAAATTGAAAAGGCCTCCGACGAGGAATTGGCAGAACTTGCAGAAGAGATCGACATCTTCGCCAGGGTTTCGCCGGAACACAAACTCAGACTGGTAACAGCCCTCCAAAAACGGGGTTACATCACCGCCATGACGGGAGACGGAGTAAACGATGCACCAGCCCTGAAAAAGGCCGACATCGGGATCGCTATGGGGATCAAAGGCACGGAAGCAGCGAAGGAAGCGGCAGAAATGGTTCTTGCTGACGACAATTTTGCCTCTATTGTCCATGCGGTGGAAGAAGGAAGGACAGTTTACGACAACCTCAGGAAAACGCTGATGTTCATGCTCCCCACCAACGGGGGGGAGGCACTCCTGATAATCGTCGCCATAGCTCTTGGAATGGTGGTCCCCATTACTCCGGCCCAGGTCCTTTGGGTAAACATGGTGACTGCTGTCACTCTGGCCCTGACCCTGGCTTTTGAACCAAGGGAGACAGACGTAATGGCAAGACCCCCGAGACCTTCCGGAGAACCATTGGTTCAGGCATCAATGCTTTTCAGGATCTCATACGTATCGATGCTTCTGATGGGATGTTCACTGGGCATGTTCTCATGGTACCGTTCCGCCGGGGCAACACCCGAACTTGCGAGGACCATTGCCGTTAACACCCTGATCGTCGGAGAGATATTCTATCTTTTCAACAGCCGCTACATTTCAGATCGATCCCTGTCACCAGGAGGGATCAGGGCGACACCGCAGGTCTGGGCTGCAGTCTTGGCAGTCCTGATCCTCCAGATACCATTTACATACCTTCCCGTTATGCAGGAACTCTTCGGGACGGAAGGGATCTCTCTGTCGGACTGGTCCAGGATGTTCGCTCTCGGTGCAGGTGTTTTCCTGTTGGTCGAAGCGGAAAAGGCCGTTTCAAGGACAAGACGGTCCTCCTGCAAAAAAACACAAAGGCAATAAAGACCTTCAGACCTTCAGACGATCTTGCCTTATCCGGTTGACTACCTCTTTGGCCAGCCTTGAATATGCTTCAGCTCCGTGAGACCTTATATCGTAATCGAAAATTGACTTTCCGTAGGATGGGGCCTCCCTTAGTCTTACGTTAGTCCTTATCTCCGTATTGAACACCATTCGTCCAAATCTTTCCCTTATCATATCTCCGATCTCCCTGGTCACCCTTACCCGGTAATCAGCCATCGTGATAAGGATACCCAGCAGTTCCGCCGCTTCCCCGATCCCGTCCTTTGTCTTCTCAACGGCGTCCATAAGGTTGACAAGACCTTCAAAACCGAGGTAATCGGGTGTCACGGGAAGAATTGAGTAGTCGGCAGAGGTGAGCGCATTTACTGTAAGAAGACCAAATGACGTGGGACAGTCCAGAAAAATATAATCGTAATCGGAGACTGCCGGTTCAATGGCTTTCCTCAGGACGAACTCCCTTTTTTCGACATCGGCAAGGAAAACGTCGGTAGATACCAGGTTCATGGAACCAGCAAGAATATCAAGTTTTGGAATATAGGATGGCTTTATGGCTTTGCGTACCGAAAGACCTTCCAGCATGGCTTCGGCTACTCCAGGATAAAGGTCTTCCCTGTCAAGGCCAAGGGAACGCGAAGCAGATCCCTGTCCGTCGAGATCCACCAGCAGCACCTTGCGTCCCCCCCTGGCCAGTTCGGTTGAAAGGCTTACTGCTGTGGTTGTCTTTCCGACGCCCCCCTTGTTGTTGACAAGGGCTACAGTTATTGCTTTGTCGCCATTTGGTGACATCTCTATCCCCTCCCGATCAGGTCACCCTGACAAAATATTTTGCCGGAACCATCTTAGAACGGGGGCTATCTCAATAAAATATTACCAAGCGTTCCCTGCGTCAACATTCCAAAACCTGAAAGGGAAGGAGGATGACGCTCCCCTTCCCTCAGGATAACAACAACTGAATTGTGTAAAAAATATCTTGCGACCCTCTTATTCGAACTCCTTGAGCATGAGGGCAAAGTCCTCTTCCCTGCCCTTGAGGATGTGGTAGACATGCTCGTCGGCTGGGAAGACACCCTGCTTTACGTCGGAAACATACTCCTTGAAGGCCGCGGTCTCCACTT
>DFZC01000001.1:1773-6352 GCA_002383685.1 Synergistaceae bacterium UBA4066 | reverse complement strand
TGCCCCAAGCGCAGCGACAGGGCGCGCCCCTCGTTAATACTCCTCGGGACCAGGTCCTTCAGCTTGACTGGAGGGTACGATTTACGGATCTTGCCCTTCCTGTCTCCTGGACGCTTTAGCCTTTGCTCCTCCCAAAAAGCCTTTCCTCTGTGACTTCTGTGTCCTAACCTACGCTGGCGGTACGCCAGCTAGGGCAGCGCGAAGCCTACCGACATAGTCCCGACGAGGTCCCGACAGCGTCCCGAGGTGCTTTAACGAGGGGGGAGGTTTAACGAGGGGGGTGCATTAACGAGGGAGGTGGTCCAACGAGGTGCTTCGTCTGCGTCCTAACCTACGCCGACAGCATGCTGTCTAGGTCAGAGCGAAGCCTACCCAGTCGCTACGCTCGGGGCACCTTGTCCCGAAGCGGTTCAATGAGGGGCCTTGTCTGTGGTGCAAGCATTTGGCTTTGCCCTTGATTTGGTTTCTCCGTGTCACGAGTTACCAGTCACGAGTCACGTTTTTTCTTTGAACTTTGAACTTGATAACTTTGAACGAGCTTTCCCTGCCGCCTTGTTTTCCGGTCTTCCGTCTCACGGGTTTCAAGGTTTTCCTGATGCCTGTCGCCTGCAGCCTGACTCCTGTCTCCTTCTTTTCGTCTTTCAGCTATACTTTTCCCAGAAACTTCTACGCGAGGAGACGGACAAACCATGACAACAGCATATTTTGACGGGGCTTCCCGGGGCAACCCGGGCGAATCTGCCACCGGGGCCTGTATCGTAGGCGATGACGGGAGATCGGTCTGGGAGTGCGCCCGGCCCATCGGCATCGGTACCAACAACGAAGCCGAGTACAAGGCCCTGATAATGCTTCTTGAGGAGATAGCATCCCGGGGCCTGAAGAACGTAACCGTTCGAGGCGATAGCCGCCTGGTTATCTCCCAGGTCACCGGCAAGTGGAAGGTCCGCGAGGAACGACTTCGGCCCCTGGCGGAACGTGCCGCGGAACTGGCCAAAGCTGCAGGAGCCAGGCTCGAATGGGTTCCCAGGGAGCGCAACGCCATGGCTGACGCCCTCTCCAACAGGGCCTTCGGCGGAGCAACTGAAGCCACGGCGGTCTTCCCCCTGGAAAAGCTGGAACGAGTCTCGGGAACCATATTCATAGCTCACGGAAGCGAAGACTACGCCGTCGACGTAATGCACAGGTCCTGCAGTTGCCCCTCCTTCAGGAACAGGGGTAACTGCAAGCACCTTGAGGCTGCAATTTCCGTTGCCGGAAAGGGTGACAAGCCTTGTTCATCCTCCTGACTGGGGATACCGCTGCAGGTTCGCCCCTTCCCGGGCGATTTCCCCCCTCTGCTGAAGCAGACCTGATCTGGTGGGGGATAGCTGCCCCATCCGTATCCTGCGGGGAATTTGAGGGTAACCTCATCCCCCCTGCGGTGTTCACCAGGTCTGCGCGCATGACAGCTGATCTCCCGACCCTGGTGGTCAACTGCGGCACCCTCATACACCCTGTCTGCCCATACATGGAGACGGGGGCCATCCCCGGAAGGGACCCCCGTGAAGAGACTGCCGTTCCCGACGCCGAAAGGTTGTGGGATAGCGGGTTCAGCATAGGCAGGCTCCTCGCGGGAATGAACGACGACCTGGTCATTGGTGATTCATCTTCTGGAAGCGGCGTTCCCGCGCCCCTTATCCTCAAGGCCCTCGGCTACAAGGCCGAAGCTCTTGATAAGCCGTTCGGCGGGGGGGCTGGTACCTCCCCCTGGGACCTGGCCTCTTCCAGGCTCGGGATACGTCCCGGCGACCTTGTCGGGCGGGGTTTTTTTGCCGTGTCCGAACTGGGAGACCCAGTCCTTGTCGTTGCCGCGGCATTAGCTGCCGGGGCAAAGGGCGGCACCAGGGTGCTCCTCTCCGGGGGGCTCCCCATGCTGGCCGTGGCGGCACTCTTGCGGGATATGGGAGACAGGGGCAGCCTGGCTGTTTCCGCCACGAGCAGGACCTTGAAGGACCTGGGCGGTGCCTTCGAAGAGATCTCGGGCGTCCTGGGGGCCGAAACCCACGTGGCCGACCTCGACTCCGTCAGGGATGGAGCCGGTGCTTCAGGCGCCGCCTGGAGTGCCGAAAGGTGCGGTGTGACCCTTGAGATGATCCTCGAACGTGCAGCCATGCTCTGCGAAGACCTGTCGCCCCCATCCGGGGAAGGGGAACAATGAACGCCCGGATCAATTTCACCGCAGCCTTACTCGGCCTTTCGGTCCTCCTGGTCATCTCCCTCGCCTGGGTCATATCCGTGGGCGAGGTGAATATACCCCGCGACGACATTCTAGGCGTTCTAACCGGTCGGATCCCTTCATCTGACACCAGGTCCATGATCATCCTTTCCATACGTCTTCCCAGGGCCCTTGCGGCCGCTTCAGCCGGAGCCGTACTGGCAGGAAGCGGCGTTATCTTCCAGGGGGTTCTCCTTAACCCCCTGGCCGAGCCCTACACCCTCGGGGTGGCTACAGGTGCGGCCCTCGGGGCCTCCCTGGCGATAACCTTGCGTCTCCCCCTTGTCTCGGTCTTTGCCTTTCTTGGGGGGATCTCCGCCCTCTGGCTGGTCTGGATCCTGGGGCGGGGCAGCCGCGACAAAGCATCGCCCACGCGCCTCATCCTGGCCGGGGTAATTGTCGGAAGCATCCTTGGTGCCGGAATAACCCTCATCAAGGCCCTAGCCGGCGACCAGGTAGGGATAATAGTCCTCTGGCTTCTTGGCAGTTTTTCGCTGTCAAACTGGCAGGATGTCTGGTGGGGATCAGCCTCGGCCCTTGCGGTCCTTGCGTTGGGGCTCTTCTGGGCCCGCGACCTGGACATCATGTCCTCCGGTGCCGACGCCGCTTCTCTGGGTGTCGACGAAAGGAAAGCGGCGGGCTTCCTGCTGCTGGGAAGTTCCCTGGCCACCGCGGTGGTGGTGTCCCTGTGCGGGATCATAGGCTTTGTCGGTCTTGTGGTCCCTCACCTTGTAAGGATCCTCTCCGGCCCTTCCCACGCCAGGCTGGTGCCCCTGAGCATCCTTGGCGGTGCCCTGCTCCTTCTCCTTGCCGATGCGACCGCCCGTTCGCTTGGCGAACTTCCGGTCGGGGTGATCACCGCCCTGATAGGCGGACCCATATTCTGCTTCCTGCTGTGGAGGGAAAGATGATGAGCCTTCTGTCGCTGCAGGGGATCAGGGTAACCCTGGGTTCCCGGGAAGTCCTCAAGGGAATAGACCTCGATATCCCTTCAGGGCAGATAGCGGCCCTCCTCGGCCCCAACGGCAGCGGGAAGAGCACCCTACTTGCGGCGGCTGCGGGTGTCGGGCGGAGGAACGCGGGTAAAGTCTGCGTGAACGGGATCGACATAGATACCCTCTCGCGGCGGGAGGTCGCGGCCAGGGTGGCCGTAGTTCCCCAGCAGACGGGTTTCCTGATGCCCTTCACTGTAATGGAGACGGTGCTCATGGGGCGTTTCCCTGCCGCAGGCAGGTTCGCCAGGCTCTCGGCGGAGGATCACCGCGTGGCTGGAGCCTCCCTTGAAGCCGTCGATCTCAAAACATTCGGGGACAGGCTCGTAACGGACCTGTCAGGCGGTGAGGCCCAGAGGGTTGCCATAGCAAGGGCGCTGGCCCAGGAGACTCCCGTGTTGCTTCTGGACGAGCCGGTAAGCGCTCTCGATCCCAGGCATGCCGTGGCGGTTTTCCGTCTTCTGGAGTCCCTGAGGAAAGAGGGCAGGGGCATACTGGTTGCTCTTCACGACATCAACTACGCTCTCAGGTTTGCCGACAGGGTCCTGTTCCTTAAGGACGGGATCCTTGTCGAGCCGCCCTCTCCGAGAGCCGTAGACGGGGACGTTCTTGCGGAAATATTCGACACACCCTGGATACTGGAGGATCTCGCTGGAGGCGGCAGGGCCGCCTTTCCCATGGCCTAGGAGGCCAGGGCGAAGAGTGCGTTCAGCACCCCGCCGGCCGTCAGCGCGGCCAGCAGCATGATGCCCACGGAACGCAGCATGTCCTTCAACCCCAGTTCGCGCCACAGGACTATAAAGGTGGCTATGCACGGGAAGGTCATGGCAAGGGTCACCACGGCGACCACCATCTGGCCCGGGTTCAGCCCCATCGGAAGAAGCATCCCCACGGCTATATCCTTTCGCAGGAACCCGAGGAGTATGGGCCCGGCGGTCTCCGGGGGCAGCCCCAGCAAACCCCTGAAGAGGGGTGAGAGGAAGTTCGAAATGGTCCCCATGAACGCTGAAGCGGAAAGAAGGTTAGCGACGAATACTCCCACCAGCACAAGGGGGATCGCCTCAATAAGGAAACCCTTTATCCGGAACCAGAGTTTCAGGAAAATATCCCTGAATGAAGGCATCCTGTAAGGGGGTATCTCCACTATCAGCTCGGGGCTGTAGCCCGGGAGCAGTTTGTGGAGGATCCTCCCGAGTATTACCCATGAGGCCAGCAGCGTACCGTAAACTGCAAGGACGTAATGCCCCCCCAGATCGCCCAGCGCCCCTATGATCATGGCCTGGAGCCCTGCGCATGGTATGGCCACCGATATCAGGGTCGACGCAATAAAGCG
>DFZC01000001.1:0-1626 GCA_002383685.1 Synergistaceae bacterium UBA4066 | reverse complement strand
TCTATCTCCCCGTCAAAAAGGGTGCCGATAAGCGTGCGGAAAATGAAAGAACCCTCGCCGCCCAGCATGGGGCCCAGCCATTCGAAAAAGGGCATGAAGACCCGGTCGAAGATCGGGTCGAGCGCGTAATCAATAAGTCCTTCACCCAGGAACCTCACCGCCATGAAGCTGCCCACCACTGCGAAGACGCCAAGCAGGGCGCCCCAGCCCGGATGGACCGAAAGGTCCTCGATCCTGTCTTTTATGGTGTGATGCCTGTGCTCGATCGTCTGCACCGCCCTGATGATATCGCCTATCCTGCTCCAGCGTTCCTCGGCCGGGACGCTTATTCCCGGCCTTGCCTCCTGCAGTCTTGAGATGAGTTCCTTGATGCCTTTGCCGATCACGGCCACGGTCCCGATCACGGGTATGCCCAGCTCTTTTTCCAGGGTCTCGATATCTATGTTGATCCCCTCGTGGCGTGCCTCGTCCACCATGTTCAGGGCTATTATGGACGGAAATCCCATCGCCAGAACCTGCAGTGCCAGGTTCAGGTTGCGCTCCAGGGCGGTGGCGTCGAGAGTAACGACCACGATATCCGCGCCCTCTTCTATTATCCTTCTGGCGACCTCTTCAGCCTCGTTGGTTGGTTCTATCGTGTAGGCACCGGGGACGTCGATCAGGCGGTACCTTGTTTCCTCGAAACGCAAAGTTCCCTCGGTGAAACCTACAGTCGTACCGGGGTAGTTGGACGAAAAGGCATGAACGCCGGTCAGGCGGGTGAACAGGGCGCTCTTGCCCACGTTGGGGTTCCCGACGAGAAGGACCTTTTTATCTTCGGCGCTTCTTCCCTCGGGAGTGGAGTTCGGGCAATGCCTGAGGCAGCCGCCGGGGGGGCAGTTAGAACAGCCCTTCATTATCTGGAACTCTTTCTTCCAGCCAGGGGTTCCACGGCGACCTTGCAGCAGATGCCGTGCCCGATGGCGATCTGCCTTCCGTCGAGGATTATCGTTACGGGACCGCAAAAGGGCATGCCCGAGACCTTCGTAACGGTCTTTCCCGGTCTCAGGCCCAGGGCCTCGAGCCTTCGCCCGCTCATCCCCTGGGGCAGTTCAACTATCTTCGCGGTCTGTCCGTTCATCAAGGAGCAAAGCATCGTCGCCATAAGAACCTCCAGCAGTTTTTATCTTCAAGAATGTTAGCATGCCCGAACTTTTTGTCAATAGTGAATATCAATAAAAGATCAAGGCGTCAGGAGACAGGCGACAGGCATCAGGAAAACCAGGAAACTCGAGAATCGTAACTCGTGAATCGTGAATCGTGAAGACCGTTAGACGTGAGACGTTAGACGTGAGACGGAAAGACCAAGGCGGCATACCCTTTCGCCGCGTGAGGCCGCGGCTCGGGGCAGCGCGAAGCCTCCCGAGGAGATCCAACGAGGGGACTCCGGCCTTCGGCCTACGGGGCGCTAAACCAAGCTTCAGGCGACAGGAAGACCTTAAGAGCGTACCCTGCCGCTGCCCCTCGAGGATCGACTCGGGACTATGCGCTTGGGGCACCTTGTAAACGGTGAACGGTAAACGGTGAACGGGAGTGGCAAAAAACACGGAACAATGGCTTGTCATTTGCCTCTGTTGTCATCCCGAA
>DFZC01000010.1 GCA_002383685.1 Synergistaceae bacterium UBA4066 | reverse complement strand
GAAGTGGTTCAATGAGGGGCCTTGTTACTCGTGACTCGTAACTGGCAAAACGGGAGCAAGGGCTTGTCATTTGCCTCTGTTGTCATCCCGAATTCCTGAAAGGAGTGAGGGATCTCGGTATTGACCTTGAATCGATTCAGATTCCTCGTCCCTTCGCTCCCGCAGAAGCAGCGGGAACTTGTCCTCGGAATGACAAGCAATGCATTGCTTTTACGGCTCACTGGCTTTCGCCCTGCCTGCTGCCTTAGGTTTTGCTTCTCCCCAAAATAGATCTTCTACCCCTTCCTGTGCTTGGGGCAGCGCGAAGCCCACCCAGTCGCTACGCTCGGGGCACCTTGTCCCGACATAGTCCCGAGGTGATTTAACGAGGGAAGTGGTCCAACGAGGTGCACGTCTGTGCCGAAAAGTTCTTTACCTTGCCCCCGCTATCTGTAAATACAATTGACAATCAGCCATTTAATGTTAATATCTCCTTATGGACACCANNCAGGCCGGCAAGACGACCCTTGCAAGAAAACTCTTCCCGGACAAACCCTATGTCTCGCTCGAAGACCTGGATCAGAGAGAATTCGCAAGCAATGACCCTAAAGGTTTCCTGGACCGTTTCCCCGACGGCGCGATACTGGACGAGGTCCAGAGGGCTCCCTCGTTATTCTCCTATCTCCAGGCACGGGTCGACGATGACGAAAGGATGGGGCTCTTTATACTGACCGGTTCGCAGCACTTCCATCTGACGGAGTCGATAACCCAGAGCCTTGCCGGAAGGACAGCCATGCTGAACCTTACACCCTTCTCGATGAAAGAACTCTCCTCGGTCTCCCGCCTTCCCGAAAACCCTGACGAAACCATATTGACCGGGGGTTATCCGCCCCTTTTCTCCCGGAAGGTCCAACCACATACATGGTTCGAAAACTACACAGGCACCTACATTGAAAGGGACGTAAGGTCCGTCATTAACGTCCGTGATCTTATGACCTTCCGCAAGTTCATCAGGCTCTGCGCGGGGCGCGTCGGCCAGCTTGTCAACCTGTCATCTCTCGGTGCGGAATGCGGTGTATCCCACAACACTGTAAGATCGTGGCTCTCGGTACTTGAAGCCAGCGCTATCATCTTCTTCCTGCAGCCCTGGTTCCGTAATTTCAACAAACGCCTCGTCAAAACACCCAAGATCTATTTCTTCGACACGGGATTGCTCTGCAACCTGTTGGGGATTTTGGAAACCGGCCACCTCCGGTATCATCCGCAAAGAGGGTCCATATTCGAGAACCTCGTTGTTGCCGAGGCAATGAAAGAACGCCTGAACCAGGGTCGCAAGCCCAACCTTTACTTCTTCAGGGACCGGAGCGGATTCGAGCTCGACCTTATCGTGGATGAGGGCCAGCGGCTGGATGCCGTCGAGATAAAATCGGGAAAAACAGTTACGGGTGAATTCTTTCAGGAACTGAACCGCTGGAAGGACATCGCCGGCGATCTCGCAGGCAAGACCTGGCTGATCTACGGAGGAGAGGAAAAGCACCTCCGCCAGGGACATCATGTTCTTCCCTGGGATCAAAGCAGCGAGATCCTCCACCCCTGACGCCCGTCTCCTGCCTCCTCGATTCTCCAGCCCTTCCCCTTGTCAAAAATCACAGAACATATATACTGCAAACATAAATACTGTGTTTTTATTATGCCTATTGATGGCACGGAGGCGTCATAATGATAGGACGCGAAACGGAGAGGTCCTGGTTCCTCAAAAAGTCCCAAAGCGGAAAGGCAGAACTGATAGTACTTTACGGCCGCAGGCGGGTCGGAAAAACATTTCTTATGGAGAACACCTTTCCCGATGCCCTGTTCCTCACCGCGGACCTTGCCGAAACGGAGGCCCTGATAGGAAGGTTTTCAGAGCCGCTTAAAAACAGGCTCGGGCTCCCTTCCGGCATTGTGGTTTCAAACTGGGATGACTTTTTCCGGCTGCTTGAAAGATCTCTCACCGAGCAAAGTGCCCGCCTGGTGGTCTGGGACGAATTCCAGTATATTCCCCAGGGTGACCCCTCTTTTCTTTCCATATTCCAGCGATGGTGGGATACGGTATTCTCCAGATTGCCTGTTATGTTCGTCATCTGCGGATCCATGATCGGGATGATGGAGCGGATCGCCCTCCTGGAGAAAAGCCCTCTCTATGGGCGAAGGACAGGGCAGTATCACCTTCAGCCCCTGGAATTTCCGGCATCCGGAGAATTCCTCAAGGAAATGTCGCCCTTCGAGCGGGTCCAGACATGGTCCGTAACTGGGGGAGTTCCGCTATACCTCAAACAATTTTCCGGATACGTCTCATTTGAAAAAGCCCTTTTCGAAAAAGTTCTCTCGCCGGGAGAATTCCTGGTGGAGGAGGGCCGGTTCCTTGTCCTGGAAGAATTCAAAAAAGATCCCACATCCTACTTTGCCATACTTCAGACCATTGCCTCTGGCCGGACTAGGGCGGCAGAAGTGGCCCAGTTATCCGGCGTGCCTCACCAGAATCTGCCCGTATACCTTCGAAAGTTGCTGAACCTGGGCCTGGTGAAAAAAGAGCACCCCTTCTCCCTGAAAACTCCCAAAAAAACGCCCCTGTACTTCATTGATGACGAATACCTGAGGTTCTACTTCCGTTTCCTGATGAACGCCAAGGATCTCGTCTACCGGGAGCGAGGGCAGGAGCTGCGAGAGGGGATCATGGAGAAAATGTCTGTTCACGCCTCCATGACCTTTGAGAAAATATGCCGCTCCTGGATGCAAAGGAACGCAGGTTTTGAACGAGTGGGCCGCTGGTGGGACAAAAACGAGGAGATAGACATTATCGGGCAAAAAGGGGATCGTTTGGCCTTTGCAGAATGCAAATGGACGAACCAGCCCGTCGGTCAGTCCATTTACAGGGGGCTGCTCAGAAAGGCTGATGTTTTTCAGCAACTCTCAATGCCCGAAAACCTGAAAATGGAATTTTACCTCTTCTCCCGCTCAGGATTCAGGGGGATCTCCCCAGCCCCAGGCCTTCACCTCATCGACCTCGAAGGCCTGTCATCCTGATCCGCCCACTGGCGGAGAAGGATCTGGGTTTTCAATTCACGATTCACGAATTACGGGTTTTGGTCTTCCCGTCTCCTCGCTTTTCCGCCCTCCCGTTCACTGTTCATGCATTTGCCTTTGTTGTCATCCTGAATCCGCGTATCCCGCGGATGAAGGTGGAACATCCGCTCACTGGCGGGATCTGGTTTTGTCCTTGCCCCTCCTGGTTACGGTATTTTCAGCATTTGGGGAATTAGCATATAATCATGAAAGAAAACCGGAGTTGGAACGGAGGAATAAACATGACTCGGATTGTTGAGGAGCGAAAAGAAATTCGCAGAGTGCTTCAGCGCCTCTCACCTAAAAATCTGGAGCGGCTTCGCACTTACGCTGTCCATCTGGAAATTGAGGAAATAGAAGAGAAAGAACCTCCTCTGACTTCTGACGAAGAGAAATGCATTTCTACATCTCGTACTCAGATCGCACGGGGAGAAGGGCGACCCTGCAAAGATGTACTCAACGAACTATGGTAACCCGATGGGCGGTCGTCATTGCTCCTGAAACGGTCAAACGTCTTGCAAAGATACTAAATCCTGACAGAAGACGCCTTCTCACAGCAATTGATGCACTTCACACAGGTCCCTCAGGTGATATCAAACCGCTGAAAGGAAGATCTGAGTGTCGCCTCCGTGTCGGATCGTGGAGGGTGATAATGTTTGTAGACGAATCGACCCTGACGATTAACATACTGTCTGTTGGTCCAAGAGGAGACATTTACAAAACACTGAGTGAATAAAAATCCTTCTTCCATCTGGCCCTTCCGTTTTGTTTCCTGTTCACTGTTTACGCCCTTGACTTTGCTTGTCATCCTGAGCGCAGCGAAGGATCTGTTTTTGCTTTTCCCGATTCCCGAGGTTTTGGGTTTTGATCTTCAGCCTCCAGTTTCCAGTCTCCAGTCTCCAGTCTCCTGCTTCACTGCCCTTCCTGCCTCCCATCTCCTGTCTCCACGGTGGTTTTCACCGTTCCCAGTTGACCGTTCACTGTTTACGGTTTTTTAACGTCTTACGGTTAACTGGGTTTCTGCCCCCCCTACAACACCCACCATGGAATGCCGTAAATATCCCTCCCCAGCACCTGAACCTCCGGGCAGTCGCTTACCACAAATCCCCTGACTGCCCCAAGCTGTTTTCTCGCCGCGACAATCCCCTTTGCATCTCCCGTGGATACAGAATCCCGTGCCTTGGCCTCGAAAAGGAACTTCTCCCTGCCCCTTGCGAGAACAAAATCCACCTCATCCCTGCTTTTTCGCCAGGTAAACAGTTCACCGCCAAGAACATCTGTATGCGCTTTAAGCAACTGGTAAACAAGGGTCTCGAAAAGCCGGCCCCGGAACTTGTCGTCCATGTCATCAGAGTTTCCGAATCCGTTCAACGCGCACGCCATGCCGCAGTCCGCGCAGAACAACTTGGGAGTCTTTCTCATACCCGCAGTCTTTGTTGCCTGAAGAGGATAGATGCGTCTGAAAAGGAAAAGCGCCTCAAGCATGTTAATGTAGCGCGAGAGCGTACTCTGCGGCACCCCCGTATCGCGCGAGAGCGACAGCACGTTCAGAAGATTGCCAGTGATCTCCCCTAGGGCGGTCACAGTCCGGGCGAATTCCGGCAGATTGCTGATGTTGGCCAGATCCCTCATGTCCTTTTCCATGTAAGTAGAGAGAAACCCCTTCCACCAAAGCCCGATCTTTGACTCTTTCTCAAAATCCATCGGCCTTGGGAAAAAGCCCCGGAACAAAACCCTGTCCAGATCGCCGGGACTGGAGCCTGTCTTCAGGCCGCGCGGGTTTTCAAGAAAAGCCAAAGAAGCAGGCTCGCCTTGCCGCTCACGCATGGAAAAGGGTGAGAGTGCCAGATGCAGGGCTCTTCCCGCAAGACTCTCCGAAACATCCCTCAAAAGAAGCAGATTTGCCGAACCGGACAGAACAAATCTGCGTCCGGGGTCCATATCCACGATCCGTTTGATCTCCAAAAGAACCGGGTGGTACCGTTGCACCTCGTCCAGGATCACTAGAGGTTCATCGGGCAAAAAATCCTGGGGAGAATCCCTGACGGCGGCTAGAACCCTCAGATCGTCGAAGGAAAAATATGTCGCGCCCTTCAGCTTTTCCGCGCTACGTAACAGCGTTGTTTTCCCGACCTGTCGCGGCCCCGTCAACACTACCACCTGCACCGTTTCAAGCGCTTCCGCAATAAGATCTTCCATCCACCGCCGAATATATGTCATATTTACCTCCATAATGGGTAAAAATACCCCACGCCATGGGTAATTATAACAGAAATCAGCAAAACCCGCGCTTCCCCAAATAATAGGCCTTCCTACCCAACGCTGGCGGACCGCCAGCTAGGTCACCTTGTCCGTGGTGAGATGCCTTGCCTTGTTTTTTACGTATCACGTATCTAACGTCTAACGTCTCACGCACTTAAGATCTCCCTGCCTCCTGTAGCCTCGCTTTTCCGCCCCTTCGTCTCACGTTTAACGTCTAACTTCTCACGCACCTATAGTTACTATTTGTATATACTATCCCTTGAAAGCACTCTTATATATGTCAGGGCTCAACAGCCCGACACCGAAAGGAGGTGAAGTCCATGGCCGAGTACACCATCGCGTCCAGCCGCCTGAGCATCAGGCTCCAGGTAGGCACCAACGACGAGGGGCGCCCCATCCTCAGGAGCCTTTCCCTGAGGGACGTCTCTTCCGACGCCGCTGCCGATGACGTGGCCGACGTCTCTACCGCCCTCGGGGCGCTGCTCGACTACCCGATAGTCGAGACCAGCAAGATCGACACAAGCCTCGTGGCATAGCTTTAGCAGAGCCCCTTGAAAGGAGGTGAAACTATGGAGAACAAGACTCTCAGGATGGTATTCGGTACCGTCGTCGGCGATCCCTGGTCGCTGACCCTCCGGTACCCCAAGGACAACCTTACCGCCCAGGATGTCGAGACGGCCATGCAGGCCATCATCGACGCCGACGTCTTCGCGTCGGGCTTGACGGAGATCGTAGCCGCCCAGATCATCGACAGGACTGTCACCGATCTGATCAGCAACGGCTAGTTCCAAAAATAAACTGCCCCCGCGGGTCAGGACGGCCCGCGGGGCAAACCACAGGAGGGATTCTGAATGGAAGATTTCTGGGCTTCCGCCATCCAGAGCGGGTTCGCGGTGGCCGTCGCTGGCTACCTGCTCGTGAGGATGGAAAGCCGACTTGAAGAACTGACCAAGGCAATACGTGACCTCCAGGTCGCCATAGTCAACAAGGGAGGGATCTAGCTTGAAGGTCAACAACCTTTTCGTCTCGCCCCACTTCAGGCTGGCCGAGTTCCAGTGCCGCTGCTGCGGCTGTGTGCAGCTCCACCCGGAACTTCTGGTCAAACTCGAAAAACTGCGCGACGCATGGGGCAGCCCGCTGCTCGTCACGAGCGGGTTCAGGTGCGAAAAACACAACAAAAAGGTGAACGGTGCCGAGGCGAGCCTGCACCTCCGGGGGCAGGCCGCCGACATCGTCGTCCTCGAGGACGTACAGGAGGAATTCATAGAAGCAGCTGAAAAGACCGGTTTCAACCAGGCAATACCCTACGGGAAGAGGAACTTTGTCCACCTGGGAATATTCGGCAATGACGAGCGCGTCATCCTGCCGGTGAGCCAGCATAAATGGGAAATGGCGGAACCACTCCATGCCGGGGCAAGAGTATGAGGATGTGCTGATGAAGTTCCGCCCCCTGGTCGAGGCCACGGCAAGGAGGTTCGCCGACCACGGCGCCGACTTCGACGACCTCGTTCAGGAGGGCTACCTGGCCATAATGGAACTGCTGCCCCGGTGCAGGAACAAGAAGTTCCTGCCCATGTTCCTGAAACTGAGGGTCACGGCCAGGGTAAAGGTAAGGGCCAGCAAGTGGTGGAGGCCCTTCAAGAGAAGCGACGAGTTCGACCCCGAAAAGCACTCCCCGGCCTACGAGGAGGAACTGCCCTGGACGCGCTGGGTGGCCGAGGGCGCTCTACCCGAAAGGGACTGCCGCATAGTGCGGCTGCTGGAGGCAGGCTTCACCCAGCAGGAGATCGCCGAGGNNGGCATCACCCAGCAGGCCGTGAGTTTCAGGGTGGGGAGCATTCGAAAGAAACTACAAGTGCGTTAGACGTGAGACGGGAGACGGGAGACGTAAAACCCAGGACCAGGGCATCTCACCACAGAGAACCAATAAGACAGGCTACAGGCATCAGGAGTCAGGCATCAGGAAAATCTGAAACAAAAACTTTTGCACCTCAGAGGGGCACAGACGAAGTGTCCGTTTGGGGCGGCAGACACAAACAGGTTAGGGGGGCAAGAGAGACGAAGTGCCCCGACCGAAGGGATGGGGTAGGAAACAAAACCTTTTTTGGGGTTGGGTTCAAGGTCAAAGGCAAAACCATCTCATCGCATGGGGGCCGTCAGAAATGGCGGCCCCTTTTTTGTATGTTGCTTGCAAGGGGCGGGGAAGTTTGGTCTTGTTCCGGCTTATGATCCTTTCGGTTTACAATTCACGATTCACGGTCCCTGCCCTTCCTGATGCCTGCCGCCTGGATTTCCGCCTTTACGTCTCCCGTCTCACGTCTGACGTCTCACGGGTTTTAAGCTTTTCCTGATGCCTGCCGCCTGGATTTCCGCCTTTACGTCTCCCGTCTCACGTCTGACGTCTCACGGGTTTTAAGCTTTTCCTGCTTCCTGCCCCCTTCAGCCCAATTGACATAAAAATAAACGTGGTATAAAATTACCACGTGGTAATAAATTTACCACATTCCAGTTTTTCCGTTACCAGGGGAGGTGTCGCAATGTTTGGAGAGTTAGTAAAAGCCGCAAGGATTGAAAAGAAGATAGGCCTGCGGGAGTTTTGTAAACTGGCATCTCTGGATGCCAGCAATTGGAGCAAGGTTGAAAGAGGTCTTTTGGCTCCACCTCGTGATGAAGAAAAATTGCATCAAATAGCAGAAATTCTGGGTATTGAAAAGGGATCTCCATTTTTCAATGAACTGATGGACAAGGCAGCAATTGCAGCAGGGATCATACCAAAAGACATCTTGTCGGATCAGGAGGCACTTGACTCCCTTCCTCTTTTTTTCAGAACGATCAGAAGTGAAAAACCCAGTCCGGAGGAAATTGAAAAAATCATACGGATCATCAGAGAAGGTAAATGATGGAAGACGTTTCAAACTTCAGATGCCCCTTCCTTAACAAACAGGATATCTGGACAGAAGCGGATAAATTCAGAGAGAGATTTTGGCCGGGAAAGACTTTTCCCCTTGATATGGAAAGAATCATTGAGATGGAATTAGGCCTGACAATAGAGCCGATCACGGATTTACAAAGAGAGCTTGACGTTGATGCCTTCTTAAAGAGAGATTTTTCCGGCATTGTCGTCGATCTCGAGTGTTTTATGGATGAAAGGTTTCGAAACAGGTTCCGGTTTTCTCTGGCTCATGAGATCGGACACCTGGCTCTACACAGAGATCTTTTTGATGAATACCCGATTAACTCTATCGAGGAATGAAAATATTTCATCACAGGGATCCCTGAAGAACAATACAAGTACATTGAATATCAGGCCAACGAATTTGCGGGCCGGTTATTGATACCACGAAATGTATTGGTGGAAGAGATAGGGAAATGTCTCGGTCTGATCGAAGACCCTCAGCTAATTGATTATTTGCACAAAGACCCGGCCGCGGTCCTGTCCAGGATCAGCCCCAGGATAAGCCGGATTTTCGGGGTATCTGATGAAGTTATTCAACGCAGGGCAGAAAGAGAAGAGATCTGGCCCAACCGCATAATTATTTCTGAAACAGGCAGAGCGAGTTTAACGAAAGAAGACTAAAGCTGCAAAGGAGGTGCAATTATGGCGAAAAACAAGGGTGAAACCAAAATCGGCCGAGACGCGAAAACCGGGAAATTTATTCCAGTAGAGGAAGCCAAAAGGCGCAAGAACACTACCGTAGTGGAGACGATTCGCAAAGACAAGAAATCCCGGTAGAGGATCGATCATTGCTGTGGGTAACCTCATAACGGAGCCAAACCTTCTCGCTTTGTCGAAACAAGGGCCAGAAAGACCCTAACATAAAAGGTTTCGCCACACGGGGGCCGTCAAAATGGCGGCTCCTTTTTTTGTATGTTGTTCACAAGGATCGGAGAAGTTTGGTCTTGTTCCGGCTTATAATCCTTTCGATTGACGATCGACAATTCACGGTCCCTGCCCTTCCTGATGCCTGCCGCCTGATGCCTGTCGCCTGGGTTTTCTGCTTTACGCCTCACGTCTGACGTCTCACGGGTTTTAAGCTTTTCCTGCTTCCTGCAGCCTGACGCCCTGTTTTTTTGCCACTCCCGTTCACCGTTGACCGTTTACGCACTTGCATTTATATCCCATGAGCAATAAAATTACTCGTAAATCATAACGTAAATCGTCAACCGTGAATCGTGAATCGGAACGCGATCTGCCCTACGCTGACGGAGCGCCATCTAAGGTACCTTGTATGTGGTGAAAAGGGTTGGGGTTTTTTTGACCTTGATCCTACCCCAAATAAGGGTTTGGTTTTCTCTGCGTTCCTCTGCGTTCTCTGTGGTGAGAAGCCCTGGTCTTGCGGTTGTCCTTACCGTTCACCGTTGACCCAGTGCCCGGAGCGAAAGCGACTGGGTGCCGTTTACGCCTTAAAGATCTTACGCTCCACGAACAAGGAGGTCCCCAAATGTCTATCTCCGCCAAAGCAAAGATCGGATCCAACGTCACATTCGGTGAATATGCTGTCATCGAGGACGATGTGGCCCTGGGCGACAACGTAACTGTCGGTCACCATGTCGTCATTCGCAATGGCGTCCGCATCGGCGAAGGTTGCGTCATCAACGACGGGGCCGTACTGGGCAAGCGCCCGGGCAAGGCTAGCCTTTCGGCAACCACCGGGGACCCAAGGGAATTCCCGCCCCTTACCCTGGGCAAGGCAGTTACCGTGGGGGCAGGGTGCATTCTCTACGTGGGAGCCGAGATCGGCGACATGATCTTCTTCGGTGACCTTGCAACCGTCCGCGAGGATGTGAAGATCGGCGAATACACGATCATCGGCCGGGGGGCCACGGTAGAGAACAGGGTCACCATAGGCCGCAAGTGCAAGATCGAGACCGAGGCGTACATAACAGCCTTCTCCACCATCGGTGATTACTGCTTTATAGCCCCTTGCGTGGCCCTCACAAACGACAACTTCCTTGGTCGGACGGAAGAGCGCAAAAAACATTTTGGTGGCCCTACGCTGAAGCGGGGAGCCCGTATCGGTGCCAACGCAACTATTCTGCCAAACCTTGTGATCGGGGAAGACGCCCTTGTTGCGGCAGGGTCTGTGGTAACCAAGGACGTCCCTCCAAGAATGATAGTTCTGGGAAGCCCTGCGAAAGTCCTTCGCCCTGTCCCTGAAGAGCAGCTGATCGAGAACCAGGTCTTTTTCGACAAATAAATCTTGCACCACAGAGGACACAGAGGGCCGCAGACGTAGTGCCCCGACCAAAGGAATGGGGTAGAAAAACAAGGACTTTTTGGGTTTAAAACCAAAGTGAATAAAGGCTTTGACCTGGCTTTAACAAGCAAAATGATTACTCTCTTGCACTTCTCTGCGCTCTACCCTGGCGCTGCGCTTGGGGCACTTCGTCTGCGGTGAAAAAGCTTTTATTATAGGTTTTCTTAAATATCTGACCTTATCTGTGTTGATCTGTGTAATCTGTGGATAAAGGAGTCTTTCTTATGGATCTTTTCGAAAAAATCCACTCCAGGTCCGCCCATATCGGCGTTATCGGCCTCGGCTACGTAGGCCTTCCCCTCGCCGTGGAAAAGGCCAAGGCTGGTTTCACCGTTTTGGGCTTCGACATCCAGCCCGACAAGGTGGACAAGGTAAACCGGGGGGAAAACTACATCGGCGACGTAGTGCCGGAAGAACTGAACCATCTTGCCTCCGAAGGCAAACTTTCCGCCACGGCCGATTTCAGCCGCATTGCCGAATGCGACGTGATAGCCATCTGCGTCCCCACCCCGCTGGATCATTTCAAGCAGCCGGACCTTTCCTATGTCAGGGAATCAGCCCGGATCGTGGCAAACAACGCTCACAGGGAGATGCTCGTAGTCCTGGAATCCACCACCTACCCTGGCACCACCGAAGAGATCCTCAAGCCCCTTTTCGAAAAAAAGGGTTTCACCATAGGCAAAGACCTCTTTCTTGCATTCTCTCCAGAGAGGGTCGACCCGGGGAATTTGCGATTCAAGACCAAGAACACCCCCAAGGTCGTCGGGGGCTGCACGGACATGTGTACCCGCCACGCTAAGGAGCTTTACGAGGCTGTGCTCGATGCCCCCGTCTTCACCGTCTCGAGCCCCAAAGAGGCCGAGATGACGAAGATCCTGGAGAACACATTCCGTATTGTCAACTGTGCTCTCGCCAACGAGATGGCGATGATCTGTGAAAAACTCGGCATCAACGTATGGGAGGTTATTGCCGCTGCTGCTACGAAACCCTTTGGCTTCGTACCATTCTATCCCGGCCCCGGAGTAGGAGGCCACTGCATCCCTCTCGATCCCTACTACCTCACCTACAAGGCCAGGGTGGTGAATTACCATACCCGCCTGATAGAGATGGCCGGCGATATCAACGACGAAATGCCCGCCTACGTAGTAAGGCGCTTGCAGGATCTTCTAAACGACAGGGAAAAGCCGCTGAAAGGAAGCAGGATCCTGCTTCTCGGGGTTGCCTACAAGGGCGATATCGAGGACCTTCGCGAATCTCCGGCCCTCAGGGTGTGGAACAAACTCGAGGCAAAAGGGGCCGAGGTCCTCTACCACGACCCTTACTGCCCGATAGTAAAGCGCCAGGGGATAAACGTGCCCTCGGTGGCACTTGAGCCGGAGTTCCTTTCTACCTGCGATGCAGTGGTCATAACAACGGCTCATACAAAGAATGTTGACTACGATCTTGTCCGCAAACACGCGTCTCTGATCTTCGACACGAAGAATGTGATGGGGGGTACCCGATCCCCCAATGTCATTAAATTGTAGCTGTGGTAGGGGATCGGGGGCGTCAGGCTACAGACTGCAGGCGACAGGGAAGGCTAAAATCCGTGAGACGTAATAAGTAAAAGAATTAGCCAGAATACGACTTCCGGATTCGCGATTCCTGATTCCCGATTCACGGTTTTACCGTTCACCGTTCCCGCCCTTGCCCCTGCTGTCATCCTGAGGAGCAAAGCGACGCGAGGATCTGATTTTTCGTGAATCGTACCCTTCCTCCGGCGGACTCGGCTTTTGTCTGTCCTCCCGAACGGAGCGGCTTACAGATCCACTAACACCCGCCAATAATAGACAAATATTTCTAACACGTGTTAAAATCTCTCTGAAAGGGAAATCAGGGATGAAAACGCCGGAGATTGACCGCAACAAAACCTACTCTTCGTCGGAAATCATCAAGATTCTTGAAGCGGACGGCTGGCAACTCCACGGAGCGGAGGGGAGCCATCACCATTTCAAACACCCCGTAAAAAAGGGCAAGGTGACGGTAAAGCACCCGGACAAAAGCGTTCCCGGTCCTACAGCGAGATCAATATGGAAACAGGCGGGGCTTCTCCAGTCTCGTCCTTCCAGAAAGGAGACAGAGCCATGAACAAGCCCGACAAGTACCGTTACCCGGCAGTCCTGGGGTACGACGCTTCCACCAAACAGTATTACGTCCTCTGGCCCGACCTTCCCGGCTGCACCACCACGGGAGAGACCGAAGATGAAGCGCTGGAAAACGCCAGAGAGGCCATGTCTCTGCACCTTTGGGGAATGGAGGATGACAGGGACACTATCCCGCCTCCAACCCTCCTGCATAAAATTGACCTGGACGAATACAGAGGAGACGGCAACAGGATCGTCGTCGTGCTGATCGAGATCTGGATGCCTTCGTTCCGGGAAAAGATGGAGACAAAAGCCGTGAACAGAACGGTAACACTCCCTGGGTGGCTGGACAGTCAAGCCAAGCATGCTGACTTGAATTACTCCCAGATCCTACAGGATGGAATCATGGAACGTCTGAAGATAAGCCGGGCGGTCGTAACCCTCAAAAAGAGCAGGGCCAGGTTATCAGCTTGATAATCAACTTTGGTCTGCTGTTGACGAAAGAAGGGAATTGACGTCTGCGGTTTTTGACAAATTGAAACTGGAAAAATAAAAAAAGGGGAACCGCACGTGCGGCCCCCTTATCATGCATTGAAGTCTCTCGAAAGAAACGCCAAGGAGTAAAGTACATTGATACTAGTACTTCAGAAGGTCCTTGTCAATGACGCGAGTTGCCTCACC
>DFZC01000028.1 GCA_002383685.1 Synergistaceae bacterium UBA4066 | reverse complement strand
CTTCGCCTTTCGGTCTTCGCCTTTCAGTCTTCGCTTTCCCGCCCTTTCGATTCACGATTAACTATTCACGGTTTCCCCTCTTCCGTCTAACGTATAACTTCTCACGCAGTTGATCTTGATCTTCCTGTTGCCTGCAACCTGTAGCCTGCCTCCTGGGTTCTCTGCCCTTCCGTCTCACGTCTCACGTTTCACGTCTTACGCAGTTGATCCTTCCTTCCTCCCTTGACTTTGGCATTAGAAGTGCTATTCTATTGATAACCGATATCAATAAAGGAGGCGATAGTCATGCCCGGTTTTGATGGAAGAGGCCCCTGGTTCGGAGGCGGACCAGGAACGGGCTGGGGTATGGGCCCATGTGGCGCCGGATACCGCCGCGGGCGTGGTTTCCGCCGTGGTTTTGGCTTTGGAAGGGGTTTTGGTTTCGGGAGAGGTTGGGCAGCCCCCTGGGCGGCCGGACCCTATGCAAACCCGTATGCCGGAGCTTACCCGGCCATGGACCCGGTGGATGAAAAGCAGGCTCTTCAGGAAGAGCTCAACGCCCTTGAAGCAGAAATGAAGGCTGTAAAAGACCGGCTCGACAGCATGGAAAAAGGCGCCTGATCCGATCCGATCAACCCTTTTCTCCCGGACCCGGTTCCATTGAACCGGGTCCACCTATTTTTGACTGGAGGTATGCTCCTATGAAGATAGCAGTTGCGACAGAGAACGGTAATGTATGCCCCCACTTCGGCCATGCGCCAACATTCAGGGTTTTCGAGACCGAAGACAAGAAGATAACAGGCTTTCAGGACCATCCCAATCCGGGCCACGTTCCCGGCGCCCTGCCCAAGTGGCTCTCGGAGATGAAGGTTGATGTGATCATTGCAGGCGGAATGGGCCCCCGCGCTGAAGAACTCTTCGTAGCGGCCGGGATCAAACCCGTTATTGGAGTCCAGGGTCCCGCCGAAGGGGCTGCAAAGGCCTTCCTTGACGGAAGCATTGAATGCGGGGAGAGTTCCTGCGGTCACGTGACAGGCGAAGGACACGGGGACCACAACCACTGATGTCCGACAGATCTCTGACCGTCGCCATCGCCAGCGGCAAGGGGGGTACCGGCAAGAGCTGTGTAGCAGCGTCACTCATGGTCTCGATCCCGGGACTTTTGGCCGCTGATGCCGACGTGGAGGAACCAAACCTCTCGATCCTCCTGGGAGCCGAACCTTACGCTTCATCTCTTGTAGAGACTCCCTGGCCCGTTATAGACAGCGGCAAGTGCGACCGTTGCGGCGAGTGCGTGAGGGCTTGCCGTTTCGGGGCCCTCTACATGTTCGGGAAAGCGTTTCCCTCACCCAACGACCTCTGCCACGGCTGCGGTGTCTGCTCCATGGTCTGCCCCCGGGATGCCATCAGCGAGACGGGAAGACCCGTGGGGGAGATACGCCTATGCCGGGCCGGAGAGATGACCCTTTTCGAAGGGCGCCTAAAAGTTGGAATGCCCAACCCTATACCAGTTATCAACGCAACCCTTGATGCCGCCCTGGCCGAGGGAAGGGACCTGGTTATCGACTGCCCGCCCGGGACGTCGTGCCCGATGGTGGCCGCCGTCAGGGAGGCAGATATGGTGGTGCTCGTAACGGAACCGACCCCCTTCGGGATAGCAGACCTCGACCTCGCGCTGCAGGTTATCACCGACCTGAAAAAACCTTCTGTAGTTGTGGTGAACAGGGCTGACCTGGGAGGCTCGAATATCGACGCCCTGGCCGAAAAGTACGGCACCAGGGTGGCGGCCAGGCTCCCCTTTTCCAGGGGCGTGGCCGAATCCTACGCCCGTGGGAAACCGCCGGCTTCGGTTGACGACCAATGGAAAGAGGCGATGATCGCGATATGGGAAACGGCAAAGAAGACGGCAGGCCGATGAAGACAAAAGAAGTGACCATCGTCAGCGGCAAGGGCGGGACCGGCAAGACTTCCATAACCGCGGCCCTGGCAGCGCTTTCGCCCCTGGGCATCGTCCTCTGCGACGCCGATGTGGACGCGCCGGACCTGGAGATACTGCTCCACCCTGAACCGGAAGGGGATTTCCCTTTCATGGGGATGCAGACGGCGGGGGTGGACACTGACAGGTGCACAGGCTGCGGCAAGTGCGAAGATGTCTGCCGTTTTGGCGCCATCAAGGTTACCGGTGGGAAAGCCAGGGTTGACAAGACCTTCTGCGAGGGTTGTTCCGCCTGTGCGCTTGTTTGCCCCGTAAAGTGCATAGCCATGGAAGATACCAGGCAGGGGACGTGGTTCAGGGGCATGACTGAACATGGCCCAATGGTCCACGCAAGGCTCAACCCCGGGGGGGAGAATTCCGGGATGCTCGTTCAGCTGGTCCGTAAGGTAGCAAAAGAGGTCGCTGAAAGCTCGGGAGCGAAGATGATCCTTACCGACGGCCCCCCGGGAATAGCCTGTCCAGCCATCTCCGCGATCACCGGAGCCGATGCAGCCCTGATAGTTACGGAGCCCACCATGTCGGGCAGGCATGACATGCTGAGGATCGCGGACCTGTGCCGCAGGTTCGGCACATCGGCCGCAGTGGTTCTTAACAAGGCCGACCTGAGCAGCGAGGGTTCCCGGAAAATAGAAGAGGCATGCCGGGAAAACGGCCTGCCCCTTCTCGCTTCTATTCCTTTTATCCTGGACGTGGTCCACGCAGTTTCGCAGGCAAGGATTCCCTCAAAGGAACTGGCAACCCACCTGGAACCTATCTGGCGCTATCTGCAGGGGATGTGACCAGGGAGGCCACGGCGGAGAGTACCGTCCGGGCCATTTCCTCCGGCCGGCCTGAGCCATCGTACTCCTCAAGTTTGCCCGAGTCGCCCAGCAGTGTTATCTGTTTGTCTATGGGGAGGCTGCCCAGGAGCGGAATGTTCCACCTGGAGCGGACCTCCTCTATATGACTGGGTCCTAAAAGGTCCCAGCGCTCGCCGCAGTGGGGACAGAGGGCAAAGCTCATGTTCTCGACGATCCCCACGAGGGGCACCTTCATCATTTTCGTCATGTGCATCATCTTTTCGACAATCCGGGTCGAGAGGTCCTGGGGCGTGCTCACCATGATAACCCCGTCAAGGGCTATTGTCTGCATTACCGTAAGCGGTGCATCGGAGGTACCCGGCGGCAGGTCGATGACCAATACCTCGGAGTCCTCCCAGTTCGTGTCGTTCCAGAACTGGCTTATGACGTTCCCTATGAGCGGGCCGCGCCAAACGACGGGTTTCGAGGTGTCCTCCATGAAGAGGTTCATGGACATGACCTTGATCCCCAGTTGAGGTGTTGCGGGAGGGACTATTCCTTCGGGGGTGCCGTAGGGCATACCTGATATGCCCAGCATGGACGGGATGGAAGGGCCCGTTATGTCGGCGTCAAGCAGGGCCGTCCTGTGGCCGAGCCGCGCAAGGCCAATCGCCAGGAGGGCCGAGATGCTGCTTTTGCCCACTCCACCCTTGCCGCTGCCAACAGCGATTATGTGATTGAAACACCCCCTGGTGGGAACGGGCATGGAACACGTTCCAGGATCCAGGTTGCAGGAGCCCTCGCTGGGGCAACTGCTGCATTTGTTATCGCTCACTTGTGCCACCTCTTCCTAATTAAGGGGGATCTCCTTGAGAGAGCCTTTTTTGAAGTCTTCCAGAGCTTCCTTGCAGGTCTGTCCTGATGACTCGAAGGCACGGATACCGGAAGCCTTGAGTGCCATTGTAGCATTTGGCCCCAGCCTCGGGGCGATGAGAGCTGATACCCCGTGGGCTGCTATGGTTTGTACCGCCATCCCGCCAGCTCCGTGGGATGCCTTTGTGGCATCGTTTGAAACGGCTTCCAGGAGAGTGCCTTCCTCTTCGACGATGAGGAAGAAGGGGCACCTGCCGAAACGTTCGGCGACTGGGCTTTCAAGGGTTTGACCTTCAGATGCTATAGCGATCTTCATTGTGAACCTCCATTATGAGAATAGTTATCATTAACAGGGATTACTATAGACCTCCGGTTTGAAGGGGTCAAGGTTCAAGAACGTGAGACGTTAGACGTGAGACGTGAGACG
>DFZC01000039.1 GCA_002383685.1 Synergistaceae bacterium UBA4066 | reverse complement strand
TTGCGCCTGGAGCCGGGAACCCGTGTGCTGGATCTTGGCAGCGGTTCGGGCGAAATGCTGTGCACCTGGGCTCGGGATCTCGGGATCATCGGTACCGGTATCGACATGAGCCAGCTGTTCTCCGGGCAGGCGAAACTCCGGGCTGAAGAACTTGGCGTCGCTGACCGGGTCGAGTTCATCCATGCCGATGCGGCCGGCTACGTCGCCCACGAGAAGGTCGATGTGGCAGCCTGTGTCGGTGCCACGTGGATCGGGGGAGGGGTAGCCGGTACAATCGAGCTCCTGGCGAAGAGCCTCCGCCCCGGGGGGATCATTCTCATCGGTGAACCTTACTGGCTGCAGCTTCCGCCGACGGAAGACGTTGCCAAAGGATGCCAGGCCGATTCGATCTCCGATTATCTGATGCTTCCGGAACTTCTCGTGTCTTTCGGCAACCTCGGTTACGACGTCGTGGAAATGGTACTGGCAGACCGGGAAGGCTGGGACAGGTACGAAGCGGCCAAGTGGCTCANNCACCCGTGAATTCATGGGCTGGGGAGTGTTCGCGCTGATGGCGACGCTACGATAACCTTTAGACCTTCCTATGGTTTTGATAACGAAATAATGACCAACAAAGATTACCGAAAATTGACCACCCCTAATAAGCTTTGAGCGCTAAAGAATACTTTGGATGGCGGGAGATCTCAAATAGTCAAAAGCGAAGGTGAGTTTCCCTGTAGATGTGTCCTCAATAAATGAACAGGTCTGCCCTCGGGGCAGACCTGTTCATTTTGCCTGTCAGATCCTCAATTAGCTTGCTCCTGAAATATCCTTTCTACTCGTTCCTTTTCATGAACCAGGAAATTATGGTGTTGAACTCTTCAGGCTTTTCCAGATGGTGGTTATGGGACGCATCCTTCACGATGTGGATCTCGGCGCCCGGCACAAGGCTCCAGTAGTAGGCAGCCGTTACCGGCCTGGCTTCGTCAAATTCGCCGGAGGTGAACAGGGTGGGCACCTTTATGTCCCTCAGTTTGTCTATTACCTGGTGGTACTTAAGAGTCCCGGTAGAAGTAAATTCGCTAGGTCCCCACATGTAGTTGTAGACCTCCATGCCCATGGTGTCGAAGGCCTTCAGAAGGCTGTCCGGCCAGGGGTCAAGCCGGCAGAAAAAGTTTGCGTAGAATACGTCCATCGCCGCAAGATAATCGGGGTTGTCGAAATCTCCCCTGGCTTCGGATTCATCGACAGTTCTCTGGACATCCTCGGGGAGGGTCTTGAGCATCTTCTTTGCATCGGAGATCCATCTCTGGGTGCTCATGAAGGGCCCCGCAAGGATAAGGCTTCTGATGCCCCTGGGCTCGGGCTTCCAGGTGTAGTACTCCACGGCGAGCATGGAGCCCCAGGACTGGCCGAGGATGTGTACCTCATCAAGGCCAAGGGCGTCCCTCACTGCCTGGACCTCTTCAACGAAGCGTTCTACCGTCCACAGGGAAAGGGTGTCCTTTTCGGTGGTGATGGAGTTGCCGCATCCGAGCTGGTCGTAGAATATCACTGGCCTTTCCGAGGCCAGGGCTTCAAGGGACTCAAGGTAGAAGTGGGTCATTCCCGGTCCGCCGTGCAGGACCAGAAGTGGAACGGCATCCTTGTCTAGGCCTACCGCACGGTACCAGACCTGGCCGCCTTTGACGGGGATAAACCCCTCCTTTTCGGTTGATGCTCCAGCGGATATGGCAAAAAACAGGCTTATTACAAGGAACACCGTGATAGTGAAGACCGCAATTTTCTGTTTCATTTTCCCAGCCCTCCTTTAAAGAATTAGCCCAGCATAGTATAGTGCATAAACAGGGAAGCAGTGAAACAGAAAGAAAAGTGAACCTTATAGTTGCCAGGCATCCGCTTTTGATAAACGCCTATCTTACTTCGAATTCTTCCTGAGCATCGGGTTTGTCCCTGTCTTCGATAAAGATATCCACCCTGTATTCTCCCTGCGGCCAGGGTCTTCCGCCGTTGTCGATCTCGTACGAGGTTATCGGAATGTCCCCCGTGGTGTAGGTCCAGATAAATCGTACCCTGGTGTTGTGAGGAACGTTACCAAGTACTGCGGAAACTATGATCTCCGGAGAATCGACGGAATAAACGCTGATCTTGTCAACGGGTTTCATGGATGGCGCTTCAAGCCCCGTGGTCATCTGGGCATTTTTTATCCGGGCCGAGGAAAGTCCGGTGGTTGAGAAGCCAGCCGCAACTATCAGCATCAGAAAACCCGTCACCAGAAGCAAGGCAAGGTTAAGAAGCAGTCCTTTTCGCGAGATCTTGCGCTGAAGGTAAAAAGAACCACCAAAAAGGGCGATGGTTAGAACCCATCCTGTGATGGTAGTCCCTCCTGCAAAGAGGAGCAGCAGGAGGGAAAGCCCCAGGAGCACAAAACCCGCCAGGCCGACGACGCCTCCTAACCTTGAAGGTGTTTTGCCACCCGTCTCTGCGTACAGCGGTTTTTCCGGGTCGCTGTAGCGCGGTTCGGGTTTTTCAGACGGGGCGGTCCCGGCCAATTCCGCGAATGAAGAAGCGGTACCGGCGGCTTCGCCTGCAGGGTCCTTCGGTCGGGGGGTTTATCTGGGACAGCGGAAGAGTGCCCCTCCGGGTAGAGTGCCTTGGATTTGCTGAGCACGGTCTTGAACTTCCAGCCGTGCTTTTTCGCGGTCTCCTTTGCGGCCTTTGGGATCGCCCCGAGGTCAAGTTTTATCTCGTAAGCTTTACCGTCAGGACCGTACTGTACGCTTTTAACCTTGCGGAAAAGCATCTTGCCGCTCTGGAAAGATGTTCCTGACCCCCCCCCTCCGAAGGAGAGGCCGCAGCCCACCTCGGTGGTCTTTTCGTACATATAGACCGTTTTATCCAGCTCATTGGCGAAGATATATGTTTCGTAACTGATCGTTTTTTTTCCGTACTCCATCCGGCATCAAGAAAATCGGTCCTGACGGAGATATCCGTTATCTCACCGGTTTCTACGGGCAACTGCATTTCGGACAATAGACCTGAGATCTCCGATACTATCTTTTCCTTCACCTTTACCACACCGCCATAATAGATAAGTACCTTTTCACTGTTATTATCTTATCCGGAAACCCCTTTGGGAAGAATATGTCTATTCCCAGCCTGGACAGGGAAATTCCCGGAAAACATGAGACCGGTAAGGATCGCCGGGAAATTTTGCTGGCTGTCTGAAAACAGGACAGAAAGGAACCTTTATCCGGGAGAAAGGCTCCAGGGGTTGGCATATAGCTGAAATAGCCAATGATGCAGGTCTGAGCCCTTTGCCATTGCACATGACGGTCTGGGTGTATCATTCTCATAAAATGTAATAAGGGGTGGTGAAACAATGCGAGGTTTTTCAGGGAAAACCCTTTTGTTTTCGCTGATCTTTTCTGTGCTTTTTGCGACTTGCATTATGCCCGGTCAGGCAATTGCCCAGATGGATGCCTCGGCACTCACAAAGGCGATCCAGTCCATCGCACTACTGACGGTAGAGAGATCAGATGGTTCCAAAGCCTCAGGTATGGCCTTTATCTCCCCCGGTGAGAACAGGGCCGTAACCGACCTGCACCTGCTCAAGGATGCCCTTAAGGTGACTCTCAAGTTCCAGTCCGGGGAAGAGGTATCCTCTGCGGGTATTGTAGACCTCGACGAAAAAAGGGGGATAGCCCTTATCGATATCCCGGAGCAGGGGAGGAAAAAGCTGAATATTGAACAGGTCAAAATTACCCCTGGAACAGTTGTGAATTGTGCGGCAGCGAGGGAAGAGGTTTTCGGATTTATCCGGTTGTCAGTTTCGGAGGTGCACCAGGGAACAGATGGAGTGGAAAGATATGTCCTGTCGGGTGAATTTTTCTCCGGAAACAGCGGAACTCCAGCCCTTGACGTAAACGGAAATGTAATAGGGATGGTCATCGATCTTGGGCCTAGCCGAATTCTTGTGCCCTCTGCTTTTATCGTTGCTCTCAACCCATCCCTTCCCCTGAGGTCATGGGAAACCCAGGGTACCACCACCGCGAACTCCGAACTTTCTTCCCCTGATTCAGGCCAGATGGACTTGATAGACTCCTCTATTCTTGAATTTCTGATCCTTCGTGCTGATCACCAGGTAATCTATTACTGGGCAGACGAGATCACCGGGGGGCACGGCTATCGCCAGGGCGTACCCCAGGATCTGTACAATTTCCAGACGAAACTTGAAGTAGTCCTGCGCCACATTAAGGATGTCCAGACCGATGATCCGTTGAGGTCAACGTTACTGAAAAATCTGCTGGAAGCCGGAGCGAACCAGCATCTTGCCGCCGAATATATGATGAAGGCCATTGTGGTAGGGCAGCAGGCCAACGAATGGGGACCGCAGTCGCAAGATCTTCAGAAAAGATCCAAGGCGGCACTGGCTATGACGGAAGAGATCCTGGCCTCACAGAACCCGATCCTGCGTGAGATATATGGAAGCTCCTCCGCCTTCAGGGACAACATTCCAAAGGACCTGGTCTACTCCCTCGCAATAGAACCGAGGCCTTCTCTTTTCCGGCTCGGAGTCATGACCCTTGTGACAGACCCTCTATACCTTTTTATCGTATACCAGGATAGTCCCGCCTCAACGCTGGGCCTGAAACCCGGGGACAGGCTGATCTCCGCGGCTGGTACCGATCTCGACCCGAAAGGCTCCATTGAGGAGTTCAAGATGATAGTCCAGAACAATCTTGGGAACACAATATCCGCAATAGTGGAAAGAGAGGGCAAGAAAACCGAACTGAAGATGTCGGTCCCAAAGGAAATACCATCCAGTTTCCTGTATTGATCCCGATCTATTGGAGGCACCTGATGGCTATAGAGGGGAAAAACAGGATATTCAATGCAGGTTCGCACGGTCATTGCCGTGCGATGGGAGAAAATTCACCGGGGTCTGGCCGAACAACCAGCCCCGGCCCATATTCTCTCCTGGATGCGGATGACTCGGTGCTTATTGTGATCGATGTTCAAAATGTTTTCCTGGACAATCTGCCGCGCCCGGAAAGCGAACGGCTGCTGAAAAGCGTGTGCTGGCTCATAAGGCTCGCCCTGTGGAAGGATGTACCGCTGGTCGTCACGGCCGAAGAGAGCGACCGGCAGCCGCTGGCCCGTGAACTTGTTCAAACGCTGCCTGAAAACACCCCTGTTTTCGACAAGGTCTCGTTCGGCCTCGCACACCAGCCCAATATACTTGCAGCCGTTGAGCGAACAGGTCGCAAGACGACAGTCCTGGTCGGCCTGGAGACGGATGTATGCGTAATGCATTCGGCCCTGGGGCTGCTTGAACATGGTTATCGCGTGGCAGTAGTTGCTGACGCGGTCGGAACGCCTGACCCGGAACAAGAGATAGGGCTGAACCGCATGCAAAGCGCGGGAGTAGTGATCGTCCATCAGAAGGGTCTGTTCTATGAATGGCTTCGCACCATCGAAGCCGTGAATCGCTTCCACGAAGAACTTCCCGATATGCGGGGCTTGTCTCAAGTCGTTCTTTAGCTGAACCCTCATTAACTGGAACCGATCAGAAGCGTGACCGAACTTTTTGGCTAACCTGCAGCAGCCGCCCGGTTGCTTGGGTCACATTGCCTGTGGCGCAAAGGCATCTTCCGGTTGCTGCGATTTCTGTTCCCTGATGCTTCCTTCCGCCGCGCTTTTTCCTTCAATTCCTTTCCGAAAGAGACGGGATATCCACCAGCTGGTGATCGCCATTCAGGAAAGGCAGGGCCCGGGGGGAGATCTTCAAGGTGAAGCCGACATCGCCGGAACCCCCATAGATGAAGTCGTAGGCCATCAGACGGCGGTCGATAAGGGTGTGAAGATCCAGTCCGACCAGAGGGATATCCCCGGGTTTAAGGTCGAAGTTCTCTTTTATCTCCTGCGGAGTGGCCATTCTGAGGGACGCAACCCCCAGGGATGAAGCAAGGGTTTTGAGGTCGACCCTGGCGACGGCACCTGAGATCACCAGGAGAAGGAACCTGTTGTCAGCCCTCAGGATCAGGGCAGGGGCTGTCTGGCCGATATGGATCTTCCAATAGGCTGCTCCCTCTTCGGAAGAACGTATCCTTCGTTCGTTTTTCAGCAGTTCAAAAGGGAATCCGCCGGCCTTGATATGATCAAGCAGTTCCTGGTTCAGCAATGAAATTACCCCCTTCCTGATCCCGGATTGATTGCCGTGAGAAAGATCGGGAGACATCTAACTGGAATTATAGATTTTGGAGGGGATCTGTGGGTTTTTTATTCAACTTCGGGGTTACTCTGGTTATGCTTTCTCATTCAAGGCATGGTACCTGAAGGACAAGAGGCTTTTCCTTCATGAAAAAGGAGAAGAGGACGCCTTAGGAAGTGAAAAGAGAATTAAAAAGTCAAAAGTGTAGGTCTGACACCTATGTCAGACAGGGTGCCTATGTCAGGGGTTTGGTTTTTGG
>DFZC01000025.1 GCA_002383685.1 Synergistaceae bacterium UBA4066 | reverse complement strand
GAGCCGTTCTTCAAGGCCTCTTGCCATGTCCAGAAGTTTGATTGCGTTGAGAGTTGCTATGGTCTGTTCGTCAAGCATGATCTTCCTCCTGTTTGAAATTCGTGTAGTACTCCTTGCCCCTGATGTTGCCGTGCATCGGCAGGCTCGCCTGGGTGAGATCTACTTCCTCGACCGCCTGGAGATCGGAACAAACCCTTTGGGGTCAGACCTTGATTTTAACCGTATGTATACATGCGTGAACCGTAGATCGTTGATCGGAAGAACGGGTTCCATGGCTGGAGCAGTTTTTTCGATCAACGACTCACGATTGACGTCTAAAGTAATTTGACTTCCAAGACGTCATTATTTATACTGCTTATTGCATACAAAAAATCTTTTAATTACATATTCTCATGAGATAAAGGGAGGTATCCGGATGAAGGCGGTACAGATAGGGGCAGGTCTGGTGGGGCAGCTTATTGTGGCTGACATGATGGAGGATTTCGAGGTTACCGTGGTCGACCCTAATGAATCAGCTTTAAGGGAGATCGAAAAAAAATACCCTGGAGTGAAGACGGTAACCGCGTCGGCCACTGACCCGGCCATGCTTGGCCCTGCACTGGAGGGAGCGGATATAGTCACTGCAGGGGTTCCCGGTCGTTTCGGTTATGAAATGATGAAGACTGTGATCGGGCTCGGGAAAAACCTTGTGGATATTTCCTTTATGGCCGAGGACTTTGAGGAACTTGACGGCCTGGCAAAGGAAAAGGGAGTTACGGTGATACCCGATATGGGTGTTGCCCCGGGAATGTCCAATTTCCTTATGGGCAGGGGTGCTGCCCTGTTGGATGAGGTTGAGGAAGCTTTCATTTTTGTGGGGGGGATCCCCACAAAACTTGTACCCCCCTTCAACTACCAGGTGACCTGGTCCCCGAAGGACTGCATAGAAGAGTTCACCCGGCCCGTTTCCATTGTAAAGGATTTCAAAAAAGAGGTCGTAGAGGCGACATCTGGCCTCCATCTTCGTGATTTTCACGGTGTGGGGACGCTGGAGGCATTTTATACCGACGGGCTGAGGAGTCTTGCGAAAAACATAAAGGCCAGAAACCTGGGAGAGATGACCCTGCGGTGGCCGGGACACGTTGAGCAGATGAGACTTCTCCGTTCAATGGGCCTTTTCGATGAAACTCCGAAGAATCTGGGCGGCAAGGAAGTGGTACCCCTCGATGTCGCCGCGGACCTTCTCTTCCCCATGTGGAAGATGGATCCCGATAAAGGCGACAGGGACCTTACGGTTATGGAAATAGAGGTTCACGGTTTCAAAGGCTCCGATGAAGTGACCCATTCCTGGTACCTGCTTGACTATTTCGACGAAAAGACCTGGAATACTTCGATGAGCCGCTGCACCGGATGTTCATGTTCAATTTTTGCCAGGGCTGTTGCGAAGGGGCTGGTAAAGCAGAAAGGGGTGCTTCCTGCAGAGAAGCTCGCAGGTGACGATGCCCTTTACAATTTTGTGATAGAGGAACAGGGAAAGAGGGGAATAAAATATACAGAATCAGTGAAAAAGGTCATTAATGTGAGGTAATTGGCAGAACCGTTTTTCCCTGAGGTCAGCGGGAGGGGGTCAAGGGACCCCCTCCCGCTTTTTGACCGACCTTTCCGCTGTTGAGTTATTCAGGCTTTTAGGGTATCATTAAAATGTGAAAAATCATGTAAAATGGCGATAGATATAGATCCATGCCGGCCTGGCATAGGGTATGTCGTTTTTTCTATGTGCATTGGGGGGGTGTTTTTAGTTAATGAACCACAATTTATTCATCGGTTCATTCCTTCAGCCTATCGACGACGGTTTATCCTTTCTTGTATGTCCCGAATTAAACCAGGGATATCTTTCAGGCCGCTTATTCCTGTTTTTCCTGAAACAGAGGATGAAAAAACATTAATTTTAATAATGCGGGGTGGTGATCCAAGGGGAATGGAACTTGCTTCAGGTTTGTGTTGTTAACAAGTTTCAAAAAACCAGGAGAAGGAGGTTTTTTCATGTCGGCAAAAAAGCAGGTTAAACCGGGTCTTGGCCTTTCGGTCGCAGTTTTTGTGGCTGCCGCATTTATCATCAGTTATGGAGTCCTTCAATTGGGAGTGGATGCCCACATCCCCATAGTGATTTCCGCAGTGCTTGTCTGCATTGTGGGTCTTACCGTACTTAAGATGCCCTGGTCCCAGATAGAGGAAGGAGCTCTGAACGCTATCGCAGTAGCCCTTCAGGCGATTGTTATCCTCATGATCATAGGTATGGTCATAGGTATCTGGATCCAGAGCGGGGTCGTCCCCAGCCTGATCTACTACGGCCTGGACATCCTTGCGCCCTCCATCTTCCTCCTTGCGACCCTCCTGATAACGTCCGTGGTATCAATTTCCACTGGTTCTTCATGGACGACGTCAGGTACCGTAGGCATAGCCCTGATGGGTATCGCGCACGGCCTTGGTATCCCTGCCCCGCTTACCGCTGGCGTGGTCGTTTCCGGCGCGTACTTCGGCGACAAAATGTCGCCCCTTTCGGATACCACCAACCTGGCTCCGGCAGTGGCTGGAGCCAACCTCTTCGACCATATCAGGGCCATGGTCTGGTCAACGGGGCCGACCTACCTTATCGTTGCGGCGATATGTGTTGTTCTGGGCATGAACTATGCCGGCGGGTCGATAGACGCCGTGAAGATCGACGCGATGCAGCAGATGATGAAGGCCGAGTTCAACATCGGCCTCCTGGGCTTTGTCCCCCCCGTTCTGGTCATTGCCCTTGCCGTCAGGAAGACGCCCGCTATCCCGGGGCTTTTCGCGGGAGTGCTTGTAGCAGCGCTCATGTCAGCCTTCCAGGGCAACGGGCTCGCTGACATTATCGATGCGATCCACTATGGCTACGGGGCGACCGTCTCCGGGGAACTCGCCGGGGCAGAAGGGGAGGCGGTCCTCAACCTTCTCAGCCAGTTCAACCTCAACATTGCGCCTGAAATGGCTTCCGAGGTGGGAGAGATGCTGAGCGACCTTGTTTCCCGGGGTGGTCTAGACTCGATGATGTGGACCATATCGCTGATCTTCTGCGCCCTTTTCTTCGGCGGCGTAATGGAGGCCTGCGGTTTCCTCGAGACCATAGTCC
>DFZC01000015.1 GCA_002383685.1 Synergistaceae bacterium UBA4066 | reverse complement strand
AGGATCGGGACGGTGCCGCCAGGGCATGGAAGAGTTTCGATTGGGGGACCATGGACCGGCTTCATGAAAAGGGTTACATCAGCGACCCGAAGAGGAAGGCCAAGTCTGTTGCGGTAAGCCCTGAGGGCGCACGGAAGGCGGAGGAACTTTTCAAAAAGCACTTCGGGATGTAGTGATTTCTGATATTCGCAAGTCTCTAATTGTTGGGGGAAATCAGACCGAATTCTGGACCGGGAGGAGCCCTTGTGGCGCGATCTCCCGGTTTGTCTTTTTATGGCATCACTCTTCCCCGGTTTATTCCTTTCTTGTTCTATTCCTTTATTTGACCAGGTCAACTGTCTTTTGTTACTATTCTCTCCAGATTCCAACGCTTTGCGGGGAGGAGAGAGTTATGGAGCGGAACAAAAGAGCTGTTTTCTTTTTTTGCGGAGAACCGATTGACCCAGTCGCAGGAAGGGTCCTGCAGGCTTCGGCACAGATACACCCCCTGGAAGAGACCGACATGATCATAGACGAAGAACCTGTAAGGAAGTACACCGACCCGTCGGACAACTCCTTCTTCCTCGTCCGGACACAAAAGGTGGTCAGCCACGGCTACGACCGCTACCTGCCTGTAATGAACAGTTATTTCGCCGATTTCGACGTGGCAGGGATCATAACATGGCACGCAGGGGAGAACGCGCCCGACAACATCCTCACTTCCCACACCACCGGGGACGTGGATTCAGGGAACTTCGGCCCCGCAAACCCCCAATACCTGAGGAACCTGCTCCTTGCCATGGAGAAGAACCGAGTGAAGGCCGGTCTCGATGATTTCTTTGTCACGACGGAGGCGACCCACTGGTCGGGAATGGTCTACGGTGGGGTGAGTGCTGAAATGATCGCCCGTTACCCTGTTCCCATGCTTGATATCGAGATCGGAAGCAGCCCGGCTTGCTGGTCCAACGAGACTGCGGCCAGAGTGCTGGCCGAGTCGCTTTTCTCAATATTTGAAAGCGATGGCCGCCGGGTCAGAAATTTGCTCTGTGCCGGCGGTGTCCACTTTGAAAGGGCTTTCTCCGGGGCGGTTTTTCAGGAATGGGACGACTGCGCCTACGGCGTTTCCCATATTCTCGCGAACCAGTGGCTGATAACCGGGCGTTACGATGATGAAGGCGGCCCTGAGAAACTGGAGGCCTGTGTCACCAGCATTCACGGGGGTATTGAGGCGATAACCTTCCACGACAACCTGAAAGGGGTTTACAAGGACCGTTTCCGGGCGCTGGCAGCGGAGTACGGCATCCCCGTTTTCAAGCACCAGAACCTTCGCCGTCCTGAAGAGATATCCTGGACAGATCAGTGAGAGAGGGTCGGAAGAGATGGACAGGAAGATCGAGGAATTTGTTGCAGAGATCAGGGATTTCAACCGCTTTTATACGAACTTTATCGGGCTTGTGAACCGGAATATCCTTCAAAGCCCCTATTCGCTGGCAGAAGTGCGCGTCCTGCTCGAGATAGATGCGGCAGGCCAGTGTACGGCGCGCGACCTGACAAGAAAACTTGATATCGATCCGGGGTACCTGAGCCGGATGCTGTCACGGTTCACGAAGAACGCTCTGGTTGAGGGCTCTATGTCGCCTTCGGACAGTCGGGCAAAGATACTCTCCCTGACGGACAAGGGGCGAGAAACCTTCAGGCAGGTTTCAAGAGAATCATCCCGGCAGGTAGCCAGGATCCTTGAAAAACTTTCCGAAACCGACCGGAAGAAACTGGTCGGCTCCATGAGGTCCATCAAGGGGATCCTTTCGAACAGGAAGGACAAGGAAATAACTATCCGGAACCACCGGATCGGGGACCTGGGGTATATCACCTACCGGCACGCTATCCTGTACCAGGAAGAGTACGGACTGGGTCCGGTATTCGAGGAGTACTTACTGGAAGGGCTCCTTGCTTTCTCACGGTCAGAACAGCCTGGTGCGATCTGGATAGCGGAGAACGGGGATCAGATAGTCGGTTTTATTGCAATGGCCGGTATCGACAGTGAGACGGCACAGTTACGATGGTTCCTTATTGAACCCGAATACCGGGGGATCGGGCTGGGACGCAGGCTTATGACCGTGGCGATGGATCACTGCCGCAAGAAGGGCTACAGGAAGGTCTTCCTGTGGACCTTCAGCGATCTGCTTGCTGCCCGCCATCTATACAAAGAGTATGGGTTCCATGTCACGGAAGAGCACCCCAACGACAGCTGGAAGCCGGGGCTTGTCGAAGAGCGCTGGGACATTGCCATGGAGTGAGGACCATCTTTGGTTTCATTTTCCCGTTAAACGCGCGAACGGTCGATCATTATTGTATGCATACGGTCAAAATCAAGGTCTGACCCTAATGTCCTGCCCCTTATACCTTTGAAAGGGCGTTGGAGAGGTCTTCTATCAGGTCTGCTGCGTCCTCGATCCCGACGGAGTAGCGGACCAGGGTCTCGGGTATACCCAGGGCTTTCCTCTCTTCCGGGGTGCATTCAACGTGGCTGGTGGTGGCAGGGATGCCCGCTATTGTTTCCACGGCGCCGAGGTTGGCAGCCTTGTGGCAGAGGGAAAGCCCCGACAGGAATTTCTTGACTATTTCCAGCGAATCACCCTTGAGAGTAAAGCTCATCATCCCCCCGAAACCCCGCATCTGTTTTTTCGCTATACCGTGGCCCGGGTGGGATTCCAGGCCAGGGTAAAAGACCTGGTCGATCTTTGGATGGGTTTCAAGGAATCTCGATATTGTCATGGCGTTTTCGTTCTGGCGTGATATTCGCAGGGAAAGGGTTTTCATCCCCCGGAGGAGAAGGTATGCCGACATGGGGGCCAGGGCGGCACCGTGGATCTCGCGGTGGTGATAGACCTTCTTCACCAGGTCGGCCTTGCCGCACACTACCCCGCCAAGGGCGTCGGCGTGCCCACCGAGGTACTTTGTCGCGCTGTGCATGACCAGGTCGACTCCAAGGTCCAGCGGGTTCTGGTTTATTGGTGTCGCGAAGGTGTTGTCTGCCACCACAACGGCCCCAACGGCGTGTCCGGCCTTTGCAAGCCGTTCTATGTCTATGATCTTGATGGTCGGGTTTGTCGGAGTCTCAAGATAGAGCAGGGTGCAACCCTTCGCGATCTCGGCCTCTATCGCCTCGTGGTCTGTCGTATCGCACAGGCGGCATTCTACGCCGTTACGGGGAAGGAATTCGGTAAACATAACGCTGGTTCCCCCGTAGGTGTCCTTGACGGAAACGGCCCTGTCGCCGCTGGAAAGGATGCCGCAGAGTACGCTGGATATGGCTCCCATCCCCGATGCCGCGCTCGCGGCAGCTTCGGCTCCCTCGAGGATCCTGACTTTTTCCTCGAAGGCCTCCACGGTAGGGTTGGTGTTGCGTCCGTAAATGTGCCCAGGGCTTTTTCCAAGGCTGACGTCGACCCATTCGTCCAGGTCCTCGTAGGCGTGGGCCGCACCCAGGAAAACAGGGACCTGGGTGGATCTCCCGGGCTGTATTTCTTCCTCACCGCCCCATACGGCAAGGGTTCCCCTGCCGGCCTTCTTCAGATCCCGCATGTTCAGCCCTCCAGAAAGTTCGTGTTATACCGCCAAAGATACCATTACCTGGCTGATACCAAAAGAACCCAGGATGCTCTGGCCGTTTCTTAAAACACCAGCCTTTTACTGCTGTAGAGTTTTCCGTTTTTCATTACGGCGACCATCTTGTCCCTTTCTATCCACTTCCTCAGGGTCGCGGGCTGAACCTTCATCTCTTCCGCGAGGTCGGCGAGGGGCAGGAGTTCTTCGATTTTTCCGGCCATGGCGGCAATGACCCTGTTAAGGCTGTGAATGGAACTTCTGCAAAGCATTTTCTCCAGCCCGCTGAAATCTCCAGCCTCCAGGCTTGAAAGGAGTTTTTCAGTATCCGGGGGAGGAAAAACTTCATGAAATCCGGTGTCACTCTTCTCCAGGGCATCGTAGTATTCGTCCCTGTCCACCGGAGAGAGCCCCTTTATGACAAATGGAGGAAGCCCGAGGCTGATCGCGAGGTAGTTCATTAGAATTCTCCCTGCTCTTCCGTTGCCGTCGGCAAAGGGGTGGATGGACTCGAAAAGGACGTGAAACCTGGCGAGAAAGGGGATCGCTCCTGTATTGCCCCGCAGGGACCTGACGATCTCGACCAGGCATCGCATGTATTGCTCTACATCCGCTTCCGGAGGGTGTACCTTTGCTCCCTTGATGATTATTTTCCCTTTGCGGAAGATCCCCCGTTCCCGGTCTCTTGCCTCGCGGAAGAGCTCACTGTGGATGTGCCTCACGAGCGGGAGGTCGAATATCGTCTGACCTTCGCGGAGATACTGAAGGGCAAGGTCGTATATGCTTCCCGCGGTGCTGTAATAGTCCAGAATTTCAGCGCCGGTGTGCTTGCCGGAGATGATCGCCCTGAGTTCCTTTTCCGAGGCGAAGTACCCTTCGATGGCTAGGGAGTTTCTTGTCTCTTCCTCAAGCATGTATAACCATTCGCTGTTTTTTACCTCAACTGCGCCTTCGGGGAGTCCTCCAAGGCTGTCCAGGAGTTTTTTCCTTTTTTGCATGCCCTCGCATTCATAAAGGGTATCGTTTCTTCCCTTTCCGGATTCCACTATCTCAACCCCCTTTGTCACACCAAAGCGAAGAACATTTTGTATTCTGGCCCATATTCATCGAGTATTATCACTGTCACGATGATAGCCTTATGTGTCCATCGTGACAAGGTGCCCGAACTCGGGCTCTCCAGCTTGTTGGTGGCAGGAGTAACGAATCACGGATCTTTCACCGCAGAGGTCACAGAGGACGACAGAGAAAACCTTTTTTTGTTAGAACCAAAAACCAGGGCAAAGGCCAGACCTTCCCACCGCAGAGGTCACAGAGGACGACAGAGAAAACCTTTTTTTGTTAGAACCAAAAACCAGGGCAAAGGCCAGACCTTCTCACCGCAGAGGTCATAGAGGGACACAGAGAAAATCTAAAGCTTTTTTTGTTAAGACCAGCACGGACAGTAAATGGGTCTTCGCTTTAAACTGCTCGGTCTTTTCCGTTCACCGTTGAAGCAGTTGGTTTTGTTGTCATCCTGAATCCGCGCTTTTTGCGGATGACAAGGTGCCCGGCGTTTTCTGCCAGGGTAAGGATCTGGTTCTGACCCAGATTCTTCGTCATTTCATTCCTCAGAATGACAGACCTCCGATCCACGAATTACGATTCACCGGGTTACGAGTCCCGAATCACGGCCTTTTACAGCCCCTTCTGCTCTTTCCTCTCCCACGCGTTCCCAAGGTGGCAGGCGTCACCCATGACATGAAGGCTCAGTCCCTTTTCGCCCGCCTCCAGAAGGGTGATGCTGCCGTTGGCGATGCGAAACCGCCAGAAACTGCTCAAGGGGCAACCGAGGACCCGGCAGAGGAGCACCTTGATGACCGCGTCGTGTGAAAAAATAGCCACCCTTTCTCCCGGTCCAGCCAGTACTTCTTCAAAAGCTTTCCAGGACCGTGTCTGGACAT
>DFZC01000013.1 GCA_002383685.1 Synergistaceae bacterium UBA4066 | reverse complement strand
AGATCGCAAGGGCTCCCACAAGGAAGAGCGAAAAAGTCAAGGGCAGTTCCCTGGCGGCTCCTCCAAGGTGACCCAGGTCCTTTGTTCTGTAGACTTTTTCCAGGGTTCCCACGGAAAGGAACAGCAGGCCCTTGAACAGGGCGTGCGCCACAATGTGGAAGAACCCGGCGGCTATCCCCAGGCTGGTCCCCGCCCCCAGGGCGGTCACGATATATCCCAGCTGGCTTACGGTATGGTAGGCCAGAAGTCTTTTGGCATCGTGCTGCATCAGTGCCTGGCCAACCCCGTAAAGGGCCATGACTGAGCCAAGGATGAGGAGGTCGGTCCCAGTGTCCGGGGAGACCAGTCTCGAAATGCCGAAGACCCCGATCTTGACCGCGAATCCCGAAAGGAGAGCGCTTGCCGGTGTTGGGGCTTTCCCGTGTACCTGGGGCAACCAGAAATGCAGCACGGGGAAGGCAGCCTTGACGCCAAGTCCCGTGAGAAAGAGCCACAGGATGTTCCCCGGAACAGGACCAATAGACATGGTCCCTGTTTCCGCCCCGAGAAGTGCAGTTCCCGCGAGAAGGAACCCGGCTCCGAAAAGTTGGGAGAAAATATACAGTCGGGCTGCTCCAGGATCCTGCAGGAGGATGATGAAGAACAGCGCCAGAGAGGATAGTTCCACGAATATGGTGAACTGTAACCAGTTGCCCGAAATTACCGCCAGGCAGGAAAAGACGCAGAATACCCAGGGGGAAGCAAAGAAGACCATCCTCCTCAGGGGGGATTTCTCCCCGCAGTAGCCGAGACTGTATATGGAAACGGCTGCCGTCATGAAAATGACGAGGCCCGACATAACCAGGGAAAAAGTATCGATCCGAAACAGTTCATGAGCTGTGTCGAACATCATTTTATGCCTCTTTCAAGAATATCAGTATCCTTTTTCGCAGGTTCATCTTCCTGTCACCAGTCCTACGTAAGCCTCCACATCAACGGCCGTTTGACCGATCGAAGAGAAATATTCCCTGAAAATCGGGGAGAAGGGCATGACACCCAGGACGAGGCATAAAAGGGCAAAACTTCCCACGATCGCGAAAGAGACGCTCCTCCTCCGGGGCTTGCGGGGAACATAGGGCGGAAGGTCATAGGAAGATCCCTCATCAGGTGAAATGAAGGCTGAAAGGACCCTGAGGTAGTAGGCCGCCGATATTACCGTTCCCGCGGCTATGACAAGGGCAGGAATGACTGTCCCTGCGCCGGCGGAGGACAGGATGATGAACCATTTGCTCATGAAGCCGTTGAAAGGGGGTATCCCGACTATGGAGGCCGAGAGGACAGCGAAGGCCGAAACCCATAGTGGGTGGCTCTTCCATAGACCCGTAAGCCCGCATATTTCCCTGGTCCCCTTTTCTTCCGAAAGGTTGCCGGCGGTTATGAAGAGGCCCATCTTCATAAGCATGTGGTTGAAGGCATGAAAGACTGCTGCTGCGGCTCCGGCGGCGCTGGCACACCCGATGCCTATGAGGATGTACCCTATCTGGGCCACCGTGGAATATGCCAGCAGCCTCTTGATGTCGTCCTGCCTCAATGCCATAAGGTGACCTCCCAGGACGGAAAAGGAACCTATGACTGTTATCGCAAGGAACACGGCCCCGTTCGTCCCAAGGAAAAAGATGTAACAGACCCGCATTAAAGCATAGATCGAGACCTTGATCAGCACTCCCGACAGAAGCGCGCTGACTGCGGTCTGGGCAGAGGAATGGGCGTCCGGGAGCCAGAAATGGACCGGAAAGGCCCCTGTCTTGATCGTGAGGCCAAGCACGAGGCATGCAGATATGGCCGTCAATGTCTCCCTGGGGATCGAGGCAAGCGCTTCGGCCAGGAGGGCCATGTTGAGAACCCCAGTGGCCATGAAGGTGAAAGCCGTTCCCAGGAGGATGAAAAGGGCCCCTATGGTACCCAGGACAAGGTATTTGAGTCCCGCCTCGAGGGCCTGCCAGGACATGGAGAAGGCCACCATGAGGTATGCGGCCACGGAGAAGATCTCGTAGAAGACGAAGAGGTTGAAAAGGTCCCCCGTGAGGAGTATCCCGTTCATGGACCCGAGCATCAGGAAGAAGAGGGCATAGAACCTCCACGGTCCTCCTCCGAACTTCTCCAGCGCGCAAGCCAATGCTGCTCCGCTCCCGATCGCGGTCATCAAAAGGAATGCCGATGAGAGCCTGTCGCCCACGAGCGCGATCCCTATGTCGGGAGCCCATCCACCCAGCAGCGAAACCGCAGGCGAATACCAGCCCGTATGCGCGGCGGCCAGGGCCGCCGAGATAGAGGCCAGCCCCATGATGCCGATAAGGCCGACGGAGAGGGTCTTCCTTGCCAGGTGAAAAAGAGGTACCAGGAACGCTGACAGGAGAGGTACCATTATCGCCAGGACCAGGGTCATCCGCGCAGCCCCCTGATCCTGTCGAGGTCGACCGTTCTGTAGTGCCTGTGCAGCTTCACGATGAAAGCCAGCGCAAGGGCGATATCGCTGGCCCCGATGACTATGGCCGTGAGGGTGAACGCATGCGGCAGGGGGTTGACCGCCGGGCCGCTGAATGGAGCGATCGGGGGAACTCCGCCGGGTATATAACCGGAAGAGACTATGATCAGAAGGACCGCTGATTCCATGAGCGCAAGTCCGAGTACGGTCTTGAAAAGGTTTCTCCTGATCATGATGGTGTACAGTCCTATGCAGAAAATGATGACCGCCGTGGCATAGCTGAGAAGGATCATTCTATTCCGCCCCCTTCCCGGTGGTCGTGCCCGGCATCAAGCATCTTGATCATGCTGTAGAAGATCGTCGAGAGCCCTGCTCCGACCTTCATGCCTACTGCTACGTTCAGTATTGGAACGGAACCCGCGCTGAGGAATGATCCGAAAGTGCCGGCCGGGAAACCGGCGGCGATGTTGGAAAGGAAACCCGTTCCGGCGGCAAGTCCAATCAGCCCTATCCCTGAGAAGAGAAGGGCACCTCCGGATTCAAGGATATCCTTTGTCCGGGGAGGGAAATACTGGGACTCGAAACTTGAACCGAAGACGACGCAGAGAAGGACCGTCACCGTTGCAAAGATGGTGCCCCCCTGGAAGCCTCCGCCGGGAGACAAATGGCCGAAGAGGATTATCACCGAAGCGTACATCAGCAGGAAGGGCACCATTATCCCTATCCCCCTCTTTGCGATGAACGATAGACCTCTTGATGACCGGTGGAACTTCCTCCTGGAAAAGAGCATGGCTATGCCGCATACGGCCGTGAAAATGACCGTGGATTCGCCCAGGGTGTCGAAAGCCCTGTAGTCGAACAGGATAGCGCCCACGACATTCCTTGCTCCCGTCTCCCCGGCGGTGCGGGCAAGATAGTGGCTGGCAGGCCCGGTAACCTTTTCCGTTACCGGCAGGGCGGCGATCCCCCGGAACAGCATCAGTCCAAGGGATACACAGAGAATCAGCGAAGCGATGCGGAAGATATAGGGCTTGCTGCTCATTCTTCTTCCTCCTCGCTGTAGCATTCAGGTTTTTCTGTCTGAGAAAAGGCTACCAGGAAGAGAGCAGTGACAATGCCTGAGTTGATCACGGCCTGGGTCAGGGCCACATCCGGTGCCTGCAGTATCGCGAAGGCAGTGGCCAGAAGGATCCCGAACACTGAAAGGGTTATCACTGCGCTCAGGATGTCGTTTATGGCAGAAATGACCAGGGCGGTGGCGATCAGAAAAACATAGAGGAAGATCATGAATGACAGGCTCATGTTCTGTCCCTCTTTTCCTCTGAATTGCCGTATTCGTCTATGAACGCCAATACGGGTTTCATACCGTGGCGGTAACAGGCCCTGGAAATGGCGTGGGATGCTATGGGGTTGGTCGCCATGAGGAATGCGGCAATCAGGAAAAGCTTTGCCGATATCTGCCACGAAGGAGCATAGAGGGCGGCACCGAGAAGGACCAGGGTGGCCCCCCCCGTAAGGGCCTTTGTGCCCGCATGGATACGGGTATAGATATCCGGGAACCTTATGATGCCTATGACGGAGGCCAGGGAGAAGAATGCACCCCCTGCCATCAGTACAAAGGCAGCGGACTCGCGTAATAACGTGCTCATAGGTGCAGCTCTCCGTGTTCAAAGAATTTTGCCATGATCAGGACATCCGCAAAGGCCAGTACTGCGAAGGCTATGGCGATATCGAGGAAGACAGGATTGTTGAAAACCAGCCCCAGGAGGGCGAGAGTAGTGGTCAATATAATGGAAAGGGCATCGGCTGCCACTATCCTGTCAGGGACCGTAGGGCCCACTATGACCCGCCAGAAACCCAGGGCGGCTGAGATCATCAGTGTCCAGATCATGGCCGTTATCATTCAAGGACCCTCCCGAGACGCTTCTCCAGCATGGCCACCTCGTTGCGGATATCAGAGGCGTCCAGTGTTCCAAGATCCAGGGCGTGGATGAACACATGGTGGTGGGCCGTGTCTATATCTACGGTAAGTGTTCCAGGGGTGAGGGTTATATAGTTGGCCAGGAAGACCAGGGCTGTTTTGTTCTTGAGGTGCGAATCCACCCTTACTATGCCAGGCCGGATATTTATGCGCGGTTTGAGTGCGATAATAGCCACCTCTGCCGAGGCCTTGAGAATGTCGAACATGAAGCGGGGCAATATTTTCAATATCTCCAGGGGTTTTATGTCAAGGGGATGGGCCGAATGGGCGCCCACGTGTCGTGTGCCCAGGAGCAGCGGTCTCCAGGTGAGCTGGACAATGATAGCGCTTACTGCTATCCCGGCCCCCAGTGAAACCGGTTCGAAAGACCCCGTGAGCATGATCCACAGGACTGCCAGCAAACATAGCAGGATGAACTTGTTCTTCAAGGAGGATCCCAAAACGGGATTCGCCCCCTTTCCGGAACCTGAGAAGGAAGGTTATTAAATCGTAAGCAGAATTATATTCGAAAACCCCTCCGCCTCATAACGGATGTATGCAGCGTTTGCTTGTCACGGCTATAATGAGACGCAGAATCGAGGCCGATGGAGGTCTTATCTTGAGGAGAAATGAAGGTCGATCTTCAGTACCTGTAACAACTGACCGTATCGAGACCCTGGTCGACGGGGTTTTCGGCATAGCTATGACCATACTCGTTCTTGACCTTAAGGCCCCTCCCTCTTATGTCCGTCTGGACAGGGCAAGTTTTCTCCAATACCTGGGAGAACTTGGGGATCCCCTTATGAATTTCGGTATCAGTTTCCTGCTCCTGTCCCTTTTCTGGATCTGGCACCACACCCAGTCCCATGAGATCAGGAGGACCAACATCATACACCTGTGGATCAACCTCCTTCTTCTTGCTTTCGTATGTTTTATCCCGCTTACGACCTCCATGATGAGCCGTTTTACCGATATCTGGGAGGCGGACATGCTCTTCCATCTGAACGTCTTTTCCCTGGGATTCCTCCTTATGATCAACTGGTGGTATGCCACGTGGGATCTCAGGCTGGTAGACAGCGACATCGACGCGCAAAAGATACTGGCTGCAAAACGAAGGAGCTTCGTGCCTCCCCTGATGGCCCTCATCGGGATGGCCTTATCCTTTTTTGTTCTTGGAGACAGCAACATCATCTACCTGCTAACCCCGATCGCCGTAAGGCTTGCCGGGAAAGGTTTTTCCCGAAGCGGAAAACAGGGAAGGGATATCAGGGAATGAGCACAGGAAATATTCCGGAGGTGAACGATACGATAACCATTTATGGATGCGGGGCTCTCGGGGGCCGTGTCGCGGTGAAGTTCCACGAAGCCGGTGTGCGCGTGCAGTGCATATCTCGACCGGGACCTCATCTGGAAAGGATAAGGGAAAGCGGGCTTCTTTTCAGGGAAGGGTCGGGTGAAGCGCGGAGAGTCCCCCTGCGTGTTTTCGATGACCCTTCTGAATGCCCCCCTGCTGGCCTGGTGATCATACTGGTCAAATCCTGGCAGAACCCCGATGTGGCGGAAAACCTGGAAAGGCTTCTCGCTCCCGGCGGGTTCGTGCTGACGTTGCAGAATGGCCTCGGGAACGTGGAGATACTGCAGGACCACGTGCCCGAGGACAGGCTCCTGGCCGGGGCGATCAGCTACGGCGCCTATCGGCCGGAACCGGGGGTCGTTGTCAGTGGTGGTGACGGTTTTATCAATTTCGCCCCTGTCCTGAGGGGAGTAAAAGCAGACGCTGTAATGAATATTTTCCAGGAGGCCGGGTTCAACGTGGAACTTGACGACGAACCGTGGCGGGCGATCTGGGGAAAGGTCATCGTAAACGCAGGGGTCAACCCTGTTGCCGCCCTCACCAGCTCATCCAACGCCCGGATCCTGGGTTCCCCCTTTGCGAGGGGGGTTATGGAGAAACTTTGCAGGGAGGCTGTAGCCGTTGCCGACGCCGCCGGGGTTCACTTCGATCCCGGGGAACAGTGGGAAAGGCTGCTGAAAATTCTTGAACTCACGGCAGGCAACAGACCGTCGATGCTCCAGGATATCGAGTCCGGAAGCAGGACCGAGATCGAGGCTATCAGCGGAGAGATCCTGAGAAGGGGAATTAAGGCAGGCCTCCAGATGCCCTGTACGGAGATTGTCTACAACCTTGTAAAAGCCCTGGAGGTCAGGGTGATGAGGGGCGGGGTTTCCTGAAGTATCTTGCCGCAGGCACCATCACCGCTATTGCGGTCATAAAATAGGCCAGACCCCTCATCGTTGGGGAGTCAAAGTCGGTCCCGATCATCAGCGCATGGGTCGTGACGAGGAAGAAAGCGGCGTAGTTCAGGAGATGTATCTTCCTCCAGAACGGGACGGAGCGGCTGAACCTTGCTGTTAATGCCGTAAGGATAAAAAGGGGAAGGGAGACCCTCCCTCCGAACATGAGAAATCCCCTCAGGCTTTTCAGTTCAGGCAGAAAGACCGACGGCGTTCCGAAGGAGATCCAGGTTGCTGTTGCATGGATCATCATAAGTGCCAGGGCTGAGATGGCGAATATATGATGTACCCTGAGAAAAGGGTTCCCCGTCAGTTTTGTTATATCCCTTGGGGAGGCCGATGCGACGATAGCGAGGAATGATGACCCGTAGGCAAGTATCCCGGCGACCCTTATCGTGGCGTAGACTGGATCTGGTGAAGGTATCCACCACAGTTGGAAGGCAGCAATAAGGGAGAAGAACAGGAGCGGCATGGTCAGGGCGAACAAGAGGCGGCGGCCGTTCATGAGCTGGACCCCCTTGCGGTCATTTTTGTAACGATATCAGACAATGTGTTCATTTTATCAGTAATGGATGGTCAATGGGAGGAATATCCAGAATGGTGCCAAAGGGAAAGAGAACAGGAGAGGCCGCTTCGGGACTTAGGGCAGCAATTGCGGCATTCACTGCATGGGGGCTGCTTCCTGCCTACTGGAAACTGCTGGGGGATGTTCCTGCGCTGGGGATACTGGGTCACAGGATCCTGTGGTCCCTACTGTTCCTTGTCCTGGTGATGCTTGTCCAGGGCCGACGGAAGGAGATGTTGATGGCCTTCCATTCCAAAGGCATAGCGGCGATGCTCTTTTTGAGCAGTATTATTATCGCCGCCAACTGGCTGATATACATCTGGGCCGTCAACGCAGATATGGTCCTCGAGACGAGCCTTGGCTACTATATCAACCCCCTTGTTACGGTCTTCTTCGGTTTTATTTTCTACAGGGAGAGAATGGAGAAGATCCAGTGGCTGGCCATAGCCCTTGCTGCGGCGGGGGTCATGTTCCAGGTGGTCCTTTACGGGAGGTTCCCCTGGGTGGCTGTAGGGCTGGCCCTTACCTTTGCCACCTATGGCCTTATCAGGAAAAAGGTGGTGATAGACGCCATCCCGGGACTTCTTGCCGAGACGGCCTTCCTCGCCGTTCCGGCTTTAGTTTTCCTTTTGTTAGCCGGTGTGCAATACCGGGGCACATTTCTGGCCGGCGATCCTTTCCAGGACATTCTCCTGGTAGCCACGGGCGCGGCCACCTCACTTCCCCTTCTCTGGTTCGCCTACGGCGCAAGGCGACTGAAACTGACCACGATAGGTTTTCTGCAGTACATCGGCCCCACGCTGACCTTTATTCTGGGGGTGGCAGTTTTCCACGAGCCCCTCGATCTCCCCAGGGCGGTGACGTTTTCCTGTATATGGGCTGCTCTGGGCCTTTACTCATACGGCAACCTGAGAGCATCCAGGAGGGACCGCATGGTGATCGAGATGGATGATCCCTCACGGTCATGAATAAATGCTTTTCAAAAAAGTGATAATGATTCTTCCATAACAGGGAGGTAATGAAATGGATATGGTCAAGAAAGCAAGGAAAGTTCCTGAAAAGATCCTGCTGGGCCCCGGTCCTACGCCAGTCGAGAGCCGGATCCTCAGGGCAATGGCGGAACCTACCCTCGGACACCTGGACAGGGATTTCATCTCCCTGATGGACGAGACAAGGGACCTCCTCCGGTTCGTCTTCCAGACGAAGAACGACCTCACGGTGGCCATGTCGGGGACGGGAAGCGCAGGGATGGAGACGGCCTGCGTAAACATGATCGAGAGGGGCGACAAGGTCATTGTGTGCGCCCATGGGGTTTTTGGTACCCGGATGCAGGATGTGGCGGAAAGATGCGGGGCCGAGGTAGTCCAGGTCAACGCCCCCATGGGGAAACCGGTAGACCCCGAGGATGTCAGGAAAGCCCTGAAGGTACACCCCGATGCTAAACTGCTGGGGATAGTTCATGCTGAAACCTCCACCGGCGTGCTTCAGCCCCTGGAAGAGATCGCCTCCATGGTTCACGGGGCCGGGATGTTCATGGTAGTAGACGCAGTTACTTCCCTGGGAGGCATGGATGTCCCCGTCGACCGCCTTGGCCTCGACATGGTCTACAGCGGGAGCCAGAAGTGCCTTGCCTGCCCCCCGGGACTTGCTCCTGTGACGGTGGGGCCGAAAGCCGTGGAGCATATCAAGGGTCGGAAGACCAAAGTGCAGAGCTGGTACCTCGACCTGACCATGATCATGCGCTACTGGGGCCAGGAGAGGTTCTACCACCACACGGCGCCGGTGAACATGGTCTATGGACTCAACGAGGGGTTGAGGGTCATTGCCGAGGAGGGGCTCCAGGAGAGGTTCGTCCGCCACAGGAAGAATGCGTCGGCGCTATGGGCGGGCCTTGAGGCGCTGGGGCTGGAACTTCTTGTGGAGCCAGCTTACAGGCTGCCGAGCCTGACCTCCGTGAAGATGCCCGAAGGAGTGGACGAGGCTGCCGTAAGACGCAGGTTGATGGACGAATATTCCATTGAGGTGGGGTCGGGGCTTGGAGACCTGAAGGGGAAGATAATCCGCATAGGCCTGATGGGGAGCGGGTCCAACCGGAAGAATATTGTCCTCTTCCTGTCGGCCCTGGGAGAGATCCTCTCCGGGGAGGGGTTCAGGAACGACGTCGGGACCGCCCTGTCTGCGGCCCTGAAAGTTCTTGAAAAGGAATGATCCACAGAAAGACTGGTTTCAATAAAGGAGGTTCGCTATGGGTACTCCGGTGAACAGCGTAAGGGTCGCTGTCGTGCAGGCAGCCCCGGTTATCATGGACAGGGAAGGGACTTTGCGTAAAGCCCTTGACCTGGCGGAAACTTGCGGGAAGCAGAACGCGAAGATAATGATCTTTCCCGAAGCCTTCATTCCCGCTTACCCCAGGGGGTTGAGCTTCGGGACCGTAGTGGGGAGTCGTTCAAATGAGGGCAGGAAGGATTTCAGGAGATATTTCGAGAACAGCGTCGATGTCCCTTCCGAAACGACACTTGCCCTCGGGCAGGCCGCAAAGAAATACGGGGCGTTTCTCGTCATGGGCGTAGTGGAGCGCGATGGCGGAACCCTGTACTGCACGGTCCTCTATTTCGGCCCGGACGGGAACCTTCTGGGCAAGCACAGGAAGCTCAAACCGACAGCCGCGGAGCGGATCATCTGGGGCGAGGGCGACGGAAGCACCCTGACGGTGCTGGATACTCCCTACGGGAAAATGGGCGGCCTGATCTGCTGGGAGAATTACATGCCTCTTGCGAGGGCCGCCATATACGGCAAGGGTACTACCCTCTACCTTGCCCCTACGGCAGATTCGCGAGAGGAGTGGCAGTCCACCATCCGGCATATTGCCCTTGAGGGAAGATGTTTTGTTTTATCGGTAAACCAGTACGTTCACAAGTCCATGTATCCCGCGGACCTGGCATGTTACGGAGACCTGAAGGATCTGCCCGATGAGATCTGCCCCGGAGGAAGCGCCATAATAGGTCCCCTGGGACAGTACCTGGCCGGCCCGGTCCGGGGGCGGGAGGAGATCCTCATAGCCGACCTTGACCTCGGGCTGGTGGGGGAGAGCCGTTTCGACTTCGATGTCATGGGGCATTACGCCAGGCCCGATGTTCTGAGACTGTTGGTGAACGAGGAGCCCCTCAACAGCGTCTGTTACAGTCCGGAAAATGCCGCGTGCACTGCATGCCCGGCAGAGGGGGAAGATGCTGGACGATGAAAAGGATCATCCTTGCAGGGACAGCGGCTTTTCTCATCCTTGTTGCGGTCTTTGCAGGAGGGGTTCTGGCAGCCGCCCCGGAGCTTGTTGTTCTCGCGCCGGTCGAAACCGGCATAGGCAGTCCATTTCTGGTTTATATCTCCTCAACTGAACCCCTGGAAGACGTGGTGATATCCTGGGAGGGAAAACAGCTGCCGCTGGAAGTGGAAAGGTCGGGAGATATCAGCGAGGCCATGGTCCTGCTCGGGACCGATGTGGGCAGTTCCAGGTCCGGACCCAGGACCATCGAGATAGGTGCCTCCGCTGGAGGCAGGTCTGTTGCGGTCTCGAGGACGATAACCGTAGCAGATGTCGATTTCCCGGTCCAGAGGCTTTCTCTTCCCGAGGAGATGGTCACGCCTCCGAAAGAAGTGCTTGAACGGATAAAGAGGGAACGGGAGGAATCTTCAAGGGCCCTGGCCACAATGTCTTCAGGGAGGAAATGGTCGGTGCCGATGGTCCGTCCCGTTCCCGGGATCATCACCAGCCCTTACGGGTTCCGCAGGATCCTGAACGACCAGCCAAGGTCTCCCCACAGGGGGGTCGACTACCGGGCCGCCGTGGGTGACCCGGTCAGGGCCGCGGCCGATGGAACGGTGCTTCTCTCGACCGAGCATTATTACGCGGGACAGTGTGTCTACCTTGATCATGGGAACGGTGTCGTATCTGTATACATGCACCTCTCGGAACGCAAGGTTAAGGAGGGGGATCCCGTCTCAGCCGGGGATGCGGTTGGACTCGCCGGTAAAAGCGGAAGGGTTACCGGACCCCACCTTCACTTCGGGATATCCCTTCAGGGCATGATGGTTGACCCAGAACCCCTGCTGGCGGAATAGCCCCGGCCCTATTGAAGGGCTGAACCTGCCTGGTCCAGGGCCTCCATTAGCTCCTCCCATCTTTGCATCAGGGGGAGGAGCTTTTTCTCGAGGTCGGACCTCTCCAGGAGCAGGTTCCTGATCCTTGAGGAATCCGATAGAGTGGAGGGGTCGGAGAGGGAGAGGTCTATTTCCCCTATCCTGTCTTCTATCCTTCCGATCTTTGCCTCCAGCGGGTGGAGTTCGTCTAGGTATTTTTTCCTGTTCCGGTAAAGCATGTTCCTTTTTTCAGCCTCGATCCGCTTCTCCTCTCGCAGGGTCAGTCCCCCCGGACAGGTCTTGCCGGAGTTTTCCCCGCAAATGCCGGATCCCTCCCTGGCCAGGGACTCTGCCCTTTTTTCGATGAAGTAAGAGTAGTTGCCGGGGTAGTCGAAGATCCTGCCATCCCTGATCTCGATAACCCTGTCCACCAGCGCGTCGAGGAAGTCCCTGTCGTGGGAGACAATAACGATAGTGCCGCCGTAGCCCAGCAATGCTTCCTTGAAGAGGTCCCGGGTGGCCATGTCAAGGTGGTTGGTCGGTTCGTCGAGGATCAGCAGGTTTGTCTCCCTCAGAAGGATCTTCAGAAGGGCAAGCCGTGATTTCTCCCCGCCGGAAAGGACGGATACGGGCTTTTCTATGTCGTTTCCGGAAAAGAGGAAACAACCCAGAAGGTTCCTGCGCTGAGGCTCGGTGCAGGGAGATGGGGCGTTAGTTATCTCGTTCCAGACTGAGTGGCCATAATCGAGATTTTTGGCGCTTTCCTGGGAGAAAAACGCCGTCCTGACATTATGGCCGAGGACGATCTTCCCCCTGGAGGGGGGCTCCTCCCCGCTCAGCAGCCTTGTAAGCGTTGATTTGCCAGCCCCGTTCACACCGACAAGGGCTATCTTCTCGCTTCTTTTCACGGAAAAGTTTAAGCCGGCAAAAACCTCGCTGTTCCCGTATGAATGACCCACATTCACCACTCTGATAACGTCAAGCCCGCTTCTCGGGCATGCCGGGAATCTCATTGAAACCCTTCTCGAAGCATCCTCTGTTTCAACGGCAGTCATTTTTTCGAGTGACCTTATTCTGCTCTGAACCAGTGAGGCTTTGGAAGCCTTGTACCTGAATCGCTCTATAAAAGCCAGGGCCCTTGCCGCTTCCTTTTCCTGCCTCTTCGCATTCTTTTCTGTTATCTCCAGTTCCCGGGTCTTTTTAGTGAGAAAATCGGAAAAATTGCCCGAATAAACCCTGGCCTTTCCAAAGGAGATCTCTGCTGTGCTTCTGGTCAGCTTGTCCAGGAACCTTCTGTCGTGGGATATTGCAAGCAGGGTGCCCTGATACGATGTCAGGTAACCCTCCAGCCATTCCATGCTCTCCGTGTCCAGGTGGTTTGTGGGCTCGTCCAGAAGAAGGGCATCGGGCCTTCCGAGGAGCAGCGACGCCAGGGAAGCGCGCATCTTCCACCCTCCCGAGAATTCACCGCAGGAACGGCGGGAGTCGCCGTCCCTGAAACCCAGCCCCTTGAGGACCTTTTCTGCCAAGGCCTCAAAGCCGTAACCGCCCCCGGCCTCGTATGCGTGGGCCAGCCTTTCATGGCGGTCAAGCAGGGATCTTCTGCTCCCCGGGGGGAGTTCCATCTCCGACAGGCGGTTGCGGATATCCGAGAGCTCCCTCTCAAGGGATGCTATCCCGGCCTTCTCCTTCAGGAAATGCATCAGGGAGGATCCGCCTATCTCGACAAGGTCCTGGGGCAGGTAGCCCAGGCGCCACTGTGAAGGTATCGATATCTCGCCCCTGTCGGGGTGCACTTCCCCCGAGATCATCCTGAAAAGGGTTGTCTTCCCGGCCCCGTTGTCGCCGACGATACCCATCCTCGATCCCGGGGGGACGGCGAGGTTCAGGCCGTGAAAGATCTCTTTACCCCCAAGGACGAGGGAGACATTGCTGCAGCTTATCAAGCGATCACCTTAAGCGGGTCTAGAACGGGTCGAAGCCCGGCCTGTAGATCAGTACCGAACAGTGGGCGTATCTCGAAACGTTCGTTGTAGTGCTCCCTACCATCATCTGCTGAATACCGCTGACCCCCTTGTACCCGATCACTATGAGGTTGGAATCGTGTTTCTTAGCGGTTTCGATGATAACCTCGGCCGAGTCACCCTGACCTATAAAGATCTCGTGTTCATGTGGATGTTCATGCGCATCGTGATATGAGAACTCGGGATGCTTTTCTTCTGCTATTTTTATCAGGTACTGTATTTTCTTGCGGGCGATCTCTCCTGCCTCTTTCGCTATGTCAGGGTTGACCCATGTTCCGTAACCCTTCCACGGGTGATGGCTCGGAAGGACATTGATGAAGGCCACTTCGGCATCAAGGCGGTGCGCGAGGGTGTGCCCGTATTCCACCAGGTGGTCGGCCATTCTGCCCATATCTACGCAGACAAGGATCTTCTTTGGCATTGTCTTACCTCCCGATACGTTTTATTTACCTGGATTATACGATACAAACCCCTGGCCGGGAAAAGACCATGGAGATACTTTATACTTGTCGAAGGGGAAATTGACCTTGAAGCCGGGAAGAGGCTCATCCAGACAACCTTGCCATCTTCATGCTCGGCCGCAACATTCCGTTCCCGGTGGCCTTGTCCCTTTCCCCCTTCGCAAGGTCGATCAATGGCAGATTGCCTGGTCCGGGTTCAGGCGTAACGGCGGATCTCGTCAATAGCCTTCCTGTTTTTAGGGGAGGACGGCAGGTCAGTGTAGCCGAGACAGATCACCAGGTCCACCTTCGATGTTCCGGGCAGGCCGAGGGCCTTTTTGACCCCTTTTTCATCAAACCACCCCAAGATGCAGCTTCCGATCCCCTCCTCGGCAGCCTGCAGCACCAGGTGTTCGCAGGCGATGCCCAGGTCCATAAGGGCAAAGTCGACGCTTCTGAAAAATCCGCCGAACCTGGCGGCGGGTTTCGATCTCTCCCTTATGACGGCGATATGAACGGGGGCGTTCCTGGCAAAGGAGTTCATCGAGTGGAGCCCCGAATAGGCCGCTTCGACGAAGTTGTCGCGCATTTCGGGTGAATCGGCCACAACGAAGTACCATGGCTGGGAGTTGCAGGCCGATGGGGCCAGACGGGCGGCCTCGATGCACCTGTCGATGGCTTCACGGGGCACAGGGTCGGGTTTATAGGACCTTACGCTCCTTCTTTTTCGAACCAGCTCCAAAAACGACATGGTTTACCTCCCCATATTCCTGTGTTCCCCCTTAGGGGGTTAGATCTGCCCGGCCTTCCTTGTACCATTTACAGGGACCCTTCCGCAAGGAGGTTTTTCAGAATGTCCAATGCGATCCTGCTCATGCTGCTCCTGATCCTTACCAGCATAGTGATGGTCTTGCTTCTGGCGGCCGGCCCCAGGCAACTGAGGCGGAAACTGCTCAGGATCCTTGGCCTGGTCTTCCCGCTTGCTGTCTTTCCATTATGGGGGATAGCGGTCTACAGGCTCTGTCTTTTAATACCTTCTGCATTGTTTCTGCTCCTGGAGATCGCCCGGCTGAAAAAGCCAGGAGGAATATCAAGGTTCGACAGGTTCATCTCCCTCATAGCAAAGGAAGGCGAAGAGTGGCACGTCTCAGGTATTTCCACATATTTCTGGGGTGCTTTACTTGCCTCCATGGCGCCGGGGGGTATAGGACCAGCCGTTATGGCCATGTCAACCCTCTCCGACTTGTGGGCGTCTGTTGCGGGCTCCGCCCGGGGAGGGAAAAGGTCGGCCCTTGGCAAGACATGGTTCGGCAGCGCGGCATGCCTCTTGGCGGCACTCTGGGCGGGGATCTCCTTTGCCGGTGTATTCCCGTGGTCTGGCGTTTCATTCCTGCACGTTGTGGTGGCTTCGCCGGTCATCGCTGCCGTGGAGAGGATCACACCAGGCGAGTACGACAATCTTGCGATCCATGCTTCAGGGGCCGCGGTGATGGTGATGGCTGGTCTTGTCATCCCCGTCTAGTTCATAACTTCCGCAAGGGCCTCCTTTAACGTTCTCCTCATTAGAAGGCACTGCTCGCGGAAGGTTGCTATGTCGGCCTCCAGGTTGGGGTTGGGTGATTCCCCGAAGGAAGCGTGCATAACAGGGGCGATCAGGCCGGGTTCTTCTCTCCTTTTTCTCTTGAGCATTCCCTTGATCCGGGCCGAAGCCACTCCTTCCTGCATGCATGTGAAGGGACCGACGTGAAACACGCCGCATACTGGATTCTCGGGGTCTTCTTTCAGGCTGCCGTTGAGAAATGAATTGAAAAGACCTATGGAGATCGATGATTCTCCAGTAATATCCGGATGGTATATTCCCGAACGTTCGAGGACCGGCAGGGTCTCCTCCGGGTGGGGCAGGACAAACCTGTCGCCAAGGATCTCCATCATGCTCTGTCTTATCACTCTCTCCGTGTAGTTCATGTACATGGCGGCGGCTTTGAATTCCAGCCCGGGGTTCTTCTTCCCGGTGATATGGATGATGTAATGAAGCCACTCCGTCACCGGACCCCGAATAAGTTCCAGCCCCTCTTTTTCAAGTTTTTCGGCAACGTGTCCCGTGTAGGGGTCGTGCTGCCTCATGTAGATCTCGCCCAGGAAAAGAACGAGGGGGTACCTCTCTATCCCCGGTTCTGTCATTGCGCTGAAGGTCTTCGCTGTCACCTGGGCCCATTCAAGGATGGACTTAAGGGAAGCGCCTCCACTCCTGAATGTCTCCTCCAGGAGTTGAAGTCTCTGGCTGGCGGTCTCGTTGAAGGTTTCCCTGTCGCAAGCGTAGGGGCGGAAACGAAGGACCAGGTCGTCGTAAAGGTCCGCTGCCCTGATCGAGTTGTAAATGTCCCTTATGAATCCTGCCTTGGCCATCAGAGACCAGTTGAGTCCGAGGGACCTCGCGTCCAGGTACCCCTTCTCGGTTGAAGGTGAAATGATGGGAATTTCGTCGAAGCCGAGGTGGTCAAGGCAAAGCGACATAACCTCGGCGTACTTCCCGAAACGGCAGGGGCCGCTTGTTGTAGGCATGAATACCAGGTATTCGGCGCAGGTCTTGTCCTTGCCTCTTTCCGCTGCGTCCTTTTCCAGGAAAGATATGATGTCGCCCACCACGCCCTTGAGGGGGAAGCAGGTCTCGGTTGATATGAGCCTGTCGGCGGCATCCCGGGCTTCGGGGGTTCCCGTAGGGGCAACTGTTGTTTCTATTCCCCAGTAGTTCCCGCCGGCGGCCCCCAGGGTGCTGGCATTCCCCATATAGGGGATAAGCCATTTTCGCCCGTTCTTTTTTAGTCCGTCCCTTCCTGAGAAGGAGAAAACTTCCATCGGCACTTCCCTGGGGTGCCACCGGGATACTACTCTTTCAAAAGCCTCGGCCCTGGTCACGAAGGGGGCGTTGTTGGTCTGTGCATCGGTCAGAAGATGGAGGAAGGGTTTGCCTGCCCTCCTGAATATCAGGTCCTCCATCATGAACTTGATCGAATCGGGTCCGCAGGCAAAGTTCATCTGCCTTACGGGAAAGAGCCTTTCATGCCTGGCAGTGAATATTGAAGCCTTGAGTATCTCCGAACTGTGTTCCCAGTATTCGTTATCAACCAGGTCGTCAATGGGAATATGGGAATAGAGGTGGCTGAGGAACACCTGGGGAATGTAGAACATTCCACGGACAGCGGAGAACATCCTCCCGGTTTCCGAAGAGGCGGCCGGATCAAGTACTACGTAATCGCGGCCGATTCCTACGTATCCTTTTGCATCTGCCCGCTCCAGTTCCTGAATAAAACTGTCGCCGATGGAAGCTATCTCCCTTCTGAAGGACATCTCCCTGGTGTCGGCTTTGCGGAAAGCAAGAAGGATCTCCTCCAGGGCGACCCTGCGGCCGGCTTTTTCCAGTTCTCCAGCCAGCGCCCTGGCCATCTGGTTCCTGTCACCCAGGTGCCATACCGGGCGTATTATCCTTGTGAACGTCAGCCCCAGGTCATCTTCAGGGAGGAACCCCTCTGCCTCGGTATAGATGCAGAACTTGTGGCCTGGTTCCCTTTCCCTGGCCCGGTCGATAAGGCTCGGGATGAAAACATGATCTATCCTGCTGTCCCCGGCGAGGAGGGCTGTATGCCCGGCCGAGAGTTTCATGGCCACGCAAAAATCCGTAGAAGAGTGGCGCAGACCCAGGCGGAAGACCCTTTCATCAGAAACAGGCGAGAGGACGGGGAGGTACCCGAGAGATGAAAAGAGCGCCGAAGCCCAGACTGCACGGCTCCCGATAGTAGTGGTGCACCTTCTTATCCCGATGCGGGGAAGGTCTCCCTCGCGGCGCTCTCCAAGGTCGTCGAAACTTGCACCTTCAAAGTGCTTTTCCAGCAGGGAGTGGAATACATTAACGTAATCGGGTTTTGAAATATTTGAACCCTCGCTGTTGCCAAGGGGGCAGAAACCGCCCGTTACTATCTCCTCTCCGCCAATGGAGTAGATCTTCAGTTTGCACTCCCGTTTTCCGCATGACCTGCTCCCGAAATGGGCCGGACAAGTCTTGTCCAGGTGGGTGAAGGGTTCCGAGGCGGCGTTCCACCCCCTGAATGCCGATGCGGTTCTCGCTCCTTCCTTGCATGAGGACAGGATCTTTTCCCTTACGAAAAGCGCTGCTCCCAGGGCACCCATGAGTTCACGGTCGGGGTATGCGTGTATCTCCCGGCCTGAGACATCTGCGATCGCGGCCAGGAACGCCTTTCCCAATGCAGGGCCTCCCTGACAGGAACACCTGGTCTTGACATGCCCGGACCCGCCGACAAACTTGTTGAAATAACTGGAGGCTGTTGCCCTTACTATTGCCGCGGCGATCTCCTCCACTGAATGGTTCTCGGCTATCAGCCTCTGTTCCTCAAGTTCCATGAAAACGCCGCAGGTAGCGTCGATGACCGGGACCTTGCCTGCTTTGAGAGCTGTTTCCTGGAGGGAGTCCCTGACGTCAAGACCAAGTATCAAAGCCATATTTTCCAGGGTCTGGCCTGCTCCGGCCTGGCAGGAGTAGTTCATCCTTGCCTCGTCCACCTCGTCCGTCGCCCTGTCGCCGTCGCGCCTGAAGGTGGTGAACTTCATATCCTGTCCGCCTATCTCGAATATGGTGTCAATGTCCGTATCCATTGACCTTATGCCCGTCGCGTGACAGGTTATTTCGTCAACGGCCCCGTCAGGGACGTGGCAGCCTTCCGCCTCCAGCCTTTTCCGTAATGACGGGCTTGAAAGCACCCTCTCGAATAGCTTTCTCGCCGAGCCGGTTGTGCATATGCCCGCGACCGGGTGGCTGCTCAGATGTGATGACAGGTGTTCCATGACATCTGCCAGTGCGCCAAGGGGGTTCCCGTGAGTGGCAATGTACCTGCTGCCCAGCACGGTCCCGCTTTTCAGGTCCAGGACTATAGCCTTTGTGGTAGTGGATCCGCCGTCAACGCCGATCACTACCTCCCCGTTGTATGACTGGCTATTTGTTTTCTTCTTCTCCGGCCGCTCGTGGATGTGTACCCTGTCGAGGCAAGTGCTCAGGGAAGGGGCGTACTGTCTCCTGGAGCGCGCGATAGCTGACGCCTCGACTATCCTTCTTTCATCCAGGACGAACCGGTTTCCCTTCTCCATAGCCAGGAGAGCTGCCCCGATCGCTCCCACGTTTGCATAGTGCTCTGGACGGACCAGATCCAGAAATGTAATATCCCTGATGTTTTCCAGGATCGGCCCGCAGCCCGCAGGCCATCCGGTAAGCAGCGCGAGGGTTCCCGGTTCGAGGTCCCTGTTGCCGATAACGTCCTGAACGACATTCATGGCGATAGTTTTGAAAAGTCGGGCCATGATGATCTCCCTGGAGATACCCTCGTTCTGGTCGTGGATCAGGTCCGACTGCAGGACCACTCCGCATCTGGCATTGTAAGGCACGGTATTGCCATGAGCCGAGGCGCCCGACTCTGCTTTCCTGATCATCCCGGACAGGTCGTCAGGGGCATTATCCCCGGACGGGAACAGCCTGCGCACCTGCTTTTCGAGCAATGTCCCCGATCCGGCACCGCACTTGCTGCTGGTGCTCCAGTCCAGGAGGACGGGGTCGAGTTTTCCCCCTGAGACAAGGAAAAAGTAGGCGTCCTTGGCTCCCAGATGAAGGATAGCGCCAGCCCCGGGTTCAAGAAATTTTGAGCCCTTAACGATGCACACGCTGTCGAACTCCCTCAGGACACCTGGGAATGCTTCGGGGAAATGTGCTGTTCCCATTCCCGTGAATGCCGTTGATGCGAGGTTGTCCTCTTTGAAAAGATCTTTCATCTTGAGGTAGATCGTCCTGAAAGACTCAAGGGGTTTGCCGTAGTGGAGGGAGGGGGGTGGAGAAAAGACGACAGAATTATCAGCGTTCACCATTGCGCAGTGAATGGCTGCCGATCCTATGTCGAAGCCGGCGAAGAGATCTTTCCCTATGGCCGCCGCCTCCTCCAGGGGCGTGCTTTCCGCCTGATGCAGGTTGAGGCTCATTTGGTCAGATAATTATACTCCAGAACAGAACTGCAACGGCCTCCCACCAGTCCTGATTATTATGGTATTGTTGGCCGGTCAGTGGAAATTGATAATCGGAGGTGCGGAAATGCGGATAGATATAACAAAGATCAGCCCGGCGGAATGGACCGGTGATGCGGCGGCCCTCTTCATTTTTGAGGGGGAGAAAGAACCTGTCGGGATCCTGGGTGAGGACGCGGCATCGGTGGTCATGGAACGAATGACCAGGGTGGGATTCAAGGGCAGACCCGACAGTGTCCTCACAGTCAGCATGCCCGGAGGCAGGCTGGCGAACGTATATATTGTAGGTCTGGGCTCCAGGAAGGGTGCCACCCTGGATTCCTGGCGCAGAGGGATCGCGGTTTCCGTAAGACAGGCGGAAAAGGACAGGAACAAGGTCCTTATGGTCCTTGGCGCTGAACCCTTCAGCCCGGAAGTGTCCTCGGCCCTTGCCGAGGGGGCTTTGCTGGGGGAGTACCGTTTTGACAAGTACAAGAGCAAGGACGATACTTCCGAAACGCCGGAACCACTTGAGTCGCTGCTTGTCTATCAGGGTGACGAGGCTGCTGTTGCCAGGGGGGCCGTAATTGCCCAGGCGCAGAACTTTGCGAGGGACCTTGCCAACGAGCCGGGAAACGTCATCAACCCGTCGACCCTTTCAGAAAAAGCCAGGAAAATGGCTGAAGATTCAGGAATAGAGTTCAAGCTCCTGGACGAAAAGAAAATGAAAGACCTGGGGATGAATGGGATCATAAGTGTTGGAGGGGGATCCCATACACCCCCCAGGCTGATACACATGGTCTACAGACCTTCCGGAGAGCCTTCAGGGAAGATCGCCTTCGTCGGCAAGGGCCTTACATTTGACAGTGGTGGCCTGAACATCAAACCCGGCGAATTCATGAGGAGCATGAAAGGCGACAAGACCGGTGCATGTAACGTCATAGCGATAATGAAAGCGGTCTCTGAACTCAAACCCGACATGGAGGTCCACGGTTTTGCCGGTGTCGCGGAAAACATGCCCGGAGGCGGTGCGTACAGGCCCGACGACATCATCAGAATGTTCAACGGTAAGACAGTAGAGGTTGACAACACCGATGCCGAGGGGCGGATCGTGCTTGGAGATGTGCTGGCCTACGCTTCCAGGCAGGAGCCTTCCGTCATCGTGGATATGGCGACCCTTACCGGCGCGTGTGTTGTGGCCCTGGGTCCTTACACTGCGGGGATCTTCGGCAACGATGATGAACTGACCGCCTCTTTCAGAAATGCTTCGAAAATAACAGGCGAAAGGGTCTGGGAACTCCCCATGGATGACGAACGTCTGAAGAAGAAGATCCGATCAGATATCGCTGATGTGGACAACACCGGGGGGCGGTACGGCGGGGCCATAACGGCAGCCATGTTCCTCAGGGAGTTCGTGGGCGAAGGTGTCAAGTGGCTGCACGTTGACATAGCCGGGGTAGACAACTCCGACGAGGAGTACGGTTACTACCGCAAGGGAGCCACCGGCTTCGGCGTCCGCACCTGCCTGGAGTGGCTAAGTAAATTCGAAAACCGTTAAGCGTGGATTGCACCCTGTCGCTTCGCTCGGGGCAGCGCGAAGCCTACCCTTTCGCTTCGCTCGGGGCANNGTGAATCGTGAATCGCAAGTCCCAGATGGGACCAAAGGCAGGATCTTGAACAACAGACAAGGTAACCCAAGCGCAGCGACAGAGTTACGCCTTTGATCCTGAGCTCCATACGTTTCACGGTGTTGCCTTTCCTGTTGCCTGATGCCTGTGGCCTGTCGCCTTGTTTTTCGGCCCTTACGATTTACGAATCCGCGTCACGCCTGGCGAGGCGGCTTCGCCGCCTACGATACCGCCTTGCGGACCTTCGAGAACATCTCGTACTCCCTGTTGTCGATTATCCCCTTCAGGTGCATCGCCACCTGCCAGACTTCAGTGAAGGTGTTGTAGAGAGCTATAGGGGCAATCCTTATCACCTTGGGCGGCCTGAAATCGGGTATCACTCCGCGGGCGATGAGGGCTTCGTTTATCCTGAGGGCCTCCGTGGGGTGTTCCAGTGCGACGTGTCCTCCCCTTCTTTCCGGTTCCCTCGGGGTGCCTATCCGGAAATTGTAAGGCTCCCCCGAAAGGTATTCGTCCACGAGCCTCATGAAGAAGGATGTCAGTTCAAGGGATTTTGCCCTTATCCTGTCGATCCCGGCCTCAAGGGTTACCTTCAGGGCACCTCCCGCCGCTGCGGAGCCCAGAATTGAAGGCGAAGAGATCTGCCATGCCCCTGCCGTACCTGCAGGTACGAATTCGAGGTTCATGTCGAACTGACGGGCCTTTTCGTAGCCGAACCAGCCGGCCAGGGCAGGCATTTTCCCGAAGTGACGGCGGTTGACGTAAAGGAAAGCCGGAGAACCGGGGCCGGAGTTCATGTACTTGTATGAGCACCAGAAGGCAAAATCCACCCCCCATTCGCTCAGCCGGTGAGGGATCGCCCCTACGGAATGGGCGCAGTCGAAGCCTATGATGATGTTCCTTTCATGGGCTGCCTCCGTCAGTCTTTTAATGTCCAGAAGCTGCCCGCTCCTGTAGAGTACCGACGGCAGCAGGACCATGCTGACGTCGGGGCTCATCGCCCTGATGATCTCATCTTCGTCCAGCGACCTTCCGTCAGGTGAGCCGACAAGCCTCAGGGATCTGTCCGGATCGTACCCCCTTATCGCTACCTGGCTTCTGAGAGCGTAAAGGTCGGAAGGGAAGTTGAGTTGATCTGCAAGGATCACGTTTCTTTCAGGCGCGGGTTCGTAGAATGTCGAGACCAGCGCATGGAGGTTTACAGTTGTCGTGCCGGAAAGGACTACTTCATCAGGGTTTGCGCCGACCAGCGCTGCAGCGTCGGAACCCGTTCTTTCTGCCATCTCGAACCACGGAGGGTTCCCTTCCATCCAGCCCCGGATCCCCAGGGTTTTCCATTCTTCTATAGATCTTTCAACTGCCTCTTCTGAATCCTTCGGGCAAAGCCCCAGGGAGTTGCCATCCATGTAAATCGATCCGGGAATAAGGGAAAATCTTGTCCTGAAGAACGCCAGGCTGTCCCTTTCGTCCATTTCTGCGGCGAAGATCTTTTCTGACTCCAGGGTTTTTTTCATGACCGGGACCTCCATCCATGATTATTTTGGTATTCGAACCGAGATCAGTATGACACATTTCCCCACATTAAACCAAAGAATATGCTATCATGTTAACAAGTAGTGATTTCCAAAACTGTTTTACTTTGCTATATCGAACATCGGGAGGTGTCTGTTTTGGAGGAAAAGGAGATCGGCTGCGCGCGTCCGACAGGTGCCCTGGTCGGAGAGCCTGAGCCGGCAGTTGAGGAGAAGGCAGAACAAGTCAAAAAGGAGGTTCCGGGAATGACTGTAATGGTTGGAAGAAAGGCTCCGGATTTCGAGGCCCCTGTCTATCACAAGGGCAAATTCGGATCGGTGAAACTCTCCGACTCGCTTGGTAAATGGGTGGTCCTCTGTTTCTACCCTGGTGATTTCACATTTGTCTGAGCAACGGAAGTGTCGGCGGTCGCCGGCAAATACCCCGTATTTCAGGAACTTGGAGTGGACGTCTATTCCTGCAGCGTAGACAGCCAGTTTGTCCACAAGATCTGGAACGATAACGAACTCTCCAAAATGGTTGAAGGCGGAGTGCCCTTCCCGATGATCTCGGATGCAGGCGGGAACCTTGGAAAGATATTTGGGGTTTATGATGAAAAGGCAGGAGTGGATGTCCGCGGCCGTTTCATTATCGATCCCGACGGAGTAATACAGGGAATGGAGGTCCTCACCCCTCCGGTCGGCAGGAACGTTGAAGAGACGATCCGCCAGATCAAGGCCTTCCAGCTTGTCCGTGAGACAAAAGGCAAGGAAGTCACACCCTCGGGCTGGCAGCCAGGCAAGACTACCCTCAATCCAGGTCCGGATCTTGTCGGCAACGTCTGGAAGGTCTGGAACCCGAAGGATAACGGGTAAGGGAAAAAGACGTGACTCGTGACTCGTGACTCG
>DFZC01000008.1 GCA_002383685.1 Synergistaceae bacterium UBA4066 | reverse complement strand
ATCGCATTCAAGGACTTTTTTCCCATAAGAAAGTCGGGATATCATTCCAAGGCATCCTTTCTCAGTCCATCCCGGCGCCCTGTCCCATATCGCTGCCGGAAGATGGTGTTTTGGTATCTTTCCACCCCGGTCCGGTTCTATGTACGTAATCCCTATAGTATGCAGATAAACCTGTTATGTCCAGATTTCAGTAATCCCATTCAAAGAGCCATATTTACTGAACTGGCGGAAGTCCTTCGCGGTCGCCTTTCCCTGTGTATTGAGGGCAATAAGGAATTCGACCGAAAAACCCCGGAAATTTGACAGATTTATGTTTGTCTGGCAGCAACATGGCTGTTATATTCTTCCAAAGAAGGAGAGAACATACGGTATTGAAACGGGCCAGATCATCAGAACCTGGTCCGATAAATGTTCCGGACCCATACAATCCGATGTTGATAGCAAGGAGAAGATATATAACAATACCATGGGGAAAGCCTTCCTGGGGTTCTTAATCTTTATGGCACATCATGGCGCTCAAACTGACTGCTGAGGAGGAACTGAAGAAAATGGCAATAACCAAGGATGAACTGATCAAAAAGGCTCAGAAGCCGGCACAGGACGCAATGAGGCTCCACCCGTTCTACCAGGGCAAGATGCAGACGGCCCCCAAGTGCTGCATCAGGGATATCAACGATTTCGCTATCTGGTACACTCCCGGAGTGGCCGAACCCTGCAAGGCCATCAAGGAAGATCCTTCCCTGGTGTACCAGTACACCAACAAGGCAAACACCATAGCCGTTGTTACCGACGGGACAAGAGTGCTGGGACTGGGCGACATAGGTCCGGAAGCCGGAATGCCAGTCATGGAGGGCAAGTCCCTTCTTTTCAAATACCTTGGAGGAGTTGACGCGGTCGCAATATGCCTCGACACCAAAGACCCCGACAAGATAATCGAGACCGTAAGGCTCCTTGCTCCCGCTTTCGGCGGGATCAACCTGGAGGACATCTCCCAGCCCAAATGTTTCTATATCCTTGACGAGCTCCGCAAGGACTGCAAGATACCGGTCTGGCACGATGACCAGCAGGGGACAGCCGGGGTCAACCTCGCTGGCCTTTACAGCGGTCTCAAGATAACCGGGAAGAAGATCGAGGAGATCAAGGTCGGCTTCCTCGGGTCAGGCGCTGCCAACGTCGCCACCGCAAGGATCCTTATTACAGCGGGCGTGGATCCCAGGAACATACTTATGGCTGACAGCAAGGGCATCCTGAACAGGAAGAGGACCGACCTCGAGAGTCAGTATGATGTCAAATGGCATTTTGCCCAGATCACCAACCCTGGCAATATCGAGGGCGGACCTGAAGAGCTCTTCAAAGGAGCCGATGCTGTATATTGCTACACCAAGCCGGGCCCCGATGTGGTCAAGAAGGAGTGGGTCGCCAGCATGGCAAAGGATTCCATGCTCTTTGCCTGCGCGAACCCGATCCCGGAGATCTGGCCATGGGAAGCCAAAGAGGCTGGCGCTAGGATAGTGGCGACGGGAAGGTCGGATTTCCCGAACCAGATAAACAATTCGCTCATCTTCCCCGCGGTATTCAGGGGCACCCTTGACGTACAGGCATCTACCATAACCGACGAAATGTGCATTGCGGGGGCAAAAACCCTTTCAGACTGCGCCGGCAAAATTGGCATGACAGAGGAGTACCTTATCCCTACAATGGACCAGTCATGGGTATTCCCGGAAGTCGCTGCCTCGGTGGGCATGATGGCCATAGAGCAGGGAGTGGCCAAGATAACCATGACCCGTGAGGAACTTCTCAAAACGGCGACAGAGCGGATAAATTACTCCCAGAACATGGCGAAATGCCTTACCGAGAACCAGTTCATCAAACTGCCAAAAGATTAGGATCCATGGCGGGTCAAAGATGTTTTAAAGACAATATTAATGAATTCACTGGGGAACCCTTTTCGGGATCCCCTTTTTAATGATCAGAAGTCGCCCCGATGGCTGTCTCGGCCTGGACATGAAGGCATATCAGTCAAAGTTCACAGTATTGTCTGGACAAGGCCATGTTCGGGGATTAGTATAAAAACAAGCTTAATGGTTAGCAGTATGTTAATAGACAATAAGAAGGGGGTGGCTTTTTGAGAGGCAAGTTCAGGATCCGGGAAGAAGATGTCTACAAGATGCCGGTGCATTTCGGGGGTGATGCCTTTGCTCCGGTAAGGACGGTCTACGGGGATATGACCACCATCATGATGGGTTTCGAGACAGACGAGGAAGAGCTGCTGAAGCTTATCCCGGAAGATTTCGAACTGCTGCAGCCCATCTTGAACGTACAGTACGCGAACTGCCGCGAGGTTGACTGGATGTCGGGCGGGGAGTACCGGCTGATCCAGCTGTCGTCCCCTGTCAGGTATGTCGGGAATTCCGAGGGACTGGAGGGGGAGTATCCCCTGGTCATCTGGGAGAACAAAGCCTGCCCGATCCTGGGGGGTCGTGAGGAGGACGGAATGCCCAAGGTGTTCGCCGATATCGCCGTCGAGCGCCATTCCGGCGATCACTGGTTCACCTGCGCCAGTTACGAGTGCAACACCTTCCTCACCCTCGATCTTGAAAGGAAAGAGGAACTGGGGCAAGCGGATATCGCGGCGTTGAACGAGCGTTCCAGGATCAACTTCTTCGGCTGGCGTTATATTCCCAACCTGGGAAGGGGGGGGGCTGCGCTCAGCCACGCCACCCTGTACCCCCAGGAAGCAACAACGGTCCGGGCGTGGAGAGGCGACGGAAGGGTTAGCTGGCACCCCTTCACGCTGCAGATGAACCTCATCCAGTTCAGAGCGATCTTTGCCCTGTCGCAGCTGCCCGTCCTGAGATACCTTCCCGCCCTTATGACAAAGGGTTCGGCAAAGCTCAACGTCGGGGATTCAAGAACCCTTCCCTAGCGGGGAAAGGAGGCCTGAAATGGCAGGATACTTTGAGAACAAGGTGGCAGTGGTAACGGGTGCTGCATCGGGACTGGGCCTGGGTATCTCTGAAAACCTTCTCGCAAAAGGGGCCAGGGCCGTCTTCATGGGTGATCTTAAAGAAGAGAACCTGAACAGGGAATCGGAAAGGCTGAATGAGCAGTTCCCGGGCAGGGTCCATCCAGTGCTTACGGATGTCACCAAACTTGAACAGGTCCAGGGGCTGATCGAAGCGGCCAGCTCCTTCGATGGCCATCTGGACTTCGTCTTCAACAATGCCGGGATGGGCATGACGCTTCCTACGGAACAGATCACTTTCGATATATGGAAATTCATCATCGACCTGAATGTCATGGGGGTGATCTATGGAACCTACACGGCCATTCCTGTCATGCGGGAGCAGGGGTTCGGCCATATCGTGAACACCGGATCAGTCGCGGGACTTCTTCCGATACCTTACCAGGCAGTATATGCCGCATCCAAGGGGGCAGTCATCAGGATGACCGAGAGCCTGCAGTACGAACTGGAGACTGAAGGGCTCAATTTCAGTGTTTTCTGTCCCAGCAATGTCAGGACAGGCATTTTCGATGGTCTGACGCCCCCGCCCGATTCGATCAGCGTGGATGAAGCGGTAGAATATGTCTTCCAGGAGATAGAGAAGAAGAAGTTAGTGATAGTCCTGCCGGAATCAGCCCGGAAGTTTGACGACCTTTTCAGGGAGAACAGGGAGGAATTCGACAGGTTCGCCCGCCAGATAGCGGCTGAGCGCAGGGAGAACTACCGCACCAAGGGAACATACTATTAAGGGTAATGATGACAGTCACCGGAAAAGACAGGGACCAGTGGGTCCGTACGGACCCACTGGTCCCTGTCTTTCGGAGAGGCTTCAAACTGCCGACCGGCCTGCTTCTTTCTTCATAGCGTCTATGACGTACATAATGCGCATCAGGTAGAGGAGAAGCCCGCCGTTCGCTGCCAGGATCACCCCGATCACCAGCCCCGGGATCAGGTTATGGACCAGCATGGAAGTCCCGAACATGATCGAGACTACGTTCATCGTCACCTGGACGAGGTTGAGCCTGACCAGGATCGCCGGGACAGGGCCGGTTTCCCGACCGGCACCTTTGATCATGGGAGTGAAGATCCTCTTCAGCATGAGCCCTCCCCCGAGGATGTTCAGGACACCTATAAGGACCGTCAGCGGTGACACCAGCAAACCGGGTATGATGCATGAGATCACTCCAAGGGAGGCGAAGGACAACCCGACAATGATCATCAGCCATGTCCTCGGGAAGGGGCCTATGGGGGAACTTCCCGTCGAAAGCATCTGGAGGGCCAGTATGATCATCAGCAGGCCGATCTGGGCGCTTCCGGAAAAGGGGAGCCTCCCCAGGCTCACAGGCACGAGCAGTAAGCCGAGGAGGACCATGAAGATACCCGTCAGAAGGATCATGGCCCTGTCTATTGGAAGGTCCAGATCACCTTCGGGCTCCCGAACAGCTTCGGGGTAAGCGGTATATATCCTGTGAAGGGTAACAGCGAGGTAGATCAACGATGTGCCCGACAGGAGGGCCACAACGGCGGTAATAGACGTGGAGAGCAGGTTCTGCCTGAATATGAGAAGCCCAATAAGAGCCGACAGGATATAGACTACCGTGCACCCTGCGATCAGGTGCAGGAAAACCCCCCCGCACTTTCTCCATTTCGGGAGTTTGTCCCTGGAAAAGATCATCTGGAGCAGAAGGGCTACGCTCCCCGGGCCGAAACAGATGGACAGAATAATACGGGGGACACGGCTGAAGATATCGGGGATGAAGCAGGTGACTATCCCTGTCGCGGCTATCGCGCACCCTGTCGCCAGAAGGGCTTTCGAACGTGGGGCATCACCGAAGGGGGTCCTCCCAAGGGTGATCATCTGGAGAGCAAAGATGAAAAGAAGAAGCCCGTAAAGGCCGTTCTCGTAGTATGGGAGAAGGCCTGCCGCAACAGGGAAAAGCAATGTGCCTGTTATCAGCATCGTTGCTCCCGCAACGAGAAGCACCACCACGTCGAACCCGATCTCCGCCCTTTTCAGCAGATCCCTTCCCGCCATGACGCCATCCCCCCTTACACTTTTCCTTATCTGCAACAGATCCCGGGCAACCTGGAAAGAGTTTCAGGATGCTTTGCGGGAAGCAGCCATGAGATCATTTGTCAAAACAAGGGACAGAATAATGTGTTACGGTTTCATGATACTACATCTATATTGCAAATTCATTTTGCATGTCGGCATCGATGCAAAAAAAGGCGGGTCCGCTTATTATTGAACATCTTGTCTACCTGTTGCGCCGGTTCCTGATTTAAGGTTTAATCGGTGGAAATATCTGTTTGAGCAGGTCATTACGTCCGGTAGCCCTCTTGCGATCCTTTCGGGTAACTCCATGAACCTTGCCTCGCTATTCAACTGATGATCTGAGGGCGTATTGTCAAGGGTTTTGTTATGTGAAAAAATTAGCAATAATATTTTCGTTTTCGAGGGAGGAGTGAGTGAGAATTGAGCCCGACGAAAGCCAGCACCGAAGAAAGGATCCGGCAGATTGTAGCGCCATGGAAGGGTGGGCACGGCGGCACCATACCAGTCCTCCAGGAAGTCCAGAAGGAGTTCGGCTACCTTCCCGAGGATGCCCTGATGGCCGTCTCAAAGGAGATGAAGATACCGCCTTCCGAGCTCTACGGGGTTGCGACCTTTTACGCGCAGTTCCACCTCAACCCGAGGGGTAGGCACATCATACGCGTATGCCGGGGAACGGCGTGTCATGTCAGGGGAAGTCTTATCCTTCTTGACAAGATCAAGAAGGTTCTTCAGGTGGAGGAGAACGGCACCACCGAGGACCTGAGGTACACCCTTGAACCTGTCGCCTGCGTGGGGGCCTGCGGTCTGGCCCCGGTGATGATGGTCGATGAAGATACCCACGGACGACTGACGCCGGACAAGATCATGGAAGTGATCAATTCCTACGAGTAAGAACATTCTGGAGGTGAAGACCAGTGAAGATCAAGAGTCTGGAGGATCTTAGAAAGATCAAGGAGAGTTCAAAAGATCTCACTTCGGCCCGCTCCGGCGGTGCTACCAGGGTGATAATCGGGATGGGGACCTGCGGTATAGCGGCAGGAGCCAGGGAGGTCATGACAGCCGTTCTTGAGGAACTGGATAAAAGGGGCCTCAGGGACGTGGCGGTAGAGACCACCGGCTGTATAGGAATGTGCCAGAAAGAACCCCTCCTGGATGTGATAAGGCCCGGCGAGCCCCGCATAACCTACGGCGATGTCACTCCGGCAGATGTGGTGAGAATTATCGGAGAACACCTTGTCGGTGGGAAGGTCGTTGAAGACAAGGTTATCGGACAAACTGACTAGGGGGTTTGATGAAATGGCTCTTTACCGTGCCCACGTTCTGGTCTGCAAAGGGACAGGCTGCAAGTCGAGCGGGGCCGCCCCCGTTTATGACGCTCTCAAGGAAGAGATAACCCGCAGGGGGCTGGACAAGGAAGTAATGCTCGTGGAGACAGGCTGCCACGGGATGTGTGAAATGGGTCCCATCGTCGTCGTCTACCCGGAGGGTTCCCTGTACTGCAGGGTGACGGCTGATGATGTCGCCGAGATCGTCGAGGAACACCTCTACAAGGGACGCCTTGTGCAGAGGCTGCTATACACGACCCCGGAAGACAAGGTCAAGATACCCCATTATCGGGATATCCCCTTCTACAAGAAACAATTCAGGATAGCCCTGCGCAACTGCGGATATATAAACCCTGACAACATAGAGGAATACATAGCCAGGGACGGCTACGTGGCGCTTGCAAAGGCCCTTACAGCCATGGATCCCGAGGATGTGCTCGCCGAGGTAAAGACGTCGGGGCTCAGGGGGAGGGGAGGCGGAGGTTTCCCTACTGGGCTTAAATGGGAGTTTTGCCGCAGGGCCAAGGGCGACAAGAAATACGTGATATGCAACGCAGACGAAGGCGACCCGGGGGCTTTCATGGACAGGTCGATCCTTGAAGGCGACCCCCATGCCCTCATCGAGGGCATGATGCTGGGGGCCTACGCCATAGGGGCCGACGAAGGCTATATCTACTGCAGGGCTGAGTACCCCCTGGCCATCAAGAGGCTCGGGGTGGCAATGGCCCAGTGCACTGAGTATGGCCTCCTTGGCGACAATATCATGGGTACCGATTTTTCCTTCCACCTTCACGTGAAGGAAGGGGCAGGAGCATTCGTGTGCGGTGAGGAAACAGCCCTTATGGCTTCCATCGAGGGGGAAAGAGGGATGCCCCGTCCGCGCCCGCCATTCCCGGCCAACAAGGGGCTCTGGGGTAAACCTTCCAATATCAACAATGTTGAGACCTGGGCAAATGTTCCCAGCATTATCCGGGAAGGCGGGGAATGGTTTGCCTCGATAGGGACCGAGAAATCCAAGGGGACAAAGGTTTTTGCCCTGACAGGCAAGGTCAACAATACCGGTCTGGTTGAAGTACCCATGGGGACGACCATAAGGGAAATAGTGTTTGATATGGGTGGAGGTATCCTGAACGGCCGCAAGTTCAAGGCGGTACAGATAGGCGGCCCATCGGGCGGCTGCCTTACCGAGGAACACCTGGATCTTCCCGTGAATTACGAATCCCTTACAGCAGCCGGCGCGATCATGGGGTCAGGCGGACTGGTTGTCATGGATGAGGATACCTGCATGGTGGACGTGGCCAGGTTCTTCCTCGAGTTCACCCAGAGGGAGTCCTGCGGCAAGTGCGTTCCATGCAGGGAGGGAACCAAGCAGATGCTTCTAACCCTTGAGAAGATAACCTCCGGCAAGGGCAAAATGAAGGACCTGGAAACCCTGGAGGAACTGGCGCTCATGGTCAAGGAGATGTCGCTCTGCGGTCTGGGACAGACCGCCCCGAACCCGGTCCTGACCACCCTGAGATATTTCCGGGACGAGTACGAGGCTCATATCAAGGATAAGAAATGTCCCGCCAAAGCATGCAGCGCGCTGATCTCTTTCGTTATAGACGCCGAAAAGTGCCGCAAGTGCGGTATCTGCGCAAAGAACTGTCCCGTTGACTGCATTGCCGGCGACAGGAACACTCCCTATGTAATAGACCAGGAGAGGTGCATCAAGTGCGGGACATGTCTCGAGGTCTGCCCCTTCCAGGCAGTCTCCAAAGTTTAAGAGGTGGGGGGATAGAAGGATGAAGGACATAACCCTTAACATAGACGGCAAAATTTGCAAGGGCACAGAGGGGGATACGATCCTCGAAGTAGCCCGCAGTAACGATGTCTACATCCCTACGCTCTGCTTCCTTGAGGGGCTGACCCCGATAGGGTCCTGCAGGATGTGTGTCGTCGAGGTTGAGAACAACCCCAAGATGATGACAGCCTGCACCACCCCTGCCCAGGACGGCATGGTGGTTTCCACAGGGACTGAGAAGCTGAGGGATTACAGGAGACAGATGCTGGAACTGATCTTCGCCGGGAGGAACCATTTCTGCATGTACTGCTCCCAGAGCGGGGACTGTGAACTTCAGGACATGGCAATAGCCCATGGCATGGACAGAGTGCGCTACCCCTATCTCTACGCGGATTTCGAGAACGACGCGACCCACAGGGATATCCAGATAGACCATAACCGGTGCATTCTCTGCCTTCGCTGCATAAGGGTATGCGCTGAAAAGGTGGGGACCCATACGCTGGACCTCCAGAAGAGGGGCTGGAACGCCACTATCGTGACCGACCTTGGCCGGAAACTTGGCGAAAGCAGCACCTGCACTACCTGCGGAGCATGTGCGCAGGTCTGCCCGACGGGGACCATAACCCTGAGGGAGTTTGCCTACAGGGGACGCCGGAAGGATTGCGACAGCGTGGTCGAAAGCGTCTGCCCGCTGTGTTCAGTAGGGTGCAGGATCAAGGCCTATGTCCGCACTGGCAGCATTGCCAGGGTGGAGGGCACTGCCGTTAACGAACCAGACGGGGGGCAGCTCTGCCAAAAGGGACGCTGGACCCTGCCGAGGTCGGCGGAGCGGGAGAGGATCTCCGTGCCGATGATCAGGGAGGGGTCCCATTACAGGGAGGCCACCTGGGAAGAGGCACTTGACCTTGTTGCCAAACAATTCCGTAAGGCCCATGAAGCCGACAGTGACGGAGTGCTGGTTTCGAGCCTCTGCACCGACGAGGAGCTGGGACTGTTCGTCTCGCTTTTCAAGGATGGTCTCGGGATGGAACGGATAGACACCTTCGACGGGGATGTGCTGAGGGGGTTCGTCAAGGGTTTCGAGCCCTTCCGGAAACAGGGAGTGCGTCCCTTTACAGCCGCCCATAAAATTCTCGACAGTGACTGCATAGTGAACCTTTCTGCCGATCCTGACGAAGAAGCCCCGGTGATAGCAAGCTACATCCGCGTTGGTGTCCTGAGGAACGGGGCATCGCTGGTCAATATTTCATGCAGCCCCAGTCCTTTCCGGGACATTACCGATGTTGACGCAGTGACAAAGACCCCGGCAGAGAATATCAGGCTGATCGAAGGATTGGCAGGAATGGTGGAAGCCCTGAAGGCTACTGGTGGAGATCCCGAAAAGACCGTCCAGGTAACCGCCGCGGAAGTCGCCGAAAAGGCAGGTCTTACTGAAGAGATGGTCGTAAAGATCCTCGGATCCCTTATGGATTCCAAAAAACCCGTATTCGTGCTGGGGGGATGCCTTTCCAGGGACCCGGCCACGGTGGCTGCCTCGGTAAACCTTGCCATAGCGTGCGGGGCGTTCTTTGACGACGGAATAGGGATGGTCCCTCTGGTGGTGAGCGGCAACAGCCTGGGCACGATAAACACGGTCCTTGCCGACGAACCCTGGCTGGGCAAAAAGAAACTGGATTTCATGTACGTCTACTCCACGGGACTTGTTCCCGAGGATGAGGCCAGCCTTTCGGCAATATCTGGTTCAAGATTCGTGGTCGTACAGTGCCCCTTCTGGGCCCACCCGCTGGTGAACCTTGCCGACGTCCTGCTCCCCGCGCCCGCCTGGTTCGAGAGGAGCGGCCACTACTGCACCATTGAGGGCGAGAGAAGGCGGCTGAGCGTGGTGATCCCACCGAAGGGTGAAGTGAGGGGGCTGGCATCGGTCCTCAAGGACCTGTCAAAGGATCTTGGAGTTACACCCGAAAAACCCAAAGAAGCTCCGTGCGGGAACCTGTTCGCCAGTGAAAAGCCTCCGGCGGCCGCCCGGATGGTTTCGCTCGAGGAGGTGCGGGACTGATGTCGAAGGTCAAGGTCGCAACAGTTTGGCTTGAGGCCTGCGCAGGATGTCACATGTCGTTCCTGGATATTGACGAACGCATAGTTGAACTTCTGGAGAAGATCGAAATAGTTTATTCACCGATAGTCGACGGCAAGAAGATCCCCAAGGCTACCGTAGGGGTTATCGACGGCGCTCTCGGCAACGATGAGGAGGCCCACCTGGCAAAGGAGATGCGCAAGCAGTGCGACATCATTGTCGCGTGGGGAGATTGCGCCGTTTTCGGCGGGATCAACTGCATGCGAAACTTTTCCGACAGGGAGTGTGCCCTCAAGGAGGCCTACGTGGATTCGCCGAGCACGGTAAACCCCGAAGGGGTGATCCCCCGCGAGGATATCCCGCACCTTCTCCCGAAGGCCATTCCGGTTGATTACGAGGTTGATGTCGACGTTTATGTTCCCGGCTGTCCGCCCGATGCGGACACCATTCTCTGGGTTTTCCAGGAACTTCTCGAGGGGCGGATACCCAAGGTCCCCTCGGAAAAAATGCGTTACGACTAGAGGGGGTAGGGAAATGGCTACCGTCAGAAAAATAGAGATCAACCCGATCACCCGGATAGAGGGGCACGGAAAGATCACGGTACACCTCGACGAAATGGGAAATGCGAGCGAGGCGAGGTTCCATGTAACCCAGTTCCGGGGTTTCGAGCACTTCTGCAAGGGGCGCGATTTCCGGGAGATGCCGGTGATCACACCGAGGATATGCGGCATCTGCCCCGTGAGCCATCACCTTGCCTCGGCAAAGGCATGCGATGCGCTGCTAGGCGTGGAACTTACGCCAACGGCACATAAACTCAGGGAACTCATGCACATGGGACAGTTCGTCCAGTCACATGCCCTGAGCTTCTTCCACCTTTCGAGCCCGGACCTTCTTTTCGGGTTCGATGCTGACCCAGCGATAAGGAACGTAGCGGGTCTGGTAGAGAAGTTTCCCGACCTTGCGGTCAAAGGGGTGACCCTGAGGAAATTCGGGCAGGAGATAATCCAGGTTCTTGGCGGCAAGAAGGTCCACCCCTGGCACAGCATACCCGGGGGAGTGAACCGCTCCCTTAAGCCACAAGAAGTGGACGCGATACGGACCCTGATACCCGCGATGAAGGATATCGTCAGGGAAGCCATTAACCTCGCGAAGGGGTACCTGGAGGAGAACTCAGAAAATGCTTCCACCTTTGCCACCCTTGAGACTGCCTACATGGGCCTGGTTCAGGACGGATTCCTGGAGATCTACGATGGGGACATCCGGCTCCGGGGGCCGCGGGGAAGGATCATCGACGAGTTCCCCGATTGGGATTACCTTGAGAACATAGGGGAACACGTTGAAGCATGGAGCTACCTCAAGTTCCCGTTCTACAAGCCCATGGGCTATCCTCACGGGAGCTACCGTGTCGGTCCCCTGGGCAGGGTAAACGCCTGCGATGATATCTCCACACCTGAGGCATCGGAAGAGTTGGCGGAATTCCGCAAGGGGACAGAGGACGGGATCGTCCACAAGACCCTTTACTACCATTACGCCAGGCTGATAGAGACCCTGTACGGGGTGGAGCGGATCGAAGAGCTGATGGAGGATCCCGACATAACTGGCAGCGACCTGAGGGTTACATCGACGGAACTTTTCCCGGAAGGAATAGGCGTGATCGAGGCCCCGAGGGGAACACTTATCCATCACTACAAGATAAACGAAAGTGGTGCCCTCACGGGGGTCAACCTTATAGTCGCCACGGGGCACAACAACTTCGCCATGAACAAGGGAGTGGAGATGGTGGCGAAGGAGCACATCAGGGGAGGGGAACCTTCGGAAGGGATCCTCAACAGGATGGAGCATGTGATCCGATGCTACGACCCATGCCTGTCATGTTCCACCCATGCAGTGGGAAGGATGCCTTTGCACCTGGAGATCTTTGAGGCTGACGGGAGCCTTCGTGGAGAGGTAACAAGCTGAAGGGTGATGGGCAGTTGTTAAGGATATTCGGTTACGGCAACCCTTTCAGACAGGATGACGGGGTGGGCCACATGCTGGCCCCCTTGCTGAAAGAGGATCTTGAGAGGGCCGGCAAGCAAGCCTATCTGTGGCTGGGACACCAGCTGCTTCCGGAAGCCGTGTCCGATATAGGGCCTGATGATGTTCTGGTGTTCGTAGACGCGTCCCTGGAAAAGTACCCTGAAGGTTTTGTCCTGGAACCGGTGCAACCGGATAAAAGAACAAACCCTGGACTGAACATACACTCCTTTGGACCCCCGTGGTTCCTTGCGCTTTTAGGGAACCTGGGGATGAGGTATCGGGATGCCTGGGCGCTATCTGTGAGCGGGGAAGCCTTTGATTTCGGAGACGGGTTGACCGATGCCTGTTCAGACAGGAGTAAAAAAGCCAGGGAGGCTTTCAGGGAAAAGTTCTGCTGATCTTTCGAGATAGCCATGAGGCCGGCTTCCACGGCCTCATGGCTATCTCGTGACTACATATTTTAAGGGTGGAACAAATGAAGAGAAAGTCATTATTTATTGCTGTGGTCCTGGCAGTTGTCTACCTGGCATTTGCCGGGATTTCCGTTCTCAGGCATACGGATACTGTTGTCACCGATAGCAGCCTCGAAGGCGACAGGCTGCTGGAAAAGCTTTACCAGGACCGCAGGGGCGGTGTTCAGGTAAGAGGTTCCGGGACGGTCACAAGGATCCTCCCGGACGACAGCAAGGGGAGCCGGCACCAGCGTTTCATTGTTGAATTATCGACCGGGCAGACCCTCCTGATAGCCCACAACATCGACCTTGCCCCCCGGATCGAAGGTTTAGAGCGGGGGGACCCTGTGGAGTTCTTCGGGGAGTACGAATGGAACCCCGAGGGTGGGGTCATTCACTGGACCCACCGTGATCCATCGGAACAGCATTTGCCGGGCTGGCTTGAGCACAAAGGGCAAAGGTACTGGTGACATCACATCTGCTTCAACCTTGGTCTTTTTCTGAAACAACGGCTTGAAGGAAACCGGCAGTGCTTGAGGCCATGAACCCCATCTCCCTGGACCTGATGTCCTCAGGCAGCATCGGAAAATCGGAAAGCCAGGGATCCCTTTCGATCAGGAAAGCCATCAGTTCGTCGATGTTCACCATGGTTGCCGTTACGAGGCCCTTAGTTTCGAGGAACTCCATGATCAGCCCCCTCCAGAGCCCTATCTGCTTCCCCGCCTCGGTGAGCATACGGTTTACCTCCCGTGTGAAGCCGAAATGTGCGTAGCACATTACAGAGGCCTCCAGGGCCTTAAGTTTTTCGATAGAATCCAGGGCGGTGTCGATATAGAACCTTGGCGGCGAGGCGGGGCGCAGAAGGTATCTGTATGGTTCCGCGCCGGGGACCAGGTGGTCGAGCCGGGAGTAAGTGCTGGCGGCCTCGCCGGCGAAAAGAATGCCTGTGCCAGGAGTTTCATAAAGGAAAGACCGGTGGTGCGGTGCGTGCCCCGGGGTGTCAATGGCAATGACCCCTGGTATGGGAGTCTCTTCGGGTATGAAAAGGTTATCCTCCACCGGGGAGGGTTCCCCGTATGCAAGGGCCATATCGGGGATGACCTCCAGGCTGCTGTTCCAGAGTCTTTCAGGGTTTACAAGGTGGGGTTTTCCCTTCGGGTGGACAGCGACCCTCGCAGAAGGGAACGCCCGGAGAACCTCTGCCAGCCCTCCTGAATGGTCAAGATGGATATGGGTCAGAAGAACATAGTCGAGCCTCCGGACCCCCAGCCGGTGAAGTTCCTCGATGAGCAGGGAGGCCGTGGAGGTTGGGCCCACGTCCACTACGGCACTGCGGCCCCTTGTTTCGTCCCGCAACAGCCAGATGCCGAAGAAGTCATGATACCCCTCCATAGGGAGTGGAAGGTCGATAAGGTCAAGCCTGACGCCTGGCGCTGCTTCAAAAGAGACCCGATTCATTTACTTCCCTCCATGCAAAGACTGTCTAACTGGAAATGATATCCGATCATCGGGGGCCGTGCCTCTGTCACCCCGTGATCCTGCGGAGGAACTCGTGGATGATCCCGGCCGTGGCGGCAACGGAGTCGATATCCACGTACTCGTCTGCCGCATGGAAGTTGCCGCCCTTCGGGCCAACTACAAGAGTCGGGATGTTCAGCCTCCCCCCGGTGTAGCAGAAGTCGCCAACGCTTGAGAAGTAACTGAAGGTCGGGTTTCTGCCCGTGACTGTTTTCATGGCCTTTGACATCTCCGCCACCATTGGATGATCCTCGGGTATCACGTAGGCCGGGAAGCCGTCGCAGTCTTTGTGGGGAGCTTCCCGAAAACTTATCCTGGCTGTGCCCCTTATATCTGCCCTTCCTATTGCTTCCTCCGCTTCTCTGAGTACGGTCTCCCTTGTCTCCCCGACCACCACGTGGCGGAAAATGGTGAAGTGTGCTTCGTCGGGTACGGAAAGCGCCGCCTCTCCCCCCTGGAAGTCGATGCAGCAAAGCGAACCGGGACCAAGTTTATCGTTGGGTTTCAGTTCGGTCTTTTCGAGCTCGATAAGCACCTTGGCCGCCTCGCTGACGGCGTTGATCCCTTTCTCCGGTTCCGCCCCGTGAGCCGACCTGCCCCTGAAGTTCACCGAGTAGTTCCACCCTCCTCGTGCCCCAAGGCAGATGCTCGGGTACCCGGTATGGGCGAAGGCGCTGCTCGGTTCGGTAATTACTGCCACGTCGGCTCCGGAAGGGATAATGCCGTCAAGGATGAGAGCGTCGGTCCCCAGGCCGAAGGGGCCCTCCTCGTCGCAGACAAGGGTGTAGATTATCTTTCCCCTGAAAGAGGATCCCTTCTTGAGGAACTCCCGCAGGGCTACCATTATGGCCGCGCAACCGCTTTTCATGTCGCATGAGCCCAGGCCGTACATCCTGTTGCCCTCGATCTCGGCTCCGAAGGGGTCCCTGGTCCACCCCTCACAGAGCTTCACCGTATCCAGGTGACCGTTGAGTATGATGACAGGCCCTCCAGCACTGCCCTCAATGACGCCCACAACGTTGGTTCCCCGGTAGTCGTGGATCTTTTTTTCGTGAAAGCGGTGGAACCCTGCCGGGACCCCCGCCTCCTTCATCCACGAGAGGGCGAACCCCATGATCTCTTCTTCCTGGAAGTACGGGCTGGGTATTGTTACAAGGTCCGACAGGAGTTCGATGATGCCTGAGGGGTCAAAATTTCTCATGGTTATTTGCTCCCTTCCAGATCCAGGGGTTACGGGGACGATCTCGTGTTATTATGCCCCCATCCTTCCGTTTTGTACTACTTTACCAACAGGGAATACCATGTCAATCAATCTGTTGTATGCCAAAACAGAGAATCAACTCGTTGTATTGACACCTCAAAAAACCATACCTATACTCAAGACATCTGGAAAAGGGGGTGTATCAATGGTGAAGAAGAGGATCATTGGAGCGTTAATGGTTTTATTGGTCCTATCATCCGTGGCATTTGCCGCAGAGCCTATCAAGATAGGTTATGTTGCGAATCTTACGGGCGACGCGGCAACATGGGGTGTCCATGAAAAGAATGGCGCGATCATAGCGGTGGAGGAGATCAACGCAGCGGGAGGAGTTCTCGGACGTCCGCTGGAACTGGTAGTCTACGACGTGAAGGCCAAGGCAGAGGATGCCATCAGCGCGGTCCGCAGGCTTATCCTTGAGGACAAGGTAGTCGCCATAGGCGGTACCAACTTCAGCGGCCTTAACATCGCGACCATCCCGATCATTGAACAGTACAAGGTGCCCCAGATAGGGAGCTTCCCGACCAACCCGGCGGTAACAGTGGATCCCGAGACCGGAAAGGCCAGGCCCTACTCCTTCAGGCAGTGCTTCACCGACCCCTACCAGGGCAAGGTCTTCGCGGAGTATCTCTATAACAAGCTCGGTATCAAGGAAGCGGCCATCCTCCATGATGTGGGAAGCGATTATTCCGAGGGGTTGACGGAATTCTTCATCAAGACCTACACGGGCCTCGGAGGTAAGGTCGTCAGCGACCAGGGATTCCGCGGAGGAGATGTCGACTTCCGCGCCCAGCTTACGAATGCCAAGAACAGCGGTGCCAAGGCCCTGGTAATGCCCAACCTCTACAAGGAAATGGCACTCATGATGAAGCAGGCCTGGGAACTTGACTGGAAGCCTGTCTTCATCGGCGGAGACGGGTTCAGCAATAACATGTTCGAAATCGCCGGAGATGCCATGGAAGGCAGCTACTGGGTATACCACCTCAGCTTCGACGATCCGATCCTGGTACCCCTTATCGAGAAATACGAAGCGAGGTTCAAGGAAAAACCCACAGAGATCGTCAATGTTGTTGCGGCTTACGACATCCTCTACTGGATCGCGGATGCCATAAAGCGGGCAGGCAAGGCGGAAGGCGAAGCGGTGAGGGATGCCATAGAGGACACCAAGGGGCTGCAGCTGCTGCACTTCAATCTTACTGTGGACAAGGCAACCCACAATCCTTTGAACAAACCTGCTGCCATACTTCAGGCGCAAGGCGGCAGACAGGTTTACCTTGAGACCTACCAGCCTCAGAGCGAGTTCTAGTTCGACCAGTCCCGGCATAACGCAAGCGAGGCCCTCGGTGAGGGCCTCGCTTATTTGTTTTTTCACCTCTAGATCCAGTCTCCGCCGGGAAGTATTCTTCCTCCCCGGCAATCAGAACCGCCTCTGCCTCGGACCTCCCTGGTCCTCCGGTCCAAACTCTTCCCCCGCGTGTCAGCAGACAGTGCTCGTCCAAGAGATCCCCCTCCAGGACAATGCATATCTGGTAAATTATAACAGGAGGGTATTTGAGGCGGTTATCAGAGGGTTCCAACACAAGAGTACAAGAGTCAAGTTGTATTATGGTTAAAGAGATGGTATTATCAACGGTTGAAATCGTGAACCGGAAAGTAATGCTTTTTAGAAAGAAGGTGTTCGGCCTGAACAAGAGAATATCATCCAGGTTCTTTTTTCCCGCACTTTTGCTGATGCCGGCTTTCCTTTTAGCCTTTAATTCTGCTCTTCCTGCATTTGCCCAGGTTAAAGCAACACCCCTCATCATCAGTACATCTTACAAGAGCCTTCTTTCAACGAGTGACCAGACAGGGATGCTTGACCTTCTGGTCAAGGAAGCCTTCAGAAGGATCGGTCTTGATGCAGAGATTGTTTTCAATCCAACCGGCAGGTCTCTTTCGGACGTGAACGAGGGACTGGCTGACGGCGAACTGAACCGGATCGAGGGGATGGAGAAGAACTTCCCCAACCTGGTTATGGTGCCGGAGCCGAACATGGTGATGGATTTCGTGGCCTTCTCCAAAAAGGATCTTTCCATCGACGGATGGGACAGCATTCGTGGCCTGAGGGTAGGGGTCGTGAAGGGTTGGAAGATCCTGGAGGAGAACACAAGCGGTTTCCCTGAGGTAACCCTGGTCCCCTCCGAAACGGAACTCTTCAATATGCTCGACAAGGATCGCATTGACATAGCACTTTACGACAAGTTGACGGGCTATGAGCAGATCCATCTCAGGGGTTTTGAAGGGATGCGCCACCTGGAGCCGCCTCTGGCAAGCAGGAACATGCACCTCTACCTGCATAACAGTCACGGCAACCTTGCAGAGTCTCTGGCTGAAGCGTTGAGGAGCATGAAGGAGGACGGAACCTACGACAGGATAGTCAGTGAAACAACAGCCCATCTCATGGTCGGCCAGAACGGCAAGGATTGCCCAGGAGAAGCTACGTTCGAAGATGACTAGCTGGAGATATTCAAGCACCTGGAAGTTCTTCCTTTACGCCTTTTTCGGCTTCATCCTGGTGTCGCTTGTCGTGACAGGAATACTGGGCTTCTTTGTGTACAGACATGAGTCAGGTCACCTTGAGAGGAACCTTGAACAGGTGGAGGAAGTCTATCTTCCATTCCTGATCCCCGCACTTTGGGTAACAGACTACGGAGCCCTTCAGAGTCAGATAGAAGGGATAGTCAAGTTCAGCTACATTAAAAGGGTTGAGGTCCGAAACGATGAAGGCGAGGTTTTCTCCGCCGGTACGGCCACGGATCCATCGCTTGAGGTGGTCTCTCAGGACCTTTTCTATGACAATCGTGGTCAAATAAGGGATATCGGCTCCATCTCCCTCTTCCTGGACAGGAACGAACTCTCGTCCCAGATAGTCAAGTGGGTCAAATTGATGCTCCTTATCCAATTTTTCCTCTCTCTTGTCCTCTCATTGGTCATTGCAGGGGTATACCACCTGGTAATCGGCGGCCAACTCTTCCGTCTCGCCCGCTTTGTCAAGACCGACGATCTGACCGACCTGCGGGAAGTCTTCAAACTGCAACGGCCTTCTCAGAAGGGCGATGAGCTCCAGCTTTTGGTCGATCGTATCAATGAGATGCGCGGCAGTATCGGTCGTCATATTTCGGAGATCCAGGAGTGGCGGGAACTCCTTCAACACGTGATACAGCATGATCCCAACGCCATCATGGTGCTTGACAGGGATCTGAGGTTTGTGTTCGTCAGCGAAAAAATGCTTGAGAACAACGGTATTAAAGGGGTCGAGGTCGCCGGAAGGACTTTCAGGGAGGTCTTCCCACATCTTGACGCAAAATGGATAGAGATCCACAAACGGGCTTTGTGCGGGGAAATACTGGGTTCAGAGGACGATTTCATCCTTCGTGAGGATGGAAAGTTTGACAACATCAGATGGAAGTGCCGGCCATGGTACAAAACCGGGGGCCAGATCGAGGGGACGATCTATTACTCCGAGATCATTACGGAACGCAAGCAGATGGAACGGGCGCTCTCTCTTGAAAAAGAGCTCTTCAGGACCACACTCCTTTCTGTCGGTGACGGGATCATATCCACCGACAACGAAGGGAAAGTGCTTGTAATGAACCGTGTTGCAGAGAATTTGACGGGGTGGGATGCTGAGGATGCCAGGGGGAAGGAATTCAGGCATATCTTCAACATCGTTAACGAACGGACAAGGGATAAGGCCCCGGACCCGGTCAGGCGGGTCCTGGACGGTGGAGAAGCCGTCGAACTGGAGGAGAACTGTATCCTTGTCTCAAGAGGCGGCCAGGAAACCCCGATAGAGGACAGCGCGGCCCCGGTAAGGGACAAGGATGGCGAAATTTCCGGTGTGGTGGTCGTGTTCAGGGACTGCACCGAGAAAAGGAACAGGCTGCGGGAGATAGAGTACCTGAGCTACCATGACCAATTGACAGGCCTGTACAACCGCCGCTTTTTCGAGGAGGAACTAAGGCGTCTGGACGTTCCCCGAAACCTTCCCCTGTCGTTGGTCATGATAGATGTCAACGGCCTGAAACTCTTTAACGACGCTTTCGGACACACCACAGGAGATGAACTTCTGAAAAAGGTTGCCGGAGTGCTCAGGGAGGAGTGTCGAGCCGATGACATCGTTGCCAGGATAGGGGGGGACGAGTTCATGATCCTGCTGCCCTTGACGGACCGGGACCATCTGGATCCCCTTATGGCCAGGATCAGCGATGCCATGTCAAAGGAGCAAGTAAAGGATCTTCCCATTTCCGTGTCCCTTGGGGGAGCCACCAAGACCGATGCAGGCAAGAGCGTGGAAAAGGTCTTCGATATGGCCGAGGACCAGATGTACCGCCGCAAGATATCTGAAAAGAGCAGCTATCATAACAGGTCGGTGAACCTTATTCTGAAGACCCTTTACTCGAAATCACCCGAAGAAAAGGAGCATTCCGAGAATGTAAGCGTATTGAGCGAGGCCATAGGACGGGAAATGGGCCTTGCTCAGCCGGAGATCGATGAGCTCAAGACCGCCGGGATCATTCATGACATAGGGAAGATCGCGGTGAGCAGCAGGATCCTGGAAAAGGATGGACCCCTGGATAAAGAGGAATGGGAGGAGATAAGGAAACACCCTGAAACAGGGTATAACATCCTGAGCACAGTCAGTGAGTACAGCCCCCTGGCAAAGATCATCCTGACCCATCACGAGCACTGGGACGGAAAGGGGTATCCCAAGGGGCTCAAGGGAGACGAGATCCCCCTGCTGTCGAGGATACTCGGGGCGGCCGAGGCTTACGATGTCATGGTCTCGGGGAGAGTTTACAGGAAGGCCATGAGCAGGGAGGATGCCTTAGCCGAGCTTCGACAGTGCGGCGGGACGCAGTTCGACCCGGAAGTTGTAAAGATATTTTCCGGGATCGCTCTTTCTCCCGAAAGCGGCGGATCATCTGAGATCCTGAAGGAAGATCGCTCCTGAAGATCCCTTCATCCTGGAGGAATTGACATGGCAAAAAATGATGGCGAGAAAAAAACTGTCCTTTTCGAGGATTTCTTCACTTCCATGCTCAACTCGATCACGGAATCTGCTTTCCTGATCGATCTTGACGGTGTCGTTATCGCCGCCAACGACATGATGGGCAGGCGGATGGGTTTCTCCAGGGGCGAGGATCTTGTGGGCAGGAACGTCTACGATCTGCTTCCCCCCGAGGTCGCGGCAATACGCAGGGCTCGCGCTGAAGAGGTGGTCAGCACCGGGGAGCCGGTGCAGTTCGAGGATGAAAGGTCGGGGAGATATTTTTTCAACTCGATCTACCCCGTCTTCGACTCCTCCTGCAAGGTCAACAGGCTTTCGGTTTTTGCCATGGACATCACAAGACAGAAAGCCCATGAGGAGAGGCTCTCCCTTTTTGGCGAGATGGTGGACAGGGCGCCTGCTTCCATAACCATTCATGACACAGAAGGCAACTTTATTTATGCCAACAGGGAGACCCTGAGACTTCACGGTTACACCGAGAAGGAGTTCAGGGCTCTCAACCTCAGGGATCTTGACGTTCCCGAAAGCGTGGAACTCCTGGAGGAGCGTTTCCGTATGATCGTCGAGAAGGGTGAGTTGTCATTCGAGTCGGCTCACTTCCACCGTGACGGGTCGGTGATCCCCCTGCTTGTTCTGACAAAGAGTCTCGACTGGAAGGGAACGCCAGCCGTAATGAGCATAGCTACGGACATTCGGGGGAGAAAGAGGGCCGAACAGATCCTTCGCGAGAGCGAGGAGCGTTTTCGCCTGCTCTCGGAAGTCACCATGGAAGGGATAGTGATCCAAAAAGACGGCATTGCAGTTGATGTAAACTCCGCGGTTCTCAGGACTCTTGGCTATGACAGGGAAGAGCTGTTGGGCAAAAACCTTATGGAACTTGCGATATATGAGGAAGATCGCGGCAAAATCCAGGAAGATCTTGTCAAGGAGTATGCCGGGCCTTGGGTATCGAGGGTGGTAAAAAAGAACGGCGATGTTTTCTGGGCCGAGATCGAGGCAAGGAACATCGATCTTGACGGTGAAG
>DFZC01000059.1 GCA_002383685.1 Synergistaceae bacterium UBA4066 | reverse complement strand
GACATTTTCGCTGTCCGTTGACACCATATTGCTGGTGCGCGAATTGGGTATCCCCTCTCCAGGCCGGCCAGCTATGGTCCTGTCGTCGGCCATAAGGTAGGTGTAAGCGAAGTCCCAGGTCCTGTCGTTCTTGGTGTAGCCGAACCCTATGGAGAAAAGCTGGCGGTCGCTCATGGGCGTCTGGAAGTCGATCGTGCTGTCAGGGGAGGGCTCCTGGTCATAAGTGTAGCCGAACCTCCAGGTCCACTCGGGACTGTACTTGTACTCGAGCCCGAGCTGGTATCTCCAGGTGTTCTTCCAGTTCTTTTCTACCAAATTAGGTGGCAGGCCTTCCACATTGATCTGCAATCTGTTGTAAGAACTCCACCCCGTGTATATGGCCCCCACTTCGATGTTCAGTTTAGGAGTAACCTGTTTGCTTATCCCGAACATGAACATTTCTGGAAGGGTTAAATCTCCCCAGGCATCTCTGGAGCCCAGAAAATCTACAATTCCTGAGATGGTCAGGTTAACCTGGCTTCGGTAGTGAAGTCCGATCCTGGTGGTTTCGTCAAGCTTGTAGTGAAGCCCCACGTTCCAGCCATAGCCTATGTCGTCTCCAAGAAGTCTGAAATCTGCCTCCATTGGCACCTGCTGTGAAGGGGGGATTTTCCTCCTTGCACCGTATTCAAACCACAACGCCTCGACCCCGACGGAAACCGACAGTTGTTCGTTCACCTTCCAGGCCAGGTTGGGGTTGAGAGATACGGACTGGATGTTGGCGTAGTAGCTGTTGTATCTTCCGTACCAATCTTCGGGGAAGTCGGTCCCGAGGCCGAAGCGGGTCATAAGGCCGAGGCCGAACCAGAGGCGGTCGCTCATCTGGCGGGTGTAGTAGAAATGAGGAGGAATGAAAGTGTGGTCTATCAGGGATTCGCTCCCGCCTGTCGTCAGGTTGGTCAATCTTCCGCCGGGCATAATGAATGCCAGGCCCGTCATGAAACTGCTCCCCGGTATCTGGGTGATCCCGGCCGGATTGAAAGCGATCGCCGAAGGGTCGTCGGCCCGCCCGACCATGGCGCCACCCAGGGCGTTGCCCCTGGCGCTGAAATCGTAAAGCGCGAATCCTGCACCCAGCGCAGTGCCGCTCACCAGGACTGCCAATACAAAACCGACACAAAGAATAAGAACATGTTTTCTCAAAATTACTCCTCCTTGGGGTTTACTGTTATATGAGGGTTCCGGATTCCCATGGTGGAAACCCTTTTATCTTCATCGGCTACTGACCGTTATCCAGGACTCCCTTGACGAGTTCCTCCATGGCCCTTTCGATACGCTCCCACCCCTCTTCGGAGGAGATATCTATACCCAGGTAGGCATCGGAGTTCCGGGCCCTGAGCATAAGGAAGGTAAGCCCCGCAGAAAGGAGGGCACCCATGGCAGCTACGTCTACCTTGCCCGCATCGGGCGCTGCACTGACAAGGGCCTCGATAAGGTCTGCCCCCTGCCTCTCCCGCTTCATTGCCGACACCTCAGACAGCTCGTTGCGTGAAACCAGTTCCCCAAGGAGCAACTCCTGGGCCGACGGGGAATTCCGTATCTCCCGGATATAGCCCTTCAGGAGGGCCAGGGCGAGATCCGACGATTCGGGCGGAAGCGGGGTCCTTTCGGCGTTTTCTATAAGGCCGTGCATTGACGGCCAGTAGTCTCCGCTGGAGGCAAACTCCCGAAGAAGCCCCGGCAGATCCCCGAAGTAGCGGTAGATCAGGACCTTGTCCACCCCGGCCTTCCGGGAAACGCTGTTGACGCCTATTCCCTGAAAGCCCTCTTCTTCGAGGATCTTTCCTACCGCTTCCAGTATCTTCGACCTGGTCTCCTCTTTATCGCGCATATTCCCTCCTGTCACCGGATGGTGACTTAGGTTGATAATATTATCGGCTCTTCCCATTTGTCAAGGAAGGAAGATCCAACATTGAACTCGTAAAAGGGTGTTCATAGTAATATAAGTACCGTCGGAGACCTTCACGGCAACACTTCAGGAAATGAGGCGGACATGGCAGAACAATACGGAATTTTTTACCCCTGGCAGGTCAAGGCCTGGAACAGGATCAGGGACAGGGACGCCGTCCTGGCCGCACCCACCGGATCGGGAAAGACCTGGGTAGCCTACCTGTGGTCCGGACTTATGGACCTTGAGGGAAAGATCTGGCCCCCCGGTGTCAGGCGCATCATATTCACGGCCCCTATCAAGGCCCTGAGCAACGAGCGGTACATGGAACTGAGGCGTATGGGACTGGATGTCGGCATTGAAACGGGCGATTTCAAGAAGAACGAGAACGCCCCGGTGATATGCTGCACCCAGGAGATCTACACCCTGAAATACGCAGGCACACCGGGTCTGAGGGTGGTGATCGACGAGTTCCACTATATTTTTGACGACCCCGACAGGGCACGCACATATATAGAGGGGATCATTGCCACAAGTCCCGATTCACCGATCCTTGTAATGTCAGCCACCTTCGGAGGTGCTCGATCGGTGGGGGATTACCTGGGTGAGGTCACCGGGAGATCTTTTGAGGTCTACGAAGGGCGCGAGCGTGTAACAAAACTGGTCTTCACCCCGAAAAAACCCGCCATCCTTGAAAAGCTTCATGACGCGCTGGTCTTCTGCTTTTCCCAGAAGGGTGCGGTGGACCTTGCCTACAAGATAGCGCGCAAGCGCCCCCGGAAGGCAAAAGCACACAGGGATCGGCTCTACGAACTGGCCCGCATCCTCGATGTAAGCAACGTACATATGCCTCTGTTGAGGGGAGTGGGTGTCTACCACGGGGGGATGCTGCCCAAGGAGAAACTCCTGGTCGAGTCAGCCTTCCGGGAAAGGATACTGGACGTTGTATGCGGTACCAACGCCCTGGCCCTGGGGGTCAACCTTCCAGCCGAGTACGTTATTTTCGCGCAATTGGTACGCTACCATGACAGGGAACCCATATCAAAGAACGAATTTCTCCAGATGGCGGGAAGAGCAGGAAGGAAGGGACTCTTCGAAACGGGTTTTGTTACCTGGCTCAAAAAGTCCCCCCAGGAGTCCAAAGGATTCGACACCGGCAGGGTCTTCAGGGACCTGGTGTCGGCTCAGCCTGAAAAGGCATCGGTTACCCTGAGGCCCGACTACGGCAAACTTCTGAAGGGCAGAAGGACCTTGCCGGACGAGGCGGAATACATAGCATCCTTCTCCCTCCCCCAGGGCGATATGAGGATCGTGGAAAGCGAACTGAGAAGGGGGCTGAAGTTCATCGAGAGGGCCATCCGTGAAATGGTGGACCCCCGGCAGCGGGAACGCTTCAGGGAGACCCTGGCGGACATCTGGTACGGGGAGATGGAAATAGGCGAGAACCTTGAGATGGCCTACCTCTTTCTGGAGAACGGCAAGGCCGACGCCCTGACGGCGGCGCAGGTCATAAACCTCTTCGAGAAGAGCTACCTCAAGTCTCTTCTCAAGGTTAAGCGTTTCTCCAACCATCTGCCTTCAGGTTACGAGATAACGGGCATCCAGTACCTGGATCGCACCGTCGAGGAGATCGACGGCACAATATATGGCTTCGAGGAAAAGATCCAGGAAATAGAGGACAGCTCGGGCTAGGCTTTATTGGCTGGGCTGTTCCCCGTAGCAGATCTCTGTTATCTCCAGTGTCTGGACATCGAGGGAGTAGACCCTGAAAGGGTAATCTTCATTCATCATGGAGTCCCGGTATCCGCTGAAATAGATAACCCTGCCGCTCCTTGACCAGTCAATGTCTGTCGCAAACATGTCATCGGGCGTCAGCCTTTTCCTGGTTCCGGTATCCAGATCGATAATGAAAAGAGCCTGGTTCGGTTCGCCGAATTTTTTCTCGAACTCTGGGCTTCCGGGAACGGACATTGTAAAGGCCCAGACACCCTCATGCAGGGGGTGGGGTATGAAACGGTCGGTGGATGTGATCAGGCCCAATTCCCCTGTAAACCTTTCAAGGGGTATCTTTTCCTCCTCGCTCCCGTCAAGAGCATACCTGCGCAGAACATCCAGATCGTGGACAATAAGACTTTCATTACCGGGGTGCCAGACCAGGCTGCCCGGGGAGAAGGATTCCTGGGACCCATGAGGGGGTGCGACCCTTAGCAGCCCGGAACCGTCGGATCCTACCACGTGCACGGTCCACAAATCCTCTTCCCCGAACATCATGAAGGCAACCATTTCACCCCCGGGGGACCACTTCGGGCCGGTCACCCTTCCGTCAACCCTGATAAGGGAGCGGACGCTTCCCGTCCTGGTGTTTTTTATCCATATTGACGACGAGAGGGGCCCTCCCGGCACACCATCTTCTGTAACATAGACAATGGAGACCCCGTCGGGTCCCATATCGGGATCGTAACCCTTTGCCACCTCCACCGGGACAAGCCCCACCTCGGTAATGTACCTGATGATCCCGTCCCTCTGGGACAAAAGAAGCGGCCCACCGTGAGCGGATACGACACTCGCCAGGGGGACCGCCGAAAGAAAGGCTATTATTGCCGGGATCAGCAAGGAAGCAAATTTTGATCTGGACCCGCTGGAACTCCTGTTCTGATCCATCTTTTTAACCCCCGGTATCTTGTCCAGCTTCCGGTGCTATGGCTATTTTAACCCGCGGGGGCATCAAGTCCAAACTACTGGAAGCGATATTTTACGCTCTGGTCCTCGATGATACCGCCACGGACATCAAGGGTGACACTTCTGAGGGTGACCGATACTTTCGCCTCCTCAACGGCAGCCTCGGCAAGCCTTACAAGACCTCCGCAGCATGGGACCTCCATTCTGACGACCGTAATAGAAGGAGGCTCGTTGACCCTGATCATCCTTGCAAGTTTCTCCCTGTAATAATCCGGATCATCAAGCTTGGGACAACCCATGAGAAGGACCCGGCCACGCACGAAGCGGTTATGAAAGTCCGGGGATGCAGCTGCGGAACAGTCGGAAGACAAAAGAATGTCGGCCCCCTTGAGGTATGGCGCGTTCTCGGGGACCAGTCTGAGCTGGACCGGCCAGTTTGACAGTTCGGAATGTGCGGGACCTGTTGGTGTGACCTGGACCTGGCAGGAGGACTCCCAGTCCGAGCCTTGTTCATCTCTGAGAGACCTTGCCATGGTGCCTGGACATCCGCAGGGAAGGGGAGCACCCTGCTTTTTGGCCTCCATGTTGCGTTTGACGGCCTCTTCATCATAGGGCATCGCTTCGCGCTCGACAAAGGATATAGCACCCAGGGGACATTCACCTATGCAGTCACCAAGCCCGTCGCAGTAGGAGTCGCTGACAAGTCTGGCTTTCCCGTCGATTATCCTGATGGCTCCCTCGTGACAGGCATCGGCACACTGTCCGCATCCGTCGCATTTGTCCTTGTCGATCTGGATTATCTTCCTCATTACCTTTTCCGGCATGGAGTTCACCTCGTCGAAGTATATTTTGGTATTATCGTACCAAAATATAAATGCTTGTCAATACGCCCATGGCGGAACACTCCACTGGGCAGACCTGATCTCTTTCCTGTGGGCTTTGCAGGCCGGGTCCACTTGCTCGAGAAAGGACCAGAAAAGGGCCGAATGGTTCCTGTATTCGAGGTGGCAAAGTTCGTGGAGTATCACGTAGCGGACAAGATGGGGTTTCAGGAACAGCAGTTTCTGGTTAAGGCTTATCCTGCCTTGGGCGTTACAGCTCCCCCAGATAGTTCTCTGGTTCCGGATTGAAATGGAAGCCGGGTTCAGGCCTGCATCTCTTGAGAGGCTCCAGGCCCAGGGCACAAGTCTCTCTTGAGCTATCGACCGGAGTCGTGTCAGGAAATCTTTTTCTTCAAGGTCAAGGCAGGTCTGGAGGGCAGGCAAAAAACATCTTTCCGGCAGCGGCACATCAGGCCCGGCGTTTTTGTCTGGGAGAACCCTGGCAAGCGTCTTTTCTATCCAGGTACGTCTCTCCTCTATTATGGACGGAATTTTCCCCCTGCTGAAATCGCGGGGGACAACAACCACAAGCCCTTCAGGAGGAGCGATCCTCAAAGTTACTCTTCGGGCCCTGACACTGACCCTTACGGCATAATCTATCCCCTCGCGGCTTTCAGTCATGCTTTCCCGGATAAGGAGAAGTGCCCGGGGAGGATCCTCCCCGGGCACCCATGTACGGCTTCAGCGGGCATGAAGATTCGATGCCGCTATGAACGAAAGTCCTGCCCTTGTCAGTTCTTCCGCTGTCCTGTTCGTAGCATCGTGCTTTTTGAGGTAGTTGTTCCTGAGGTTGTCCATGTCGCCCGAGGCAATGACTTCCTCCTTGTCTCGGAAATAGTCAAGAATGTCCGAGGGGTAATCCATGGTCTGCTCGATCTCGGGGTCGCCGCCCTCGTGCTTGGCAGAGATGTTCGGGTAAAGGCGCGCTACTTTCAACAGGTCCTCGCGCCTGTTGTAGGGTTGCCTGACGATGCTCTTGTAGGTCTCGGTTATATGGTGCTCGATCCGGACCTTGTCCTCAAGGCCAAGTCTTTTCCGAATATCGGCAGAAGCCATGAGTGTGTCGGCATCTACCGAGTTTGAAAGATTGAACCCGATAAGAGGGGTGGACCCATCCTTCCTGGCAAACATCCTGGCCATCATCAGCGTCCACAGAACGACGTAAGGGTTGTCGTTGCCCATGAAAACGGAGATCTTGAAACGAATGTCCACTCCAAGCCTGTAAAGAAGGTATCCCAGCAAAACCGTACCGGGATTGATGTTGAGCACCTCGTTTATTCCGTAGCGGGTGAAGTAGTAGAGGAGTTCGTCCACCCATGCCAGTGCGTGGTCGTTGGGCTGACCGATGCCTCCAAAATAACCCGTAATAGTCTCCGGGCCGCCAAGGTGTATGTTGGATCCGTCAGTACCCTTGGTGTCCAGTGTTTCAACGTAACTGGCCCCGACTATCTGCATAGCCGCCGCAACGGCAAGAATATCGCCCTGGTCCTTTTCCTGCTCTTTCATCTTGCGGACCCTGATGTACCTCCCTGGCATGATCTCGCCCTTGTCGATCGCCTGCTGGGCTTCGGCCACAAGGAAAGGGAAGTATTGCAGGGCGCTTATCTCAAGGGTCACCGAGGTCGATTCGCCGAAAGTCCTTGCTGTCGCGCCATCACCGAGGATCTTCCTGCGGTACTGGGAAATTGGGATGAAAGCGCCCTTGTCCCTTTGGTCGGCCAGCCATTTCAGATCCTCCAGATAGGGCGAACCCATCCTGCCCAGCCGGTCCATCAGGCCTGAAAAACACCTTGCTTCTTTAGCTTTCGCGTTGATCTCTTCGGGAGTACCGTATTTCGCTACAACCCTGAGAAGAGCCTGCAGATGCGGATTGCCCGGGTCAAGCAGGAAACCGTTGATTTCCTCCATCGTGTCTTTGCTGATACGGAACTTCTCACTCTCCACAACTATCCCCTCCGGTTCTTGCGTTTGAATTTCGATGATTCAAAGCCGGACCAGTATTCCACAAAATCATAACATGCCGGATCGGAAGAAGGAAGCTGATTAACCTGTTTTTTATTGCTTTTATCAATAGTTGTATAGTACAATTATTCACATCAAGGAGGTGGTTGATCTGAAAATACATGAGCAGGCATGGGAACTCAGGGAGATGACCCGCAAACTGGCGAGGAACCTTTCTCTTCTTGACAGGGACCGGGCATCCTGCTGCGGGGTTACCCTCGCCCAGTGCCATGCCATTGTCGAGATCGGGCGGCTGAGCGAGGCAACCCCAAGTATTCTGGCAGCCACCCTCAGGCTTGACAGGAGCACCGTCACAAGGCTCACAGACAGCCTTGTTGAACAGGGGTATATCCTGAGAGCGCAGGATCCGGGGGACAGGAGGTCCCTTACCTTGTCTCTTACAGAGAAAGGACGCCGCTTTTTTGAGGCTACCGAAGATTCGATGAACGGGTTCTTCCGATCATTGATCGAAAGGATCCCTGAGAATGACCGCAAGATCTTTCTCTCGAGTTTAGGGTCCATTGTCGAGATCCTGGAGAAAGGCAAGTGCGGGTGTTTTGATCTTGACACCCCCCTGACGGGGCAGACGGAAGGTGGATGAACGTTTTGAACGACATACGTGACAGTGTGAGAAAAAAATACGCCGAAGCCATAAGGAAAAACAGGTCTTGCTGCGGTTCTGGCACCTCATGCTGCGGATCCCAGGGACCGGACCCAATTACGGAGGGGATCTATGATGGAACCTCCAGGGAAAAGATACCCGATGCCGTTCTCGGCCAATCTTTTGGCTGCGGAAGCCCCGTTGAGATGGCCGGGCTCAAACCAGGCGAGACGGTGCTGGACCTGGGGAGCGGCGCCGGCCTTGACGCTTTCCTGGCCGGTGGAGAGGTCGGTCCTTCCGGCAAGGTCTACGGTCTGGATATGACCGACGAGATGATCCTTACGGCCGAGTCCAACAGGGTCCACTGGGGGTTGGACAACGTGGAGTTCCTGAAGGGCTTTATCGAAGATATTCCCCTTCCTGACGGGAGCGTGGACGCGGTAGTCTCTAATTGCGTGATAAATTTGTCTCCCGACAAGGATGCTGTTTTTCGCGAGGTTTTCAGGGTGCTGAAACCGGGAGGCAGGATATCCCTTTCAGATGTTGTGTTTCTGCGTCCCGTGCCTGAGGAGATACGAAACAGCATAGACGCCTGGGCCGGATGCATTGCCGGGGCACTGGGCAAGGAAGAATATGCCGACAAACTCAAGGCGGCCGGTTTTGAAGATGTCAGGATCACTCCGACAAGGGTTTACGAGTTCTCTCTAGGGCAACTGCAGGAAATGTTCCCCGACATGCCCGGGGCTGCCGCCCTTGACGCAAAAGACGCAGCAGCAGGAGCGTGGATATCGGCGGTAAAACCACTTTCATGCTGAATGTGGATCTCACTTAACCTATTTCATGAGGCTTTCGAAGTCCCTCTGGTGGTGTCCGGGGCCTTTCTCCTTGCCGTTATGCCCGTCGTCAAAAAGGACTGGGCCTGGAAGCACTTCAGACTGTGGTTCAACGTGGACTGATACGAATGACCCCTGACCGTGTATCTCCCTGACGGCGCTCTCTACCTCTGTAGAGATATCGTGAGCAGAGGCAATATCGAGGGCCCGATCGACCAGGATATGGATCTCAAGCGCTATTTCAGACCCGATGCGCCTGGTCCTGAGATGGTGCGCACCCATGACACCCGGGACATGCAGTATCGAATTCATTATCTCTTTTTCTTCTTCCTGAGAGAGAGACTCCTCGAGGAGTTCGCTGATGCTGTGGACGGTTATCGGGAAAGCCACCCTTACGATGACGACTGCCACCACGATAGCAGCTACCGGATCAAGGATCCTGGCTTTTGGTCCCAGGAATATGGCTCCTCCTATTCCCAGCATGGTCCCCACCGAGGAGAGCGCATCCGAGCGGTGATCCCATGCCTTGGCCATCAGGGCGTCACTGGAGAGTGTCGCAGCTTTCCTTCTCGTAAAGACGTAAAGAACCTCCTTTACGAGGATCGACGTGGCTGCGGCGACAAGGGCTATCATCCCGGGCCTCGGAATGGTCCTGCCCCTTATGACCGCCAGGATCCTTTCACCGCCGCCGTAGAAGATCCCCACGGCCACCGCCAGAAGCGAGGCGCCGACTATGACCGTGGTCAGCGTCTCGAACTTGCCGTGCCCGTAGTCGTGGGACCGGTCTATGGGTCGCCCTGTAAGCCTGAAACCTATTACGGCAACGATGTCGGTAGCAAGATCGGTGAGGGAGTGGACTGCGTCAGCGATCATGGCAGCACTGTTGCCTGCGAATCCCGCAAAAAGCTTGAACACCGTCAGGACCGCATTGACCCCCAGTCCTATCCACGATACCTTTTCAGCCTGTTTTGCCCTGTCGTTTTTCATCTAAAGTCGCTTGGCCTCCCTCTGCATGCAGGTACCAACAGGATGATTTTACACCAACAAGGAAAAACAGAGGCGGCAACTTCAGACAGCATGAGCGGTTCAAAGTCATCACGTTCAGATTTTGAACATTTTAACCTGCCCTGCCGGGGGCTTTCCCGGGGAAATGCGATCCAGCAAAGACTTCACTAAACCCGTAAAGGCGGATCGTGCCAAGAAAAGCCTCCCGACAGGAACAGAATTCATGAAACTTTCTTCACCCTACAAACCCATCAGCGGCAGGACCGAATCGAGGTCCTTGTCCCCTCTTCCCGAGAGGTTGACAAGCACTGTCTTGTCCCTGGAAAGTTCGGGGAGTATCTTCAGTGCCTGGGCCACCGCATGAGAGCTTTCAAGGGCAGGTATAATACCCTCCAGCCTGCATAGGACCCTGAATGCGTCCACCGCCTCATCATCGGTGACGGAAACGTAGGAAACCCTTCCGCTCTCCATGAGGAATGCGTGCTCTGGACCTACGCCGGGATAATCAAGCCCTGCCGAGATAGAGTAGACGGGAGAAGGTTCGCCGTTCTCGTCTGTCAGCACGTAGGTTCTGAATCCATGGATAATACCCGGGTTTCCCTTCATCAGGGTAGCCGCGTGCTCATTCGTTCCCAGCCCCCTGCCGGCCGGTTCCACGCCTACGATGCCCACCTCCCGGTCATCGAGGAAACTCGAAAAGATGCCGATGGCATTGCTGCCTCCGCCGACACAAGCCAGAACCTGGTCGGGCAACTTGCCTTCCCTTTCGAGGAATTGTTCCCTGGCCTCCTTGCCTATCACGCTCTGGAACTGGCGAACCATAGTGGGGAATGGATGGGGCCCCACCGCGGAACCCAGCAGGTAGAACGTTTCAGGGTTCAACACGTAAGCTTCAAGGGCTGCATCGACAGCCTCCTTGAGGGTTTTCTGGCCGTGGGTTACGGAAACCACTTCCGCCCCGAGAGCCTTCATGCGGGAAACATTCGGGGCCTGCCTGTGAACATCCACCTCGCCCATGTAAATGGTGCACCCCATGCCCATAAGTGCGGCTACCGTAGCGGTAGCGGTACCATGCATGCCGGCCCCGGTCTCGGCTATCAGTTCCTTTTTGCCCATCCGTTTGGCAAGGAGCGCCTGGCCTATGGTGTTGTTGATCTTGTGCGCCCCTGTATGGTTGAGATCCTCACGCTTGAGGAAAAGCCTTCCTCCGCCGTATTCCCTCGAAATATTGGCACAGTATGTCAGTGCGGATGGTCTTCCAACATATTCCTTCAGCAGTCTCGCGAATTCCTCGGCGAAAAGATCATCCTCCATTGCCGACACGAAAGCAGCCTCAAGTTCGTCCAGCCTGGGCTGCAGCTGTTCGGAGACGTAACTCCCCCCGAAAGTACCAAAATAACCTTTTCTTACCTCGTCTTCTTTCCTCATGCTCTTCATTTCCTCTTCCTCCTCGGCTCAATAAATTTGGGGTGTCCGCAAACAAAAAGGGGCGTTGATCCTTTCGGATACGCCCCTCGTCGATACAAAAAACGCGGGGCCGCGGTTTTATACCGCGGCCCCGCGTGTGATCACGCGTCGGCCCGCGGCGCCGGAGGGCGCCACCACCAGTAAAAGTTTGCGGACTTCATGGAACCTCTGCTAACCTCGACTCTTCTCATCTATGCGGACACTCCCTTTGCAGGGGACTATAGCAGATGCTTTTCCGCATTGCAACACCCATGTCGCTTTG
>DFZC01000026.1 GCA_002383685.1 Synergistaceae bacterium UBA4066 | reverse complement strand
TTCGGGCAGGACCCGAATCCGCCGGTGGGCGGGCGCTTCGCGCAGCCCGTTTAATCCAGCTGAGCTACCGAGGAATATAAAACTCAAAAAGTTTCTTCGCCTGAGGCCTAAAGTGGAGGCGGCACCCGGATTCGAACCGGGGATAAAGGATTTGCAGTCCTCTGCCTTACCACTTGGCTATGCCGCCCTGCACAAAAAATGGAGCGGAAGACGGGATTTGAACCCGCGACCCCAACCTTGGCAAGGTTGTGCTCTACCACTGAGCTACTTCCGCCTCTCATCTCGAGTGATCGTATGGTGGCGAGACCCAGAGTCGAACTGGGGACACGCGGATTTTCAGTCCGCTGCTCTACCTACTGAGCTATCTCGCCGAGTTTTCAAGGAAGTGGCGGGGCTGACGAGACTCGAACTCGCGACCTCCGGCGTGACAGGCCGGCGCTCTAACCGACTGAGCTACAACCCCGTATTATCTATTATAACCGCTGGTAAGGTTCCTGGTGGGCGAAACAGGGTTCGAACCTGTGACCCCCTGCTTGTAAGGCAGGTGCTCTTCCGCTGAGCTATCCGCCCCTATGCACCACTGAGGCGCGAAGGTTAGTATATCGACCTCCCTAAAGTCTGTCAACACATTTTTGGACAGTGCATTCAGATCCCCAATATGTCTCCAGGGATTACCTTAAGCTGGCGGAACGTCCGAGCAGGGCGCCTTGTCTGCGGTGCAAGATTGTTTTGACTTTAGCCTGACGTCTCACGGATTTTTTGCCCTTCCTGATGCCTGCAGCCTGACTCCTGTCGCCTGAATTTGGATTTTCTCCTCATTCATCCAGTACAATGATGACACCATGAAGGAAAATAATTGCTCTGGAAGGGGTGATATCTATGAACCAGGCTATATTCCGTTTCGGGCTTCCTTCCAACGAACCCGTTCTATCTTACTCCCCCGGTTCACCGGAGAGGGAACTCCTGAAGCAGGAACTCCAAAGGCAGGCTGGACAGCAGATAGAGATACCGCTTATTATCGGGGGGAAGGAAGTACGCACCGGCAACACCGGACGTGTGATAATGCCACATGATCATGGCCATTGCCTGGCCACTTACCATAAGACAGGCCCCAAAGAAGCCCTGCTTGCCATCGAATCGGCACTTAAGGCCCAAAAGCTCTGGGCAAGCCTTTCATGGGTCGAGCGTAGCTCGATCATGCTGAGGACAGCGGAACTGATGAGCAAGAAACACAGGCAGCTTATAAATGCCGCGACAATGCTGGGTCAGGGCAAGAACGTTTACCAGTCCGAGATAGACGCCGTCTGCGAATCCATAGACTACCTCAGGTTCAACGTCCACTTCGCATCCAACATCTACGAAGGCCAGCCCCTTCCGGGAGGAGACAGCGTAAACCGTCTGGAATACAGGCCCCTGGAGGGATTCGTTTTCACAGTGACCCCCTTCAACTTTACATCTATTGCAATGAACCTAAACATATCCGTGGCTTTGATGGCTAACACAACGGTGTGGAAACCCGCGACAACGGCAGTCCTCTCCGGCTATTACCTGATGAAGATCTTCGAAGAGGCGGGTATGCCAGAAGGGGTCATCAATTTCGTGCCGGGTCCAAGCGGATCATTCGCCGAAACGGTCCTCTCCCATCCCGACATGGCAGGGCTTCACTTCACCGGCTCAACGAAAACCTTCCAAACCCTCTGGCAAAAAGTTGCATCGAACATGGACACCTACAACTGTTATCCCAGGCTGGTGGGGGAGACCGGGGGCAAGGATTTCGTTTTTGCCCATCCATCCGCAGACCCCGAGGAACTGGCAACGGCTCTTGTGAGGGGGGCATTCGAATACCAGGGGCAGAAATGTTCCGCCGCCTCCAGGGTCTACATCCCTCGCTCTCTCTGGAAGAAAACCCGCGAACTGATGGTTGGCTGGACGGAGGAACTGAAGATGGGGGACGTACGAGACTTCAGGAATTTCTGCAATGCCGTGATAGACGAGGCGGCCTTCGACAAGGTCATGGATTACATCGATAAGGCAAAAGCCTCTCCCCAGGCAACCATAATTGCCGGTGGGATCGGCGATCGTTCCGCCGGTTACTTCATCCGGCCCACGGTTATCGAGGTTCAGGATCCGTACTTTGCGACGATGCAGGAAGAGATCTTCGGGCCGGTCCTTTCAGTATTCGTCTACGAGGATAGTGCCTACAGCGAAACCCTTGAGCTGTGCGACAAGACATCGCCCTACGCGCTGACCGGTGCAGTTTTCGGCAAAGATCGTTATTGCCTTGTGGAGGCCTGTCGAAGGCTCAGGTATGCTGCCGGGAATTTTTACATCAATGACAAACCCACTGGAGCCGTAGTTGGGCAGCAGCCCTTCGGGGGGTCAAGGAGGTCGGGTACCAACGACAAGGCGGGAAGCCAGCTTAACCTTCTGCGATGGGTCAGCCCCAGGACGGTGAAGGAAAACCTCCTGCCCCCGAGGCATTATCGCTACCCCTTCATGGAAGAGGAGTAGCGGGCTTTTCTCGACTTTGATCGGCCATATAGTATTTCTGATCGATCGCTTAACAGGCGATTACCAGAAAACAGGATACGATATAACTTGTGTATGGGGAATTAGAAGCCTTGCCCTGTCAATCTTCGCACCTCCGCCGGTACCTCCGGCGGAGGGCTTTTGTTTGTGAGGGTTGACCCTTTCCCTGGCCGAAAAGGGTTAAGCCATGACTTCGTCCGGGATGATCCAGCGAGGGGCATTGTCTGCGGTGCAATCTTTTTTGCCTTGGTTCCGGTCTTTTAGTCTCCCGTCTAACCTCTGACGTCTAACTGGATTTATGTCCTTCCTGCTGCCTGGTTTTCGGCCTCTCTCACGTTTCACGTTTTACGTTTCACGTCTAACGATTTTTTACCCCGTCACCATCTCTTCCGCTTCTTCCGCCCCTTCCTTTATCTGCTTGCGGATGCGCGTGATCATCCTGTTCATGTTATGGAAACGGAGAATGCCTACAGCCCCGGCAAGAATTCCAATGGGGATGGAGACGAAACCCGCCAGCCAGAACCATTCCGATTCCGCCGCGAAGTGGATCATGGTAAAACCGGCCAGGACAAGTGCCACGGCAGAACGCAAGTACGCAAGCAGCGTTCTTTCGTTTGCCAGGAGGGTCCTGTCGATGGCAAGTTCGTCGCGGAGGATCAGCACATCGGCGCCGAACCTTGAGTATGGTGAATCCGGTTGCGCCACAGCATCCTTTTCTGCAGCCATTTCCGTCACGGGAGGTGTTTCGATGACATCTTTCTTTTGGGTCTTCTCTTTTTTAGCCATTCTCTTCCTTTTCTTTCTGCAAGGGTTTCAGTTTCTATCTCCTGAAATCCATACTATACGCCCGCACCTGTGGTTGTCAAAAACGATTCCCGATCAGTGCCTGCATTGACAAGCCATAGCAATAATTGACAGATATTTCCCGCGTGTGTAATGTCCGATGCGGGAAGGGACACAGGGCAAGCGTTGCCCCTTATGAAGCCTTATAAAAATCCGGATACGAGGTGATCTTTCGTGAAAGATATCCGCCCTGTCAAGAAAGCCCTTTTTCCTTTAGCGTTGGTTGCGGTGATCCTGGTTCTGTCTGGCAGCATTGCATTCGGAGCACCTGCCGTCACGGAGCCGGAAAGACCGCCCCGGGCCCAGCTGGATGTTATTTTCAGGGACTTCGAGTCCAGGGTGGGCAGAACCCTTAATGAATTCCAGATCCCTGGCATGGCCGTGGCTGTTGTTCAGGGCGGGGAGGTCATATACGCGAAGGGCTTCGGGATAAAGAAGCTCGGCGGAACCGACCCCGTGACCACTGGAACTATCTTCCAGATCGGATCCACCTCCAAGGCATTTACATCTGCACTGGTGGCGTCCGTGGTTGAGGAGGGCAAGGCCGACTGGAAGGACAGGGTAGTCTCCCACTTGCCTTACTTCGCCATGGCCGACCCCTGGGTCACCAGTGAGTTCCAGGTCAGGGACCTGATGGCCCAGCACAGCGGCATGAAGCCCTACGCGGCGGATTTTCTCGCAATGATCGGTTTCGACAGGGACTACATTGTCCGTTCCACTGCCTATATTCAGCCTGTTTACAGCTTCAGGTCCGAGTTCTCCTACGTGAACAACCTGTGGCTTACCGTCGCGGCTCTGGTGGAGGCCAGGACAGGCCGTTCCTGGGAGCAGAACCTCCAGGAGAGGATCCTCGATCCCCTGGGGATGTCGGCGACGACTTATTCGATGGAAGGTTTTCTCCGTTCGGCAGACCGGTCTACCTTCCACCTGCTGGAAAAAGGGAAGGTAAAGGTTATTCCGGAAGACTGGTTCATTTTCAACTGGCCCTACGTCTACGGTCCGGCCGGCGGTATCAACTCCAACGTCACAGACATGGCAAAATGGATCACCCTCCATCTGGGCGAGGGGACGTTTGAAGGCCGCCAGGTAATTGGAAGAGACCAGATCCTGGCCACCCATGTACCGCAGACACCGATAGCCAGCGGCCGGAACTCCTATTGCATGGGCTGGATCAACACGTGGTACAAGCCCCACCCCCTTGTCTGGCACAACGGCGCTACCTCGGGAAGCGGGACCCTGGTCATGCTCGTGCCCGAACTGGACCTGGGGATCGTTATCCTCTCCAACCTGGTAACGCCCGCAACCGATGCCCTGGGGCTGACGTTTGTCGACCTCTATTGCGGAAACCCTGCACCTGGTGAACACCTGAGTAAAGCCCTTGAGAACTGGCAGGAAAAACTGAAGAGTTCAGCAGAAATGATCAAGCCCCCTAAAAACGCCTACCCGGCGCTTCCTTTTGGGGCTTACACGGGGATCTATGAAAGCCCCCTCGTGGGCAAGGTCAGGGTAATGCAGCACAAGGGGAGGCTTTTCCTGAGGATGGGGCCCGGGGGAGTGGACGCGGACCTCAGGCACTGGAACCGTGATACCTTCGTCTGCGAGACGGAAGGACTTGACGACGAACCGCTTGGGATGGTTCGTTTCGAACTGGATCCAGAAGGGAAGGCCTTTGCCTTTGTAATGACCGACGGAGACGGGGACCTTGTCAGCCGCTTCGAGAGAAAACCCGTCAATTGAGATATGGAAAAAAGGGTTTTCTCCGTGACGCTTCGGCGTTATACTCTTTACGTTCTCATACCTAACATTAACGTCATTAGAGGCGTAAATGTAAGATAAGGAGTGTTCGCTGATATGCTTACTGATCTTCTCACGGCAATAGCGGTAGTCCTCAACGGGATCCCCCAGGGTATCCTGGCCCTCAGTTTCGGATTCGCTGCCCTTCCCACGTCGATAGCTTTTTTAGTGGGCATCATGGGGTCTTTGGCCTTTAACTCCGTTGCGACCATCTCTTTCCAGGCCGAGACGATTACTCTGGCCGGAACCATGGGCAACGACATAAGGGAACGCCTGAGCCTTGTCTTCTGGGGAGCCGTATTCCTGCTGATCCCGTCGATTATGGGCCTTAACGAGGCGATCGTGGAGTTCATCGGCCCCGTCATCGTGACCTCCATGATGGCCGGCGTAGGGATCATGCTGGCATACGTGTCGGTGGACCTGCTGCGCTCCGAGAGATACTCGGGCATCGTCTCCATGGTCTCTGCCCTGGCCGTCTGGTTCGTGACCAAGGATCTTGCCAAGACTATCATTATCTCCGTCATCCTCTCGACCATCGCCTACAACTTCCTGAAACGCTACCCGACCCTTGTCAAGGACGAACCCGTGGCGGACCTTGCCAACGAGCGGTTCCGTTTCGGCAACATCGAGTGGAAGTTCTGGGCCAACCGCCGCATCCTTCTTGGAGCCCTCGCCCTGGCCTGCCTCAACATAGGGGCCAACATCAGCTTCGGGAAGATCACGGGAAGCATCGCAGGAGTGAACACCAACATTGACCACCTGGCCATCTACTCCAGCCTCGCCGACATAGGATCGACCCTCTTCGGCGGCGGCCCGGTGGAAGCCATCATCTCAGGCACCGCTACGGCCCCCCGTCCGCTTCTGTCGTCGGTCCTGATGATGGGTATTATGGCGGCCATCCTCCTCTTCAAACTGCTTCCGACCATCGGAAGGTACGTTCACCGTTCTTCCATAGCCGGTTTTCTCTTCATCCTTGGGACCTTCGTGACCTTCGCCACCAACATACAGGGTGCTCTCGCCATGGCGCCGGAATTTCCCGGTCCCTTCGGTTTCTCCCCCTGGGGTATGGTGATCGGCGCAACTGTCCTCGTGTCCGCCCGGTGGAACCCATTCTACGGGCTGGTGGCAGGCCTTGCCATCAAGGTGGTGTTCGGTCTATGAGCAACGGTTTTTTCGAGCTGAAGGTGGCGGGGGTGACCAGGCAGCTCCCCATGGTGAAGGTTTCCGATAACCTGGTGATAGCGTCCTTTGTAATGCTGGGCGACACCGAACTGGTGGAGAAGACCGCCGAAGAACTGGTCACAAGGCTCCCTGCGGACAGGATAGAGATGCTGGTCTGTCTCGAGGCCAAGGGGATCCCCCTGACCCACTCAATAGCCCGGCGGCTCGGGGTCAACTACGTAACGGTTCGCAAATCCGTCAAGAGCTACATGGAGGACCCCCTGGTGGAAGATGTGAGTTCCATCACGACCCAGGGTAAGCAGATCCTGGTCCTGGATGGGGTCGACCGCAAGAAGATAGAAGGGAAAAGGGTCTGCGTGGTGGATGACGTGGTCTCCACCGGAGGTTCTCTCAGGGCCGTCCAGCGGCTTCTCGAGAAGGCCGGGGCGGATGTGGTGTGCAAGGCCGCCGTCCTGCTTGAAGAGGGGGGCTACGACGGGGCCGACCTGGTCTACCTGGAGCGTCTCCCGGTCTTCCCCTTGTAACATTTCGGAAAAAGAGCCTGTTCTTCCAGGGGGGGTATCAGGTGCTGAAAAGGATCGCGGTGAACGACCTGATGCAGCAGGGATACACCTATGAACTGACCGAGCCGGAGGGGGAGAACTTCCATCCCGAATTCCGGCCCGACCTGACACCCCCGCAGATGCTGGAACTGGGCGTCTTCGGCGGCAAGTACATGACCGACTGCCGGGGCGAGTTCCCGGCCTCCTGGTTCGAAAAGGCACAGTTATGCAGCCTACGTCACGACCCGGCGCTTAACCTTTTCGGAGTGAACGCCTCGAAGCCTCTTTCCTACTGGCGCCAGAGGGGTTGGATCTACCCCGAGGATCCCAGGGGGTGGTTCCAGTGGTACTGCCGCTACTTCATGGGTCGCAGATGCTCCGACGACCAGCGGCAGATAGCCCGCTGGAAGGGCATGACCAGGCATATCTCTCAGACAAGGAAGAACTGTTTTCCCGGTGACCTGCACTGTCGGAGCAGACAACGACAGGCCCTGCTTCACTGGGCCTACGACAGCAGGAAGTTCTAGACTGCCGGATCTGTGCCCTGATCCTGAACGCTCACAGGTTGATCCCTATGGTCACCAGAATGTCCGTTATCCTTTCGCCGCCGGTAATGTTCAGGTCCATGGGGCAGGCAGATACGGCGCAGACCAGGTCCATAAGTGCCCTGAAGGTTATGTGGTCGCCTGCCTTTGACTCAACAGGAAGATTGACTAGACCGCCGTTTGCATCGATGGCGGAGTTCTCGAAGATGTTGAGGGGGTCCGGTATCTGCTCCCTGACTATGCCCCAGGGGACCAGCACCTCTTCGAAGTTGGCCACGCAGCTTCTGTGATCCTTCACACCGTAGTCGACGATGTACCTCTGCTCATCGCATGCGGGGATAAGCATGTCATGGGTTCCGACGGTATCTTCGATTATCTCCATCATGGGCCTTCGCAGGTTCGTCCGAAGGGAGTCGCCGACCCTGAACCTTATCGAGTGCAGCGCAAGTCGCGTGTGGGAAGAGGATAATTTTTCGGCCGGATCGAGGGCGTTGAAGGCTACCAGGTCGGCTATCTGTCCCCCTTCCACATCGGTCACTGTGAAGGTCTCCCCCTTTCCCACCTCAAAAGCCCTTGCATATCCGGCAGGAACAAGTATCTCCCTTATGTCTTTTCCAACGGATCTCATTGAGACCATTCCTCTCTATGCTCTATTCAGGTTTTCCGGGTTTCCCCGGCGTCTACATAAGGACAAAAAGGACCACACCTGTAGCCACCACGGCAGCGATATAGAAACGGAGCAGTCCGCAGTTTATTGACTGCAAGACCAGGAAGACCGGTGACGAGCATTCGCGCCCCTTTGAGATAAGGGTGTCGATATCGGGTATTTCGTGTGTTCCCGGAGTGAACCATTTCCTGAATACCCAAAATATCGATATCCCCAGGGCAAAAGTAACCGCGGCCGGAAGGAGGTTTTTCATCCCGAAAAGGGAATCACCCTCGAGTCCTCCCAGGTTTGCGAAAAATCCCGGGAAGATACCCAGTATCACCGTTGCAGCCGCGGGGAAAGCCATTCCAAGGTTCCGCAGCAGATCATTTCTGCCTCCGGGCATCTCTTCCCGGACAGGGATCGGCCGTGGGCCGGGTTTCCTGACAAAGGCAAAATAACCTACCTTGCAGAAGGATATTACCGTCCCCACCCCTGCTGCCTGAAGCGCCCAGTACCATGCAGGGTTGGGAACCTCGTAGAGGGCGGCTTTTACCATGGCCTTGCTGGCGTAACCGCTGAACCCCGGGCAGCCGGAGATCGCAAGGGCTCCCACAAGGAA
>DFZC01000017.1 GCA_002383685.1 Synergistaceae bacterium UBA4066 | reverse complement strand
ACGGCGGTTACTGTCCCTTCCAGCTTTCCTTCGAGGAAAGAACGGACCTGCTCAAGAAAGACAGAACCAAATTCCGCCGCCTTGTTGATGAAAGCCTGGGCAGGCATTTCGAACTCATTCAGGCACTTTCTGCCAGAGGGACCTATTTCTTCGATTACGGGAACTCTTTCATGAAGGCCGTATTCGATGCAGGGAGGAAGGAAATAGCGAAGAACGGCAGGGACACCAAGGACGGGTTTATTTTTCCATCCTACGTTGAGGATATTATGGGCCCTGAGTTGTTTGACTTTGGTTACGGCCCGTTCCGGTGGGTCTGCCTGAGCGGCAGGCCTGAAGATCTTGAAATGACAGATCGGGCAGCCATGGAATGTATCGACCCTGACAGGCGCCCCCAGGACAGGGACAACTATAAATGGGTGAGAGATGCAGGGAAGAACCGACTGGTAGTGGGTACTCAGGCAAGGATACTTTACCAGGACGCACAGGGCCGTGTACGGATAGCCCTTCGCTTTAACGAAATGGTCCGAAAGGGAGAGATAGGGCCTGTCATGCTCGGAAGAGATCATCATGATACGGGTGGGACCGATTCCCCCTTCAGGGAAACTGCCAACATCAAGGATGGAAGCAATGTTATGGCCGATATGGCGGTGCAGTGTTTTGCCGGCAACGCAGCGAGGGGAATGAGCCTAGTAGCCCTCCATAACGGCGGTGGAGTAGGTATCGGCAAAGCGATCAATGGCGGTTTCGGACTTGTGCTTGACGGAAGTGAAAGAGTGGATGCAGTGATCAAAAGATCTTTATCCTGGGATGTAATAGGAGGGGTTGCCAGGCGGGCCTGGGCGAGGAACCCCAACTCCATCGAGACCATAATAGAACACAACAGCTCTTCAGATGATCATGTTACACTTCCTTTCGTCGCGGACGAAGAATTTCTCCTTTCACTTGTCAGGGAATGACGGTGTGGAACACCCGGACAACCCGGTCAACCGAAAGACGGGAGGCAGGAAATGAGGATCGTAGAGTGTGTGCCCAATTTCAGCGAAGGCAGACGCAAGGAAGTGATCGCAAGGATAGTTGCACCATTTCAGGACCGAAAAGGGTGCCATCTCTTCGACTACAGGGCTGATGAGGACCATAACCGGCTTGTGGTAAGCCTTGCCGGCGACCCCGAGGCAATAATTGAAGCCCTTTTAAAAGCCTCGGGCGAAGCGTTCTCCCTTATCGACATGAACTCTCACAGGGGGGCCCATCCAAGGATCGGCGCACTTGACGTGGTCCCTTTCACCCCTGTTAAAGGCCTTTCAATGGAGGAATGCGTAGAAACAGCAAGGTCATTCGGGAAACAGCTTAACTCCGGATTCGGGGTCCCGGTCTACTTTTACGAAGAGGCAGCCCTTACACCTGAAAGGAAAAACCTCGAAAACATCCGAAAGGGGCAGTACGAAGCCCTGAAAGAGGCTATAAAAGAACCCCGGAGGCATCCTGATATAGGCGAACCGGCTCTTCATCCAACTGCTGGAGCAACGGTAGTGGGGGCAAGAAAATTTCTTGTGGCCTTCAATGTCAACCTTGGAACTTCCGACCTTGAGATAGCAAAGGAGATAGCAAGAAGAATAAGGTTTTCCGGAGGAGGCCTGGCACACGTCAAGGCAATAGGGCTGTCCCTTGAGGACCGTGGGGTGGTGCAGGTCAGCGTGAATATAGTTGATCATGAAAGAAACCCCCTTTATCGGGTTCTGGAACTGGTCAGGATTGAGGCATCAAGATGGGGTGTGCGGGTCCTTGAGACAGAGATCTACGGTATGGTCCCGGCTTCTGCCATCTACGACAGCGCTGCCCACTACCTCCAGGTTGCAGGCCTCCAGCCCCAACAGATCATTGAACTCAGACTGCTTGAAATGTCGGGAGAAGAAGATGACGGTTAAACTGCTCAGGAACGCCAATATTTTTACCCCACATACATGCGATATTGTGAAAGGGAAACCCTTTTCCAGGCAGCGTTCGGCATCATGGGAGAAGGGCTCTATTCTTATCAGGGATGGCTGCATAGAAAGAGTAGGCAATGACATCGACGTAGTTGAAGGCATTGTCCCCTCGATGGTCGATCAGGAGATCGATTGCAGGGAAAGATGTATCATCCCCGGTTTTGTCGATCCCCATACTCACATGTGCTTTGCTTCTCTCAGGGAGGCTGAATTTGCCAAACGCCTTTCGGGGGTTCCCTACCTGGAGATATTAAGATCGGGAGGGGGGATACTGTCATCGGTAAGATCCTTCAGGGAAGCAAGCGACGAAGATGTCTTCCAGCTGACGAGAAAAAACGTCATGACGGCCCTTTCTCTTGGGACCACGACCGTCGAGATAAAAAGCGGGTACGGACTTGACACCGATTCCGAGATCAGGATGCTAAGGATCATAGAAAGAATAGGCAGGGAAACCCCCCTTAACGTCGTTCCTACTTTCATGGGTGCCCACGCAGTCCCTTCAGATCATCAGGAACACCCCGACAGGTTCGTGGATATCGTAATTGAGGAAATGATCCCTTCTGTTGCAAGGGAGTGCAGTCCAGCCTTCTGCGATGTATTTTGTGAAAAGGGTGTTTTCACAGTGGAACAGAGCAGAAGAATACTGCTTGCCGCGGGCCGGCATGGGATGGGTTTGAAAGTACATGCAGACGAGGTCACCGATACAGGAGGGGCAGGAATGGCCGCCGAGGTTGGATCTATTTCCGCAGAACACCTTCTGGCAGCAAGTGAAGAAAACCTCGGGAAAATGGCCCTTGCAGGAGTTATTGCAGTGCTGCTTCCGGCAACGGCCTACAGTCTCCGCAAACCCTACGCCGATGCCAGGAAGATGCTGGAACTGGGGCTTACAGTAGCCCTTGCCACCGACTGCAACCCGGGGTCATCGTACACTCAGTCAATGCCTTTCGTATTTGGACTGGGAGTCATGAATATGGAGATGACCATAGATGAAGCGCTGGCTGCCTGTACTTTGAACGCCGCCAAAGCTGTTGGAATGGACAAATATTGCGGAAGCATTGAAAAAGGAAAATTTGCCGATCTCGTTATTCTAGACGGGGAAACACCTGCCATTCTGGCTTATAATTGTGGCGTACCACCTATCCTTGATGTTTTTAAAAAAGGTGAATGCGTAGTATCGAGATCAAAAGACGGGAGAATCCTGGCATGAACGATATCTCTTCGCTCTCCATGGAAGAATTCCTGGACCGGCTGGGTTCGCCAAGCGCAACCCCGGGAGGTGGCTCCGCATCAGCGATATGTGCCTCCATTTCATCAAGGCTGGCCCAGATGGTGGCCAACCTGACCATAGGACGTCCAAAGTTCGAGGAAGTTCAGGATGATATGATCCGTGCCTGCGATTCCGCGGAAAAACTTTCGGGGGTCTTTATGGCTCTTGCGATGAAGGATTCTGAGGCTTTCGACCTTTTCATGAAAGCGCTTTCCCTCCCAAAGGGGACCGAATCCGAAAAAACCTCCAGAAAGGAAGCCATGCAGGAAGCTCTTAGGGAAGCAACGAGAATACCGATGAGGGTACTTGAAAAGGCAAGGGAAATGACAGATATTGTTCTTCTGGTAGCAGAAAAGGGAAACCCCAACGCAATTACTGATGCAGGTGTTTCAGCACTTCTGATCGAGGCCGCCGCCAGGGGAGCGGCCATGAACGCCCGTATCAACCTGGCGTCGATAGATGACGATACATTTATTGAAGAGAATCTCGCACTTATTGATGCAGACCTGGATTCGATCCAGAAGAGCGTGGAGAAGGCTCTTTCGGTGGTCAGATCAAAGATCGGTACATGAGACCATGAGCAGAAAGCGCTTTTTTACAGGAGAGATCCTTTCACTTATCTTCTTTTGCCTTTCAGTAGCCTATTTTGCAGGCCTGGTCCATTTTTTCCCATCAATTCTTACAGATTCGATAACAATGGGAAGGGGAGACCCCAGGGAGATACTTGTTGAACCTGGTCTGGGTGCAAGGAAGATCGCGGAGGTCTTCTCCGCTTCCGGCCTTACCGACAGGCCCCATGAACTATCAAGATGGTTCGCCAGATTGGGGATAGATCGCTCTTTAAGGCCTGGCCTTTACAGGATCAGGCCGGGGTCTCCCTGGGAGATCGCAAAACAGATGGAAGTATCCGAACCTGAGGTATCGGGAATGACGATACTTCCAGGGGAGACATACCACGAACTGACCGCAAGGTTGGGTTCTTCTTTTGAAGAAGCTCTCGGGGATGATTCACTCTTTCCTCAAAAGATGCGTCTCATTATCCCGGAGGACACCAAATCAAGGCTGGCCTTTCTGTTGCCCGAGACCTACAGCGTCACCCCCTCCCCCGGTGCTGTGAGGGAAGTTGTGAAAAGCGCTTCGGAATTGTGGCTCAGACGGATAGGCGGGCGGCTTGACCAGGAATTTTTCCAGAAGATGAACCTCTTCGAGAGGGCAATAATTGCATCCCTTGTCGAAAAGGAAGCCAGAAAGGATGCGGAAAGGGAAGTAGTTGCGGGAGTTATCGAAAACAGGTCAAACGTAGGGATGAAACTTCAGATAGATGCAACTGTCGTATATGCCTGGGCACTGCAGGGTGTTACTCTGAACAGGGTTCTATACCGGCATCTTGAAATTGATTCCCCCTACAATACGTACCTTTACCAGGGCCTTCCCCCCGCGCCCATCTGCATACCTTCGGAATCCTCATGGAAAGCCTCACTTGAACCGCAAAAGGTGCCTTTTCTCTATTACGTGGCCATGCCGGATGGCAGTCACATTTTCAGCAAAAGCTACAGTGAACACCTTGAAGCGGTAAGACGTTCAAGGAAAGCGTTCGGATCAGACAGGTGAATAACAGAGGAGGTCCTGGGTAAATATGGACAGGTTGTTCGATATCGGAGATTCATTTGCCATACCCGGGATCTCTTTCGGTGAGGCATTTATCCAGAGAGGTTTCAGCAGGCATTGCCTGTTCGACGACGGTAAGTTTGAAGAGATATCCTCCTCTACGACAGAGGGTGTTGGCGCCAGGATAGTGGTGGGGGACAGGACCTATTTTACGCACTCCACTGGCGCTACGCCCTTCGCGGCATCTTTTTCTCTTCAGGAGGGGCTTGGGAGGGCAGGGATAAACAACGGTCCGAAGCTTCTGACGGAAACCCGTCCGTTGCTTCCTGTTCCGACCCTTCCGGACGAAACCCCGTTCGAGAGGATACGCCATCTTGATCGACAGACCCGCATGCTTTCTTCAATGGTAAGACAGGTTACCTTCGGATGGAGCAGCGGTGCCGGGGAGATAGCCATTGCGGGAAGTGTAAACCCTGTCTGCCGGATGTCGACGGCTTCCACCAGGTTTTCAGCAACTGTTGTTGTGGAAAAGGGAGGAGCCCTTTTTTCAGGCAGGGAGGTAAGGGCATCCCGTCTCTCTCAAAAGGAATTCCTTGATTCTACGGACCTTGAAAATGTCGCGCAGGAAGCATTCCGCAGGAGCATGCTGCTGGCGGATGCGATACCATGTCCGGCAGGCATTATGCCGGTCGTTCTTGCTGGTTCCGCAGGAGGAACCATGATACATGAAGCATGCGGACACAGTCTGGAGGCGGATATCGTTCTGAAGGATTTTTCATCCTTCAGGTCTTCAATGGGCAAAAAAGTCGCTTCCTCCCTTGTCACACTTGCCGACGATCCCCGCATTCCGGGACTTTTCGGCAGTTATGCTTTCGACAGTGAAGGCACAGTTTCCAGAAGAACGATCCTTATCAGGGAAGGTATCCTTGGATCTTTTCTCACTGATATTCATTCGGCCAGACAGGGTGGTTTCCCGCTCACAGGCAACGGGAGAAGGTCATCCTACAGGTTCCCGCCGGTACCAAGGATGTCGAATACCTTTATAATGAAAGGCAACGAAGATCCTGAAACGATAATTTCACAAGTGGAAGAGGGACTTCTTGTTATCAAAATGGGCGGAGGTGAGGTCAACCCGACTTCCGGAGATTTCGTTTTCCATGTTACGGAGGGTTACCTCATCAAAGGCGGATCTAAAACCGTCCCGGTAAAAAACGCAATATTGACCGGCAACGGCCCGGACGTTCTCATGGACATTGATGCGGTTGGAACGGATCTTCATTTTGAACCAGGGATATGCGGCAAGTCGGGTCAGGAGGTACCTGTAACGGATGGTCAGCCTACGATCAGGATACGGCATCTTGTGGTAGGGGGAAGCGATACGAGAGATGAAGGTCATCCGTAGAAAGCCTGAAACCGAAAACAGGGGCAAACAAGTTGCCAGGGATGAAACCCGGGGGGGCCGTTCCCTCAAGGCTATCCTGGCTGTGTTTGCTTTACTTCTTCTGGACCTTTACCTCGTGGCCACGCTTTTCCTTTTCAGGACTGGCGAGATCGGAGAGATCATCCACTCTTTTTTCCTGGAACTGTTTGGAGGGGGAGTAGTAGTTATTTTACTTTTCGGGGCTTACCTCTCCATATCCTGGCTTCTGGGTTATTCCATTCCCTCCGGTCTGAGACAGGCAGCGGCTACTACGGTGTTGTTCCTATGTTGCGCATTGATGCTTGGACTGTTCCACCAGAGCGGTTTTGAATACGGAGCAGACCTGCTTCAACCCGGGAAGCTCGGAATAGAGATCGCGAATACTCTTCACAGGCATATTGGCCCTCTTGGTGCAGTTCTTTCCGGCTTCGGAGGAATTGTTGCAGCAATGGCTCTTTTCGGGATCCTGACCAGAAGGAACCTGGCTGCGACGGGCCTCTTTTTCTCGGGTATACTGCGCTCCTTTCGATCAGCCCTTTCTCCCCTGCCAAGAGAGGCATCCCCCTTCCTGCCGAAACATCAGGACAGGCCGAAGGGAACTTCTGAAAGGGAAGATAACCGCAACAGGAGCACATCCTCCAAAGTGAAAAGAAAGGACATTCCCGGAAAGATAGATATTCCGGAGACCATCGTCGATGAAGAGCTCGCTGATGAAAGCCCCTATGGACCAGGCCCTTCAGAAGTGGACCTGAAGTTTCCCGTTCCTCTTGAGGTTTTCGGCATCTCCGATGATTTTTCCTTTGATCTTGACAAGTCCCTTTTGGCCAGACAGGGTGAAAGCATAATTGAGACCCTTGATGAATTCGGCATAAACGCCGAACTGGCTGAGACGGTTATCGGTCCGACAGTTATCCAGTACAGGCTGCAGCTTGCTCCAGGGATCAAGGTCAGCCGGGTTTCAAGCCTCGCCAACGATCTGGCTGTTTCTTTGGCGGTCCCAAGCCTGAGAGTGGAAGCTCCCATACCCGGCAAGACCTATATCGGCATCGAGATCCCGAACCCCGAAAGGAAGCCCGTCAACATCCGGACAGTTCTTGAACACCCTTCCTTCCAGGATTCGGACAGTGACCTTTCCATACCCGTAGGGGTCGGTGTGGATGGCCGTCATCTCACCATAGGGCTTGAAAAAATGCCCCACCTGCTTGTTGCCGGGACCACTGGATCAGGAAAAAGCGTATTCGTGTCCTGCTGCATCACAGCTCTGGCATGCCGGATGAAACCTGAGGAACTCAGGTTTCTCCTTATTGATCCCAAAAGGGTTGAAATGAAGGTATTTGAAAAGCTGCCCCACAATATTGTCCCTCCAGTTGTGGAGTCCAGACAGGCCGTCCATGCACTGGGTTGGGCGATCAGGGAGATGGAGAAAAGATACGAGATGTTTGCCCAGGCCAGAGTGCGGAATATCAAGGCATTCAATGCAAGGGCTATTCCTTTGGACAGGCTTCCGTACATCATTATAGTGATCGACGAACTTGCCGACCTGATGTTCACATCTCCCAGGGAGGTGGAAGACTATATCTGCAGGCTTGCTCAAATGGCAAGGGCTACCGGGATCCACCTTGTGATAGCTACCCAGAGGCCTTCGGTCAACGTCGTGACGGGACTGATAAAAGCCAACATACCTGCAAGGGTTGCCTTTACACTTCCGTCGCAAACGGACTCGAGGACGATAATCGATATTTCCGGCGCAGAGAGACTTTTGGGAAGCGGAGATATGCTTTTCCTCACTCCCAGGCTTCCCAAGCCATTGAGGATCCAGTCCCCATGGATGGACGAAACTGTAATACAGCGATTTATGGACTATCTGTCTGCCCTCTTCGGGGACCCTGTTTTCCTTGATATCGATATGCAGGGCGACGACGACCAGGAGGGAGGAAGGATCCATCTTGACGACCCCCTTCTTGAAGAGGCAATGAACATGATCCTCCAGAGCGGCATAGCATCGGCCAGCAGGCTTCAGAGGCAATTGAGGATAGGATTCACCCGGGCTGCAAGGCTCATAGATACCCTGGAACAGGTGGGTATACTGGGCCCGCAGGAAGGATCAAGGCCGAGGGATATCCTTGTTGACGAAGAGGAAGCAAGGCAGATCCTGGGAGCAAGCCTGAACGAGATCTGAAGGTGCGGAATTGTCCAGAGAGATATCCCTCCCTGAAATGAAGGCCCTATATGAACCCGGTTGCGGTGCACCTTCTCTTGTCCTTGTCGCTGGTGGAAGGGCCCCTGACCGTGCCTGGCTGTGTGATCTCTGCAGGGGGGAAAAGGTCTGGGCAATAGACCGCGGCATAGATGCCTGCCTTCCTGCAGGCATATTTCCTTCTCTTTTTATCGGGGATGGAGACAGTGCTTCCGGGTACGCGAAAAAATGGCTGGCTGAAAGAAAGACCCCGTCTCTGATCTTCCCCCCTGAAAAAGACCTCACAGACCTTCAGCTTGCCCTGAAGATAATGAAAGCAGATCCCGGGGGACCGGTTATTAAGGAAGCTATCCTGACAGGATCTTTTGGCGGCCGTTTTGACCACATGTTCGCAAACGTATATTCCCTTCTCTGGGCAGAAGAGGAATGGTCCGTAAGGGTCCGCTGCATGGCGGACGACAACGAGGCTTTTTTCATTGTAAGGGGTGGTGAAAAGGCCTGTTTTTCGGGTCTGGGGAATAACACGCTGATCTCGACCCTTTCCCTTTCCCCCGAATGCACCGGGGTCAAAACGACTGGAACAAGGTGGCCCATAAATAATGGGAAGCTTTTTCTCAATAGACCTTACGCAGTAAGCAATATTGTTGCAGGTGCGGAAGGGGTGTCCGGGTCTTTCTCAGTTGAAGTGCGGTCAGGCTGGCTGGGAGTCTACATTTTTCACGGAAAACAGTTCTGAAAGCAGTGAAAAGGGCTGGATCAAACAGCCCTTTTCACTCTACCCGAACGGAGGCATTTGGTGCAGATCTTCATCCTCCGGGACTCGTTACAGCCAAGGTCGACCTTTACGCTCTGGAGGTTAATACCCCAGGTTCTCCTGGTGTGGCGGTTGGAATGGCTGACACTATTTCCCGTCACCCTTCCTCTTCCGCAGGATTCGCAAACGTTTGCCATTTTTACCCCTCCTGTCGTGCTCTGTCTCAAGCAAACGGCGAACATTGTACCACGGTTCAACAAAAAGGCGCAAGAAGAGGTTTTTTAGTTGTATCATTGACCGGTAAAAATGTCCGAATACTTTTAACAGAGGTGGAAGTCAATGTCTTTCTCCGATGAAATGAATGATCTTCAGGAAATAATCGTCAGGCTCGATTCAGGCCAGATATCCCTGGAAGAATCAATTGAACTGTTTGAGAGGGGAGTGACCCTTGTGAATTCCTGCCGTAAATTTCTGGAGGAGGCCCATCAAAGGGTAAAACTCCTATCCAGCGATGAGAATGATCTTGAAGGAAGTGACTGGGATCCCCTGTCAGAGGGGAAGGATGACCAGGATGAATGATATGTCATTTGACCTCAAACAGGCAGAAGAAAAGATTAACAAATTAAGCCATCTTGTGGATAAAAGCATAGGTGACCTTTGCAACAGCAGCCCTGAAGGCATACCACAACGGCTCTGGGAATCCATGACCTACTCTCTGAAAGCCGGAGGTAAGAGGGTAAGGCCTGTCCTCTGTCTCCTGACCGGGGAAGCCTGCGGGGCTTCCTTTCAGGATCTTATGCCCATGGCTATTGCATGTGAAATGGTACACACAGCCTCTCTGATCCATGATGATCTTCCCCCAATGGATAACGATTCATTGAGAAGGGGTAAGCCCACAAATCACGTGGTATTCGGGGAATCGCTGGCATTGCTTGCAGGAGATGCACTTTTCCTTTGGGCCTTCGATCATGCCCTCAGGGAACTGTCGAAAATCGGGACTTTTACAGCGTGTTCAATACTTGAAGCCCTGGGGTCACTGCTAAAGGCCTCAGGTCCCTTTGGGATATGCGGCGGGCAGGTCCTTGATACAGACCCCGAAAGCTATGGACAGGAGGACAAACACCCGTGGGAGGTAGCCAGATCAAAGACGGCGGTCCTCATAAGTTCTTCAGTAGCTGCCGGAGCGATTCTCGCAGGAGCAACATTTGAAGAAAGGTCGGCTTTTGCCGATTACGGCGATCATCTTGGAACAGCGTTTCAGATAGTTGACGACATACTGGATGTAACAGGCAGGTCTTCGGAGATCGGGAAGACGCCCGGCAAGGACCAGGTACAGGGCAAGGCGACTTTTGTAAGTGTCTACGGCCTTGAAAAGGCTGCTGAACTGGCATCCGGGGAAACCTGCAGGGCCCTTGAAGCTCTTGCGCTGATCGAAAGGGACATTTCTGTCCTCAGGGCATTTCCGGAGATCCTGAGGCAAAGAGTACGATAAAATGCAGGGAGGTTCGATCCGTATATGCCTGAAATTTTTGACGAAATAGAGGACTACAGGGATCTCGCTTCACTGGACTATCCTGAACTTGTTCGTCTTGCCGGGGATATCCGGTCAAGGATAATCAATACGGTAGATAAGTGCGGTGGCCATCTTGCTTCATCCCTGGGAGCAGTGGAGCTCATTATCGCCCTTCTGAGGGTCTTTGATCCGGCAAGGGACAAAATAGTTTTCGACGTGGGACACCAGGCCTATGCCTACAAATTGCTCACTGGCAGAAAGGATGTTTTCGGATCCTTGAGACAGTGGGGAGGAATTTCGGGATTCCCTGACCCTAAGGAGAGCCCTTACGATCATTTCAACGGGGGACATAGCAGCAAATCCCTTTCGGCAGCCCTGGGACTTGCCAAGGCAAGGGATATTCTGGGGCGAAGTCATAAAGTCGTCGCAGTTATCGGCGATGGTTCGCTGATCAACGGTCTGGCCCTGGAAGCATTGAATCACGCTCATGAGCTTGAAACCCCGGCCCTGTTTATTCTTAACGACAACCAGATGTCCATCAACAAAAGGGTTGGAGGCATGGCCAATCACCTTGCCGCACTGAGTGTCAATCCCGTTTATAGACAGTTCAAAAAGCTTCTGAAGTTTTTCTGCAGAAAGGTACCTTCAGGGAAAAAACTTGAATCATTCCTCGAAAGATCAAAACAGAAAGTAAAGGGTTTCCTTCTCCCTCCCAATATGTTCGAAGACCTGGGGATCAGCTACTGGGGCCCTTTTGACGGGCATGATATACAGGAAATGGAAAAAATATTCCGCATGGCCGGAAATTATGAATTCCCCCTTCTGGTCCATGTGCTTACACGGAAGGGGAAAGGGTTGGAAGTTGCTGAACGAGACCCGGAGAAATATCACGGAATTTCCCCAAGATCAGACCCTTTAATGGCCCCAGTGAACTCCGGACCTACATGGAGCGAAGCGTCTGCCTCTTGTGTAGAGGAGATCGCCTCAAGGGATCCCAGGATCGTATTGTTGACTGCCGCAATGAAAGAGGGAAGCAAGCTGAACTCATTCTCTGAAAGGTTTCCCGAGAGATTTTTCGATGTGGGTATAGCTGAAGGCCACCTTCTTACTTTTGCTGCAGGGATGGCTTCAGAAGGTCTTGTTCCCGTGGTGTCAATTTATTCCACTTTTCTCCAGCGGGCTATGGACCAACTCGTTCACGACATTTGCATGCAGAACCTTCCTGTCATACTGACAATAGACAGGGCAGGCCTGGTGGGGGAGGACGGAGAGACCCACCACGGATTGCTTGATGTCCCATGGACGCGTCCTGTGCCTAATATTACAGTAATGGCACCCAGGGACGTGGTCGACCTCAGAAGAATGCTTCTTGGTTCCGTCAAGGCCGGTTCCCCCTGCTCAATACGCTTCCCAAGAGGCAAAGCACCTTTATCTATCTGCCGGGACAAGGATATGCCGGACTTTCGATGGGGCAGATCTGAAAAAATATTCGATGGAACGGGATGGTGCATTTTCGCTTACGGTTCAACAGTCCCTCTTGCTGCCGAGATCTATGGGGAGGCCTGGAAAACCGGGTTTGAGCCTCCTTCAGTTTACGACCTCCGTTTTCTGAAACCCATTGACAGATCGGAGGTCATGGAAGCCCTGGCCTCAAACAGGTTTGCGATTACCCTTGAGGATGGTTATACCGAGGGTGGAGTCGGGGAAAAAATAGCATCCATGGCCAATATGTCAGGGATCAACTGTACAGTAAGAACCATCGGAGTACCGGACCTGTTCGTTCCCCACGGGACAATTCAAAAACAGTGGGAAATATGCCGCCTGGTCTCCAGAGAGGTGATGGGACTCTATGAATCCTTCCACAAGAAAGGAGCGCCTGGATCAGGAGATCGTCCGAAGAGGCCTGGCGGAAAACAGGAACAGGGCTCAGTCCCTGATACTGGCGGGAGCAGTTAAAGTCGACGGGGTCAGGATTGATAAGGCTGGTTTCCGGGTCCTGCCTGGATCTGATATCCATGTGGAGCGATCCCCCTCATGGGCAAGCAGGGGATCTTATAAATTGCTGAAAGCACTGGATGTTTTTAACATAGATCCTGTGGACAAAGTCTGCATGGATGTTGGAGCCTCCACTGGAGGCTTCACAGATGTTCTTTTGTCCCGGGGAGCAAGGAGAGTCTTCGCAGTGGATGTAGGATATGGCCAGTTGGCCTGGCGTTTGAGGAATGACCCCAGGGTCACAATTATGGAACGATTCAATGCCCGAAACCTCGAACCCGGCCATCTACCGGAATCCCCCCAGTTAGCCGTGATCGATGTTTCCTTTATCTCACTTAAAAAGATCATTCCGGCCGTCGACAGGGTACTTGCATCGCCCGGAGATTGTATATGCCTTGTAAAACCCCAGTTTGAGGCCGGCAGGGGCGCGGTGGGCAAGAATGGGGTAATCAGGGAGAAAGAAATACACATTTCAGTCCTTTTCTCCATCAAGGAGTTTTTTTCCGGGTTTTCAGATATGGCATTGATAGGAGTGGACTTTTCACCGATACTGGGACCAAGCGGGAACATGGAATTTCTAATTCATTCCAGAAGTCGCTGTGAAGAATTACCTGCAATTTCCGACCTTCAGATTGAAACAACCGTAGAAAATGCACATTCGGAATTGTCAGGGAGATCACGCCGGGAAATTTTGTGAGGCAAGGAGGCTTCCCAGATGATAAAAACCATGGGGCTACTGGTCAATACACAAAAACAATCCGCTCTTGACCTTGCAGAAAAGATCCTCAGGTGGGGAAGGGAACAAAGGATCCGCTTTGCCCTCCCACCTCATGAGGCACATGTACTGGGAGAACAGGAGAAGCCTGACAATGCCTGGAAGGAACTGGTCGACGCAGCTGTCGTCCTGGGGGGCGACGGGACTTTTCTTAGAGCCGCACGTTACGTGATAGGCCACGATATCCCGCTCTACGGCATTAACGTGGGAAGGTTGGGTTTTTTGTCCTGTGGCAAGATCGAGAACGCCGAACGGGACCTGGAAAGGATCACAAAAGGGGAACACCTGGTAAATTACAGGGCCCTTCTTCACGGAGTGGTAAGCAGGGGTAAAAGGAACAAACACGAAGTATACGCGCTAAATGACCTTGTGGTTACAAAAGGGCCTTTTGCGCGGCTGATCGCCATGAACATCGCGGTAAGCGGCAGACCTCTGAGCCTGCTTCACGCCGATGGGATAATCATAGCGACTCCTACCGGATCCACCGCATATTCATTGTCCGCAGGAGGTCCTATCGTACCCCCGCATATGTCATGCATGATCCTTACGCCTATCTGTGCACACACCCTTTATTCACGACCGATAGTCCTGAGCGAATCGGATACGGTCACCATTACTCCGGAGGGGCAGCACAGGGAGATCATGCTAACACAGGACGGCCAGCTCGGATATGAACTGCTCCCCGGAGACTGCATCACCATCTCTTTGAACCAGGACAAGAAGATCGGGATAATCACCCTGCCGGAGAACGACTTCTTCTCACTACTTCAGGAGAAGTTCCAATGGGGTCAGAGGACTCCCAGCGGTTCGGAGGAGTAGAAGCATGATCTCCGAACTTCTGGTTAACAACATCGGCGGGATCAGGGAGGTCTCCCTTCACCTCAAAGGCCGATTCATAGCTATAACCGGAGAGAGCGGTTCCGGGAAAAGCAGCCTCGTAAGGGCACTCGAACTGGTCAGCGGAAAAAGGGCACAGGCGGCGCTGATAAGGGCGGGAGTTGAGGAGGGTGAGGTGCGGGCCGTTCTTGAAATGGACGGACCGGTTGCATGCCTTCCTGATGATCTTCAGCCCCAGGAAGGGTTCATGGTCGTTAAAAGGATCGTATCATCGACAGGTAGGGCCAGAAGTTATCTCCAGGAGAGACCTGTACCTCTTAACACCCTTACAGCAGCTCTTTCAAAAGTAATTGCCATTCAGAGCCAATTCTCCCAGCTTGAACTGCTCGAACCGGGTCTACAGATGGAGTTGCTGGATAATAGCGGAGGCAACCAGCTAAGAGGATCAAGATCGGAACTTTCAAAAAAATTCTCCCTGGCCCTGGAACATGAACGAAAGCTGTTGGAGATCTCACGCAAGAGAAAGGATATTGAATCAAGATACCAGGATGGCGAAACCTTTCTCTCCAGGTTCAGCAAGATGGAACTTAGACCCGGCTGCGAATCGGAGTGGGAGATCGAAATGAACAGGATAGCCGAGCGCCTGGAAAAACATAACAGGCTGAGGCTTTCTCTCGACAGGATGTCAGGAGGGAGCTCCGGAGAAGGGTTGTCCTCTTCAATTGAAAATTTCTGCCAGGATATCAGGCCTATCCTTGAAAATTATCCTGAAACGGAAAAGATCCTCGAAAAGGTCCTTTCTTCAGTACAGGAGCTGGAAGCTTTTCTTAGATCAATAGCCTCCGACCAGAGCGAACAATCCATTCAGGAAGAATTTGAAGACCTGGAAAGAAGACTTGGATCTCTCCGGAAGCTTATGAGGTATGCAAAAGTGGATTCCGTGGAAGATCTTATTGATTTTGCTGCCCAGACCCGTTCGGACCTTGAATGGCTCCGGGAGAGCCGAAACATTGTTTCAGAACTGCAGGAAGGGTCTGCGAAGCTCAAAAGGGAGGTGTCCTCCCTAGCCCTTTGTTTAAGGGAGCAGAGAAGGGCCGCAGGTACAGAACTTGAAAGATCTGTCAACGCAACCCTGCAGGACCTGGCCATGGAAGGACTCAGCTTCGGTATTTCTCTCAAACCCATGGAGAAGGTCAGACACAGCGGAGCTGATGAGATAACTTTCTTTCTATCAGACAACAAGCACTTGAAGGGGCCCGTTTCAAAGATAGCCTCCGGTGGCGAACTAAGCAGGATACTTCTTGCACTGCAGGCTGCTTCGCCTGACGAATTGCTTCCTGATATTCTGGTGTTCGACGAAGTTGAAGCGGGCCTCGGAGGCCGTTCCGCGGTCCTTGCCGGTCAGACCCTGAAAAAACTGTCGCTCCGATGCCAGGTTATCATGATCACTCATGAGGCATCTATCGCCGCCCTTGCCGACCAGCACTTCAAGGTCGAAAGGGACGGAGAGAACAGCCGTGTTGTTGAGATCGACAGGGATCTCAGGGTCAGGGAGATAGCCAGGATGCTCGCTGGAGATCCCGATGACCCTGAAGCTGAAGGTCTTGCCAGATCACTCCTTGAAAACAGTCAGTCCACAGGCTTATGAACTTTTACTTTTTTTGTGATATAATCTCCATTCGGTCGACCTCGGTTGACTAGACAGGAGAAGGCGTTTAGAATCGCTTTCGCCACGTCAGATTTCGCTCGGGACAGGTATACAAGTGCCGTCCAGGCCACCTGCATCGCCGGCGGGAGGAGGAAGCAGACAGATGTATGCGGTAATTGAAACAGGAGGCAAGCAGTACAGGGTTGCCCCGGGGGATACCATAAGGATCGAAAAGATCGATTCCCCTGAAGGCGGCGAAGTAGAGTTCCTTAACGTACTTATGCTGGTCGCCGATGATGGTATTGCCGTCGGTGCCCCCTCCGTCGAAGGGGCAACAGTAAAAGGAAAGGTTGTTGAACAAGGGCGGGACAAAAAGATCGTGGTCTTCAAGTACAAGAACAAATCCAGGCAATCGAGAAGGACCCAGGGACACAGGCAGCCCTTCACATCGGTCAGGATCGAGACGATCCTCTTCTAGACAGGAAGAATGACGGAGGTCAGGGTTCTCTTCAGATCAGGGACGATATGCGGTGTAGAGATGTCTGGACACACGGGTTACGATGAACATGGAAGGGATATTGTCTGTGCCGCACTTTCAACATTGATACAGACCCTTGAAACCGGGCTTGCAGATGTTTTATCACTGAAAGGGGTCCGGTCTGAGGTCAGGGAAGAGCAGGGTTACATGAGCCTCTACTGGGATAGTTACGACGATCCGATGGCGGGAATTATTGCGGATACGGTAGTGAGGGTTTTGGGCTCCATAGAAAAAAGTTATCCTTCTTATGTAAAGCTAACGGAGGTGAAGTTGAATGATGACGATCAATCTTCAGATATTCGCTCATAAAAAAGGACAGGGCAGCAGCACCAACGGAAGGGACAGCATCAGCAAAAGGCTTGGCGTCAAGAGAGGCGATGGCCAGGTGGTAAAAGCCGGGAGCATTATTGTCCGCCAGAGAGGGACCAGATACCATCCCGGAGACAATGTCGGCAAGGGCAAGGATGATACGCTTTTTGCCCTGTCCGAAGGCACCGTCCGTTTTCAGACAAAGGCCGGGAGAAAATACGTAGCCATCGAGCCAGTAGTTGCATGAACAAAGGGATCGCGGGAAAGATCGAGGGGCCTGAGTTTTACTTGGGCCCTTTTTCCATATTTGAGAGGTATTTGTCTTGAGGTTCATGGATACAGCCGAGATAACCGTCCGGGCTGGCAATGGCGGTAACGGTGCCTTGAGCTTTCGCCGGGAGAAATACGTACCCAAAGGTGGTCCGGACGGAGGAGACGGCGGCAGGGGCGGTCACGTGCTTATCGTCGCTGAGGATCGTATCCAGACCCTCGCTGATTATGAATACCAGAGGCGGTTTTCTGCGGATAACGGGGATAACGGCAGGGGGAAGAACCGGAGAGGCTCTTCAGGGCAGGATATAGTCATCAAGGTCCCTTGCGGCACGGTTATAATCGACCGCGACACAGGCCGTGTACTGGCTGACCTTGTCATTAAAGGTGATACCCTTCTCGCCGCCAGTGGCGGAAGGGGGGGAAGAGGTAACGCTCGTTTTGCCTCGTCACGAAGGCGCACCCCCCGTTTTTCAGAAATGGGGGAGGATGGTGAGTTTCGAAATCTGAAGCTTGAACTCAAGATCCTTGCTGATGTGGGACTGGTAGGACTTCCAAACGCAGGCAAATCGACGCTTCTTTCGGCTATTTCAGGCTCCAGCCCCCAGATCGCCGACTATCCTTTTACTACCCTTTCGCCAAACCTCGGAATGATGGATATGGGAACCGGGAGGCTGATCGTCGCCGATGTCCCTGGCCTGATCGAAGGAGCTCATATGAACAGGGGGCTGGGGCACTCGTTTCTTCGACACATAGAGCGCACAAGGCTTCTGGTCTATGTTATAGACCTGTCCATGGAAAACCCCATAACACCCTTGATGCAGTGGAAGACGCTCCGTGCCGAGTTCATGGCATTCAACCCTGATCTTCTTTCGTTCCCTTCTGTCGTGGCGGGTAACAAGACTGACCTGGCAACGGATCATGAAAGTATCTCAGAACTTGAAAAAGAGATCGAAAGGTCGAATACACCTTTTTTCACCTTGAGTGCCCTGTCGGGTAAGGGCGTAGAAGCTTTTAAAAATTACGTCTCTTCGGCTGTCAAGAGCCTGGAAAGCCCGCAAAGAGAGAGCCTTTTCATTGAGGTAGAAGATGAGGAAAAGGCCGGGCATAAAGCGGACAGACCCGAAATAGTGAGATCAGGACTGGAAGGGGATACCTTTGTTGTCCGTCACCCCGAAGTTGAGAGGCTTGTCAAAAAGTTCAACTTCGACCAGGATGAAGCTCTAGGCAGGTTTTCTGCCATTCTCAGGTATTACCGGATCGAGGATATCCTGAAAGAAAAAGGGGCCAGGGAGGGTGATACTGTCAAGATAGGCGACGTGGAATTTGTTTTTTACCCCGAGACGGCCTCTTCACTTGAAGGTGTTAAAAACTCTGAAGGGTGATGAACTTACAATGCCTTTAAGATCCTCGGAAGGGCTTAGGAAGCGAAAGATCGGTGTAATGGGCGGGACCTTTGACCCGATCCATTTCGGGCACCTTATAGCCGGGGAAGAGGCCTACTTCTCACTAGGTCTTACGGAAGTTGTGTTCGTACCCACCGGAGATCCCTTCCATAAGGCCGGAAGGGCCATCTCCTCGGCTGAACACAGGTATACCATGACGATGCTGGCAACTCTGGACAACCCTCATTTCCGGACCTCAAGGGTGGAGATAGATCGGGAGACACCTAGCCACACTGTTGATACCCTTCGTGAAATGCGACACTGGTATCCTCCGGGCAGCGTAGAATTCTACTTTATAACCGGCCTTGACGCCGTTCTTGATATCATGTCCTGGAAAGAAGCTATGGAGATACCCGATCTATGCAGGATCGTTGCGGTAAGCAGACCCGGATTCAACCCCCAGGGACTGGATGAACTGCCGGAGGTCATCAGTAACAACCTTATCCGCCTGGAGATACCCATGCTGGCCATTTCCAGCACCGAGATAAGAAAAAGGATCGCCAACGGGCAGAACATCAGGTACCTTGCCCCCTGGCTGGTGGAGCAGTACATATATAAAAACGCCCTGTATTTCAGGAACGGATGGTGAAACAGGTGTCCAAACGAAGTATCATTCTTCTTTCACTGGCCGCTTTTGTGTCACTGGCAACAGGGATAGGCCTGAAAACCTATTTCTTTTTCAACCCTGCCCCCGAAACTATCAGGGAGACGATCCAGCACGACGAAGAAACAGGAAGGATCAACCTTCTGTTGGTAGGGCTCGATGAGGTCCCTGGTGAAAGCGCCAACCGTTCGGATTCGATCGCATTTATATCCATCGATATAGATGACAAGGTCGTAAGGATGCTTTCCCTTCCCCGGGATACGAGGGTCCAGATACCGGACCACGGATGGCAGAAACTCAACCATGCATACGCCTATGGCGGGGTAGATCTTTTAAAATCGACCCTGATCAATTACCTTGGTGTACCCATCCCATACCACATCATCGTTAACCTGCACAATTTCCCCGAACTAGTCGACCTTATCGGCGGGGTAACCATAGATGTCCCCAAGCGGCTGCGATATACCGACAGGGCGGGAGGGCTGTTTATTGACATACCTGCGGGAGAACAGCTCATGGACGGGAAAACTGCCCTGGGGTACGTAAGGTTCCGCCATGATGCGCTCGGGGATATTGGAAGGGTAGAGCGACAACAGAAATTTATGATGGCCGTTTTCAAAAAGATCAAGGAACCGGGAATGATAACAAAGGTTCCTGAACTTATACGCCAATCCATAAGGCTCGTCCAGACCAACCTGACCCTCTCGCAATCGATACAGCTCGCCTCCTATCTGAAGGATCTGGATCCTTCCAGGACTGTATTCAGAACTCTTCCCGGCAAATCGGCCTATATCTCGGGGATCAGTTACTGGCTGGGAGAACTCAGCACCATATCGGAGATACTCTCTGAAAAACCTCTTGAACCACGTGATGATGAGGAAGATCTTGAAGAAGATGGGTCTTTAGAAGAAGAACAACAGATCTCGGAACTGGTTTCATCTATCAAGGTCTCGATATCAGTCCTGAACGGGTCAGGAAGCGGAGGGATCGGCAGGGAGACTGCCTCCAGACTGCAAACAATGGGGATAGATGTAGTGCACATAGGGAACGCAAAACACTACGACTACAAGTACAGCAACATCAGGTTCCCGCCGGGTGAGGAGAACGAAAAAGCCGCCAAAGCGCTGGGAACCATTGCCCAGATACAGGACTCCCTGATCATACCGGACAAAACGATCCGCCATGTTACAATAATCATCGGCCATGACCATGTAAATGTCCTGAAAAGATTCGATGGATCAAAAACTGACTAGAGATAGGGGAGGGATCAGCTTTTGTCTGTAACAGGACCTGTAGAAGACATTATCAGCACTCTGAAGGACAAGTTGGCAGAAGATATTACTGTGATCGATCTTTCAAAGGAATCCTCTTTTGCAGACATTTTTTTGCTTGCAACGGGTAATTCCGAGGTCCATATGAAAACACTTCTGGACCACGTATCGGAAACCCTGGACAAACTCGGCCTCACCTACAGGATCGAAGGGGAGAAAAGTCCCAGGTGGATACTCCTTGATGCAGGGAATTTTGTTATAAACATTTTCAGTCGCGAGGGAAGAAACTTCTATCGTCTTGAGAGCATCTGGGCTAATGCCGAAACGATCAGGATAGAACAGGAAGCTGGTCTTTAGGATCGGTTATTTGTTCATACATAGAAAAGGCCCTGAAAGGGCCTTTTTTGATAGCTCGAAAGTGTCTTATAATATATCTTATGTTGCGTTTACTTCCTGACCCTTTCTACAATTCAAAAAAGAGAGGTCAGAAGTATCTTTAGGAATTCCTCAGGATCAAGTGAAGCCCCACCTACGAGAAGCCCGTCAATCCCGTCCTCTTGCAGATAGATTCTTGCATTGTTGCTCTTAACGCTGCCCCCGTAAAGGATATAGGCGTTTTCCGCCGACTCGGGACCAGCAATACGACATAACGTCTCTCTGATCAAACTGCAGCACTCCCGGGCATCCGACGCTGTAGCGTTATTCCCCGTTCCTATGGCCCATACCGGCTCATATGCGATAACCAGTTCATTTATTTTGCCATTTTCCAGAGCATCCGTCAGAACTGATCCAACCTGGTGGGCGATTACTGTTTCCGTATTGCCCCTGGACCTTTCACTTCCTGTTTCTCCAACGCAAAGGACTGGTTTAAGGCCATTTCCCAGGCAGGACCTGAATTTCCTCCCGATAACTTCATCGGTTTCACCAAAAATGTGTCTTCTTTCACTATGCCCTACCAGGGCGAACCCGGCCCCTGACTCAAGAGAGGCGGCAATTGAATTCTCTCCAGTAAAAGCTCCTGAGTTTTCCCAATGAATGTTTTGTACACCAAGTGAGATAAGGGGATATTCCTTCAGGGTCTCATACATAGGAAACAGATTGGCTGCCTGGGGAAAGATCACGGCAGTCATGCGCTGTGGAATGGCTTCCATCAGATACTTGTCCGCCTTTATTCCCTTTATCACCCTATCGAGGAATTGTAAGGACTCCCCTGCCCCCTTGTTCATCTTCCAGTTCCCGCCGATAAATATCTTCCTGTTTCCCATCTCGTTATCCCCGACCCGATAAAATTATTGTTCGTATAGAGGGGCTATTCCCGGCAGTTCCTTACCCTCGAAAAACTCAAGGGTGGCACCGCCCCCCGTAGAAATGTGATAGACCCCATCACTGAAACCGAGCAGGTTTGCCGCGGCGGCTGTATCTCCACCGCCAAGAACAGTAACAGCGCCCTTAACTGTCCTCCGGCAAACTGCATCTCCGGTTCTCTTTGTGCCCTCCCCGAAAGGTGCTCTCTCGAAAAATCCCAAAGGGCCGTTCCAGAGGACCGTATTGGCCTTTCCTATCTCGCGGGAAAATATATCCACTGTTTCGGATCCGATGTCCAGCCCCATGAGCCCATCTTCCATATCATCTACCTTTATATTGCTGGCATTGGTTCTGTTCTCAGGAGAATCTGATACGACCAGGTCAACGGGAAGGATCAATTTAATTCCTGCTGAAATGGCAGTTTTAAGGATATCTGATGCGATATGCTCAGTACCTTCTTCACATAAAGACTTTCCTACCTGTTTCCCCTGGGCTTTCAGGAAAGGGAATGCCATAGCTCCGCCGATAAGCATGACATCGGTCTTGTCAAGCATGTTTCGAATGAATTTGATCTTGTCAGAGACTTTCGCTCCCCCCAGGATCATAACCATGGGTTTCCCGGGTTTCTCCCTGACTTCCGACAGGACTGATATTTCCTTTTCCATAAGCTTTCCGGCGCAGGAAGGCAGGAAGCGGGTCACGCCTTCAGTGGATGCATGGGCCCTGTGAGCCGCACTGAAAGCATCCATTACGAAAAGATCATAAGGGGCTGCCAGCTTTTCTGCGAAAGAAGCGTCATTGGTCTCTTCCTCTGGGGTGAACCGGATATTCTCAAAAAGACAGATATCGCCTGCCCTCATCTCCGATATCCTTTTTGAAGCGATCTCGCCAGCACATTCCTCGCAAAAACCGATCTCCCAGCCAGTAAGGATCTTCACAGCTTCACGAACCGGCTCCAGAGAAAGTTCCGGGACCACTTTTCCCTTTGGCCTGCCGAAATGAGACACCAGGCCTATGATGGCCCCTCTCTCCCTTAAGATCCTTAATGTTTCAAGATGGGCCCTGATACGGGTATCGTCTGTGACCCTGCCGCCTTCCATTGGCACGTTAAAATCCACACGTAAAAGTACTCTTTTGCCACTTACATCCATACCTTCAAGGGTTTTCAGCCTCATCGGGATCAGGCTTCCCTCTTTAACATGTAGTTTACAAGATCTATGACCCTGCAAGCGTAACCCCACTCGTTGTCGTACCATGAAAGGGTTTTTACCATGTTGCCCAGGACCATGGTATGTCTTGCCGCAAAGATCGAGGACCTGCTGTCACCGGTAAAATCGACCGATACGAGGTCATCTTCCTCGTACCCCAGGTACTTCTTCATGGGGCCCTCAGCAGCCGCCCTGACGGCTTTGTTCACCTCATCAGCAGTTACCTCTCTCGAAAGTTCAACTACCAGATCCACAAGGGAGACATCCGGTGTCGGCACCCTTACCGCAAGGCCGTTCATTTTTCCGGCTACGGCAGGATATACTTTCCCTATCGCAGAGGCTGCACCTGTGGTCGTGGGAATCAGGGAAAGTGCGGCAGCCCGCCCCCTGTGGAGATTCTTGTGTGAAGAGTCAAGGGTCTTCTGGTCGTTGGTATAGGAATGGGTCGTCGTCATCAGTCCCCTCTCTATCCCGAAAGCTTCGTGAAGGACCTTGACGACCGGGGCAAGACAATTGGTGGTACATGATGCGTTGGAAACAATATGGTGAATGGCAGGTTCGTAAATGTCCTCGTTGACACCCATTACGATCGTGGCGTCCTCATTCCTGGCCGGAGCTGAGATCAGGACCTTGCCTGCTCCTGCATCAAGGTGTTTGCGGGCTTTTTCAGCGTCTGTGTATTTCCCCGATGATTCAATTACCAGGTCGACACCCATTTCTTTCCAGGGCAGGTTTTCCGCCTCGGCCTCAGAAAGCACTTTTACGTTTTTCCCGTTGATCATAAGCGAATCCCCGCTGACTGAGACCTCGCCACGGAATCTGCGGTGAACGGAGTCATACTTGAAAAGGTAAGCCCTCTGTTCTGCCGATGTGCGGCTGTTCGTGGCAACTATTTCAAAGAGTCCTTCGTTTTCGTATTCGAAAAGGGCTCTAAGAGCCAATCGTCCAATCCTTCCAAAACCGTTTATTGCTACTCTTTTTTTCGACACGATCTGTCCCTCCGATCAGGATCCTGTTTTCTTGTTCCCAAAAAACCTGTGGCCTGCAACTTCCCATTCTGTATTATTGACCTGACCTACATATCCTCGCCTATAACCCTCAGGAGTTCTGCGACACTCGGAGAATACAGCGCGTCTCCGTGCGGCTTGTAGGGCATGCTCCCGTCAAACACCTCTGCGACACCCCCCAGGCAACCTTTCCTCAAATGCGACAGGAAGGGGCGAAGGAAACACCATGCGATCTCCTTGCGGTCGGGGTTGAAGCGCAAAAAGGCGGTAATGAACTGTCCCAGCATCCATGGCCATGCCATACCCATAAAGCGAGCCTTTTCCCTCTGGTCGATACGGCCCTCGCATCTACCCTTGTATTTCTCGTGATGGGGATCAAGAGTCCTCAAACCAAAGGTGGTGTAAAGCTCGTTCCAGCATGTTTCAACAACGGAACGGCCTCTTTCAGGGTCCATCACGGAAACGGGAAGCGAAACGGCAAGTATCTGGTTGCACCTTATAGATTCATCCCTTTCTTTCCCGTCGATCCAATCGTAGAGGTAGCCTTTTTCAGCCCAGAAGATATCCTGGAACGACTGCCTGCATTTTGAGGCAAGTTCACTGAAGGATGTCTTGTCCTTTTCATTTCCCGACATTTCAGCATATTGCTCCATCGTCCTTAGTGCGTTGTACCACAGGGCGTTTATCTCAACCAGTTTTCCCCGCCGTTCAACGATCGGTCTGCCGTCGGTCTCGCCATCCATCCAGTTGTTCCGCGGGTTGTCCGAATGCGTCTCAAGAAGTCCGTCCCGGTCCATATGGATCCCCATAGCGCTTATGCCGGTTCTGTACTTATCCAGCAACGTCACAAGGTCTGCCCAGTTCCTGCTGACGAGGTCCGTACTTCCGCTCTGGTTACAGTACTTGTTGAGGGCATAGAAGAACCACAGGCCGGCATCGCAAGCTTCGGTAACAAGGTCACCCGTATGAGGGTCAACTTTCGAGGGCATTATGTGTGAATTATTTATTGCCCGGTCCAGCCATACCTGGAGGAGATCCTCCGCAAATCCCATCTTGCCTGTAGCAAGGAGGAGCCCCGGGATGGAGATGAAAGTTTCACGTGCGCTCTCCTTGACAGATGGATACCCTGAAAAAACGATGGGCCTCTTTCCGTTCATGTTGGATACGCAGTGTGTTGCCGAATGAAGCAGATCCCTCACTATAGGTGTTTTTAAGATAAGGGGACTGCCTGAAAGGCTTGCCTGCATATGCCTGGCTGTCTCCTTTTCAAGTTCCAGAAGGTCCGAATGCCCGAGGGTTTCATCATTCGCTCCCAGGATCAGGTAGACCGTTTCACCCTCGCTCATGTCAAATGACAGGATCCCCGGTGACCAAAGGCTATCCGTCCCAAGGATCTCGCAATCGTCATGTTCATAGATCAGGTTATCGAACCATAGCGGTTTCGAACGCCAATCGCCTTTATTGAATGAAAAGTGACTTTCAAGACCCCGTCCCTTTACAGTGACGGAGTTTTTAGTAAAGAAAGACTCGAAACCCGCCCCCTCTTTCTCGGGACAGATCTTGTCCACCCCACGGTGGGAAGCCAATGGCCTTACTTCCAGCTGGATATTTTCCGGAGAGGATGCTAGTTCGTACTTGATCACCGTAAATTGCTGGCTTCGAGGCATAAAAACGGTCTTTTTCAGGAACAGGCTATGTATCACGAAAAGCATTCCCGGAAGAGGTTCCGCGTGATATTCCTGAAGGTAACGGTAACCGTCCGGGTAAATAACATCTGTATAACGATTGGTGGAAAGATGGTATTTTTTCCCCTTGCTGATGACTGTCTCATCAACCTTGCTGATAAGCACATCGGGGTATACTTCTTCTCCACTCTTTTTCACAACCAGTAGGCCGTGCTCACGGCGGGTATTTGCGCCTATGACGGTCGAAAAACAGAACCCGCCCCAACCGTTAGTTGTGAGATACTCCCGGCTGGAGCCTTTTTCGTACGTGTTGACATCAGCCTTTCCCAGGTACATGGCGATCAGCCCCCCTTGGTTTGTTTTTATCCGACATGACCCCTGCTAGTTTTTCGATCTTTCTCCACCTGTATTCAACTGTACTCTTGCTTATTGGTCTGGATAGCGACTCCCCCAGTTCACGAAGAGTTGCCGTCGGGTTCTCGATCCTTGCAGTTATCAATTGGCGCAGTGATTCAGGAAGGGACCACAACTTTCCGTTATCCATCAATTTCCCGGCGATATCGATCTGTCTTTCGGCTGTCTCTATTGTCTTCCTGATATTCGACGCGTCACAATTCACTACCTTGTTTGCCCTGTCCTTCATGGACCTTAGCATAGCCTTTTCCTCAAGAAAAAGGGAGGTCCGGAACATTTTCATATTTGAAAGAACGCCGACAATAGACGACTGATCTCTAACAGCTATTTCAGCGAAGCCGTTTCTCTGCCTGACCCTGAAAGATATTCCGTTGGCGGTCAGGATCTTTCTCAAAGTCGTTTCGGGATGCCACATGGAAAGAGCCTGAAGCCTGAAAACCATATAATACCCCGTTCTTGGAAGGAAAAGGGAACCGCTGGACCCGAACAGTCCTCTCAGCCAGTTCCAGGAATCCCTGTCCACCTTGTTGTAATCACAGTAAGTCGAGAGATTGAAGACAGATCGGGCGCGATCCATCCTTATAGATACTTTTCCTCTCATCCCCGCCGGGATGAGAAGATCCGGCGAGAGGTCCAGGGATCTGTCCCACTCAGACAGTTCCCAAAGCTTCTTAAGCCTTCGGAAAACAAAGAACCTGTTGCTGTAAAAGAGAATATCATTTCCCTGGAAACTGGAATTAAGGCCGGAAAGTATCCCGCCGGTCTCTATGGACGCCTTCAGGCTATTATCAGGAACCACGGAGGACCAGTCTTCCCTGATGATCTCTCTCAGTTTTTCCATCGGGATGCGTCTTTTTCCTCCCTCGCTATCCGGATCAGGGTTTCAGCAACCTTTTGGCTATTGTGCCTCACGCTTCCGGCTGTGACATTGATAAGGTCGGCAAGGATGACCCTTGTCCCCATAAGCGCGAGGGATCTCTTCTGCTCCTCTTCAAGGAACAACGGTTCTGCGCCGGCAGCAAGGTAGATCTCCAGAAGTTCGGAAGGAACAGAACCTTCATTTGCTATAACGTAGTCTGGCACCGATCCCGATGTTCGGCTGATCCATCTGACGTGATCCATTATGTCCATGTTGTCCGTCTCTCCAGGTTGGGTCATCAGGTTCGTTATGTATACCTTGGGTGCGGAAGACCTTTTGAGAGCCTCAGAGACCTCGTTTAACATCAGGTTAGGCAAAATGCTCGTAAAAAGGCTGCCGGGACCAAGAACGACAATATCAGCGTTCTCAATTGCAAGGATCGCCTCTGGAACAGCGCTGGCATCTGACGGTTCGATCCAGGCGGACTCTATTTCAGACCCCTGTCTGGAGATCTCAAGTTCACCTTTTAGCACATCACCCCTGGAGGTAGTGGCACACAGGGTCACAGACTCGGTCGTAACAGGTATTACTTTCCCCCTGATAGCCAGAAGGTTGTTAAGTTCCTCAACGGCTTTTCTAAAATCACCAGTCATTTCAGTAGTTGCAAGGAGAATAAGGTTCCCGAGGCTGTGTCCCTTCAGCTCTCCCCGGTCAAACCTGAAACTCAGGATACGGTTGAGAGCGCTGTCGTTCTCTGCCAAAGCCACCATACAGTTCCTGACGTCACCAGGGGGCAGAACACCCCACTCTCCCCTTAAACGTCCGGAACTCCCCCCCTCATCTGTAACGGTCACAATGGCAGTTATATTCCTGGTGTATGATTTCAGCCCGGTAAGAAGAGTTGAAAGACCGGTACCCCCTCCAATAGCAACTATTTCAGGACCTTGTGAAACTTTATGCTGAAAGGCTTTGAACATGACCGAACCGTTCTTCCCCTGGACCGGTTCTGCAAGGCCATTATCATTTTCCTCCTGGAACAGCCTTGCGGCCAGCAGGGAAATGATGCCTCCGGAAAGAAGACCTATGGTAAAAGCCGACCACCAGTTCATGTTATCACCGTATCCTTATCTATATCCCTGTGGCGGACAACAGAATTTCCCGGCAAACGGCCCCCGAGCCATTCAGCAACGGCCACCGACCTGTGTCTTCCGCCAGTGCAGCCTACCGCAATATGAACGATATTCTTTCCCGAATTCTTGTACAGTACAAGCACCTGTTCCATCAGTTCGTACAAGGCATCGAAAAAACAGGAAATATCCCTCTGGGAAAGAATGAATTCCTGTACCTCCCTGTTTTTGCCGCTCAAGGATCTCAAGGCTGGTTCGTAGAAAGGGTTTGGAAGGAATCGCACATCAATAACGTAATCACTGTCCTGAGGGATACCGTGCTTGAATCCGAAAGAAGTGAAAATAACCGAAAGCTGCCCTTCCGAGGCTTCGATCTTTCCCAGGATCTCCTTTCTCAGCTCGAACAGCGACATGTCCGTTGTCTGGACGACAACATCGGCAATCTCATGGATCTGCGATAGTTCCCGCCTCTCCATTTCTATTGCCTCCAGAATGGTCGAATCCGAAGAAAGGGGGTGTCTGCGCCTTGTTTCTTCAAAACGCTTTACAAGGGTCGAATCCGAAGCGTCAAGAAAGATAACCTTGATATCAAGTCCTCTTTTTCTGAGGTTGCCTATTACAGCCAGAAGGTCGCCCAGAAGTTTTTCCCCCCTGATATCTACAACAGCGGCTATTCCGTTCTGAACCGCTTCTTCGTGTTTTCCGAGAACCTGGATAAGCTGGGGAAGAAGTGAAGGCGGTATGTTCTCAATAGCGTAGAACCCAAGATCCTCAAGCATGTGAAGGGCTGTGGATTTGCCGCTCCCTGACATGCCCGTTATGATCACGCATTTTGAAACCTTGTTTGCCAGTGACTCTTTCACTAGGGGACCCACTCCTCCCGAGAGATCATCAGTGGGATCTGGAGCATTCTCCACCCCTTCCGGTAAGTATCTCAACGGCATGACGAAGTACCGGAGCCACGGCATTAAAACACTGAAGGGCTCCCCTTTCGCTGCCTGGTAGCGCCAGAACAAGGGTTTTTACACAGGCCATTGCGAGTGACCTGGAAAGAATGGACCTTTCATTTTCAAAAGATGTTTTCCACCTCATAAATTCGCCAATGCCTGGTATCTCCTTTCCGCCAAGCATACGAATCGACTCAGGGGTCACATCTCTCGGGGAAATGCCAGTTCCTCCAGTAACAAGTACTATTGCCAGTTTTTCCGAGATCCATTCCTTCAGTACACCTGATATGGCTTCCATCTCATCCGGAACAATGGAACTGTGGGTAGTCCGTCCTCCTATCGACCCGACAGCGGATGCCAGTGCTGGTCCGGAGGTGTCTTTCCTCTCGCCACGGCTTCCCTTGTCGCTGACGGTAAGAACACCGACCTTTAATTCCTGCCAGAATTCCAGCGGAGATGAGACAGCGATGAACCCTTTATTTACAACTTCAAGGGCAGATCCTTCTCCATTATCTTCAAACCTTCTCAGAACAACACCTTCCGGAAAGGCTATGAAATCTGTGATCTCGTCATGTGGAACTTCCCTGACTTTTATCACGATACCGGGAAGATCTGCGGCAGGCTTTCCTGCACCGGCGATATAGATATTAGACAGGCATCCATCTACAAGTGTTCTGTTATCTTCATCCCGGTGTACATATACAACTGCGCGGTCTCTGAACGGACCGGAAAAACCGAGGACCCTGTTCTTCAATTCCTCTCCTCCGCCTTATAATCTCCTGATTTTCCACCGCTTTTTCTCAATAATCTTATTTTTTCTATGATGATCCCTTTGTCTATTCCCTTGCACATATCATACAGAGTAAGTGCCGCTACCGACACCCCTGTCAGGGCTTCCATTTCAACGCCGGTGACGTCGGTTGACCTTACAACGCAATTTATCCGTACCGCGCTATCCATTTCAGCCAGTTCGCATGACAATGAAACATGGTTTATCTGGACATTGTGACATAAGGGTATAAGTTCCGGGGTACGCTTGGAGGCCATTATCCCCGCTACCTCGGCCACTTTCATAACATCTCCCTTGCTGGTCTTCCCTTGCTTTAACGCTTCAAGAACCTTTTCAGGAAGTGAGACTATGCCCTCAGCCTCGGCTTCCCTGACCGTCTTGGGTTTGTTGCCGACATCGACCATGACGGCTCTCCCTGAACCATCCAGATGAGAGAAAACTCCCATGATCAACCTCCGATCCGCGACATATGCGTCGCTCCTCTTTGTACTCCGCGATAGGATTCCGGTTTTCTTTCGACAGCTTTAAATATCCTGGAGACGACCTCCTCCCTGTCTCCCGATCGCAGGGCCGGTTTAAGGTCTATCCCCCCTTCGGAAAACAGGCAAGGTCTTATCACGCCTGTCGCTGAAACGCGCAGCCTGTTGCAATTACTGCAGAAATGGTGAGTTACGGCTTCTATGATCCCAAGCCTCTGTCCTGTGGAAAGATTCCGGTAGTAGCGAGCCGGACCGGCACTGTGATCGGCTGAATTATCTGTCTGTTCCCACATTTCAGGTTCTGGCAATCTCTCGAAAATTTCGGAAGCCGCAATGAAAAGATCTTCTTTCCATACGGAATCGTCAAGAGGCATGAATTCAATAAGGCGAAGGACAGCCCGGTTCTCTTGTGCAAATTCCAATAGGGAGCCTATCTCCCCATCGTTTACCCCCTTCATGAGCACGGTGTTTATCTTTATGGGTATTTCCGTTCTTTGGGTAAGAAGCCTTATTCCTTCTTTTACATCTTTCAGTTCTCCGACCCTGGTTATTGTCCTGAAAAGGTTTTCATCCAGAGTATCAAGGCTTACGTTCACGCCGGAGATCCCTGAAACAGACAACTCGTCAATGAAATGTGCCAGAAGGGCACCGTTGGTAGTAAGGACGATCCTCATATCCTGAACAGATTTTTTCAAGGATTCAAGAAATTTGATAAACCCTTTCCTCACAAGGGGTTCCCCACCTGTGAACCGTACTTTTTCAACGCCCAGACTTTTCAGTATCTCTGCAAGGAACCTTATTTCCTCGTAGGAGAGTATCCTGTCGTGAGGGATCCATTCGATCCCTTCCGCAGGCATACAGTACAGGCATCTCAGGTTGCATCGGTCTGTTACCGAGATCCTTATGTAGTTAAGGCGCCTTCCGAACCTGTCCGTCAGAAGAACCACGTGTATCCCCCCAGGTCTTCCACTACTTGTCTCCATTTCTCGTCGGAGAGGGTCTCGATAAGCAATCTGATACCCGGATGAGACCGGAATCGATCAGGTATGACCAGCTCAAAATCTTCTTCAGCTATTGGTATAAAATCGGTCCCGAATGCCAGCGCCGCCGCCTTGATGCCAAGGGTCAAGTCACAGGAACCTGCAGATACCCTTGCCGCAGCTTCCAGGTGAGTTATGGCAATGTTATTGTAACCCGTCACTGACTCCGGTTCTAAACCGGCTTTTTTCAAAAGGTGATCAAAAAGCACCCTTGTCCCGGCCCCTGGCTGCCTGTTGACAAAGGAGATCTTGTTCCGTCCGATGTCCTCTATAGAGCGTATGTTTTTTGGATTTCCCTTCTGTACCAGGAACCCCTGCTCCCTTTTGTAGACCCTGATGCGGGTCCATTGGCCTGAATCCTCGAATCTGGATATAAATGCGTCATTGTAACGTCCTGTCTGGGGATCAAGAAGATGGCACGAGGCAACATGCCCTTCTCCCCTGGCTATTGCGGCCAATCCCCCCAGGCTGCCGACAGACCGTATAGCCATGTCTCCACCCCTGTTCCTCAAAAAAGTTACGATATGTTCTATCCCGGGGTCATTCGAGCCCTGGTAGACTATCCTGCTGCCCCAGTCGACCGGTTTCTTTAACCAGACTGTCAGGGAGCTCTCCTTGGGAACCTCCAGGACCGAGTCTTCCAGCAGTGAGAAACCATCAGCGTCGGAAGTGTTGAAAAGAGAACTGGATCCTCCGGAAAGAACCCATGAATATCTTGTTCCTTCAATCTCCCCGCATTTGACCCGGACCCATTCCCTGACTCCCTGCTGGGACGAATGGTGCATCAGCATCTTTGTTTCCTGAATACCTGTTGCTCCAATGGCGTTACCAAGTTCAACTGTCGGGACCTCTCCTGAAAGTCTTCTAAGGACAGGGTTGACAATTGACCAGGCCGATACAAGCGAGGACATGGGAAACCCGGGCAAGGCAATTAAGGGTTTATTTCCAGATATGCCCGCAATGACCGGTCTTCCCGGTTTCATTCTGACTCCCCTGAACAGGGGTTCGGCAACCCTCATGATCACCTCGGCACTATGATCTCTCCTGCCCTTTGCTGTTCCCGCACCGATAATAACAAGATCATAAGTACCTAGAGCCTTTTGAACAGCTTCAGCAATAAGATCCTCATCATCGCGGAGCAATTCATGGATGGCAAGGGGGTAACCCCAATCCCTGTAAATTGCCTTGAGCATCCAGGAATTGGTCTCGGGAACACGACCCTCTCCATCAGCCCCATCCTTTATCCATTCTCTCGCAGTCACTATCTCGTCTCCTGTCGGTATGAAGACAGTTCTCGGAAGTCTCGCGACAGGCACCAGCTGGAATCCTGATCCAATTAACATGGCTACCGTGGAGGGGGTTAGCAGGTCGCCTTTTCTTGCGGCGATCTGCCCTCTGGCAATATCCTCCCCTTCTGGACGGATATTCTCCCCCCTGGTGACAGTCTTTGTGATCTTGAGGGTTTCAGGTCCTGAAAACGTATCTTCCACCATTACGACAGCATCGAATGGTTGAGGGACTGGCCCGCCAGTGTTAACCCAGGCGAAAAACCCCTTCTTGATCTCCACAGGCGTGGCAGGAGAAGACCCTGCCGTCTCTGAAGCCATGATCGAATAACCGTCAACAGCCGAGGAAGGATACTGCGGAAGGTTCCTGAGAGAAAGAATGTCTTTAGCCAGCCTTCTGTTTCCGAAGGGATCATCCGAAAAAAGGTCGACATTCTCAACTTCATCAAGAGGGGAGATCCTCTTCTCAATGATCGACCAGGCAGTATCAAGATCGACATGTTCCAGAAATTTTACCAAAGCCACACCTCAACTTCTTTGCCTTTGCGGAGGGTCTCCACGTCCTCGGGAAGCCTCAGCAGCCCGTCGGAACGACCCAGGGCAAGGATATAGCCTGATCTGGCCCATAAGGGCGACACTCCCCCGTCTGGATTAACCAGAGCCGGAATGAACTCCTCTACCCCGCTCTTCCCAACAATATCTGTCGAAGCCGGGAGACGAACTTTCCTGAACAGGTCTTTAACCTGTCCTGTCATCATTACCGACAGCAGCGGAATAAGAAATGTCGCTGTTACCACCGCACAGGAAAGCGGGTGCCCGGGTAGGCATATTGCCACTTTTTTCCGGTTCCCGTCCCCCGATACGATGGTCGGTTTGCCAGGGGAAATATTCAAGCCCCTGACAGGTATTTCTCCCTCTCCAAGTGATGCCAGCAGTTTTGCGGAGTGATCCCTTACACTGACTGAAGAACCACCGCTTAAAACAATTACGTCAAACTTCTCAAGCGCTTTGTTGAACATAGCCTCCAGTTCCAAAGGCTTATCTTTGACGATACCGAGAATTGTTCCCTTTATCCCTGCACGAAAGAGGGCGGCCAATATTCCCGAGGAATTGGAATCTCGGATAAGACCCGGCCTTATGTCTCTTGTCTCGACAGGAACGATCTCGTCCCCGGTGCTGATTATGCAGACTTTCAAGTCCGCGACGGGAACCTTGTCAAAACCGCATGCCGCCAGAGATGCGATATTCCTGAAGTCAAGAATTTCACCCCTCTGGAGTATGACATCACCTTCGTTGAATTCCTCACCGCGGAAAATGATGTTCTCTCCTGACTGGACAGATCTTCTCGCTTCAAGTAAGGGACCCGTTCGAGAAGTATCTTCGTTCATGATCACTGAGTCTGTCCCGTCGGGTATAGCCCCCCCGGTATGAACCAACGCCGCTTGCTCTCTGGATACCTTGAAGGTGGGCATGTCACCCATAGGCACCTCTCCGCAAATGGAAAGAAATACAGGGGATCCCGGACTGGCTCCGACAAGGTCGTTTGAACGAACAGCAAAACCATCTCGAAGACTTCTGCTGAAAGGGGGACTCGGGGATGATGAACGTACGTCTTCCCCAAGGGCGGAACCGACGGCTTCACAAAGCGGGATCCCCCGTCTGACAGGAAATCCCCACGGGAAAGCCATCAATTCTGACAGAAGAGAGATAGCCTCTTGTCTGGAGATTGTTCTAGTTACAAATCCGGACATTCATATACCTCGTCTGGGTTTGAACTGGCATTTAGGCAGCAACTAATCCTGCCTGGTCACCAAAGTGGGGTAACCCTTCGAGGCCAGCTCTCTGGCAAGGTTGTCGGCATCAGCTTTCTGGGCTCCTGCCGGAATCCTCACCCTGTAATACGTTTTGCCCCCGACCTCTGCCTGGACAACAAATGCTTCATAACTCTTCTCCCTTGCATCCCTGGCAAGTCCTTCGGCTGAATCCCTCAGCGTAAAGGCACCTATCTGGACTATCCAGCTCCCCTTGGCGGCCTGTCCCGATGGAGCAGCGATCGGGGTCTTTTGAGCAGTTACAGGCTGGGTCGATGGCTGATCATCCGTCGGACCCGGGGCAGGGGGCACAGCCACAGGCTCGGCCGTTCCGGTATCTCCCTCGCCATTCCTTACAGGGACGGCGACTATCTGGGAAGTTTCTGTTATCCGGGATGGCTCAGTCACAGCGACACTTTCGGGAACCTCGTATTCTGTCGTTTCCGGGTACTGCACCTGACTTCCCGGAGAAACGAAAAGAAGCCTGACCCCGAGGACCAGCAAACCAAGAGCAAGAATTGCAACAAGGGGGAGCATGATATGCCCGAAAGCAAAGATCACAGGCTTTTCCTTGTATTTTCTCGTTTTGCGGAAGCTCATTGCCAATCACCTCTCAAACAGTATGTTGCCTTGAAACCCAGTAATCCCAGTTGTTCCCTGAGGAGATCCTTTTCCGGATATATTTTGTTTTTGATCGTGCAAATTGCCTTGCGGTAAGAGGCCGGAGGCAAATCCGTCCCGAGACCTCTCCAGGAAATGCGGTATTCAAGCATGGACTCTTTTGGTTCCTGGATCCTTATGGATAAACCTCTATTCGAGTTACCGAGAAAAAGCTCTTTAAGCTTTCGTATCTTTTCTGAAGCCTCTTCATGCCCGGCAATATTTTCATTTTCCCATGGGCTCATGGGTTTTGGGACGAAAACACCTACCGAAGCGGATAACTTTAGTGCCGTTCTGGACCTGATATCATTACACAACCCGGCAATGGTTTCTACATCCTGAAGCGTTTCACCCGGAAGCCCGACCATAAAGTACAGCTTAGCCTGCCTGATGCCCGTCTTCTTCGCCAGGACCATTTTTTCGATTATCTCTTCGTTGCTGAACTTTTTACCGCAGATACCCCTTAACCTGTCATTACCTGCCTCCGGGGCTACGGTAATTGTGTATCTTCCACTTTCGACGAGGGCCTGCATCATCTCTTCCTTAATATTATCCACCCGGAGGGATGCAAAGGAAACCGCCCTTTTTGTTGATCTTATACATCTCAGAACCTTTGATAGTTCCGGATAATCTCCGGCCTCGGGGGTAACAAGACCGACCTGAACATCCTCAAGGTCCTTGACCGCCGCGACGTCCTCAAGGACCCGTTCTACAGACCTCGTCCTTACAGGACCGAATGACGCCGGAATGGTACAGTACCTGCAAGCTCTCGGGCAGCCTCTCTGGAGTTCAACCAGGATCGTTCTGCCAAAAACTGACTCAGGGGTTATCCACAGGCTTTTCCCCCTTGCCAGGTCAAGATCGGCTAACACTGACTTCTTTCTGTGAACAGGTTTTTCATTAAGAATCTGGCAATTATGGATCGGGGGAACATAAATTGAACCATGTTCGGCAAGACCTTCCCAAAGGCGCTTCCTGTCGCCGTGTGACATGTAACGGCGGCATTCCCTGACAAGGTGCTCCACAACAGGTTCTCCGTCACCCAGAACTACATAGTCGGCAATATCGTAAAAGATGAACGGGTTGATGTATGAAAGGGCTCCACCGACACCAAAAACAGGCTGCCCGGCTTGAGACCTTTCCTTCCATCCCGGGGCTAAACCCCACGACATGAAGACCGATAATAACGAAAGCAGGTCAGGTTCATAGGCCACAGAGGCAGAAATCAGGGGAAAATCCAGTATGTTCCTGCCAGTTTCGACAGACATGCCTGAAAGGGGGCCAGGGAAGAAGCGCTCAACTCCCACGCCGAGTTTTCTCATCTCTGAAATTATGCTCTGATAACCCAGGCTGGACATGCCAACCCCGTAATCCGCCGGATAAATCATGGCCCAAAGTGGGGAGCCACCAGCCGGAAGACGGTCCATTTCTGTTTCCTTATCTCTAATGACGTTCCAGTTCCTCTGACGGTATTTTCCGGAATGACCTCTCAAAACAGCAGACTTCCGTTTAAAGGTCCCGATCAGGATCTTCGATCCAGCTTTCTCCTTCTGACCACCGGAGGAGTATCAATATCTTCCTCATCGTTACAGGAGAATTCCGCGGTTTTCCTGGTCAGCCTTGATGGTTCCTTTGTAGCGTGTGCTTCTGTCTCGGTAAACTCGAATTCACGCCTTCTGACGGTGGGAATGGCCTTGCGGGGGAAACTATCCGTTGAAAAGCCTGTTGCAATGACCGTTATCTGGATCTTTTCGTCCATCTCAGGATCCAGGACGTGCCCCCACAGGATGGTAGCTTGCTGGTCGGCTGCCTCCGTGACTACCTGGGCTGCCTCCTGTATTTCATGAATACCCACGTTGGGACCACCCGTGACATTGAAAAGCACACCCTTTGCTCCGCTTATGGGACCATCCATGAGGGGACTGTTAATGGCCGCGTGAGCCGCCTTGCTTGCCCTGTCGTCCCCTTTCCCCTCACCTATACCCATTATGGCAGTACCGGCATCCTTCATTATGGTCCTGACGTCCGCAAAGTCGACATTTACAAGGCCAGGCCTGAGGATCAGATCAGTGACTCCCTGTACTGCCTGTCTGAGCACATCATCAGCAAGCCGGAAAGCATCGGAAAGAGTTGTACCTTTCTGGGTGATCTCCAAAAGGCGGTCATTAGGTATCACTATCAAGGCATCAACCTGATCCCGAAGGGTCTGGATACCCTCAAGGGCCTGGCTTATCCTCCTCTTGCCTTCGAACTGGAAAGGCTTCGTCGCGACAGCTACTACAAGGGAGCCGTTCTCTCTTGCAACCTGTGCTATCACAGGGGAGGCTCCTGTTCCTGTACCCCCGCCCATCCCGGCAGTAAGGAATATCATGTCGGCACCGTTAAGAACTTCACGTATCTCGTCAACCGATTCCTCGGCCGACCTTAGTCCGATCTCGGGGTCGGCCCCGGCTCCCAGACCTTTCGTCAATTCCCTGCCAAGAACGATCTTGATATCAGCCTCGGAAAGACTCAGATGTGCAATATCAGTATTTGCAGCGATGAACTCAACACCGTGAACTCCACTTCTGACAATGTGGTTCAGGGCATTTCCTCCGCCACCGCCTACGCCGATCACCTTGATTATCTCGTGATATTGTCTTTGTGATCCTTCGATCTCGAAGAGTTCATCCATCAGAGCTACCTCCACAAAATAACGGATTAAAAAAGTTCCCTGAAAGCATTCTTGAGAGCATCAAAAAACCTGCCGATGAAACTTTTTCCCCTTTTTCGGGATCCAGGAACAGATCTTTTGCCCGGATCAAGGATCAGGATATTCTGCCCGGCATCATACCCCGGAGCATTGATCTTTTCACCAAGTGACGGCTGTATATAGAGGTCGGGGTGATTTTCTTTTTCCATAATATACTGGACAATACCCGCGGTTGAAGTAAATTCCTTCCCCCTGACGTGAGGAGGGAGGCTTTGGGCGTTAACGGGCTCTGCGACACGGACCGGTTCGTCAAAACAATCATGAAGAAAATCCTCAAAACCGGGAGTACGGGAAACCCCTCCGGAAAAAACGACTATCCTCCGATCATTTCGGGAATAGTTTCCTTCGATAGCCGGTTTCACGAAACGGAGGATGATTTCCTCGATCCTGGGCAGAACAATGTCGAGAACATCCTGTACCGTTGTCACGAAAGGCTCGCCGTCCATCTGGAATTCCAGCTCATCCCCAAGGTCATCTGGATCTTCGTTCAGGGAGACCTCTCTCTTGAGATGCTCTGCATTAGAACATGGTATTTCCATGAGCTCAGCAATATCATTTGTTATCTGGTTCCCCCCCGCGGGGAAAATGGCGATATCCTGAACGGACCCGTCCCGGAAGAAGGCAAGACTGGTTGTCCCTGCTCCGATATCAACGGCAACAGCCCCATGCTTCATCTCGTCATCGGTCAGGGATCCCAGTGCAGAAGACAGTGATTTGTGAACTATCCCCACAATATTCAGACCGGCCTTTTCGGCACAGTGGATAATATCCTGGACTGTTTGTACCGGAAGAGCGACCAAAAGAAGTCGCACGGATATTTCGGAACCCTTAAATCCTCTTGGGTCTCTGACCTCTGACCCGGAATCCACAGAATAGGCCATGGGAAAAGCGTGGATCAGAAAATCTTCATTCGCTTCCTTGGCTCTTCCAATTGTTTTCCGGATCACTTCTCTCATATCCGCTGAAGTAACTGGCCTTTCCGGAGCCCCCTCTTCCCTGTAGCGAAAAGTGTGTTCCGTGGTGAACGTTTCCACGGCAGAAGGGCCAATGGAGAGAATGGCGTCTGAAACATGAAAGTCTGAATTATTCTCTGCTATCTCGATAACTTTTCTTATTGATTCGACTGCAAGATCCTTGTCTACTATCTCTCCCCTTCCGATCCCCCTGGACCGGATGGATTCCATGGCTATGATCTGGAAATCCGATGAAACATGGTCCTTCTCGGTCACAACTATAGATACCTTGCGAGTTCCGATATCAAGTCCTGACAGAACAACAGGGTCTTCCTTTTCATGTCTCATGGAATATCCTCCAGGTATAAGAGATCAGGAGATAACCCTTACAAGAATTTTCCCCGAATAGGTCGTATCTACTATAAGGTTTTTGCCTGATATCCCCGATTGTGACAGTATATCATCCACAGCTCTCAGAAGTGGCGGCCAATCAGCTGAAGTATCGTTCAAAAGGATCCTTACACTGCCGTCGGCCGATCTTTCCATGATCTCTACAAGCCTCTTACCTTCTCTCCTGTTTATCGTAATGGAAGAGATCCTCCTGTAAAACCCTGTTTCTTCAAGTACTTTCTTCCAGGACTCCAGTTCGTGTATCGGTATTACCGAATCAGCAACAGATACTTCAATGTCCACCCCCGAAGAGATCGGGTCTGGCAGTCCCTCTCCCCAGACTATAACAGGACCCTCTCTTGCGGCCTGCTGGGAGATAATGCTGTTCATGGCATGATGCACAGACCACATATGTCCCTCATTGCTAAGGAACCATTCTCCCCCGGACCAGAAGACCATGAACCATGGTTCAAGGGGGACAAAACTCGCTTTAAAAGAACCTGGTTCTACAAGGATCAGGTTCATGCTGACAGGGGCTTCTGACATGATCCTGTTCTTGATCCTTCCGGATCTATATAAAAGGACCGGCCAGTATCGGTGAGATTCAGGGTCGATCCTGCTCCAGAAAAAATCATCCGAAACAAGCGCAAGGGACTCGAATGAAACCTCCCTGACCCGAAGGACCTGGAATCTGTCCTCTATACAGTATAGCACCCCGGCGATGCAAGAAAGTAAAATAACAACCCTGAGCAAGAACTTTCGGATCAAAGGTCATCACCAAGGATACGTATCTCGGTCTCCAGAGTAATTCCCGTTCTATGAAAAACCCTGTCCCTGCATTCAGAAATCAATGACCCTATATCGCTGGCTTTTGCTTTGCCAGCGTTCTCAATAAAATTTGCGTGTTTCATCGAGATCACCGCGTCCCCAACCCTCATTCCCTTGCAACCTGCTTCATCCAGAAGTTTTCCTGCACTTTGACCATCAGGATTTTTGAAAACACATCCTGCCGTTTTTACTCCTTTTGGCTGGTTTTTCCTTCTATCGAGGAAATATCGGACTCTGGAAGCAACCTTTTCCGGGTCGGATCTTTTAAGCATCAGCCTTGCCGAAGCTATGGCGCGATTGCCTGTATGAAGGTCGGAAAAACGATAAGCGAAGGATATATCCTTTCTTGCCTTTTCAATTAACATGCCTCGGTTATCCACCAGGGAAACCGAATGGACCAGGTCTCCCAGGGAAATACCCTCTACACCTGCGTTCCCGTGGAGCGCCCCACCAACAGTTCCTGGAATACCTGCGGCAAACTCAAGCCCTTCCCAGCCTTTCCTGATGGCCAGTGCCAGGATGGACGCAAGCAGGGTCCCGGATTCAGTCTTAATGAAGATCTCTTCGCCCTTGTCTTCCCAGGATATTCCGTTAAGGCTTCCCGTCTGGATCGTAACGCCGGGTAATCCTTCATCAGGGACAAGCACATTGCTTCCCCCTCCCAGAAGCCATGCAGGAACGCCTTCTTCAAGAGAGAAAGACAATATGGCCTTTAGTTCGCTTAGGGTAACAGGTCTTGCCAGGCACTCAGCAGGCCCTCCGATGCCAAGGGTAGTGAGGCCTTCCAGGGGGGATCCGAAAGACAGGTGCGGTGTTATTGCCCGGCTAAGCCTTGACCGCCACCGCATCGAGGTGAACGCCTTTCCTTTCAAGGCGCTGCTGGATCTTTTCACTTACCAGGGAAACGTCCCCGGCACCGATAGTAGCAATTACATCTCCTTCTCTGGCAGAAGAACAGATCCTGGCAACCACTTCATCCATATCCTGGCAGAAATCATAGCCTTTGTGCCCTTTTTGCTTCAGGAGGTCCCCTATGAGGGTGGAGGACACGCCTTCTATCGGGAGTTCATCGGCCGGGAAAACAGGAAGGAGAAAAACTCCGTCGGCCATAGTCAGAACATCGGCAAAATCCTTGTACATGGCAGCAGTCCTGGTAAAACGATGGGGTTGAAAGACCGCCATAAGCCTTCTGTCCGGGAACATCTTCCTAAGTGTGTTCAGAGTGGCTGAAACTTCCCTTGGATGATGTCCGTAATCATCAAAAATATCAACATCGATCCCGGGGATGTATCCCATGTGCTGAAGCCTTCTTTTTGCACCTTTAAATGTTTTCAGGGCCTGGGACGATACATCTATCGGGATCCCTGTCACATCCGCCGCGGCGCAGGCAGCAAGAGAGTTGAGGACATTGTGTTCCCCCGAAACCTGAAGCGAAATATCGCAAACAGGAACTCCATGTTTCGAAACGGTATAGGTCACTCCCCCACCCCTGTTGTGCCTTACATCATGGGCTCCCCAGTCCCACCTTGGACCCCATCCGTAGGTGATCCGATTGCCTTTGATGCCGTCCTGAAGAAGCAGGGAAAGCCCCTTGTCCTCTGCGCAGACTATCGCTGCTCCTTCTGGTTCCCTGTTGCCCAGGAAGCGGCCGTAAGCCCTGAGAACGGAACTGAAATTGGGGTAATAATCCACATGGTCCCAATCAGCATTGGTGACTATTGCCACATGGGAACGGAAGAACTCGAACGAGCCGTCGCTCTCATCCAGTTCAGCCACCATGTGCGGGCCATGCCCCAGTTTTGCGTTGCCTCCAATATCACAAAGCTCTCCCCCTATTGCCACGGTTGGATCCAGACCTGCATTCTCCAGGATCAGACCAACCATTGACGCTGTTGTTGTCTTTCCGTGAGTACCTGCTATCCCTATCCCTTTTCTCTTGTTAAAGATCCAGCTCAGCACCTCGGCTCTCTTGAAGGTACGGATCCCTCTTCTCTCTGCCTCAAGAAGTTCCTCAGTCTCGAAAGGGATCGCACTGCTATATACAATTGCATCAGGGTAGAACCTGTCGAGATGGTCCTTGTCGTGCCCAAGGGCGAATTCAATTCCGGTAGGTGCTATCTTATGTATGTAATAGGTATGTGAAACATCACATCCGCTGATTTTCATCCCCATCTGACGAAGAAGAAGAGCCAGACCGCTCATCCCGGCTCCTCCTATTCCCATCAGGTGTACGTTTTTGAGGTTTTCGAATCGGCCATCGAAGTCGTTCAATTGCGACCTCTCCCTTCAACGGTTTGTTGAACAAGATCCCAGATCTTTTCACAGGCACCATGATTGCGATTCCGGGAAAACGCAAAGGCTTGACCGAGCCGAGCCCTCTTTAGTTCATAGTCTATCATGAAAGCAAGGTTTTCAAGAATACCGTTATCAATTTCCCAAATGGACCCGAAACCTTTTTCCGCAAAAAGGATAGCATTCTCCATCTGGTGATCATCGGATGCATTTCTCCAAGGGATTATGACAGAAGGCAGGTTAAATGCAACAAGTTCAGAAAGTGTTGATGAACCGGCCCTCGCTATTACGATGTCGGCCAATGAATAAAGCAGGTTGACCTTCCATTCTTTCGGGATCAGCCAGAGGTTTCTTTCGATCTTGCGGAAAGGATCGGACTGCCCGACAACCAGAAAATTCAGGTCACGAAATTGTTCATTGGAGCACATGCCTTTTGCAAGATCGGTCAAAGGATCGCTCCCCAGTGATCCGCCAAGAACGAGGCATCTTGGTGATGGGGGCAGATCTTCTGCAAACCCCAGCATTTTCCATGCCTGCTCCGGTTCCATGAGATCCATGTCACGCACGGGGACCCCAACTGGCAGAAAATCCTTTTCCTCAAGAGGGATGCACCTTTCCCACCCTGTGCATATTCTGATACCAAGGATCCTGCATATCCTTGTAACTTTTCCTGCCCTTGCATTCTGTTCATGGAGGACAACTGGTATGCCCGCTAAAAGGGATGCCATTATGACAGGGAAGGAGATGTATCCTCCAAAGACAAGGCAGATATCAGGTCTTTTAGATCTGATCAGATCTCTGGAAATTGTGAAGGACCTGCAAAGGTCATACGATCGGGATACCTTTTCAGAAATGTCGCCCGAAAGAGGGGAACCTTCCATAGGAAGAAAAACGGGATCAATATTTTCATGAATATAGATCTCCCGTTCAACACCCCGGTTCCCGCAAACAAAAAATACATGCGAATCAGGATCTTGTTCCTGGACCCAGTTGCGGAAAGATATCGCAGGCCAGATATGGCCTCCTGTTCCTCCTGCGGCAATGAGAATTCTCATGTTAAATTCCTTTCTATCCCGTGGTCCTCATAAGCCTGAGAAGGACCCCGATCTTGCACCATCCCAGAACCAGAGAGCTTCCTCCATAACTGACAAAAGGAAGAGGTACTCCGGTAAGTGGAAGCAATCTCAAAACACCTCCCAGATTAACAAAAAAGGGAATGAATATTGTAAGGGTTACGGCCCATATAAGTGTTGATTCGAAACCCGGTCTCCGGGAACTGTAGGAAAGGAACTGAACCATAAGAAGAATACCAAAAAGAAGGACCACCGAAAAAGTACCTATCAGTCCAGCCTCTTCACCAATGACGGCGAAGATGAAATCTGTATGTGCTGCTGGAAGGTATTGCAGTTTCTGGAGCCCATGGCCTATACCCACACCGAACAAACCTCCATTTGCAAAAGCGATGAAACCCTGAAGGGTCTGAAAACCGCTGCCCAGAGGATCGCTCCAGGGATCAAGAAAGGTCGTGACCCTTTCTATCCTGTACCGGCTGAGAAATATCAGGGGGACAAAAGTTGTAACGGAAGCGGCAACTCCTGCAAGAATAGGAACCGTCCACCCGAACACCTGGACGAAAACTGCCATGGAAAGTGCAAAAAGGATCAGTGCTCCACCCAGGTCAGGCTGAAAAAAAAAGGGCCAGGCGGAAAGGGCGAATAGAACGAGAGTCCGGCCAATGGCCTTTATTCTCCCCAGTCCGGGCTCGTTAAGCTTTCTGGAAAGATGTATCGCAAAAGCAAACAGCATAAGTTCCGAGGCTTGCAATGACAGCGGTCCGATCCGTACCCACCGGCTGGCCCCTCCACCGGTCCTGCCTATCCCCGGGAAGAGGGTCAGGACCATCAGTACAATTGCTCCGGCCCACAACACACCGCTCCATCTCTTCCATAGATCCGCCTTTGGAAGTGTGCATGCTATCATGGCTCCCAATCCGACAAGCAACCACTGGATCTGCCTCAAACCATAATAGAACGGAGATCTTCCCTGAGATTGGGTGAGTTGGGCAGTGACCGAGGATATCATGAGCACACCCATGCATGTTAATACCAAAGGGATGAACCAGGTGGACTGGATGGCCAGACCCCACAAAGGCCAGGTCCTTATGTTGCTGCCTGTCTCTTCCCTTGCCATCACAGCTCTCCTTTTCGGATCCTGTTGACACAGTTTTTAAAGTCTTCTCCCCGCTCTATGTAGTTTTGATACATATCCCAACTTGTGCAGGCAGGAGAAAGAAGAACAATGCTGCCAGGTCCTGACGATCCGGAAGCTGCAACTACTGCCTCCTCCATCGAGTTGACATCCTTGATATTCGTGAACCCGGTTTGAACAAGAGATTCCCTTATCCTGGCTTTCTCCTCTCCAATAAGGATAGCAAGATCAGCCTGGGCGGCTACCGCCTCGGCAAGAGGCGAATAATCCTCACCCTTCCCCTTGCCTCCGAGAATGATGATCTTCCTGCCGTGAAGGGATCTGAGAGCAGCAACAGTCGCGGCTACGTTAGTGCCCTTGGAGTCGTCAACATAGGATACACCTTCAATAATATCGACAAGCTCACACCTGTGAGGAGGAGCCTTGAATGAGGCAAGATCTTCCCTGATAGAATTAATGGGACCTCCCAGCTCGATAAATGCCGTCGAAGACATGGCGGCATTTTCCAGGTTGTGACTTCCCAGCAGAGCTATATCAGAATGATCGAAAAGTTTGATGATCTTGCCGCTAAAGTTATAAGCGGCATGGTCTTCATCCAGAATGATCGCGGATGAATATTTATGTACCGCGTCTTTTCCCCGGACAAGCGGTATTACCTGATCTGTTATTTCCCCGGAGAAAAGCACCTTCATGTCTCTTTCCTGACAGATGACCTTTCCTCCCTGACGCACCATCCCCTTGATCTTTCTCTTGGCCGAGTAATATCCTTCAAGTGATCCATGCCAATCTATATGGTCCGGCTCAATATTAGTTACAACAGCAAGATCCAGGGTAAGAACTCTCGACCAGAAAAGCTGAAAACTGCTCAATTCCACAACAAGGACTTCGTTTTCCCTGTTCGCATGATCGGCAAGGGGGCTTCCGATGTTCCCGGCGATCCCCACCCTGATCCCGGCCTTTTCAAACAGGTGCCCAGTCATAAGTGTTGTCGTTGTTTTGCCATTGCTGCCGGTTATCCCCAGGATCTTCCCTTTAAGAAAGGGCGCCGTAAAATCAACTTCCCCTTCGACCCTTATCCCTTTTTCCAATGCTTTTCTTACCGGCTCCGCCACAGGGGATATGCCTGAACTGAGGATCATAATGTCACATTGATAGATCTCTTCGCTATGCCCTCCGGACTCGTAACTGATGCCGTATTTTTGATACATGTCAATGAACGATCTTTCTATCTGTTTCTGTTCGGAAACAAAAACAGAATACCCCAGCTCTGACGCGAGTTTTGCAAGCGACGAGCCACTAACGCCGGAACCTATGACCGTGACACTGTAAGCCGATGACGGGTTTTTCCCACACTCAAAAGGGCCGGTATTCATTTGACACCTCCAGTCACGAATAAAGGACACCTTCTAAAACAAACGTCAAAAGGATCATTCCTGCAAAATGAAATGCCCAGAAACTTAGCACGACGCGTTTCTCGTTCCAGCCTGCCATCTCGAAATGGTGATGAATGGGGCTCATTTTGAAAACCTTTCTATTAAAACCCCTTATGGCAATGATCTGAATTATGACCGAAAGAACCTCGATCCCCATTATGAAACCTAATGGAATGACCAGTAACAACAGGTTTCCTGCCGCGCAAATAGACACGAGAAGGCCTCCAAGGAAATGAGAACCGCAATCACCCATAAATATCCTGGCTGGGTGGAAATTATGCACCAGAAAACCCGCTGTCAAAGCCAGACCTGTCAATGCTCCCTGAAAGGCCGGAGATATCGAAGGCACAACCATGATGAACCAGATGAAAGAAATGGCAGTAACCCCTGAAGCCAGCCCGTCAAGGCCATCAGTTATGTTCACTGCATTGAGGGCCCCTACCATAAGGAATACAAGAATGAGGGAACCTGGAATTGCCGAAACGAAAAACCCGGGAGCCAGGACCAGCATCCCTTCATTCATGTAGACCTGTGACCAAAAAATGGCTGCTGCTACCTGTACTGCAAGTTTCTGAAGACTCCTGAACCCTTCACTGGATCTTTTGAAATGTTTCAGGAGGTCGTCCGCAAGACCAATTAATCCTGCCGTGACAGGAAAGCCAAGGATCGAAGCAGCTTGGGGAAGATCCCATGAACCTGAAAAAACCAGAGCAAAACCTGCAGATACAGACACAAGAATGAAAATAATGCCACCCATGGTCGGGGTGGACTGTTTCTCCTTCAGGTGGTTCTGAGGCCCGTATTGCTTGAGATGCTGAACTACTCTGGCTTTGCTGAGGATCCTCACCCAGCCCTCCTGCAAAACAATCTCCGAAAAAAGGACTCCGGAAAAAAAAAGGATCATTTCCATGAGGAAAGACCTTCCAGTATCCCGACGGCACGTTCGATCCTGTACGAACGGGATCCCTTGAATAGAACTGCGTCACCGGTGGAAAGGTTGGAAAGAAAAAGTCCCTCCAGCTCTTCCATGGAGGAAAACATGCAATTGTCAGGGATTTCAGGTATGAAAACTTTTCTCCAGGGTTCACCCAGAAGGAAAACACCATCAATCCCACGGAAAAATCTGGAAATATCTCTATGCAGCCGATCGGACTCTTCTCCAAGCTCCCCCATGCCTCCAAGGACAGCCCATTTCTTCCCCTTGCAATTCATATTGGAAAGCGCAGCGAGTGATCCAGCCATGGACAGGGGGTTTGCATTATAGGTATCGTCAATAATATAGAAACCGTTACAGGATAAATAGGCTTTACCCCTTCCCGGAAGGGCCTTGAATTCTGAAAGGGAAAGCACCTGTTCTTCCGGCGGGACCCCGAGAATATCAGCGACAGCAATGGCAAACCCGGCAGCATATGCATTATGCTCACCGAAGAGCTCGGAACATATCTGTCTTTCCCCGGAAGGGGTTTTAAAGACCATCTCAAGTCGGGGGAGGCCATCGACAAATTCAAACCTGGAGTGGGAAATTCTGTAAAGGGGGCTCTTTTTGCCTACGGGCAAACCGGTCACACTTTCTTTAATGTTACACAGGGCCCGCGACAAAAGTGTATTATCATAATTATAAGACAAATATTTTAGGGAAGGAGATTCCATCAGTTCCATTTTTGCCTTCAGAACGCCCTCAATTGTTTTCAGCCCTTCAAGATGACCGGGTCCTACCTCGGTTATTACACCTATCCCGGGCCGGTAGTCTTCTACCATTGACCGGATCTCTCCGGGATGATTTGTACCGAATTCAAGGACAAGGAGATCCGTATCATTTGGCGCTTCCACAACGGTAAGTGCACATCCTATCCAAGTATTGAAACTCTTTCGGGCACAATGAACACCTTTTAAACCGGAAAGAACAGCCCTGATCATTTCCCTGGTCGTTGTTTTGCCTACGGTCCCTGTAATTCCAATGATCTCTTTGGGATCAAGGACTTCAAGCCATTTAAGAGAAAGTTCCTTGAGTGCTTTTCCAGTATCTTTTGCCAGAATGACAGGTATGTTGTTTTCCAAAGCCGTTGACACGGTTTCACCGGCTCTGTCAGGATCCAGGATCAATGTCCCGGCACCTCTGGAAATTGATTCTTCAATAAATGAATGGCCGTCCCTTGTTTCTCCTTCAAGCGCAAGAAAGAGATCTCCGGGTAGTACCTCTCTGCTGTCAATACAAAAGGATACAGGCAGCGGGATATCGGGACCAGAGAATTGCGCCCCTATAGCCCTTGCCGCTTCAGAAATGGTCCATCTCCCGTCTTTTCTGGATCTTCTCTTCATTCGATCCCTCTATTTTCTGTCCATTCAAGAATGGCATCACTATCGCTGTAAGGAATTACCCTGTCCGAGAAAATGATGTTCCTTTCAGGCCCCTTTCCGGCAATAAGAACTGCATCGCCCTTCGAAGCTTGATCCAGGGCAAAGAATACGGCTGATTTCCGGTCAAGGATCACTTCGATCCCTGAACAATGTAAACCATTTGTATCCTTGACTCCTTTCAGTATATCGACGGCTATCGCCTCCGGTTCCTCGCTCCTGGGATTATCCATTGTTATGACGACCCGGTCAGCCAATGTTGCGGCTATCTTTCCCATGAGTGGACGGTTACCCTTGAAACGATCTCCCCCTGAACCGAATACCACCCATATCCTGCCTTGACAGACCTCTCTTATTGAGGAAAGAACGTTCTGCAGCGCATCTGGAGTATGTGCGTAATCGATAAGGGCTGTGACCCCGTTGGAAAAGGGGAATCTTTGAAGCCTTCCAGGAACCTGGGGCATGTTCTCCAGACCATTCTTTATGACTTCGGGGGCCAGGCCCATTGCAAGGGAGACCGCCGCCGATCCGAGAGCGTTCCTGGCGTTGAATCTGCCGGTAAGCGGAAGGACCAGCTCAATGGTTCGTTTTCCTTGACGTGGAATTATCTTCAACTTGACCCCGGAAATCGACAACGAGGATATCTCACCCAGAAAATCGGGATCGAACTTCTTTTCGAGGGCAAAAGAAACCACTGCCCCGGGGAACTTTTCTTTTATCGATCTTCCGTAAGGATCCTCAACATTTGAAGCCGCTACCCATTTATCAGTCCTCATATAGTCCCTGAAAAGAGTCATTTTAGCCGCAAAATAATTGTCCATGCTCTTGTGAAAATCCAGGTGCTCCGATGAAAGGTTCGTAAAAATTGCCGCATCAAAGCTGCATCCGGAAAGTCTCCCCTGGGTCAACCCGTGGGAGGACGCTTCCATAACGCAGGAACTGCACCCGTTATTTCCCATTTCAAAAAGCATTTTTTGTATCTGGTTGGCCTCCGGCGTGGTCCTTCCAGCTTCGACTTCAGCGCCTGAACCGGTATCATAAACAACAGTTCCCAGAAGTCCAGCCTTCTCCCCTGCTGCGGAAAGAATGGATCTCATCATGAAAGCCGATGTCGTCTTGCCGTTCGTGCCCGTAACAGCGATCATCCTTAAAGATTCTGAAGGCTTTCCGTAGAAAACCGAGGAAACATGACCGATACTTTTTCTCGCGTCATCCACCAGAATATGAAAAACACTTGCTTCAGTGGTTCTTTCCGAGATCAGGGCGACGGCCCCCTTCCTCGCGGCATCAGCGGCATAATCGTGACCGTCGTACCTGTTTCCTCTTATGCAGACAAAAATGCTGCCGGGTATTATCTCCCTTGAATCCATGGATATCCCTTTTATCACCGGGTCTTCCTTGAAATTACTATCTACAGGGCGGCCGTCACTGTCCATTATTGCCTTGAGAAAGCCACTGTCCCTGAGAATTGAAACAACATCAGACAAAAGCATTGTCATCCACCTTTTCCCTTTCAGGAGATCTGTTCGATATCAAGAACTATGTTCCGAAAAACCGGGGCAGCAACTTTTCCCCCGAGAAAGTCCCCTGAACGTGGATTGCCTATGACCACAAGAAGCAGATACCTTGGGCTGTAACTTGGCCAGAAGCCCACAAAGGAAGGGGTATAATCGCCTTTCTGGTATCCCCCTGAACCCGGTACCTGGGCTGTTCCTGTTTTTCCGGCAACCGAGGAACCAGGCACTTCCGCCGACCTGCCCGTACCCTTCTCCACTGCCGCCCTCATGGCTTCTACCATCCACTTCGAGGTCTTTTCAGAGAAGGCTTCGCTGACGGTAACCGGCTTTCCCCGGTATTGAATTGATCCTCCCCGGCTCCTTATCTCCGAGACAATATAGGGCTTCATCACTTTCCCGCCATTAGCAAGGGCTCCTGTTGCCACCGCCAGTTGAAGGGGGGTTACCCCTATTCCATGGCCTATCGAAATTGTCGCAGGTACCGATCCTCTCCATTGGGAGGGAGGTATCAAAAGTCCTGATTCTTCGCCTGGGATCTCGATCCCTGAAGGATCACCAAAACCACACCTTTTCAGAAAGGAGTAAGTCTGGAAGGGATCGGAGTTCCTCACGCTTATTACCATCCCGACGTTGCATGAATCGGAAATGATACTGCTTGGATCCATCCTGCCGTGCGATTTTATGTCATGGATTGTAACATCTGCAACTTTGATCCTGCCCTGGCAGTTGATAGAGGTCTGTTTGCTGACCTCACCGTTATCTATAAGGTTTCCCATAATGATGGGTTTCAGGGTCGAACCGGGCTCGAAAACCCTTGAAATAACGTTGTTCCTGAGGGATTCTTTCGCTAAAAAGGTATTCCTGTCATTAGGGTCGAAATCAGGAAGGCTGGCCATTCCCAGGATCCTGCCAGTGGATGGTTCAAGAAGAATGCCTGCAGCCCATTCGGCCTTGTGGGAAACAAAACCTTCCCTGAGCCTTCTTTCCAGAATATGCTGGAGCCTTGAGTCGATTGTCAGCTGAACTGTGGAATCGTTGTCCACGGCTAAAGATTGCCCTGGAATTGCAATATCCACAAAATTCCCCCTGGCGTCCTTGGCAATGATCCGCCCTTCCGGAGGTGCATAGAGGACCGAATCCCAATATAGTTCAGAACCGGCCAGCCCCCTGTCGTCAATATCACAAAAACCAAGAACGTGGGAAAGGGTATTCCCCTGGGGGTATATCCTTTTTGTTTCCTTAACCCAGAAAAGGCCAGGAAGTTTGAGGTTTGCGATCTTGTCTGAAACCGGAGGATCGATCTTTCGCGCGATCAGAAAATAGCGACTGTCGATCTTCCCGGATATCCTTTCAAACCTTGATCGGGGTATCAGATCCTGAAGGAGCGGTGCGTTGGCTGGTTCCCAGAGTGTTGGATCGATAAAAAAACTGACGCTGGGGGTGGATATCGCGAGGGAAATACCATTTCTGTCCCTTATGTATCCCCGTGGGGTTGTCACTCTCAGCCTGGCCCAATACTGGCTCCCTGCCTGTGAACGGACCCTGGGGTCCGGGTCCATCTGGAGGGAATATAACCTGAAGATAAGCACGACGATGAAAAAAAAAAGCAGAAACCAGGGGCTCTTCCTCAGGCGTATCATACGATCGTGCCCGTCCTTTTTAAATTGATATAGCCGCTACTGCCGAGCTGAAGCCTTCCCTGTGACGGAATCGACCAACCACACAAGGGCCCTTCTGAATCTGCCGGTTTCGGCACCTGTTTCCCCGTTTCCGGCCATCATGGGCCTTTCAGAGGGGGAAACTTTTACGATGCCAATATTTGCTGAAGCCTTCATGCCCAGTTCCGACCTTGCATAACTATACACTCTTGTCGGATTCAGTAAACCTGCAAGATCCTTTTCGAGCCGTGCCTGCTCCTCCTCCCTGATCACTATCTGCCGCTGTATGTCGGCAAGCTTGTACTCCAGGTCCAGGGAATATAGCCTCAAGGCAACAAGCCCCATGAGAAGGCTGGCTACCCCGGCACATAGCAGAATACATATTGACCCTCTTCCCTTGATCTGTTTCTTTTCTTCAAAGGGCAGATGCAATGTCTCCGCTATCATTTTGCTTTTCCCTCCATAGACCCCTCTTTAAAAAAGAAGGCCCTTAATTTCGCGCTTCTTGATCTCCAGTTCCCTTCGAGTTCCTCCTGTTCAGGGGTGAGAGGCTTTCTGAACGGCACTTCTCCCAGACCTTTCGACTTCCATTCCCTGAACTTGTTCTTGACGATACGGTCCTCAAGAGAGTGGTAACTGACTACGATCACTGCCATTCTTCCACCGTAAAGCCCTGTGCACTGTTCAAGTGCGTCATCCAGTGCATCCAGTTCATCGTTGACAGCTATTCTGAGAGCCTGAAACACTTTTCTAGAAGGATTTCTTCCCATCTTTCTCTGGACCGGTGCCGGCAGGGTTTTCCGGATCACCTCGACCAGTTCTGATGTGCCTGTTATCGGACCGGATCTCTCCCTGTGCCTTACGATCCCTCTTGCGATCTGTAATGCGTACGGCTCTTCGCCATATTTTCTGAATATGGTCGTCAGTTCCCTCATGCTGTAGGTATTGACAATTTCGGCCGCAATATCCTGGTGTTCATCGGTTGTATTCATTCTCATGTCAAGAGGCCCATTCTCCTGGAATGAGAACCCCCTTTCGGGCGTCTCTATCTGCATACTGGAAACTCCCAGGTCAAAAATGACAGCATCTGGCTTTCCCATTCCAGATTCATTAAGCAGACAGGAAAGATCCCGGAAATTACCATGGATAGCTTTAAAACGATCTCCAAAATCCGATAATCTTCTTCTTGCGACCTCAACCGCCTGGGGGTCCTGATCGATACCCAGTACTGCCACCTTCTGCCATTTGTGAAGGATACCCTCGGAGTAGCCGCCAAGTCCAAGTGTGGCGTCAACGATCAGCCTCTTGTTTTCGAGACCCTCAAGCAACCTGCAAACTTCCGGCAGCATTACAGGAATGTGCAAGCTCATAACCCTTCAACCTCTTCTGCGATATCAGGGAGATCCTTGCGCACATTTTCAAGATACGTGTTCCATGAATCCGTATCCCAGAGCTCTATATGGTCACCGACTCCAATAACACTTACTTCCTGGTCAAGTTTTGCATGCTGGCGAAGATTTGAAGGGATCAGAACCCTTCCGGAGGTATCGAACTGGATCTCGTGGGCCGTGGCAAGAAGAACCCTCAGGAAATCCCTTGTTCTTCCTTTTGAGAATGACATCTGCTGGAACCTTTTCAACAGATCCTGCCACCTGTCTGCCGGGTATACGGAGACACACTGATCTATCCCCACGGTTGCAACAGCGCTTTCACCCAGTTCATCACGGAACCTTGACGGAAGTACTACTCTGCCCTTACTGTCGAATTTGTGTTCATGTGTCCCCACAAGCATGGGATTTTCCTCCCATTTTATGCCACTTTATGCCACTTTGCTCCACTTTATCACTATTACGAGCTAATTTATGGCTCTATAGTCCTTTCTCATTTAAGAACAATGATCCTCAAGGACTATCTTTTGCGCTTTGCAACAAAAAAGGAGCACATCATTGATAGATGCGCTCCTTTTCAGGCTGTATTGCGGGAAGCAGCCCTTAAGCCGGGTTCAGTGTAAAGCGGTCATTTATCTAGGAACCGGCTTGCACCGGATCTCAAGCGACCGTACCCGAGGGTCAGCGGGCAGCCTCATCCCCTCCTATTCGGTCTTGCTCCGGGCGGGGTTTACCTAGCCTGCCGGTCACCCGACAGCTGGTGGGCTCTTACCCCACCTTTTCACCCTTACCCGGCACTCATTCAAGAGTTTGGTACTGCATTGAGAACCTCGGCTTTCAGGAAAGTTATCAATGGATGCATTGTTCCAAAACCTTGAATGAGTGCCGGGCGGTATGTCTCTGTGGCACTTTCCTTGGGTTCACACCCACTGGAATTTCTCCAGCGCCCTGCCCTGTGGAGCCCGGACTTTCCTCTCCCCCCTGAGGGGGCAGCGACCGCATGAGCTACTTCCCGCAATGTATCAGTTTATCATTTTTTCGAAATATTTGTTGCTTAAGAGACTGGCTTGCTTTGTCTGTCCATTTTCCAGCCTGCTCCCGCCTTATATGGCAACAGGGGGCAGCAAATGCCGCCCCCTGTTGCTATTTCTTCCAATCAACGCTTTTTCAGGCAAGGAGGTTGATTGCTCTAGTGAGACCTTACGATCTCCTTTATTCTCATAAGCCTGCTGAGGTTTGCCCTTTCCTGTTCGTCCAGTTTCATGGTGATGTACCTGATCGTCTCCTGGAACGACGGTATCAATACATGTTCAAGGGCATTTACACGCCTCCTGGTTCTTTCTATCTCGACCGCCATAAGTCTGAGGGCTTTTTCTTCAGCAGCCAGTGAGACCAGGCCGGGAAGAAGCCTGACAAATTTTTCCAGGGCCACATCCAGATTGCCAGTGGTTGTCCCCAATCCATAGTTAAGGGAGCTTTCGCCCTCCTCCACTTCAAAAACAGGAACGATAACGCTCATTATGTTCTTTTTGGAAACCTTTAGTGAAAGTCCTGTGCCAGTTATCATCAAAGCCTGTTCAAGCATCGCAGGAAAAGTCTGGGCCCTTGCGAGGAGAAAACTCCTGTAACATTCTTCAAGTTCCTTTTCTATCTTCTCCCTGAGATCCTTGAGCCCCTTTGCTTTTTCGAGAAATGCCTTGATCAGGGCATCCTGTTTATCCTTCAGTAGTTTGTGCCCTCTTTTGGCCACCTTGTGCCTGGTCTTAAGGCGGGAGAGTTCCATCCTGTTCGGGTTTACATTTAGAATTTTAGCCATATCAAGGCTCCCCTTGGCATTGTCTTTTCTATCGTTTCCCGACAAAAAAGTTTTGCTTACTCTTTAACAGCTTCTTTTTTTGGAATAAGGTACTTCTGGATATAGGCGTCCTTTACGCGTTTCAGTTCCTTGACAGGGATGAGTGTGAGCAGTTCCCACCCGAGTTCAAGGGTCTCTTCAATGGACCTGTTCTCATATTCACCCTGCCTTACATAGCTGTCCTCGAAACGATCGGAGAATTCAGCGAAGGCCTTGTCTTCTTCGGAAAGAGCGCCTTCACCGAGGATGGTGGCAAGTTCCTTTGCTTCCTTTCCCCTTGCGTATGCAGCAAAGAGCTGGTTCATAAGGTCAGCATGATCTTCCCTTGTTTTACCTGCGCCAATGCCCTTGTCTTTAAGCCTTGAAAGGGAAGGCATTACATCGACCGGCGGGTAGATACCCTTTCTGTGAAGGGTCCTGCTAAGTATTATTTGACCTTCAGTTATGTAACCTGTAAGGTCGGGAATGGGATGCGTCTTGTCATCCTCGGGCATGGTAAGGATCGGGAACTGGGTGATAGATCCCTTTTTCCCCTTCAGGCGACCGGCCCTCTCGTACATGGTCGCTAGGTCGGTATAAAGATACCCGGGGTACCCTCTTCTGCCTGGGACTTCCTTTCTTGCTGAAGATATCTCCCTCAGGGCTTCACAGTAATTTGTAAGGTCCGTCAGGATTACCAGTACCTGGTAATCTTTTTCAAAGGCGAGGTATTCGGCACATGTCAATGCAAGACGCGGAGTGGTGATCCTTTCGATTGCAGGATCATCGGCAAGGTTGACGAACATGACCGTTCTTTCTATGGCACCCGTCCTCCGGAAATCCTCCATGAAGAAGAAAGCTTCCTCAAACGTGATCCCCATAGCCGCGAAAACAACTGCAAAGTCCTCGTGCCCGCCAAGGACGGTCGACTGCCTTGCTACCTGTGCGGCGATCCTGTTGTGAGGCATTCCGCTTCCGGAAAAGATAGGCAGTTTCTGCCCCCTTACCATCGGATTCATCCCATCAATGGTTGAGATCCCTGTCTGAATAAATTCGGATGGATAATCCCGCGAATAAGGGTTCATGGGGTATCCGTTAACATCGAGGGTCTTGTCAGGGATAATGGCAACCCCTCCGTCAATCGGTTCCCCTCTTCCATTGAAGATCCTGCCCAGCAATTCTTTGCTGACAGGGAGTTCGAGAACTTTCCCCATGAAAACGACTTTGGTACTGTCGAGGTCTATCCCGGTAGTACCTTCAAAAACCTGCACAAGAGCGTTATTCCGGGTTATCTCAAGCACTCTTCCCCTTCTGCGCTCTCCATTAGCCAGCTCGATCTCCACCAGCTCGTCATAACGTACATCCTCGGTTTTTTCCACCACAAGAAGCGGACCGGAAAGGTTTGATATGGTCCTGTATTCCTTAGGCAACATCTCCCATGCCCCCTTCCGGAAGCAGTTTCTCTACTTCCTTTTTCATTTGCGGGAGTAGATCATCGATCTTGTCCAGTTCCTTTTCATCCACGTATCTCATCCTTGCGATCTGATCCCTGACCGGCAGAGAGAAGACTTCCTGAATTGTTGAACCCCTTTCCAGGGCATCCTTGCAAAGATGGTGGAAACTGATGATATTCCTCAGCATTCTGAATTGCTTGTCCATTGACGCAAAAGTGTCGACCTCGTGGAAGGCGTTCTGATGAAGAAAGTCCTCGCGAAGTGACTTGGATGTCTCAAGTATCATTCTTTCCTGCCTTGAAAGGGCATCAATGCCTACAAGCCGCACTATCTCCCTGAGCCTGTCCTCTTCCTCAAGCAGGGACATGGCCTCGGTCCTTAGTGCGCTCCACTCGCCATCGTAAAGATTGTCCCAGTATTCGCCCAGTTTTTCAGCGTACAGGGAATAGCTCAAAAGCCAGTTTATGGCGGGGAAATGTCTCTGATAGGCAAGATTTGCATCCAGACCCCAGAAGACCTTGGTAACCCTCAGGGTGTTCTGGCTGACAGGTTCGGAAAGGTCACCGCCCGGTGGGGATACAGCTCCTATCGAGGTGATCGAACCTTCCCTTCCGTCATTGCCAAGACATATAGCCCTGCCTGCCCTCTCATAGAAACTGGCAAGCCTCGTTCCGAGGTAAGCAGGGTAACCTTCCTCGCCTGGCATCTCTTCCAGCCTTCCGGAGATCTCCCTCAGGGCCTCCGCCCAACGGCTTGTGGAGTCAGCCATTAGGGCGACAGAATAACCCATATCCCGGTAATATTCTGCAATGGTAATACCAGTGTATATGCTGGCCTCTCTCGCGGCGACAGGCATGTTTGAAGTATTTGCTATCAGTACCGTCCTTTTCATAAGGGGTTCACCTGATCTCGGGTCCTCAAGCTCCGGAAACTCTAAAAGGACGTCTGTCATTTCATTTCCCCGTTCTCCGCAACCGACGTAAACAACTATCTCGGCATCAGCCCATTTCGCAAGCTGGTGTTGGATTACGGTCTTCCCGGATCCGAAAGGTCCCGGTACGCATGCAGCCCCGCCCCGGGAAAGAGGGAAAAATGTATCGACAACACGCTGCCCCGTCGTCAGGGGGACATTGGGAGCGAGCCTCTGCAGGACAGGTCTGGGACTCCTTACAGGCCACCTTCTCAGCATTGCGACTTCAGTATCTTTCTCCCCGTCAGTTATGACTGCAACGGTTTCTTCAACGGTAAAAGAACCTCTGGAAATACTTTTCACCTTTCCGCGAACACCATGTGGAACAAGGACCCTGTGCTTTACGAGGACTGTTTCATCCACGGTGCCGAGGAGATCACCCTCCCCCACCTCAGTCCCCTCCTCGACAGCAGGTTCAAAATCCCATTTTTTGGACCGGCCTATCGCTGGAACATTGATCCCTCTGGAGATGAAAGGGCTTTCCGCAGCCTTCTCGATCAGGTTCAAGGGTCTCTGGACACCATCATAGAACTGCTCGATCAGCCCGGGACCAAGTTCAACGCTTAAAGGCGCTCCAGTGCTTTCAACCGGTTCACCCGGCTTAAGCCCGGAAGTCTCCTCGTAAACCTGGATAGAAGCCGTTGAACCCTTGAGTTCGATGATCTCTCCCACAAGACCGAGATCCCCGACCCTTACTACGTCGTACATTCCCGCGCCGCTCATCCCGTCTGCAACGACAAGCGGGCCGGAAATTTTGGCAATGGAACCGATAATTTTCTCTTTAATGGCCAATAATATCCCCTCCGCGTACACTCTTGTCTTAAGGTGGCTACCTATTTGACGGCAAAAATATCCATCCCGACCGCTCTTTCAACGCTGTCCCTGATGGATTGTATTCCGATACCGGTGGAACCCTTGATACCGGGTATAGGGATTATACTCATGGAGTAACGTTCGTTCACCTCTTCCACAAGTTCCAGGTTATCCCTGTAAAGGTCATCAACAAGGAAAACCACCGCATACTGCTCCTTGGCAAGCCGCAAGAGAAGATCCCTCAGTTCGTTGTCCGGGGAAAAGGGCGTAACACCGACCGCCTGAAAAGGAAGGACGCTCTCAAAATCGCCGACTGCTGCCATTAGCAGTTTTCTGGATCCGTCAGACATTTCGTAATAGCCTCCTAAGCACTGAACGGTCGGCTCCATTGCCTATACCGACAAGAAGGATCCTCAGGTTCTTCGCTTCTATCTCTTTCAACCACAAAAAATGAAGGACGTTCTCGGGCGCGAAAGCGCTATATTTGAATTTAGCGAGGATCCCTGAGAGGAAATCATCTATCGATCTCTCGAGGTCCACGATCAGGGAATCAAGGCCTGTATGTTCCTGGGCACTTGACAGGGTTCTGGAGACATCAGCGAAGGAAAGGAACCTTTCCCAGCCTTCGAAAGGTTCATTGAGCAGGGAAAGGACTTTTTCCACCGGGACTGATCCTCCATTATGGAAAAAAGGAGCAGCCTGGGGAGATTCAAAACCCATCCTCTTCAGCCTGGCCAGATTCCGGATGTTTTCCGCATCGATCCTGGATCTGACGAAAAGTCTTACCCCTTCAAAGGGCATCTCGCCCGCTATCTTGACCTGCAGGGAGAATAGAGCCTCATCAAGGACTCGCTCTACCTGTAAAATATCGTGCGACTGATCCCAGATAGAGACACATTCAGGTACCGTCCTGTGGAATCCGAAAGGCATAAGACGGTAATCCTCACTTTCAATGGCCATTACCATCTCATCGACAGGCATGTTGCCAAGGCCGGTAAGAAGATCCATCCTTCTCTTGCCGCCCTCTTTCTGATTGAAAATGCCCTTCAGAAGAACCTTGATGTTGTGAATATCGTAAGGAAGCCGGCAGATGAAGTAGAGCCCGGGATCCGGAACGAACCTCTCCGTTTCCGAATAGATATACAGCAACTCAGACTCTATGGCCTTATCGAATTTTTCCTCGCTCTGCTGTTCCAGGATCCATTTACCGTATGGTGTTTCGGAGAGGACCCTTATAGCGGAAGAAAGATCATCACTGTCCATAAGGCGCTGAAAAACTCCCGGCTCAAGGAGCCGGTTTTCCATACCCCTTAATCTGGACACAGTATAACCATAGTCAACAGAACAGGTCATTGGGAAACCCCCAGTTCATTCAGAAAAAAGACGGCTGACAACCTCTGCCTCCATGTCTTCCCTTGCCCAGCGAAGAAGGACTTCAAGGGTGCAGTTTACGTTAATATCACTCCTGCGGAGAACAAAGCCTCCTGAACCCGGGACCATGTCATTGGATAATGAGAGCCTTTTTTTGTATTTTTCGTTGAATTCTTCGATCCATTTTTTGCTAACCCGTTTTTCGCCCTTCGCAAGCAAGACCTCTTCATCACCGTTGACGGCACCTTCCGCCATGAGCCCTTCCATGAAGGCAAGATATCTTGCATCTGGGGTCTGGGAGAGAATATCAAGGACCTTGTTAAAGGTCATTTCGATAAGTTCCCTCCTGGCGCCAAGGCCCAGTTTACGGGCTTCTAGGTCAGCCACGATCTTTTTTCTCCTGCGTACTTCCGTCTCCTCAGACCTGATCTTTTCTTCCAGCCGTTTCTGGATCTTTTCGCTTTCGCGCCTGGCAGCGGCAAGGATCTCGTCGGCCTGTTCCCTGAACTTGCCAATTATCTCCTCCGCTTCAGCCTTGGCATCGGCTTCTATCTTTGCCTTTATGTCAGCTAAGGACATCGATCTCACCCCGTCGTCTAGGATGCCGATCAGAACTGGATGCTGTTAAGGAGGATTATGCTCATCAGCAACGCAAGAACGGCGTAAGTTTCAACCATCGCGGGCAGTATGACCGCCTTGCCCGTTTCCTCAGGTCTCTTGGCTATCATCTGGATGCAGGCCGCAGAGGTCTTGCCTTGGGCAATACCCGAATAGTATCCGGCGATAGCTATGGGGAGGCAGGCAAAAAGCACTCCAAGTCCCTGCCATACATTTACTGATACTGCATCTCCCCCAAGGAGACCAACCTTCAGAATTGCGAAAAAGGCTGTCAGAAGACCGTAAATACCCTGGGTACCCGGAAGAGCCTGCAGCAACAGCACAAGGCCAAATTTTCCGGGATCTTCTGTCATGATACCCGCTCCTGATTCTCCTGCGATCCCGACACCAATTGCGGAACCTGATCCGGCGAATCCCGCGGCAAGCGCCGCACCGAGAACTGCAAGCATGATTCCCAGCTGATCCATTATTCAAGAACACTCCTCTCACACTTTTACAAATTTATTTGTTTGCCTTCTAATTTACTGTTTCTTCGATCCCGTTTCCTGTGATCCTGGTGTATCTTGTCTCAAATTTCAGCGGGGTGAAGATCCTGCCTCCACCGCTGTAGAACTTGCTGAAAAATTCCACGTACTGGAGACGGAGAGAATGTATGAAAGCTCCAAGCACATTCACCACTACGCTGAAAAGGTGTCCTCCGAAGAATATCAGTATCGCCAGCATCCAACCAACATAGGGGATACCTGAGACCAGTCCCGTGAGCGTATTAACGATCATCGCAATGGCGGAGGTGGCCAGGCCAAGGGCCAGCAGGCGGCTGTAACTCAGGACATCGCCCAGGTAGGAAGTGATATTGTAGAGGCTTAATATCCCCGACAATGCCTTTCGTATCACCCCGGGTTTGTCTCTGCCCTGTGTGGCAACCAGGGTAATGGCACCGATAGCCGACAGGGCTTTACCCGCGAAAAGAACTCCGTTACCGCCGATACCGAAGGAGGAGGCCCCCCAGACAAGAATCCCGACAATCAGAGCAAGCCAGCCCCCCTGGTCTCCAAGCGCGCCTGCGATATCTCCCTTCCGGAAAGCATCCCACATGGCGATAAGGATACCGAACAGTATCTGTACAACTCCAAGAGCCAGTGATATGGCAAGGAAAGTGATAGGATCATTCATGGGTCTAATCATCACAACACTGTTCTTCAGGGCACGTATGGGCTCGAACACCCCGAACACGTCGATCATATCCCCCAGCCAGCTACCTGTTACGGCTCCGACCAGGATCGAGGAAACGCTTCCAAGCAGCAGCAGCATGAAAAAGTTTCTTGTATCCCCCGAAAGGCGGTACCTTACAAGCGCAAAAAGGAAGAAGGCCCCCATAACCAGCCCGTACCCTCCATCACCAAGGCACATCCCGAAAAAGAGAAAGAAAAAGGGTGCCATTACGACAGTCGGGTCTATGCCATCGTAGGATGGCATACCATAAAGCTTGGTCAGAGGCGAGAACGGGGAAGCCCATCCGGGATTGTCAAGAATGATCGGGGGATTTTCCCCTGGGCGGGGGTCATCAATATTTACATCCAACAATGTACTGTAAGGTTTCAGTGAACTTTCCAGTTCCCTGATCTTGTCTGATGGGACCCAAAGGTCCAGGGATGACACTTTTTCCGACGATTCTCCCGAGGATCCGGCATCATGCCTGGCAGCGACAACCACAAGAAGATCGTATATCTTCCTCACAGAGGGAACCCATTCAGCAGCCATTGTCAGTGATTCTGACTCCGCCTTGTTAATAGATCCATAAAGGGTCTCACGGAGAGATGTCATTCTCTGGATCTCTTCCTGTGGAGTATCTTCAATACCCTGTGGGCAATCGACCCTTGAGAAACCTGATAATGAAGCAGACTCCATTACCTGCTGTTCGAGAGACCTCTGAAATACAAGGACAGCCATGGTTTCCTGTTCCTTTTCACTGTAAGGGGCGATATAAATATCCCCCTGGCCCTCAATGATGTCCAGGAAGGAGTCTTTCAGACTGCAACTCTTGCTGGAGGGGAGCGTCCCCATAACCCCCCTCAGTTTTTCCGTTCCGCGCGAGACGATCCACATCGGCAGGTCGAGATCCTTGAAGGGTTTCAGAAGCTGAATATGGTTCGATAACTGGGATATCTCTGAGCGCATCTCGGATATCCGCCTTTCAAGACTTCTTGCATCTGCCGCCATACCTTGAAGGTCGGTTTTTTCCATCATGGAGTTCAGTTCCGATATAGTGACAGGGGGTTTGGGGCCAAGGAGGCGCTCAAGCATACCTCCCTCTTCTTTGAAAAGAGGTTCCAGGAACCTGAGAATAAACCGGCTATCTGAAAGGTCCGTTTCCAGTCTGGGTAGACCCCTGGATCCAGTGCCTGATCCAGTGCTTTCGGAAGGGGGGGACGATCGCTCCCTCGTTATGCCGTCGCTTTCTTCGGAGCGGATTATCTCACAACAGCCAAGGGCCTGAAGGCTGGCAACGACATCCTCCAGAATGTCATGATGTGAAAGGATCCGGACCCGCTTAACCCTTGCTACTGCCATATCGTGCGATCACCTCTCCTGCAGCCCAGGAGGCTACGTCTTCGATCCGGCTCCCCCGGTCTCTCACAAGTGATCCGGCTTCAGCTCTTCCCTTTTCGATTATCGACCCGGACTCCTTTTCGGCTTCTTCCTCAAGTTGAAGTATCGTATCCCTCAAAGTCCTGTGGTACTTCTGACGGGATTCCTTGGATAACTCCTCAGCTTCGGTTTTCGCCTGGGCTACGATCCTTGCTCCTTCTGAACGGGCATCATGAACTATCTGTCTTGCCTTTGCTTCCGCTTCGATGATCTCTTCCGCGATATTCTTTGGCACTTGGAATAACCTCCCAGCATGCATAATACTGTATAAAGAGATTTTTTTAACAAACCTTCACGATTTTAATGGTCTTGACCTGTCTGTGTCAACTCGATATGCCTGATCCATTCAGAAGAAAGTATTTCAAAATTCTTCTTTCCCCGGGTACCTTAAATTATGTCACCGTTGAAAGGACTGGGAGGATCCAGGCGGGTCCTGTAAAAGAATAACACAAAAAAAATGGAGCGGACAACGGGATTCGAACCCGCGACCCTCGGCTTGGGAAGCCGATGCTCTACCAGCTGAGCTATGTCCGCCCTCGATGGCTCATTATAATTGGCGGGAAAAAGTTTGGCAACAAAAAAACGCGTCGCGTGGCACTCATTTCTTCTCGAAAACGGCAATGGATTCTACATGAAAGGTCTGGGGAAACATGTCGAAAGGGGTTGCACTCTTCAGGCTGTATCCGTTCATGATCAGGAACGAACCATCCCTGGCAAGAGTGGCAGCATTGCAGGAAATATAAAGCACAATTGAAGGGTCAAGTTTTACCAGCCCCATTAGTACCCTTTCAGAGCACCCTTTCCTTGGAGGGTCCATTACTATCGCATCGAACTTCCTTCCGGTCATGCTTTCAACCGCATTTTCTGCGCTGCAACCGAGCACCTCGATCGATCCCCCCATTTCGTTGGATTCAGCGTTTATCCTGAGAAAGGAAACAGATTCAGGCCAATCTTCTACCGCACAGACTTTTCTTCCTTTGCCGGCCAGGAACAGAGTCAGAGCACCGGTGCCGCTGTAAAGCTCCAGCACGCTTTCAATGCCGAATTGGTCAAGTATATCTCCGGCAGACCGGAAAAGATTCCCTGCCTGTCGGGTATTGACCTGGAAAAATGAGGTGGGACCATATTGCAGCGAAAAGGGTCCCAACGTCTCGGTCATCCGGGGATCTCCCAGGATCGGACTGGATCTCTCTCCGAAAATTGTGTTGCCTGGAAGAGGATTGTAATTGGCCACTATCCCTCCCTCCTGGCCCGATATTTCAAAAAGGGAATGCGCAAAAACCTTGAAATCCCTTTCCTGGTCAAAACAGGATGGGTGGTTCAGGACCGGAACAATAAGCGGGGAGCCCTCACAGGCCGATGACCTGACAACAATATGTCTGAGGCATCCTTTATGCCTTTTTTCATCGTAAAGATCCAGTGAGGTACTTGCCACAAGGGATGAGATCGGTGAGATAAGGGATTCGATCCGAGGTTCAAGGACCGGGCAAACATCCACGGGAACCAGTTCGTGGGACCCCTCTTTGAAAAACCCAAGGCGCTTCTTTGAATTTACGGAACGAACAGGGAAAGATGCCTTGTTCCGGTATCCCCACTCAACAGGTGAAGGCTCACAAGGGGGGGCCACAAAGTTCCCTATCCCCCCGATCCTTCTCAAAGCGTCGGTCAGGACCCGGCTTTTTATGTGTCTTTGGAGTTCGTAAGAGGCATGCTGAAGCGCGCAACCTCCGCAAGATCCGAACCATGGGCACCTCGGCGTCACTCTGCCCGGGTTTGGTTCGATAACCTCTTCCAGTTCCATTATCCCGAAGGATCTCTTTTCAAGGACCACTTTCCCGCGGACCCTTTCCCCTGGCAGAGCACCGCTGACAAACAGCACGTACCTTTCACTTCCTGTCCGTGCGATACCTTGTCCACGGCTGTTGGTCGTTTCGATACTGACCTCAAGTCTTTTCCCTTTCAAGTTCGTCATTGGCGGCTCCTTCTTGTTTGAAAACCCTTTAATCCCAAAACGCAATGTACCCCAGAAAAAGGCGGAAGGCAATTTAGCCTTCCGCCTTGGGAGATCGAACTGCCTTTGTCTTTCACTCTTCCTGTTTTATTTCTTTTCTTTCATTAATTCATAGCCTTCGTGAAAGGCCTTTTCGTTCATTTCTTCGGTACCCTTGGGAACCCTTGCAAGGATTGCCTTTTTTACAGAATCCGGCTTCATGAGGTCAAGGATTTCAAGGACCCTGGCAGTAACACCAAGTGCTACCATGTTCGTTACCAGTTCCCTTCCTATTTTTTCTCTGGCGGTCTTTACTATGGGGAGCATGAAAACTTCGGCCTCGCTCTCGGGGACGGTCGAAACGTAGGTGTCATCCACTATGACAATACCGCCCTGCACGGTTTCGGGCAGGAATTCGTCGCATGAGGTCTGGTTCAGGATTATCTGAAGGTCAGGGGACGTGGCCTTGGGATAATCGATCTCACCCCTGGAGATGACGACTTCCGATTTTGATTTGCCTCCCCTCGCTTCTGGACCATAGGCCTGGGACTGAACTGCGTTCAAGCCTTCAAAGATCGCCGCGGCTTCGCCTATCACAACCGCGGCAAGGATAACCCCCTGTCCTCCTGATCCGGCGAATCTTATCTCGTATCTGTCGCTCATGCCTTATTCCCCCCCACCCGGGATATCAGATCGAGGTAAAGCCTGGTGTATTCAGGGGTTTCACGCTTGACGAACTCCCCGGTCACGATCTTCCCTTCAAGATCCTCTGGTGTCATTCCCTGGGCCTTTGCTATTGGAACGGAATTGTTCCTGAAGAAGTTGATATTGTCCAGGGGAGTCCTCCGGTTGTTCTTCCTGCCGAATTGTGTATGGCAGCTCGAAATGATCTCAACCACTGAAAAGCCATTATTGGCCAGGCCGTTCTTGATGTACTGCTCGCAAATTACGGGCTGGGCGATCGTCGCCCTGGCTACATAAGTTGCACCGGCGCCCTGTGCGAGCTTGCAGATATCAAATGGAGGATCTATGGCCCCGTAGGGTGCGGTTGTTGCCTTGGCTCCCAGGGGAGTGGTCGGTGACGCCTGCCCGCCGGTCATCCCGTAAATATTGTTGTTCATTACAACAGCCGTAATGCCTATATTCCTTCTGCATGCATGAATAAAATGGTTGCCCCCTATGGCTGTGCAATCACCATCTCCCATGACATCGACAATGGTAAGCTCGGGATTCGCAAGTTTTATGCCGGTGGCAAAAGCGAGGGATCTTCCATGGGTGGTATGGATCGTGCATGCGTCAATATAACCGGGCATGCGGCTTGAGCACCCGATGCCGGATGCAATAACGGTCTCTTCCCTTTTTTTCCCTGAATCCACTAGGGCTCTGAGGATGGCATGCAGGATGATCCCATGTCCGCACCCGGGACACCACATATGGGGGAAAAATCTCTTTCTCAACCAGTCAAGCACTTCAGGACGGGGCATTATCAGGCCACCTCCTCAATTTTGCCCAGAATTTCGGAGGGCTGGAATAGCTCACCATTTACAAGGCTCATCTGGATGATCCCGGCTTTCCCGTGAACTGCACGCTCCACCTCGTGGATCATCTGACCAAAGTTAAGCTCAGGGACAATAAGTTTGCCTGCTTTTTCAGAAAGCTTCTCTATCTCCCTGTCAGGGAACGGCCAAAGTGTTACCGGCCTGAAATATCCGACCTTTATATTCCTGGCCCTCGCCTGTCTTACTGCGCTCAAAGCGGTTCGAGCCACGCTGCCGTATGCCACAACGATCATTTCTGCATCCTCGACGCTCTCAGTCTCATACTCGACGATCTCATCCCTGTATACATTGACCTTGTCCATAAGCCGGGCTGACTTGAAAGCTATCTCAGTGGCACAGTTGGTCGGGAAACCCCACTCGTTATGGGTGAGTCCGGTTATATGCCACCTGTAGCCATCACCGAATGAAGCCATAGGAGGAAGGTTATCTTCGGGATCGGGCTTATAGGCCATAAAATCATCGGGGCTGCAGGCAGGTTTTTTCCTGTCGATAAGGGTTAGATCACCAGCCTCCGGAACAACGACCTTTTCTCTCATATGTCCAAGCACTTCGTCGCTCATTATTAATACCGGCTGCCTGAAGCGTTCTGCCATGTTGAAAGCCTTTATGGCAACCTCGTAACACTCCTGGACGGATGAAGGAGCATAGGCGATGGTCGCATGGTCTCCATGAGTCCCCCATCGGGCCTGCATGACATCCTGCTGGGCTATCGAAGTAGGCAGACCGGTCGAAGGTCCTCCTCGCATAACATCAACTACTACGATCGGGATCTCCGCCATGTAGGCGAGGCCAAGGTTTTCCTGCTTAAGGGAGAACCCGGGTCCGGACGTAGCCGTCATGGCTTTGTAACCGGCGACAGAACCCCCGATGGTGGCGGCTATTCCGGCGATCTCGTCCTCCATCTGGATGAACCTTCCGTTCACCCTGGGAAGTTCTTCCGACATCACTTCCGCTATCTCAGAAGAAGGAGTTATGGGATACCCTCCAAAGAAACGGCATCCTGCAGCGATGGCCCCATAAGCCAGCGAAACATTTCCCTGCCAGAATTCAATTCTGGGCATCTTCAGCACTCCCCTCAACTGTTATGGCAAGGTCAGGACATATGTTTTCACACTGCTTGCAGCCAATACAATCCTGAACTCTCGCAGGGGTAGACTTGAGGTTATTGTCGAAATCGAAAACCTTCTTTGGACAGATAGCCAGGCAAAGGCCGCACCCTTTGCACCAATGTGAGTTCACTACAACTGAGTACTTCTTCGGCAAACAACTCACCTTCCTTCAAAGCGGTCGATCCCTTGAGGGATCTTTTCCATAATTATTATGCCATCTTGTGAGAACAGGTACAAGCCTTATTGGTATCTATATATTGAATATTGCATTACAAATGGAAATTTCCCATCAAGTGTAAACAATTTTTAGAGGATCCTTGATAACACAGAAGGGGATGAGCTGGTCATCCCCTTCTGATACTGCGCAAATGCAGCGGATTTGAGCTAGACTACAGCAGGTTCAACAAGAAGTTCCCCTCTTTCGAACCTGCTGTAATGCAGCATGTCGATCGGGATCCATGGCTCCTGACCAATGATCAGCTGGGTCAGAAGTTCCCCCGATATCGGGCCGAACATGAATCCATGGCCCGAATAGCCGCAGGAAAGGAAGAATCCTTTGACGTTGTCTGCTTCGCATAGTATGGGCTGTCGATCGGGGGTCATGTTGTAAAGCCCTGACCATTGCCTGACCACCCTTACTCCTTTGGTCCTGGGAAGAAGTTTGATAAATGTTCTGGACATCATTTCAAGGAAATCCCATGATGATCCCATTTCGTAATCTTCCGGGTGACCTTCCGGGCTGCATCCCCCGATGATCGAACCATGGGGCCTCTGCTGAATGTAATAGTTTCCGGAAAAACTCATGAGCATGGGAGGGCAGACACCCGGTTCAACAGGCTCGGTTATGATGATCTCATGCCTTTCGGAAAAATTGGGTATTCTGACCCCGGCCATGTTCGCGATTATCTGGGAGTATCCCCCTGCAGCGTTGACGACTACGGGGGCATCGATCTCACCACGGTTTGTTACAACTCCTGCGATCCTGCCGGAAACGGTCTTTACGTCAGTCACTTCCGTAAACCTGTGGAAGGTCACTCCCAGCCTTTTTGCAGCTTCCATATAGGCGAAAGTCGTAAGGAACGGGTCGGCGTGGCCATCCCTGTTGTGAAAGGTGAAGCCTACTGCGTCATCTGCGGCAAGTCCCGGACAGATCTCCCTGGCTTCGGAATATGATACGACCCTGGTATCGATTCCCAGGCTGTTCTGAAGCTTCATGCTCTTCTGAAGCTGGTCGAACTCACTTTCCTTGTAGGCCACCATAAGGTATCCGCTCTGGTTGAGACCGCAGTCCATGCCCAGTTCTTCGTGAAGCTGTTCGAACTTTTCGACAGCAGCAAGGCCGAAGCGGCAGTTCATCTCTGTGCCCCACTGGGCCCTTATGCCGGCACCACACCTTCCAGTCGAGCCGGAACAGATCGTCCCTTTTTCGAGAACAACGACATCCTTGACGCCCATCTTGGCCAGGTTGTAGGCGATGGAACAACCCTGTACTCCTGCCCCTATAACGACGACATCGGCTGTCCTCTCAAGGGTCATTACTTGTCGCCCCCCTCGGCAAGCACAGCAAGCTTTACCGGTTTTGCAGGAGGACGGAAAGTACCCGGATCGATATCTGCCATAGGGGCGCCTGTTTTGGCAGATATCTCGCGAAGGATCATCTCGCGACAACCTCTCCCCTGGCATGGTCCCATCCCGACACGCAATACTCTTTTCAATTCATCAAAAGTCTCGTAACCCTTGGCGATCCATTCCCTTATCTCGCCCAGGGTGATCTCCTCGCAGCGGCATATAACAATATCTTCCTGTCTTCCACTCATGCCTGCTTCACCACCCTGATAGTGCGGATATCCATGACCAGGTCTCTGGGAACTTCCACATGAACTACCATGGTCCTGTCGTGCATCGGCTCAAGAACCTTGACGATCTTGCCCTTTGAAACCGTATTGCCAATACGGTTAAGGCAGTCAACGGTCTCTCCCTCCTGAGGAAGGGGGAGCATCTCATAGGGCAGCTTCATCAGGGCGACACCGTCCCCGCCCCAGGTAAGGTCGACCACAAAACAGGCCAGGCCTGGACATACCGCAACGCACCTGGCGCAACCTGTACATTTTTCGTAATCGATCTCGGGCTGATCATTGATATCCTTGAAAGCCTTTACAGCTCCTGTAGGACAGCTTGTATGACAGGGATTGCAGGGTATCCTCTGGGGACATTCGATAATTACAAGCCCGTTCTTCTTGTTCTCCCAAAGATCCCTGGGGGGCTCTATTGCACCCTTTCGGGCTTCAGTAAGTACTCCTCCGTTAAAGAGTTTTTCCTTTTCGTTCAATTTGTCACACCCCCCACTCGTTGACGGTGCAGCAGGAGATGCCCTGGCAGATCTTCTGCCCGACCTCTCCGCCCCTGAGATCGGCCAGGCGTCTCTTGAACTCCTCAAGCCGCCCGGAATGTTCCGATGCTTCCCCATGACCAAGGGCTTTGGCTACCCCGACCCCTGCGATCCTTCCCTCAACCATTGCGGCCGACGCCTCTTCTATTCCTGATGCGTCTCCCGCTACCCAGATATCCTTATGGCTGGTCCTCATGAAAAGGTCTCTCTGGGCAACGTGACCGCATAACTGCGGAACAAAGACCATTTCGCAGCCTGCCTGCCAGAGCAGTTCGCATGTGGGGGTAAGACCTACCGCCATACAGATAACATCGGCATCGATCTTTATCTCTTTTCCGGTAGGCTGGAAACGGTCATCGATCTCCTGTATCACGGCGCCTTCGACTATTTTGTCCCCGAGGGCTTCCCTGATCGTGTGACGCAGATAGATCGGCACGCCAAGCCTTCTTGTCTTGGCTGCGTGGACCCAGTACCCTCCAACTTTATCCATCGCCTCTACAATGCCTGCAATTTCAACGCCCGCCTGCATTAGCTGGTAGCTGACAATAAGGCCTATATTCCCGGCTCCGACCATGAGAACCTTCTTGCCCGGCACCACCCCGTAAACGTTCATAAGGGTCTGTACTGCCCCGGCACCGTAAACCCCAGGAAGATGATTGTTGGGGAAGGGAAGAAGACGTTCCTGAGCACCAGTAGCCATAACGATCTTTTCCGGTTTGATGCGGAAATATTCATCTTCTCCGATCACGCAGGAAACAACACCGTCTTCCTTGTAGAATCCGGTAGCGGTACAGTTGGTATGGACTTCGACCGTACCCTTATAGGAGTTCAGCTCCTCGAGGAGGATCTCGGAGATCTTGAAACCCCTGGTCCCTGCTCTCTCGTCTTTGGAACCAAAAAACTTGTGAGTCTGTTTGATAAGCTGCCCACCCAGAGCCAGATCGCTGTCGACAAGAGTGACATGGCATCCAAGCGAAGCTGCCTCAAGAGTAGCGCTCAATCCTGCAGGGCCACCCCCAATGACAAGAACCTCTGTCTGCCGCAATCCTTTCACCTTCCCCTCTACTAGGCATCCATAGGTATGACGCCTTTACCCAGCTGCGTTTCGACCCTCATCCCGGTCTTCAGGGGAGTAACGCAGGTGCGGACATTGGGCACACCGTCGACGACCATGAAGCATGACGAACACTTGCCAATAGCACAGAAAAAGCCCCTGGTCTGCTCTTTCGCGGGAGTTATCCTGTATATCCTTACTCCATTGGCATGAAGGGCAGCTGCTATAGGTTCGCCCTCGTAACCCTCCATCTCGATGCCGTCAAAAGAGAATTTGACCTTCTTCGAATGTTTGAACTCAAGGATCGGATGTTTCTCGATCAGATCCATAATCGTGCATCCCTCCTCCGTGTCATGGGCGTAGCCTTGCTTTCCGCTTCAGGTCCATATTCCACCTTCTTCCTCAATCAGCAAGTTCAGTTTTTCACTTATAAGGACAACAGCAAATATAATACACTTCATTGATTATCTTGACCAGTGACTTTTTTTCATTTTTTTTCTGCACTTCCAATATCGGGGGATCTGAGGTACAGGGCCCTTGCTTCTGAAGGAGACATCCGCTTCCCTGACAGGAGCCCCCCAAGAAGAGCCACTGTACCTCCTCTGGGGTATGTTCTGACTTGTACATCCAGACCTCCTTCCCGAAGTTCTTCTAGAAGGAGCCGGTCATCATTAGCCACGAAACAGAAGGGACCGGCGCCAACAAGCCTTTGCCTCAGAAACCTTATCTCCGAAACATCCGGGGGAGCAACTATATCAGGCAGATCTCTCGTTCCGGTGATGACAGAAAAATAGACTGAACCCTTCCTCGCCCTTGAAAGAGGTACCACTACCCTGTCCCCGTCAAGAAAGGGATTTCCCAGGACCGACAGGCTGTCAATTGTGATAACCGGGATCTTGAGACCTTCAGCAAGACCGCAGGAGTAGGAAAGACCCACCCTGATACCTGTGAAAAGCCCTGGGCCGGAAGTCACTGCTATTGCTTCAAGAGAGGAAAGCGCTGTCCGGCATGACGACATGAGATGACCTGCGAGCAGAGCGAGAAGTGATGACTGTTCCCTGCCTGCCCTTATGTTGAATTCCCCGGCAACCATCCCTGATATCGATAGACCCAGGCAGGCCCATTCGGTTGAACAGTCTACCCCCAGCACCTTCATGATCTCACCCTTTCGAGTTTCAGAACTGAATTGACCGTGAATTCCCTGAATTTCAGGCAAGCCTTCCTGCCAAAACAGGAAAGTCTTAAGATCCTGATGGTCTCATTAGCAGGATCATAAAGGGAAGTTTCAGCGGGATAAGAAAGATCGATCTTCCAGAAACCCTGTTCTGAGGAGATCTTCAAATGGTCTGCCCATTCCACGATAACAACATATCCATCCCTTGAATATTCCTCGAGGTGGAATTCCTCTCCTGAAGGTTCCTCTACCCTGTACAGGTCAACGTGAGCAATGGGTGTTTGTGCCCGGTATTCGTTGATGATGGTAAAAGAGGGGCTTCTGGTATTCTCCCATCCGAATTCGGCCGCAAACCCCCTTACAAATTCGGTCTTGCCTGTTCCCAGTTTCCCGGTCAGACATATTGTTAGCCCCGGATAAGAGAATTTTGCCATTTCCGATCCCAGGAGCCGGGTTTCTTCGGGCTTTCTTGCCACAAAAATAAAGGACTCCTCCCGGCGGCAACCAGGGTTCCCGGAACAGCTCATCAAATCACGTCACCTCGATCTCCAGGTTTCTCAGTTGCGAGATCGCAAGGGGAAGGGTTGAGGCTATCTCCTTGGCGGTAATGCCATCAAACCCGTTTTTTTGCTGGAGCATCTGTCCGGCCAACCCGTGAAGGTACGCGCCTGCGGAAGTTGCCCCGAAACCGTCAAGTCCTGCTGCGGAGAAAGCTCCAATAATCCCGGAAAGGACGTCTCCGGAACCAGGAACGGAGAGAGCTGGTACCAGGAAAGGAATGATCCTGACCCGGCCGGCATCGGAAACAAGAGAGCCGGGCCCCTTAAGAAGGACAGTCCCGAAAAGTGCGGATAGTTCCATCGCGGAACGCAGTCTGGAAGACCCCACATTCTCTCTTGTCGTGGAAAGAAGTGAGGCGGCTTCCCCCTCGTGGGGGGTGAGGATCGTTAAACCGGGTCTGGATCTGTATTCAGGCCATTTCGAAAGGGCGAAAAGGGCATCACCATCTACGCAAAGAACGCCGTTCCATTCTTTCCATACTTTCCGTACAAGCGCCTGGGAAGGCTCCCCCCTGTCGAGGCCCGGACCTATGACCACAGAGTTGAAACGCCCGCCCCATTCTGCAAGGACCTTGTCCCATATCAGAGGGGTCATGCACCCATTCTCCGTCCCGGCCTCCAGAAGGATCATCTCCGGATGGGGGGAGAACATCTGCGTGGAACCGGTCGGGACCGCAGCTATCACTCCACCCGCACCGGCCCTTAATGCCCCGAGGGCAGAAAGCAACGGGGCACCTCTGTACCTGCCGCTTCCACCGATCACAAGAACAGTACCGCGATCGCCTTTATGCATTGAAGGATCTATCCTAGGCAGAATTCCGGGAACATCCTCCGCGCATAACAGCTCAAAATTCGATCCTGGATTGAGGAGAGCACCAGCAGGTAATCCCAGACCAACTGTCTCGATATCACCCCTGAATGCTCTTCCCGGCATTATCTCGAGCCCTGGTTTCCTGGCGAATAGGGTGACTGTAAGATCAGCCTTTACGGCCTCACCTTCTACTTTGCCTGACGAGGGATCGACTCCGCTGGGGATATCAATGGATACGACAGGTACCGTGTGTCCCATCGAACGGATGGCCCTCAGTATCTCGCCTCGTGGCGCTCCGGAAGAACCTGTTCCCAGCAGAGCGTCAATAACAAGATCCTCGTTCTGCAGGATCGACCGCAGTTCACTGTCAGATATCAGGGAAGAGAACAGGGTCCTGCCCCCCATTTTGCAAAAAACGTCCAGGTTGGTCTTGAGGTCTGCTGTATATTTGCCAGGCGAAGAAGTCAGCAGGACTCTGACCTCTTTTCCCTCTGCAACAAGAAGCCTTGCAGCGGCTACTCCATCACCGCCGTTGTTCCCTCCCCCACATGCAATGATGATCTTTTTCGCATGGGGAAATCTTCTTATGACAGAATCTGTAACTCCCCTGGCAGCATTTTCCATCAGAACGAGGGAAGGTATCCCTATTTCATCAATGGCATACCTTTCAGCCCGTCTGATATCATCGGCATCGAAAAGAAACAACGGGGATCACCCCTCTATGACCACGACGGCGATAGCGAGATCGCCATCGTGGGTTATGCTCACATGTACGGTACTTCCGCCTCCGGAAATGAAGAGGGCCTCCGCGTTGCCGGAAAGCCGGATGCAGGGAACGCCGTTCTCCCTTTCCAGTGATATATTCAACAGCCCTGTCTTTCCCAAACCCCACCTGCCCGCCTTGGCAAAAGCTTCTTTCGCGGCAAATGCCGCAGCCAGGTGCCTGGCTTTACAACCATGCCTGGAAGCATGGTCTTTCTCGGACTCCGTGAAGACCTTATCAGTGAAACGAGGGTTTTGAAGGGCTTTTTCGATTCGTGCCACATTGCATACGTCAATCCCGATCCCCTTGATCATTCTTTCCCTCCTTCTGTCTGAACAGATTATATGCCAAAACCTGGCAGACTATCAGGGAAGGGCTGAAGCAACGGCCTATTGTTTTCGTTATGCGGCAGGAAACATCAAGGGCATCTCTGGTTCCTCAATACCAAGAAATGAAACGCTCAAAAAAAGAGCTCCCCCTTGCATTTCAAGGGAAAGCTCTGAAGAATAACCTGTACAAGATGTCTGTTTTCGCCCCCCTTCCCTGAATGGAACAGCTATCAGGATCAATGGGGGAAAGCCGGGAATAATATCAACTGGTGGGTGGTGCAGGACTCGAACCTGCGACCTCTTCCGCGTCAAGGAAGCGTTCTTCCTCTGAACTAACCACCCAGGCGTGTTGCATTTTACCCGCGCTATGATACCTTGTCAATGATCCTCCTCCACTCGTACATCCCTATTGCTGCGGCGCTCGCAGCGTTCAGGGACCCGGTACTCCCCTTCATCGGGATCCGCAGAAGAAAGTCACAGGATGCTGCGGCAAGTCTTGAAAGCCCGGAACCCTCGCCGCCCACGACAAGAACAGTTCGCCCCGGAAGATCCCTGTTCCCAAGTTCTTCATCCGCCCCATGATGAAGGCCGACTGCCCAGTAACCCATTTCCTTCAGATCCTTTAGCGCTCTGGCCACGTTGACCACACCGGCCACGGGTACCCTGGCAATGGCTCCGGCGCTCGTCTTCATCACGGTAGAGGTGGGCAGGGCCGACCTGCGCTTTGGGATAACAATAGCATCTGCGCCGAAAACTTCAGCGCTCCTGGCTATTGCACCGAGGTTCTGCGGGTCCTGGATATGATCAAGGAGGATAAGGAGGGAATGACCCCCATGGTTTGTAACCTGCGTGGGAAGGGATCCTATATCTACAACACCTACCGGCATCATTTTTACGGCTACGCCCTGATGCCTTCCACCCGGGCATAACCTGTCAAGAAGGGAGGGTTTTACGATCTGCCAGGGAATACCCGATCCCCTGCACAGATCGATCATCTTGTCCCTTTCCATGCCTTTCAGCCTCTCCGAGATCATAACCCTTGAGCAAAGCTGCGGGGCAGATCCCAGTGCTGACAACACGGCATTCCTTCCGTAGACATTATCTTCTTCTTTACCCGTGGGAACTTCAGGAAACCGATCCATGCCCGCCCCTCTCTCTTAACTGATCCAGGAACTTGCGCAGGTGGGCAGCAGTATGCCCCTTGTTGTTTTCGGTTATTTCAGATGGCGTCCCTTCCGCAACAATGCTTCCCCCTTCAAGTCCCCCCTCGGGGCCCAGATCGATTATGTGGTCCGAGGAGGCCAGAACGTCCAGGTTGTGTTCTATCAGCACCACCGTGTTTCCCTGGTCGACGATCTTTTGAAGAAGGATCAGAAGTTTCCTTACATCAAGGTAGTGAAGGCCTGTAGTAGGTTCATCCAGGAGATAGATCGCATGCCCGCGGAACTGTTTGCCAAGCTCCTCTGCAAGTTTTACCCTCTGGGCCTCTCCCCCGCTTAATGTGGTCGCTGGCTGGCCAAGACGGATATATCCGAGTCCCGCTTCCCTGAGGACAGAAAGTCTCCTCGATATCCTCGGGATATCCCCGAAAAAATCCACGGCCTCATCCACAGACATTTCGAGGACTTCAGCTATGTTCTTTCCTTTATACCTTATTTCCAGTGTTTCCCTGTTGTATCTCCTGCCGTGACACACGTCGCATTTCACGTAGACATCGGGCATGAAGAGCATGGATATCTTGACCTCTCCATCCCCTCTGCAGGCTTCGCAGCGACCACCCTTGACGTTGAAACTGAAACGACCGGGTTTATATCCCCGGATCTTCGACTCTGGAAGAGAGGCGAAAAGCTCGCGGATCGGAGTGAAAAGCTGGGTGTAGGTCGCTGGATTGGAACGCGGTGTCCTACCGATCGGAGCCTGATCTATCATCACCACGCTTTTCAATGCTTCCCACCCTGAAATTTCACGGTGCTTCCCTGCCCTCTCCCTGAAGTTGCGGTCAAGCCTCCTCTTTAGTCCTTTGAAGAGCACTTCGTTCATAAGGGTGCTTTTACCGGACCCTGAAACTCCGCTGATACAGACAAGACGGCCCATGGGGATCTTCACGTCGATCCCCTTCAGGTTGTTCTCTTCAGCTCCAAGTATCCGGATCTCTCCGTTCATCTTTTTCGGATCTGCGGCCCTTATGGATACACCAGAATCAGAACCATCGATAAAAGGTCCTGAAAGGGACCCGGCTGCTACAATATCTGAAGGTTCCCCGAAGGCTATGACCTTGCCTCCCAACTCTCCTGCAGCTGGGCCAAGTTCTATAATGTAATCGGCTCTTATCATTGTGTCCCTGTCGTGCTCCACAACCAGGACCGTATTATCAAGGTCCCTGATCGATTCCAGCGTATCCAGGAGCCTGGAGGTGTCTCTCGGGTGAAGCCCTATCGTGGGTTCATCAAGAACATAAAGGACACCGCTAAGTTTTGAGCCGATCTGGGTAGCTAACCGGATGCGCTGACTCTCACCTGAACTCAGAGTGTCTGACCTCCGGGAAAGCGCAAGGTAACCGACACCTACGTCAACCATGAATGAAAGCCTTTTGGATATCTCGTCAATGATCCTTCTTGCAGGTTCGGTCATGAGCTGTTGAAATCCAGACTCCTGCAATCTTGTCAGTAATTGTAATACGGGCATATCCACCATATCCCCGATGGTCAACCCGTCAACCTTTACGGAAAGGGCTTCCGGTCGCAGTCTTTTACCAAAACAGGACTGGCAGATATCTTCCGCCCGGTAACCCGCCAGTTCGTTCAAAATTGATTCGGATTCGGTATCCTTCCACCTTGTTTCAAGCCAGGGGATAAGACCTTCATACCTTCCCATGTAATGCATCTCTTTGCTGCCTTCCCGATAGGTCATGGGAACCCTGCTCGTATCCCCTGACAGGATGACTGTTTTCTGTTCTTCCGGAAGGTCACGGAAGGGACGATCAAGATCCCATCCCCTGAACATGGCAAGGGAAGCCAGTTTCCTCAGCATGTAATGTTTGTTCTTCCATGGAAGAAGAGCGCCCTCGAAAGGTTTGGCCTCGGGATCCAGGGCCAGTTCTTCCGAAAAATACTGGTGGCTGCCCAACCCGTTGCAGGCAGGGCATGCTCCTGCGGGGTTGTTGAACGAAAAAAGCCGGGGTTCTATCTCTGGAAGAATGATGTCGCATTCAGGACAGGCGAATTTTTCTGAAATAATGATCTCTCTTTCCTCGATAAGAAGCATAAGATAACCCTGGCTTAGAGAGAGCGCGTTCTCCACGGCTTCGGCAAGCCTGTCCCTCCTGCTCCCGTCAACGGTCAGCCTGTCTATGAATATTTCAATATTGTGTTTTTTGTTCCGGTCCAGGGGGATCTCTTCTTCAAGCCAAAGAATAGTACCGTCAACCCTGGCCCTGAGGTACCCTTCCTTCTGGTATTGGAGGAAAAGATTCCGGAACTCGCCCTTCTTTCCTCTTGCCACAGGCGACAGAACATCGACTCTTTTACCTTCATGCTTTTGCAAGAGCATTTCCAGTATCTCATCCACACTGTGTCTCTCGACTGGTTTGCCGCACTGAGGGCAGGAAGGGGTACCTGTCCTGCCGAACAAAAGACGCAGATAGTCGTAGACCTCCGTTACCGTTCCTACTGTTGACCTGGGGTTGTGTGAAACCCCCTTCTGCTCTATGGATATGGCCGGAGACAGGCCCGAGATGTCGTCCACATCCGGCTTATCCTGTATCCCCAGGAACTGTCTCGCGTAAGACGCAAGGGATTCGACATAACGTCTCTGACCCTCGGCATAGATCGTGTCGAAGGCAAGTGACGATTTTCCTGAACCGGATGGACCGGTAATTACGACCAGCCTGTTCTTAGGGATCCTTACGTCGATGTTTTTTAGATTGTGCTGTCTGGCGCCTCTTACCTCTATCCATTGCGGCACGATAAATTTCGCCTCCCTGTGCTGCTTGCAGCATATCCCTTATCCGGGCCGCCCTTTCAAAGTCGAGATCCTCGACGGCTTTCCACATCATCTGCTCAAGTTCCTGGCGGGTGAATCCGTCTCCCCCCGGCCTCAGGAATATATCGTCAGTGAGGTCTTCCATAAGTTTTTCGGGAAGAAGGGAGGTAACTCTCTTCTGGATCGTTTGAGGGGTTATGCCATGTTCCAGGTTGTAACTCGTCTGCTTTTGCCTTCTCCTTGAAGTCTCTTCCAGGGCAGACTTGATGCTCCCTGTCTCCTGGTCTGCATAAAGGATGACCTTCCCTGAGGTGTTCCTTGCCGCCCTGCCGATGATCTGGATCAGGGATCTTCTCGACCGGAGGAAACCCTCCCGGTCTGCATCTACGATACCCACAAAGGATACCTCGGGAAGATCGATGCCTTCCCTGAGAAGGTTGACGCCTACGAGCACCGAAATATCACCTTTTCGGAGATCCCTTATGAGCTCGGTCCTTTCAAATGCATCCAGTTCGGAATGAATATACTTCACCTTGAAGCCAATTTCAGAAAGATATTCCGAAAGATCTTCGGAGGATCGTTTTGTAAGGGTGGTGACCAGTGCGCGTTCCCCTTTGGAGACTACACCCCTGAGCCTTTCCGTAAGGTCGTCGATCTGCCCGGTCGCAGGGACGACTATCACCTCTGGATCCACAACCCCGGTCGGTCTCACTATCAGTTCGGCCACATTTGAAGAAATGTTCATTTCCCAATCCCCGGGTGTTGCGGACACAAAACACGCCTGCCTGAGGAACAGACAGAATTCTTCCCATTTAAGGGGACGGTTGTCAAGACAGGATGGAAGTCTGAAACCATGATCAACAAGCGTCTGTTTCCTGGCTCGATCCCCGTTGTACATGCCCTGAACCTGTGGGATGGTAATATGGGATTCGTCAATAAAAAATAAAAAATCATCGGGGAAAAAGTCGAGCAGAGTACCGGGAGTCTCACCTGGCATCCTCCCGTCGAGTAGCCTTGAGTAGTTTTCGATACCGGAGCAATACCCAACCTGGGAGAGCATCTCCATATCGTACTTTGTCCTCATCTCAAGCCGTTGGGCTTCGAGAAGTTTTCCCTGGGACCGGAAGAGCTCCACCTGGATCCGCAGTTCCTCTTCGATACTGGGAAGGGCCTCAGCTATGGCTTCGGTTGAGGTTATGTAATGCTGGGCGGGAAAGATGGCGGCATGCTGTTTTGCGAGGACGCGTTTGCCTGTCAGGGGTTCTATCTCCTCGATCCTCTCAATAACGTCCTCCTCCATGAAGATCCTCACGGCAAGGTCGCTATAGGCGGGGAATACCTCTACGACACCACCCCTCGCCCTGAAATTCCCCGGCTCAAGGACCATATCGTTCCTCTCGTAATGATTGGCAACAAGCCGTTCCATAAAATTTCTCCGGTTGCAGGTTTCACCAACAGAAAAACGGAAGATGGCATCCTCGTATGCCTTCCTTTTCCCCAGCCCATATATGCAGGAGACGCTCGCCACAACAACCACGTCACGCCTTTCAAGGAGTGTCTTCGTAGTTGCCAGCCTCAGTTTCTCTATCCTCTCGTTTATTGAAGCATCTTTTTCAATGTAGACATCAGAAACCGGCACATATGCTTCAGGCTGGTAGTAGTCATAATAACTGACAAAATAGTTGACAGCATTGTCAGGAAAGAACTCTTTGAACTCACTGTAGAGCTGTGCCGCAAGTGTCTTGTTATGGGCAAGCACAAGGGCAGGCCTCTGCAGTTTCTCAATAATGTTTGCCATGACAAAGGTCTTTCCGCTACCCGTTACACCAAGGAGGCATTGAAAGCGATCCCCCCTATGGAAACCGTCGGCAATTCTGTCGATTGCCTCGGGCTGGTCTCCTGCGGGGGGCCATTCGGATCTTAAGATGAAACTGCTAATATCATTGGCCATTTTCTTCCCCCAAAGCCTTCTGGCACTGAAGAGAAAAGAGCGTCCGGTCGTTTGATCCCGTCCGAACGCTCAATGAAATAAATTGAACAGGGTATGGGTTTACTGCCGATCCGGGAGTGCTCAGGCCACGGACCCTTCTTCCAGCCGACCGTCCCCGGGATCCGGCTGCGGATCCTCGCCGGTGCCCGCTATCCCCTCTTCAAGAAGCGCATCCAGCCTGTCGCCCTCTATTACCTCTTCGACCAGAAGGGTTCTGGCAATATGCACGTGAACGTCATAGTTCTCTTTCAATATGGTTCGAACTCTTTCGTAGCATTCCTCAACTATGCTCCTGACTTCCTGGTCTATGGCGTAAGCGACCTCATCGCTGTAGTTCCTGTCCTCCATTATGTCGCGCCCGAGGAAGACTTCGTGCTGTTTCCGGCCCAGGGTCACTGGACCCAGAGTATCGCTCATCCCGAATTCAGTTACCATCTGTCTTGCTATCTGAGTGGCCCTTTCCAGGTCATTCTGTGCTCCAGTGGTAATATCGGAGAAGTGGATCTCTTCTGCAACGCGCCCTCCGAAAAGAACGCAGATCCTGTTGATCAGTTCCTTCCTGGACATCAGGAAACGATCTTCTTCAGGAAGTTGCAGGGTATAACCAAGGGCCTTGTGTCCCCTCGGTATGATCGAGATCTTATGGACCGGATCACAACCAGGTATCATTTTGGCCACAAGAGCATGTCCGACTTCATGAAAGGCAATTATCTCCTTCTCATGGTCACTGATAAGCCGGGTCCTTCTTTCTGGCCCGGCAAGTACCCTGTCAATGGCCTCTTCGAATTCGGCCATGGAGATGCTCTTTTTATCCTGCCTTGCCGCCAGCAGTGCCGCTTCATTCACCAGGTTGGCAATGTCGGCCCCGACAAATCCGGGGGTCCTTTTCGCTATTACCTCAAGGTCGACACTCTCTTCAATTTTCATTTCTCTCAGGTGAACCTTAAGGATCGCTTCCCGTCCATTTCTGTCAGGGCGATCCACCACGATGTGCCGGTCGAACCTGCCCGGCCGGAGAAGGGCCGGGTCCAGAATGTCCGGCCTGTTCGTTGCCGCGATCAGAATGATCCCGGTCGAGACATCGAAACCGTCCATCTCAACCAACAGTTGGTTCAGAGTTTGTTCACGCTCGTCATGCCCGCCTCCCAGGCCGGCACCCCTCTGCCGTCCGACAGCATCTATTTCGTCAATAAAAACAATACATGGCTGATTCTTCCTGGCCTGTTCGAACATGTCACGTACACGGGCCGCACCGACCCCCACGAACATTTCCACAAAGTCGGAACCGCTTATGCTGAAGAAAGGGACTTCTGCCTCTCCAGAGCAAGCCCTTGCCAGAAGTGTCTTACCGGCCCCCGGGGGGCCAAGCAGCAGTACTCCCTTAGGGATCCTTGCCCCGAGCCGGGAAAATTTTGAGGGGTCTTTGAGGTAATCGACTACCTCCTTCAGTTCCTCCTTGGATTCATCACATCCAGCAACATCCGCAAAGGTGACTTTAGGCCTGTTATCCAGGAACATCTTGGCTTTGTTCTTGGCAAAACTCATCACCTTGTTGCTTCCGCCCTGCATGTGGTAGAGGATGAATATCCAGGCCCCTATAAGGAGAAGCGTCGGGAACAGGGATGACATCATTGTTACCCACCAGGGGGATTTGGCAGGGGGCAGCACCTCCACCTGGACCCCTCTCTCGGCAAGCTGGGGCGCCAGGTCGCCTATCCCGACGGCAATTGTCCGGAATTTCCTGTCGCCCTCCCTGGTCCCCCTTATCGAGTCCCCCTCGATGGAGACCTGTTGGATCTTGCCATCCCTGAAATAGTTAAGAAATGCACTGTAACTTATCGTTTCGTATTCATCAGGGCTTTGTACCGGCGAAAGGAACATGTTGACCAGGCTGACGACCAGAACTATCATCACCAGGTAAAGCCCAAGATTCTTAGCCATTCTTCCCAATACTTTCCACCTCTCGTTCTTGTGACCTCGAAAGCCCGGGTTCAGCCCTTTGCTACAAGAGTGTAGATCTCGGGCAGATTTCTCCATTTCCCTGAATAATCCAGGCCATAGCCTACCACAAATTCGTCAGGGATTTCGAAACCTTTGAAAGATATTTCTATCTCCGTCTTCCTCCTGGAGGGCTTGTCGAGGAGCGCGCAGATCTCAAGCATCTCGGGCTCTCTTTCCCTGAGTATATTGACGAGATAGGAAAGGGTCAGACCCGTGTCTACGATATCCTCGACAATTATCACATTTTTGCCGTTTATGTCGATATCGAGGTCTTTCGTAATCCTGACCACTCCGCTTGATTCAGTTGAGGACCCGTATGATGTCACTCCGAGGAAATCAAGTTCAGTATTCATGGATACAGGCAACTCCCTTACAAGGTCGGAAAGGAATACAACCGCGCCCTTTAGCACGCCGATGATAACCAGCTCCCGGTCCCCATAAGCGGAACTGATATCAAAGGCAAGTTCCCTGACCCTCTCCTGGATAATTTGCTTTTTGATCATGACTTCCCCGAGCTCGTAAGACATCACCGGACTCCCCTCTCCTTATCCGGGCATAGGCAGCGGGCCTTGAGTCGCAATGCCTGCCCTTCTTCAACTACATTCCTGCCTGTGCATATGCCTGAGAACGGTATCCACGACCGGCCTACGGACCGTACCAGTGGCCATTCTTTCTCTGCCCACCAGGGTATCCTTCCGGCATGACCACCTTTTTCCCCTGAAGTTGCCACACTTTCCAGTTCCAGGAGGCGTACATCGCCTATCGGCAAAGTACAGGCCGCTTCCCCTAAAAAATGTGGAGAGTTTTCGACCATCTCCCACAGGAATTCCCACTTGCCCCACCTGAAAGAACCTCTCTCCCCCTCTATCCTGATACTGGCAGAGGGCGGCCCATCGTTAGTGAAGATCCCCCTTGGCAACAGGGAGATCAACCCCCTGGATCCGCACAGTTCCAGATCCTTTTCCCACTGGAACCGCCAAGGCCTTGAGCCTCCAGATACAAGCCCCATAAGGGAATCGGTTTTGCTCCTGGAGAGCGGGGACAACCCGAGATCCCGGCCCTCGTATGCGAAAAGGGATCGGACAAGCCATTCATTCATCGCCAGGAGTGATCCCGTCCTCCAGGCACGCAGGGCAAGGGGTTGTTCGGTTCTGGTCCATGATGCAATGTGTCGGGCCCGATCCTCCCTCATCCTTTCAAGATCTGACAGGTCTGACGAAAGGCCAATAAGATGTTCGACAAAGCGGGGATTCCCATCCCTGCAAAGGGAGGGAAATATCACGTTTCTTATCCTGTTCCGGAAGTAACACGTCTCTTCGTTGGATTCGTCGGTAACCCACGGCACTGATCTTTCCCTGAGAAGATCCTGGAGTTCCGTCCTGAAACACCTGATCACAGGCCTGACGATCTCTTCCCTGGCGCCGGGGATCCCTCCCAGTCCTCTTATACCCGTCCCTCTAAGCAAATTCAGAAAAACGGTCTCGGCAGAATCATTAGCGGTATGGCCGGTAGCTATAAATGTCGCCCCGAAGTCTGAAGCTGCCCTTCTCAAAAATCCGTACCTTTCCCTTCTTCCAGCTTCCTCAAGGGTTTCGCCCTTTCGTCGCATGGAAGGTATATGGAGGTGCTCTACCCTGCATTCGATCTGCCACTCACGGCAGATCTCCTCTACGAATTCAGCATCACGGAGGGCTGTTTCCTGCCGGAAACCATGCTCGAGATGAGCGACAAAGACCCTTCCTCCCCAGAAGAAGCGAAGGAGCCATAACATGGCCATAGAATCGCTGCCTCCAGAAACGGCTGCAACTACAGATCCTTCTCCAGACCACCATCCCTGTTCCTGACCAGCCTCCCTGAAACGGTCCAGAACCCTGCTGTCCGATGAAAGCCGATGTTCCTTTCCGGTCATTCCCCTTTCCTTCCTCCAGGATGATCTATTAACCGCTTAACCCGGGAAAAATCTTTTTTCAGTTGACCTATCCCTTTTTCAATTCCTTGGCCCAACTGTCCTTCAGGGGTACGATCCTGTTAAACACCAGTCTGTCTTTTGAATGATCAGGATCTGCTACGAAATACCCGTGCCTCAGGAACTGGAACCTGTCCATAGGCTTGACAGCAGAAAGATACGGCTCAACCATACAACCGGTCAGAACCTGGACAGAATCCTTGTTGAGATGATCCTTGTAATCGTGCCCTTCCTCCATATCATCCATATCCCTCAGGTCAAAAAGATTGTCATAAAGCCTGATTTCCGCTCTGGCAGCATGTCGGGCGCTTACCCAGTGCAGGGTGCCCCTTATCTTTCTTCCATCGGGTGCCTCCCCGCCCCTGGAGTCAGGATCATATTCGCAAACGACTTCAACCACCCTGCCTGCCTCATCTTTTTTAAAACCCTTACATTTTACTATGTAGGCGTGCTTTAGTCTCACTTCAGATCCCGGGAAGAGGCGGAAAAATTTTTTTGGAGGATCCTCCATAAAATCATCTTGTTCAATATGGACCTCCCTGCTGAATGGCACCTTCCGGTAAGTCGGGACCTCCGCCTCGGGGTTTACCAGAACGTCAACTTCTTCGGTTTTTCCTTCAGGGTAATTTTCAATGACCAACTTCAGAGGCCTGAGTACGGCCATTGCCCTGGGCGCGGAAAGGTTGAGTTCTTCCCTTATGCAGTGGTGCAGAAGTTCGACATCCACAAGACTGTTGGCCCTGGACACTCCGATCTTGCGGCAGAATGACCGGATAGAGGAAGGGGTAAAACCTCTCCGCCTGAGGCCGCTTACTGTAGGCATCCTGGGGTCGTCCCAACCTTTTACGACACCCTTTGAAACAAGTTCCAGGAGTTTCCGCTTGCTCATCACCGTATAGGTAAGGTTAAGCCTTGCAAACTCATATTGCCTGGGTCTTGAGGGAACGGGAACGTTTTCTATGAACCAGTCGTAAAGCGGACGATGGTCCTCGAACTCGAGGGTGCAGATCGAATGGGTGACCCCTTCAATGGCATCCTCGTATCCATGGGCAAAATCGTACATGGGATAGATGCACCAGTCATCGCCCGTCCGATGGTGCGATTGGTGGAGTACCCGGTACATAACAGGATCCCTCATGTTCAGATTCGGGTGCGACATATCTATTTTCGCCCTGAGGACACATTCCCCCTCCCTGAACGATCCCTCCTTCATTTTCTGGAACAGTTCCAGGTTCTCCTGAACAGACCTTCCCCTGAAGGGAGATTCTTTCCCCGGTTCTGTCAGGGTCCCTCTTGTAGTTCTGATTTCATCGGCAGATTGGTCGTCAACGTAGGCCTTTCCGTCTTTTATGAGACAAATTGCCCATTGGCAGAACTGGTCGAAGTAATCCGAAGCGAACCTGAGATTGGTCCACCGGAAACCTAGCCATGACACATCCTCCATTATCGATTCCACATATTCTGTCTCTTCCTTGCTCGGGTTGGTATCGTCAAAACGAAGGTTGCACTCCCCCCCGAACAGATCTGCCAGTCCGAAATTCAGACAGATCGACTTGGCATGGCCGATGTGCAGGTAACCATTGGGCTCCGGCGGAAATCGTGTAATGACTTTACTGACCCTGCCGGATTCAATATCATCCATGATGATCTGTTCAATAAAATTGCTGCCTCTTTTTGTCGGTTCATCCGTCATGATGAACATCACCTTCTTTAAACGGGATCTGTTTTACAGGCCATCAAGATCACGGGGGCTCTCCCGCATGGATACAATACACCATAAATGAGGGTTTTAAATCCCGTTGGGGCAAAGCCTGGCAATCTGCCTGTCTATTCTTGCACACCCGGTTCAGGTGCTCCGGGATCCCGAAAACCGGGTAAAAAATAGCCCCCAGCTGATGCTGGGGGCCTTGTGATCTCCAAGTGGTGGCGGTGAGTGGAATCGAACCACTGACACTGCGGGTATGAACCGCATGCTCTAGCCAACTGAGCTACACCGCCGAAGAAATGGTTGCGGGGGCAGGATTTGAACCTGCGACCTTCGGGTTATGAGCCCGACGAGCTTCCTGACTGCTCCACCCCGCGATATCCAGACCTTCTTGGTGCCGGGCGCGGGAATCGAACCCGCACGGACTCTCGTCCACAGGATTTTAAGTCCCGTGCGTCTACCTATTCCGCCAGCCCGGCCAGCGGAACTCATTATATGCATCGCTTACTGCGGCGTCAACCCCGGGGATCCGCGACTTTCTGACATTTTCGTCTGTTCCACCGCGGAACTTTCACATCTGCGGATGCTTGCTCCAAATAGTAGTCAGTGCTAGAATATGCTAAAGCATTTAACTGAGGGGGGTTTTGGCATGGCTGAAAAGTGGAAGGATCGTCTGACAGACCAGTTGTGCGAGGCAATCCTGTCACTTGAGACTGTCGATGATGTGTACCGGTTTCTGGAGGATATCGCAACAATAGGAGAGATCAGGGCCCTTGCGCAAAGGCTTGAGGTGGCTAAACTTCTCAGCGAGGGTTTCACTTATCCCCAGATCGCACAGCAGACCGGAGCGAGTACCGCCACAATTAGCCGGGTAAAGAAATTCCTGGAATATGGAGCTGACGGCTACAAACTGGTTCTTGAACGTCTTAAAAAATAGCGGCCGTAGATCCAGGTACGCGATCTGCCCGGGCGCCCTGATCCCAGGGCGCTTTTTTATCTCAACAACCTGCTTGCCAGGTTCTCCTTTACACCCATCGCCCCGGTAGGGCATAATTCATGACAGCAAAGACAATGAACACACTTTGCCCGGTCGATAGCCGGGAAGCCATTCTTACCGGCCTCAATGGCTCCTGTAGGACAGACATCCCTGCATATGCCGCACCTCGTGCATTTTCCCTCATCAAGCCTCGGTTTCAGGGTAACTAACTGATGTGCCGCCCCGCGAAGAAAGGAGGGGACCATCCTTATTGCAGATGGGGCCCTTACGAATCCGGCGCAGGGAAGATCCTTCCATTCCGCCCCGACAAGATCAATCTCCTCTCTTTTGAAGGGACCGTTAAATCTTTCTGCAGCGAGAGCCAGCATCGGTATAGACATGGGGTTTCTGTATCCCATTATCACGGCCTGGACAAAGTCCAGAGCCAGCGCGTTGTCCGAGGCAGCGATCCAGCCTGTCGTTCTGCTCCTGCCATGGGAAGGACCGTATCCCTCCATGCCTTCCACAGCATCGAGGATACAGAAATCAGGGATCCTTGAAGAAAATATATCTACGATAGCATCGGCCAGGAACATTTTGCCCTTGACGCCGTGGGCCTTCTTTCTGGTATCGGTATCAGCTATCCCGAACATGTTCTTTATGGCCCCGGTTATCCCGGTTTCGACGTGTGTCTTAAGTTTTGGCACATCGATGAGGCATGAGGACCTTAGCGCGCTTTCACAGACCCTTACAGTACCTAATGACCTTGCACCCTCAGGTGATACTTCCCTGAAACCGTTCCTTGAAAGAAGTCCTGTTGCGACAGGCAGTTCATCCGATATGGCAGCCATCCCCGTCTTTCGGAAGAGTTCCTCTTCCTGGTGTCTGAATATATAACCGGGGTTGTCCCCGATATGGATATCGCGGCATCCTGACTCAAGAAGCATTACAGATATTGCCCTGAGAACTTCCGGATGGGTAGTAACCGCCCGGACTGGTTCCCTCGGGGAGAGGAGGTTGGCTTTCAGGAGTGCTGATGCCGTCGTGAAAGGAAACTTTCCCGAGAGGCGGACTGCCTCCCTGACACTGTCAGAAATTACAGGTCTGCTGTAGGATCCGCACCTGACGCAGGAAACGACTGGACGGCCTTTAGTCATGGAATTTCTCCTGTCCTTGCAAAATAGCACCTGTCCGGAAGGGGACACTCATCGCAGAAGACTTTCCTGGAGGTGCAGATATTGCGGCCGTGGGTGATCATGTTCAGGTGGGCTTCAAGGTAACGTTCTTCGTCCACGACCTTTTCCATGACCGACTGGATCTCTTCCGGGGTCATGTCTCCTGAAGCCCACCCCAGTCTTCGGGATACCCTGGCCACGTGGGTGTCTACAGGAAAGGCGGGTCTGCCCAGGTCAAAAAGAAGAACGCAGGCTATCGTCTTTGGTCCGATACCCCCCATTCCCTTCAGGAACCCGGCAATTTGAGGGGTCTCCCAGTGCTTCATCTTCCTCAGGGAATATTCGCCAAAGCGCGACCTGACCCGATCAAGGACGGAAAGGATCCTTTGTGCCTTAATGTTCGCGATCCCTCCTGTCCTTATCGCTTCCGCAACTGTATCCTGAGAGGCACTGGCCACCCTCTCCCAGGAAGTGAACCGGGCTTTCAGTTCGCTGAAAGCCCGGTCACGATTCCTGTCGTTGGTATTCTGGGAAAGAATGGTCAGGATCAGACCATCAAGAGGATCATCCGAGTAGGGCGGGTGCTGAACGATCCCGTTCTTCCACAGTCTTTCCAGGTCATCGAGGCATGAATCGACGATCGTCCGAAGAGGTGGATCGGATAGCCTCATTCTTCACCCTCGTCTTCTTCCCTTTCAATGTCATCATCTGTATCCTCTGGTCCAGTCTTTGTCTTCTTTCCTTCCGATGTGCCACCCCTGCGGTTCTTCGAAGCTTTTTTGTACCACTCGCCCAGCCTTTCGGACGACCTCCCGTAGACACTGTCAGGGGGGAACTTCCCTTTCTCATCGGGTCTCCCTGCCTGGACCCCTGTAAGCAACTCTATTCCTTCATCGATCGTGGAAACGGCCCAGATGTTGAATTTCCCTTTTTCCACAGCCTCAAGTACCCTGTGGTCAAGCATCAGGTTTTTCACGTTCTGTCGAGGAATGACAACTCCCTGCCGACCGGTAAGACCCCTGACTTGGCAGTAATCGAAGAACCCTTCGATCTTTTCGTTCACCCCACCTATGGGCTGGATGTTCCCATGCTGGTCCACTGAACCCGTCACAGCGATCGACTGCTTCAGGGGGACACCGGAGAGAGCGGAAAGGATGCAGTATAGTTCCGTCGAAGAGGCACTGTCACCTTCGATACCCCCGTAAGTCTGTTCGAAGGTTATCCGTGCCGTAAGGGAAAGGGGATGATCCTGCGCAAAGAGCCTCCCAAGGAAACTGTCGAGGATAAGAAGCCCTTTGTTATGGATCGGGCCTGTCATCTTGACCTCCCTTTCGATGTTCACGATCCCCTCGGCACCCATGTAAACGTTGGCTGTTATCCTGACAGGATGACCGAAAGTGTTATCCCTCATATCAACGACGGTAAGACCGTTTACCTGTCCAACCACCTCACCGTCGGTGAGGATCCTGATAGAGTCTTCCTCGAAAGCCCGTCGGATCCTTTCCTCTACCAGGTTTGTCCGGAATGTCTTCTCCTCCAGGGCCTTCCTTACCTCCATTCTCCCAACGACATCAAGATTCGCAGCCAAAGCCCAGGCAGATGATTCAACTACCGTCTCGGCTATCCTGTTGAACTGTGTTGACATCCGGTCGTTATCCCCTGAAAGCCTTGCAGACCATTCGATCAGTTCCGCCACTCCGTCGGAAGAGAAGGGGAGAAGGTTTTCCTTCTTGGCGTAACCTGCCACAAAACAGGCCATCTGCTTTTCTGTTTCGATATCCCGTGGCATGTCTATGTCAAAATCCGCCTTTATCTTGAAAAGTTTCTGGAATTCCGGATCATAGATGAGAAGCAGATGGTACATGTGCCTTGTTCCTATCATTACGACCTTCAGGCTAACGTGTATTGGTTCCGGCCGCAGGGATGAAACCGGGATAACGCCAAGCTGTTCCCCAAGGTTCTCTATCACCAGTTCACCCGTACGAAGTGTCCGTTTCAGGGCATCCCAGGACATGAAATTCCTGATAATTTCCTCTGCCTGGAGTACCAGGTATCCACCATTGGCCTTGTGGATCACCCCTGCTATGATCTTTCGAAAATCGGTGGTAAGCATCCCCTGCCGGCTCTCGTACTCTACCTTGCCAGCAAGGTTGTAGTAGGTAGGGTTGGTCTCCCAGACAACTGGAGCCCCGCCTTCCGGATCGTTCGAAACGAATACGTTCACCAGGTATCTTGAAAAGTCGACCTCGGCACCCTCATCCCTTGCCGAGGCAATGAACATGTTGAAATTGGAAATAATGTCTTCAGAGAGAGCATCCAGCCATTCCCCTATCTTGCCTTCCTTGCCGAAACGTTCCCGGGTCTCCTGCAGGTAGGGGTCAATAGCAGCCCGGGAGATCTCCGATTCAAGGTCCTTGATCTTTTCCTTAAGGGATTTTTCGAGATCCCTGATATTCCTCAGCACCTCAAGCGTTTTCTGGGATATTTCCTCTGAAACTTCCTGGAGGACCTTCTTCTGTTCTTCCGAAAGGGACTCGAAATCCTCCTGCAGCATCTCCTTCATCTCTTCCTTGCCATTGGACTGATCCTCGGATCTTTCGCCATCGGCGACCTGCGGTTCAGGATCTTTAGCGGTTCCTTCCTTGAAAGATCCTCCTTCTTCACCGGTTTCGTCCTGCTTCGAAAGGCTCTTCAATATCATAGGGATATTCACAAAACCCTGGGGGGTCCTTTTGATCACAAAACCCTTTTCTTTCGCCCAGGATCTGAGTTCATCCATTATCCTGTTCACCTGTTCCTGGAAATCCTTCACGAGCTGCGCCTTTGCGTCCTCATACTGGCTGTTCTCAAAGGCTTTGCTGAGGGTGCTCTTTAATTCTTCAACAAGATCTTCCAGGTGTAATGAAAGGTGTCTTGCCTGGCCGGCGGGAAGGTCAATGGCGAGTGGTTCTTCAGGGTCGGCGAAGTTGAAAGCATATATATAATCTGCGGGAGCCGGTTCGCTTTCCGCCTGGTCACGGAGCCTTTCAAGGGTGTATGTGGTTCGTCCGCTTCCATGATCGCCAACGACAAAGATATTGTAACCACTGTTCTTTATCCCCATTCCGAAGGACATTGCCTGCACAGCGCGGTCCTGCCCGATAAGGTCCTCAAGACAGGGTATGTCAAGGGTAGTCGCAAAACCAAGGGAAACGGGGTCGGTTCTCTTCCTTAATTGTCCGGCCAGCAAAAGATTGTCGTTATTCTTCATTTTGGGTAGGCCCTCCTTTCTCGGCTTTCTCAATAATACCACCACCGAATACAGTGTCATTAGAATAAAGAACAAGTGATTGCCCGGGAGCGATCCCGCTCGTCCCTCCCGGGAAGGAACAGACAAAAGATGTTTTGGTTATTCCCGAGATCACGCACCTGTCTGCCCTGCATCTGTAACGTCGACAGGCCTCCAGCTGCGATCCCGGCTTTGGTTCAAGATGCCAGACAGGGTGACTGCAGAAAACCTTCCCGACAACCAGGTCATCCTTTCTTCCTACTATCAGATCGTGGGTATCAATCTTTTTCCCAACTACAAACCATGGTCCGTTTGGCAGGGATAACCCTTTTCTCTGTCCAATAGTGAACATATTGATACCCCTGTGCCTTCCCAGGATCTCGCCAGTAACAGCGATAATATTACCCGGTTCGAAGGGGCCTGTCCTGGCCTCAACTATCCCTGGCAGATCACCTTCAGGAATAAAACAGATGTCACTGCTCTCGGGAATATCATCGAATACCCCTGGAAAGACGGTAGAGGCCATTTCCCTGACCTCGCTCTTGGTCATACCGCCGAGGGGGAAAACGATCCTGGAAAGCATTCCCGCCGGGACCCTGTAGAGCATATAGCTTTGGTCCTTTTCTCTGTCCAGTGCCTTGACCAGAAGGGAACCTGCGGGAACATTCCTTATTCCGGCATAATGGCCCGATGCTACAAAACCGCCTCCAAGGCTGTCTGATACGGAAAAAAGTGTGGCAAATTTGACTTTTTCATTGCAGAGAACGCACGGATTTGGAGTTTCCCCCCTTCCGTAAGCCTGGAAAAAAGGCAAAAGGACATTTTCATTAAAAATCTTTTCTGCACTTACGGTTAAAAATCGGATCCCTAATATTTCCGCAATGTGACCTGCCCTGTCCTCTCCTTTGTTCTCCTTGTGTAAACGCAAATATACTCCGGTAACTTCAAATCCCTTACGGACAAGCAGTGCCGCGGCTGCAGCGCTGTCAACCCCTCCGCTGATGCCGACCACCACCCTCATCTGTCTGTCATTCCGTTCCTGAAATATTTCCTTGTCTGGGCAACAACGGTCGGGAGCAAGGCACAGCCAAGGACAACACCCCACTCTTCAGCCGAAAGCGGGACAATATCCAATACTTTCTGCATTATTGGTATATAGGTAATTGAGACCTGAAGGAGAGCAGAGAACATCACCCCGGTCAAAAGCCAGGGATTTGAGATTATCTGGCCCGGGTCTTGAAGAATGCTCCTGCCCCTTACGTTAAAGACGAAAAAGAGCTGGGCGAAAACAAGGGTGTGGAAACAGATCTCGATCGCTTTTATGGGGTCACCCGGGGCCATGATCATGGAAAAGCGATAGGCGGCAAAAACACCCGAGGATATTACAAGGCCGTAAAAAACTATATTGGCTATGTGCCGCCTGGTCAGTATGTCCTCAAGCCTGTTCTTTGGTGGACGACTCATCACGTCAGGCTCTGCGGGATCAAGCGCTAAAGCCAGAGCAGGCGCTACATCGGTGACAAGATTGATCCAAAGGATCTGAAGAGGCAGGAGGATATAGGGAAGCCCGAGCACGATCCCTCCCAGAACAGTTATCACCTCGCTAAGGTTGCAGCAAAGAAGGAAAAGGACAGATTTACGGATGTTGTCAAAGATCTTCCTTCCCTCGGCTATGGCAGTAACAATAGTCGAGAAACGGTCATCCTGGAGGATTATGTCTGAGGCTTCCCTGCTGACCTCCGTTCCCTGGATACCCATAGCTATTCCAACGTCAGCCTGTTTCAGTGCAACAGCATCGTTAACCCCGTCCCCGGTCATTGCCACAACTTCTCCGGATAACTGAAGGGCCCTGACAATGCGGAGTTTGTGTTCCGGTGCGACCCTTGCAACGACCGATATTTCCCTGGCCATCGATGCCAGTTCTTCTTCCTCTATCAAGGCCAGTTCTGCCCCCGTAATAGTTCTGTCAGCCCCCTGGTCCAGAATGCCCACGTCATCTGCAATGGCTCTGGCCGTAACAAGATGATCTCCAGTGACCATTATTACCTGGATCCCTGCTTCCACGCAGGACCTTACCGATTGCCTGACATCAGGTCTGGGCGGATCGAAAATGCCAGCGACACCGAGAAAGACAAGTGGATCGTCTGTTTCTCCCCATGCAAAAGCAAGGGTGCGCATCCCCCGTGAAGCCATGTTTTCTATACGCCCTATCCACTCCGTTTTTTTGACCTCGTCAAAAACCTCCGTCTTGCCTCCTGAATGTATAAGGCGTGAAGACTGTATTATCGTCTCGGGAGCACCCTTGACTGCTGCTCCACTCTTGTGCCAGGTCACCATTCTCATCGTCCTTGAATCGAAGGGTTCCTCCCTGAGGACAGGGTTCTCTCTCCTTAAGGCCTCAACATCAACTCCCCGCGAAAGGGCGTATCTCAAAAGTGCGACTTCCATAGGGTCCCCTACGCTGGATGTGCTTCCGATATGTGCCTTGTTGCAAAGCACGGATACCTTCAGCAGGAGTTCCTCGCATTCCGCCTCTGCCGGCACGAGATCCCTTACCGCCATGTCGTTCATCGTCAGTGTGCCGGTTTTGTCCGTGCAGATCACCGTGGTCGACCCGAGTGTCTCCACGGAAGAAAGATTCCTGACCAGGGCATTCCTCTTTGCCATGCGGTGAACTCCAATGGCAAGGGTCATGGTTGCGACAAACGGAAGTCCTTCGGGAACAGCCGCTACGGCAAGAGCTATCCCGGTCTCGATCATTCGCACTGCCCCCCTGCCCTGAAGCACTCCAATCCCTGTCACAAGAACGGCTATACCTATCACCATCCTTATCAGGAGAGTGCTGAGTCTTGCCAGCCTTTCCTCGAGTGGGGTCGTGGATTGTTCTACAGTAGAAAGCAGGGAGCTTATTCTGCCGATCTCAGTATTCATCCCCGTCGCAAAGACAACTGCCCGTCCCGATCCCCTGACAACAGCGGTGCCCGAAAAAAGACAATTCCTGCGGTCGGCAAGTTCCGTCTCAGGGTGGATCTTTTCTGCTGTCTTGTCCACAGGAAGGGATTCGCCGGTCAGTGCGGCCTCGTCGATACCCAGGTTATACTGTGTGATAACTCGCGCGTCTGCCGGAACCACATCACCGGCCTCAAGAATAACAATATCGCCGGGTACAAGAGTGGCAGCGTTTATGTTGAAGACAATCCCCCCCCTCAGGACTACCGCCGTAGGGGAAATCATCGATCTGAGGGCAAGAAGGGCTTTTTCAGCCCTTGATTCGGTAACGAACCCGATAAATGCGTTCAGAAGGATCACGACCAGAATTGCCGCGGCATCAAGGGTCTCTTTCATGACAAGGCTTATGAAGGAGGCCCCTGAAAGGAGGTAGATCATCGGTGTCATAAATTGGCCAAGAAGATTTTTCCACCAGGGATCAGGAACTTCAGGATCGAGCTGGTTGGGCCCATACAACTTCAATTTTTCATCGGCTGTCTCCGGATCCATCCCTTTTTCAGGATCCACTCCGAATGAGTTGAGGATCTCCTCCGTATTCATGGAATGTGCTTGTGATGGATCGATCAATGTGAATGCTCCTTTCTTCTCCTGGACAGGAAAAGGATAACCCCTGCGGTATATTCATGCCAGGGGGTTGAGGAACTCTGTGATGGGCTTTACAATGCCTCCATAATGGAGGATCAGACTTCAAAATGCAGAGACATGTCACAATTATCGTATCAGGGATAGTACAGGGAATAGGCTTTCGCCCATTCTGCAGCAGGCTTGCCGGGGAGATAGGGTTGGGAGGCTCTGTCCGGAATACCGCCGAGGGTGTATTAATAGACCTTTTCGGCTCTCCCAAGGGTGTCCTCTCCTATATCCAGAGACTCCAGACAGATTGTCCTGCCCTTGGGCACATCCAATCGATCGAGATACTTGAGGATGAACCCTCGGAAAAACCTTTTTGCAATACTTTTGAAATTTTGCAGAGCGGACAGCCGGGAGAAAATCTCACTTTGATACCTCCAGATATCGCCACATGCGAGGATTGCCTTTCTGAGATAAAGGACCCGGGTGACAGAAGATTCCGCTACCCCTTTACCAACTGCACCAACTGCGGACCCAGGTTCTCAATTATCGAAGCTTTACCCTACGACAGGCCTCTTACTGCCATGTCAGGGTTCCCGATGTGCTCCTCCTGCATGCGGGAATACTCCGATCCTTCCGACAGACGCTATCACGCCCAGCCGGTGGCCTGTGAAACATGTGGCCCCTCTGTTTCCCTTCTGCTTCCCGACCGGACAGTTGAAATAAAGGGGGACAAGGCGATACGGGAATGCGTGGCACTTCTGAAAAGAGGTTCGATCGGTGCGATAAAGGGACTCGGAGGCTTTCACATAGCCTGCCTGCCTGAAGACGCTGTCCTGCTCGAGTTGAGAAAGAGGAAGAGGAGGCCCCACAAACCATTCGCCCTTATGATACGTGACGAAGGTGTGGCGGAAGGGATAGTGTGCCTTACTTCGTTTTCAAGGCTCCTCCTGAACTCGCCGAGGCGACCGATAGTGATCTGCCCCAGAAAACCTGGAGCCTCGATATCTGGCCATGTTGCTCCGGAGCAGGATTCCCTGGGGGTAATGTTGCCGTATACTCCTCTTCACCACCTTGTTATGGAAGAGGTCCCTGTCCTGATAATGACCAGTGCGAACCTTTCCGATGAACCTGTCATTTCCGACAACCAGGAGGCTCTTGAAAAACTCGGGAACATCGCTGACTTTTTCCTGATGCATGACAGGCCTATCAGCATGAAAATTGACGACTCTGTCGTAGCTCCGGCAGGGAAGACACCTGTCATTATCAGAAGGGCTCGCGGATATGTTCCCCACCCTATCCTGACAAAACGGAAGATGCCACAGATCCTTGCGGCCGGGGCCGAAATGAAATCGACCTTCTCGCTTACCCGGGATCAAATCATTTATTCAAGCCAGTACCTGGGAGATCTCAAACAGCTTGACACTGCCGTATATTATGAAAAGACCCTGGATCATTTCCTCAAACTTTTCGGGCTCAGACCGAAGCTCCTTGCGGCAGACCTTCACCCGTCATACGCCTGTACCGCTATTGCTGGGAAAGTGATGGGCGGTCCTGATGATACGCTGCTTGTCCAGCATCACCACGCACACATGGCCGCCTGCCTCGCGGAGAACGGGTTCGATGGCCCTGCGATAGGGATCATCCTCGATGGTACAGGGCTTGGTCCTGACCGTAAGGTATGGGGGGGAGAATTCCTGCTTGGAGATTTCCGCTCTTTCACAAGGGCAGGACATTTCAGGGAGGCGCCATTACCCGGTGGCGACAGGGCTGTTCTTGAACCCTGGCGTTTTGCCCTGGCGCTTTTGTCAAGTACTTACGGCTCAGTCGAAGCGGAAGATCTGGCGAATAAACTGTGGCCTGATCTACAGGAAAAGATAAAACCTGTGTTGGCCACCCTTGACAGATCCCCTGTAACAACCTCCTCAGGAAGGCTTTTCGACGCTGTCTCGGCATTGACCGGAATAAGGGAAGTGGTTACCTATGATGGCCAGGCTGCAATGGAACTTGAGTCAGCTTCAAAAGGTTCCGGCATTATCACCCCCTTCCGTATTGATACGGCTAAAGATCCTCTGGTGCTTGATTGGGGACCTGCAATACGATGGATAGTTGAAGAAGGTCTTCCAATGGGCAGGGGAAGGGTCGCGGCAGCATTCCATCTTGGCCTTGCTGTTGCATTGACCGATATTGCAATGGAAATATCAGAACGACATGGCATCAGGACAGTAGTTCTTTCTGGAGGGGTGTGGCAGAACAGACGGCTTCTCAGCCTTACATTGCCGCTTCTCAGGAAAAGGGGTTTAAAACCGCTTGTTCACCGGTCTCTTGCGCCTAATGATGAATGCATATCCATCGGACAGGCTGCCATTGCAGCGTCACATTGGGACAAAGGCCGCAATTGAAGATCCGCGCGCCCCGGTACCGCCTTTAAAACCTCTATTTTCAACGGGCTTGTCTAGGCAAACCTGGGTCCATAATCTATGTTGCTTATCATGTCCAGTTTCCGGAGGCTGTGTATCGCATCTATATACCGGATAGTCCCGCTTTTCGAGCGCATGACGATGGAGTTGGTCACTATCCTGTCACCCTCGTACCTGACACCCTTGAGCATCTCCCCATCGGTTATACCTGTTGCGGCGAAGAAGACATTGTCTGATGCGACCAGGTCATCCAGCCCCAGGATCGAGTTTATATCCATGCCCAATTCCCGGCATTTTGCGGCTTCCTCACTGTTCCTCGGCCACAGCTTGCATTGCATGCAACCCCCGACACATTTAAGGGCACAGGCACTTACCACTGCTTCAGGTGAACCTCCTATGCCGATAAGCATGTCGATCCCGCTGCCTGATTTACAGGTCATCAATGCACCTGCGATATCACCGTCCGATATGAGCCTTATTCTTGCGCCACATTGTCTTATCTCCGCAATAAGCTGTTCATGGCGGGGTCTGTCAAGAAGAACAACAGTGACATCCTCTACTGACTTGCCAAGAACTTTCGCGACCTTTTCCAGGTTGTCCGATACAGGAGCTTCAATATCTATCACGCCTGCAGCTTCCGGTCCAACTGCTATCTTGTTCATGTAAAAGATATGCTTCGGGTCGTACATGGTGTTGCGTTCCGAAAGGGCAACGACACTGACAGCGTTGGGCCGCCCCAGAGATAAAAGCCTGGTGCCGTCGATAGGGTCGACAGCTATATCAACTTCGGGCGGATTGCCTGTTCCCAGCTTTTCCCCGTTGTAAAGCATCGGGGCTTCGTCCTTTTCACCTTCCCCGATAACGATAGTTCCGTTCATTTCAATGGTATTGAGCATGAAGCGCATTCCGTCAACAGCGGCTTTGTCGGAAGCGTTCTTTTCCCCCCTTCCCATCCACCGCCCTGCGGCCATTGCGGCCGCCTCAGTAGCGCGAACCAGCTCCAGGGCCATATTCCTTTCGGGTGTGTTCATGAGTAACCACCTCACCTTCCCTTTTCGGCAACACTCTTGTCAGGTTTCGGAAAGCGACCAAATACTTCGTCAATAAATCTCAGGTAATAACCTGTATCGAAGAGAGCTTCGATCTCATCAGGTGCGAAAACGGCCATTATTCGGGGATCTGCCCCAAGGACCTCGAGGAAGGGTTTACCCTTCTCCCAACAGAGCATCGCGCTTTCCTGAACAATAGCATAGGCATCCTCTCTGGTGACCCCTTTTTCAACCAGGCCTAAAAGGATACGCTGGCTGAATACAAGCCCTTTGGAAAGTTCAAGGTTCCTGGCCATTCCTTCTTCAAGAACTCTCATGCCTTCGATCACTTCAATGCTTTTCTTGAGCATGTAATGGGCAATGTGGAAAGCATCAGGCCAGATAACCCTTTCCACCGAGGAGTGGCTGATATCTCTTTCATGCCACAGGGGGATATTCTCCATAGAAGCAATAGCGTACCCCCTCAGCAGTCGGGCCATTCCGCAGATCCGCTCGCAAATTACGGGATTCTTCTTGTGAGGCATCGCGGAAGAACCTTTCTGTCCCTCCGAGAAAGGCTCAAGGACTTCAAGGACCTCAGACCTCTGAAGATGTCGGATCTCCTGTGCGATCCTTTCCAGGCCGGAACCAAGGAGAGCCAGTGCATTGATAACCTCGGCATGCCGATCTCGCTGAAGGATCTGCGTTGAAACCCTTGCTCTCTCCAGCCCGAGCAATTCGCAAACTCTCTCCTCTATGGAGGGCGGGCAGTGGGCATATGTGCCCACTGCACCTGAGATCTTTCCTGCGCCTACAGCCCCGAGGGCAGCCTCCAGGCGTGACTGGTCCCTGCGCATCTCTTCGTACCAGTTCAAGAGTTTGAAACCGAAAGAGACAGGTTCCGCGTGAACGCCATGGGTCCTTCCAACGCAGGGAGTAAACTTGTACTTCCAGGCTTTTTCAAGAATAGATCCTGTAAACTTTTTCAGTTCTTCAAGGATCACCCTTATCGACCTTGAGATCAAAAGCGAGGAAGAGGTGTCAATTACATCGCTGCTGGTGAGGCCAAGGTGAATAAACCTTCCATCAGGCCCCACCTTTTCAGCCAAGGATGATACAAAGGCGATCATATCGTGATGCACCGAATCCTCTATCTCACGGATCCTTTCAAGGTCGATGTCCGATCGTTCGACAATATGTTCGAAGGCTTCCTTCGGTATAACGCCCTCCTCCATCCAGGCGCGGCAGGCTGCCAGCTCAACCTCAAGCCATATCCTGAAATGGTTCTCATGGGACCATAGTTCCGACATCTCTTCAGTCCGGTATCTCTCGATCAAGGTATCCATGACCCCCCTTGGTCTTTAATGGAGGATAGCCAATCCCTCCGGACATCGTCCAGGAATCTATCGTACACCCCGCTGGCGAAATCCGGGAAGGTGCAATCGAAGGAAACCCATTTTTTTCTCATGTAGCGAAGGGTAACCTCGGCAAAGATCCCCTTTCCGATGAATATCCTGTGCGCATGATCCTTGGTTGAAGCGAGGACCAGCCTGGAACCGTTCACGTAACCGGGGTCAATGTTCACTCGCCTGGGATCTCCACTCATGCCTTCTATCTCACAACAAAGATTCTTCCATCCGGCAAGTTCCCCGGCTCCGGCAAGACCTTCAAAAGAGACGAAAGTCCTTTTGAGAACAGGGGCAATATCCCTGTAGTAGTCAGTATGGTCAAAGGGGAAAGTCCGGCTTTGTCTCCGGACAGTACCCCAATGCCGGCAAAGCATCTCCCTGGACCAATCGAGCCAGAATTCGTCAGGATGAAGAATTCCAGCCATTCTTATCACTGCAGGCTGCAGATCCCCGCCCCCGTTCCTATATTCCAAGAAGTGCGTTGACAAACTCCTCCGGCTCGAAGAGCTTGAGGTCATCCATATTCTCCCCTATCCCTACGTACCGGACAGGAAGCCCCAACTCGTTGCCCGCCGAAAGAATAATGCCCCCCTTGGCCGCGTGATCGTACTTGGTTATGATCAAACCTGTCAAAGGGACAGTCCCACCGAATACCTCTGCCTGTTTAAGACCGTTTTGCCCTGAAACGGCATCTACTACCAGAAAGGATTCCAGGGTCCACCCCTGACAATTTCGGTCAATGATCCTGGAGATCTTGGAAAGCTCCTCCATCAGGTTGGTTTTGTTGTGCAGTCTTCCTGCGGTATCCACAATAAGACAGTCGAAATTGCCGGCTTCTACAGCTCTGATAGCGTCAAAAACGACTGCTCCCGGATCCCCTCCATGAGTGTGGAAAATTACCCGGACTCCTGCTCTGCTTCCCCAGACATTCAGCTGCTCAACAGCACCTGCCCTGAACGTGTCAGCCGCCGCAATAAGGACTTTTTTGCCTTCGTTGCCGAGGATCCATGCAAGTTTGGCTGCAGTAGTGGTCTTGCCGCTGCCGTTCACTCCGTTAAGCATGACCACCGTCGGGCCGGTAGAGAAACGGACTGGCATCCCTGTTCCCTCAACTGCCCTGAGCCTTTCGCAAAGGATAGAAGAAAGAGTGCCCAGGGCTTCGCTATCGCTGGTGTCGCTGCTTGTTCTTTCCCGGAGGGACAGGATGATCTCCTCCGTCTGCCTTGACCCGACATCGCCGCTGATAAGGATCTCTTCCAGCGATTCCCAGAAAGTATCGTCCCTGGCTCCTCTCGCGAACAGGCCTTTTATGGCCCATTTCCTTCTTACCGCCTCAAGTTTCTCGTTCAACTTCCCGTACATGTTCTATTCACCTCCGCAAAGAAGGGACTTCACTGTTTCGGCTTTTCAGTTTTGCCGCTTTTGGGTCTCCTTCTTCGCGGACGTTTCCTCTCTCCCTGACCGGGTAAGGCATGATCCGATACTTTTTCCCCTTCCGGAACTATCCGCTCCGTCGCGTTACCCTGGACTTCCTTATCCCTTTTACGGGAAAGGTTGTTCCTCCTCTTTTTCCTTTTCCTTGTCTGGGTTTCTTCCTTCACCTCAGATGCGGGCCTGGTCTCCTTTTCCTGTGTTTCCCTTCTATCTTTGATCTCTTCGCCAGCTTCACTCCCAGGGGTCTTCTGGGTCTCGCTCTTTCTTTCAGGGCGGACGGTGGCTGATGGATCATCTTCAGTAAAGGATACTGCGGCTGCGACCGGGGCTTCGCTCCAGACTTCGCCCCTCATAACAGTTTCCCGGAAAATGCCGAAATCTTTCACATCGATGAACATTTCTCCACTACCGGGGGATATGATCCTGACCTTTTCCTCAGCAACATCGATCCCGGATACAATATAGTTGGCAGTGGGTGTTTTGATCTTGGATCCAGGACCTGGCAGTCCCTTCCAGACATCCCTGTAGTGCTCATGTTCGTAACCCATACAGCACATAAGCCTGCCGCAAATACCTGAGATCTTCGTTGGATTCAGGGCCAGGTTCTGTTCCTTCACCATCCTTATGCATATCGGAGCAAAACGGTTCAGCCAATAGCTGCAGCAACATGGCATCCCGCAAGGGGATATACCCTTGACGACCTTGGATTCGTCCCTTACTCCTATCTGCCTCAGCTCTATCCTGGTCTTGAATTCCTTTGCCAGATCCCTGACATAGGCACGAAAATCAACTCTCTGTTCTGCTGTGAAATAAAAAAAGAGTTTCTTTCTGTCCAGCAGGAATTCAACATCGACCAGTTTCATCTCCAGTTCGTGAGACTTCAGGATCTCCCTCCCTTTAACGAGGATCCTGTTCTCATCTTCCTCCTGGTTTATCCTTTCTGCCCTGTCCTCTTCATTGGCCTCCCTGATAAACCTTACATCCTGGAATGCAGGCTCGCCCCCCCTGGGGGCACCCTCTGTACCGTTGAGGGTCAGGTCGTTCCTGTACGACTCGGCCTGTTCCTTTGTAATGGGGCCGGCCAGTACCCCTATCTCCTCTCCCCTTGCGGAAGAAAGAATGATCTGGGTCCCCTTTGCCATATCATTTTCGGCATCGGAAAGGAACCCGAGGTATCGCGGTTTACCAAATATCACTAAAAAGTTCTTCAAGCTGCACCTCTCCTTCAAGACTTGCCATGGCCAGATCCTGGATCATGGGCGTTGTCAACTTTCCCCTTTCTGCAAGCACACAGACAAGGTCCAGGTTTGCGGCTCTTCCGAGATCATTACCGGAGACAAAAAAACTGACCCAGTTTTCAAGGTCGCTTATTAGATCCCTTGGGTCATTTTTTCGGGTCTTGCCCGCCCATTTGATAAAATCAACAACCCCGGCCGGAGCTTTTTCAGGGATATGTCCCCGGTCGCAAACCCGAAAATGGAATACCCGGAGCCTGCTCCTGAGAGTAGGAATGATGGCATTAACCTCCATCAGCAGCATCAGCGTACCGGTGGATGGCATCTCTTCAGTGATCTTCAAAAGGCTGTTCGCGGCAGGAAGTGAAAGCCTGTCAGCCGCGTGGATGACTCCAACTCTTTTTCTTGAATTGCAGGGTTTCAGAGACAGTTCTTCCCAGATCTTCCTGCATTCTTCAATTCCGGGAGGTTCATCAGGTTTACCGAAAAAGACAAGGTCGGGGTGACTGTCCCCAACCCACCCGAGGCATGCAGGGCAAGAATCTTCCCCGGTTCCGGAAAAGCAAAGGATCTTTTTCGCGCATGATACGGCGCACTCTTTGTGAAATTCCGATGGCAGCACACACGCGAACGGCTGGGACAATGAAAGAGATCCTGAATTTGAAGCTATATTTTCGATAAAAGCCGGGATCCCTTTCTCTGTAATGTTCTCCGACAGGTTCATATTCTCTGCTCCATTCCCGCGATCTCAGGATGGATCGGTCTTTTCTTCGATCCTTTTCATGATAACTGAAACTATTGTCTCCGTAAGATCCTCTGCTGGAGCCATTCCGTCAAGCCTCTTGATACGGTCGGGTTCGCACCGCGAAAGCACCGCGTATCCCGAGGCTATCCTTTCCAGTAGTTCATGATCCGATTCGAAACGATCGGGATCAGTATGCCGGGAATTGATCCTTTCCATGGCTACACGGACGGGAATGTCCAGCCAGAAGGTAATGTCAGGCTCCGGAAAAGAGGCAAAGGAGGATATACCGTCCAGGACATCCCTGGGGAAACCCTTTCCGAAGACCTGGTAGGCAATGGTGGAATCGGAAAACCTTTCGCATATCACTACCTTTCCTGACAGGAGGGAAGGCCTGATAACCCTTTCGACATGCTCTGATCTGTCCGCAAGAAAAAGCAGTACTTCTGTCCAGGTGCTTTTCATTGCTCCTGAAAGAATGACGGAACGTATCGATCCGCCACCTTCCCATCCCCCCGGTTCAAAGGTCCTTATAATCCTGTCTTCTCCAAGATTTCTGCAAAGGCACTCAAAGGTAGCACTGGACTGGGTGCTCTTGCCTGATCCGTCAATACCCTCAAAAGTTACGAACAATCCCTCAACCTCCATCTATCAGAACCGGTAGAAAAAGCCGGCCGAATCCGCACTTCCTTTATCCCTTTGGAGATACCTGTAAAATATTCCCCATTTCTCACTCAACCTGTACCTCCCGTCGATTGACCAGCTTCCTCCGTCCTCGTCCCACCACTGAGCCCCTATCGAAAAGGGCCCCTTTTCTCCCGACGGGAAGAACATTACTCCCGCTCCTGCATATCCCCGGACGGCACCTCCCCATAACCTTAACCGGTCCAGGTTAAAACCCAGGGCAGCCGTAACTCCAGGTTCTGCACCAATATCCTCAGCCCCGATAAGCAAACCCATGTTCCTCGATCTGCTGCTTATCCAGAGAGAAATATCGGCAAGAAGATCACCCTGGGCAGGCCCGGAAGTTGCACCATGGATGCCCAGGGATCCCTCAAACGAAATATCTTCTATGTCCGAGATTATGCGGTTAGCCTTTCCCGCTATATCCTTGGCCTGCTGAATTCGCGAGCCGGTACCCAGCTCTTCATCGAAAAGGGCTCCTTCCACACGTCCGATAAGTTCCTCAACGCTACTGGCCGCATCACCGATCCTTACGACCATCTGTCTCAGGTCTCTTCCGGAGGTGCCTCCCTCATCAAACTGCCTCACTACGCCATCAAGGTTCTCAAGTACCGAAGAGAGGGTTCTAAGAGACTGGGACAGGGCTATCCTGTTTTCCTCGACAACGAGGTCCAGTCGTTCAGTAAGCCCCGAGAAGGAATCACCGGCTCTTTTGACCTGGTCTTTTGCTTCCCTGGAGAAAACCTGAAAATCATCGGCTGCATCTGTCAGTTTGGCCAGGAAGGAGTTGATGTTTGAAAAAGTGACCTGAACGCCTGCAAGGCTTTTCCTGATGTCCGCAAGAATTTCGTCAAAGGAGGGGGGGATGGTCCCTGCAACAACGTCCCCCTGGGTGATTCCTGCCGACGAAGATCCCCTGGTGACTTTTACCCTGGGTTCTCCCAAAAGTCCTCCTGTATCGATCGTAAAACGGCTGTCGGAGGGAATGATAACATGACCTTTCACGGAAACCCTTACCAGCACTCCCTCTTCCATCAGCTCAATATTGTCCACCTTGCCTGATTCAACCCCTGAGACCAGGACAGGAGCTCCGGGGTCCAACCCCATCGCATCCAGGAAAACGATACCGAATGAATAACCATACTGACCCAGACGTGCTCCTCCGCTTATGAAAACGAGAGCGCCAAGAAAGGCTATAGCCATGAATACAACAAGCCCTACCTTCATCTCTTTGCTCATGTCCCTCTTCCCTCCATGCTTCCCACGGAGATCATCCCTTCGGCAAAACGTCTGACTACCGGATGCTCCGAGCGGCTCCACTCTTCCGGGTCGCCTCTCCATGAGATCTTCCCCTCATTCATGAGAAGGACTCTGTCACTGATGCCCAGAGCGGAAACTATATCATGGGTGACGACCAGAACGCTGAATCCGAACTTATCGCAAAGATCGAGGACAAGCTTGTCTATATGACGTGCCGTCATTGGATCAAGCCCTGTTGTAGGTTCGTCAAGAAGGAGAAGAGAAGGGCTGTGTATAAGAGATCTTGCTATAGCTACCCTTTTTTTCATACCCCCTGAAAGTTCGGACGGGAACTTGTCCCTAACATCGCCAAGTTCGACATGATCCAGCATGTCCAGCACCATGGAGGATATCCTTTCCTGATCTTCCATTCCTCTGCAATATTTTAAGGGAAATGCTATGTTCTGGCCTACCGACATTGAGTCGAAAAGGGCGCCTCCCTGAAAGACCACCCCAAGTTCTCTACGGATATCGATAAGATCTTCCTCCCCGGTATCCGGCTCTATGGTCTTGCCCAACAGTTCGATCACACCTTTTGTTGGTTTGATCAGGCCGGCGGCAAGTCGGAGTGTCGTGGTCTTTCCGCAACCCGACGGCCCCATCAGACAGGTTATCCTGCCGCCGGTAAGCTTCATATCTACATTGCTTATTACTTCTCGTCCGTCGAAAGCCGCGGAAACACCGTGCATCTCCAGGACCGGGTTCATGGCCTCACCCCTTGATCCCGCCGAAAAGAAGGGTAGAAAGAATATAATTGAAAACCAGGATAAGCATATTGCCCCATACGACAGCCCTCGTCGTGGCAGAACCTACACCTCGTGCTCCCTGCCCGGCCATGAAACCCTGACCGCAGGCTGAAACGGAGATAAGAAGTCCGAAAACGGCGGCCTTAAGGAGTCCCCCGTAAACATCCGAAGGTTCCAGAAGGGCCTCTACTGAACGTCTGAACAGGTGTCCGTTGACCCCATGGGCGGAGACATAGAGAAAACCTCCCCCGATGCCGATCACGAAAGAGAAAAGGGTAAGCACAGGAAGCATTACCAGGCCCGCCAACATCCTCGGTACCCCAATAAATACATGGGGGTCAAGACCAAAGGTCCTAAGTGCATCTATCTGCTCCGTCACCTTCATTGAGCCTATCTCCGCTGCCATGGCAGCGCCTGTTCGCCCGCAGACGACAAGTCCAGTTAGAACAGGGGACATCTCCCTGACCATACTGAGGGCTATCACCCCCCCGATGTACCCGGTAGCACCGAACCGGACGAACTGGTCAAGGGTCTGGACGGCAAGCACCATGCCCGTAAAGGCACTGGTTATCGAAACCACCAGGACCGATCCGACACCTACCCTCTCAAGCTGTTCAAGGAGGTCATCCCTGCTCCAGGTCTTGTGGAAGATCCCTGCGAACGCTCTGAAAGCGAAGGTCGCAAAAACACCAAGGGTCGAAAAAAGGTCAATGGTCTGTCTGCCGATCCACGAGAGCAGTTTCAGGACCTTTCCCCCCTTTACTCAGGAACCACCCTTATCATCCTTCTGAGCAGGCCCTCAACGAAATAGTTTGACCTGTAACTCTTGAAGGAGCCTTCCTCTATCATCTCCTGCTTGATCTGACTTAAAAGCTTCTTCTGGGATTCTTCTTCTGCAACCATGGCTAGCGGGTCATCCCTGATGGAACGGAAGCTTCTTACCTCGCCCACGACCTCGTCGTTGGTCTCCAAAGCCGAGAACTCTCCCAGAAGTTCAGAGAGACTTCTAATGGTCCTCCAGCCCTGCATGATCGAGTCCTGTCCAGGCTCCTCAATGCCTCCGCCCCGGACAACAACTTCACAAACACCCTCTGCATCCTTGGGTGCCCTGAGGGTCAATTTGTGTACTACCGGATCCTTTCTGTAGGGGCGAAGGGTTATTTCCACATCAAAACTGCCGCCTGGCGGAACGATATTTCGCGACAGGGTGACGTCCTCAATGAGAACCACCCTTGGTTCGGCAGTAGCCTCGATCTCTATATGGACACCGAAAGGCGCGATCGCGGAAAAGGGATTCAGCGAAACAGCGTTAACAAGGTCAGTGAACTCCGAAAGCATATTTTTTGTAAGATCTGATGACGAGAAGAACATGTTTGTCCTCTGCCAACCTTCGGCCAGCCTTCCACCCTCTATCTTGAGCGTTATCTTGGCGCTTCCCTCACCGATCCTTCCCCATACGTTATCAACAAGGCCTGTCACCATTTCAGGTATTACCTTTGTCATCATAAAGGGGTCACTGGCAGTTTTGAACCTTTTAAAGGTGACCTTGCCGGAATCAACGTCCTTGAAGTTGAGAGAAATATCCATAACCGGAGCGAACTGACCCAGAAGGCCTCCAATAGCCTGGGGCCTGTCCTGGGTCACTGTTCCTACAATAGATGTCGGGGTACCTATTTTGAATGGCGTATCGAGACTGGGAACCACTTCATGGATCCAGGCCCTTGCCAGCGGAAAGGCCACCGCTCCCCTGTTGGTGAAGGGATGGGCAAAAGCGAGGAAACGCCCATCGTTGGAAACAGCCGTCAACGTACCTGTAGCGGCCAGGGAAACATCACCCCAGGCCACCAGCACGCTCACCGCTTCTCCCGGTTCAAGGACCGGTGAATATTCAACAGGGATCGAAGAATCCCCTGCTGCTCCCGGGATCAGGATAACAGGCCGGCCCAGTATCTCTTCGATTCTTTTTGCGCTTCTGCTGCTGTAGCCGCTGCCGGTAAGCGGCGAAGAAAGATCGCCGCTTGCTTTCCCATCAGGGAGGATCTCTATACGAGAAGGATCTGTTCCCGAGACTCTGATATCCGTTGATGCCGGGTCTTCCAGCTTTAAACCGGGAAGGTCGATAGAAGGTATCCTGTCAGGCCAGTTCCATATCTCGGCCATCTCGCTGATAGGGGTTACCAGGCCCATTTCATGTTCGCTGAAACTCCAGCCGTAGCCTATTGCACCTATCAGTTTCCCATCGATAAATACCGGGCTCCCGCTCATTCCTGCCGCGATGCCCCCGGTCCTTTCGATAACAGGCCCTGAAGCCTTGATCAGGATAAGGCTCCTGGGTGTCTTGGAGGATGGAAGCACACTCAGGACCGTTACCGGAAAGGAGACTATCTTGTCTCCCTTCACAACAGTATATGCAACACCCTTCAGACCTTCCTTGAGAGAGCCGGTATCGAGAATTCCACCGGGAACAACGAACCCCGAAGGGAATGCGGCTCCCGCCATAAGTACGAAGGTTGACAATAACAGGAGTAACAAGGATTTTTTCAGCATTTGCCGACAGACCTCCGGGTATGGGTCATTTGCCCTGTTTTCTGTATCTTAGAAAGGAGAGGATGAAATCCTCAATATCACCGCCCAGAACTCCCTGAACATTGCCTTTTTCCAGGTTGGTTCGATGGTCCTTCACCATTGTATAGGGATGCATGACATATGACCGGATCTGGCTACCCCAGCCTATCTCCTTTTTCTCTCCCTGGATAGCGTTCATCTGTTCCTGCCTCTCCTGAAGCATCCTTTCAAAGAGTCTCCCCCTGAGAACCTGCATTGCGCTATGGCGATTCATGTGTTGGGATCGTTCGTTCTGACAGCTGACTACTATCCCGGTCGGGATATGGGTTATCCTGACTGCCGAATCGGTCATGTTCACGTGCTGACCTCCCGCCCCCCCCGACCTGTAGGTGTCTATCCTCAGGTCCTGCGGGTCTATGTCGATCTCAACATCGTCAGGAAGCTCCGGAGAAACATTGAGTGAAGCAAAACTGGTATGCCTTCTTTTTGCCGTATCGAAGGGAGAGATCCTGACAAGACGGTGCACGCCTCTTTCACTTTTCAGATAACCGTAGGCATGATCTCCGGACACAAGGACCGTGGCGGACTTGATCCCGGCCTCTTCATCCTCTATCAGTTCAAGTATACGCGTTTTGAACCCTTTGCCTTCGGCCCAGCGAAGATACATGCGAAGAAGGATCTCAGCCCAGTCCTGCGAATCATGTCCTCCTGCCCCGGGATGAATGCCGATTATAGCGTTTGCATCATCATACTCCTCGTCCAGAAGGAGAAGAAGCTGATTTTCGTGTATAAACCTTTCAAGGGCCGATGAGCGCTCAAAGAACTCCGTTTCAAGTTCCGGGTCTTCGCCCTGCCCCAGAAGATCCGCTATGGCCTGAAGGTCTTCTATCTCCCCGGAAACGTTTTTCCATGCGTTGTGTTTCCCCTGGAGTTCCGCAAGGCTCCTGGTCACGTTCTGCGCATCTTCCCTGTTCCAGAAATCCGGATCGGATGTGATCTGTGTCAGTTCCCCTATTTTGGTATCAATTGAATCCGGGTCAAAGACTGTCCTTCAGCTCGGCTGCCAGTGAGCGAAGTCCCTCCATAACTGTTGACATTGAAACCTGTGCCATTTTAGTTCCTCCATTGTTCTTCCCTGTTCACGGGAGTGGTAATATTGGCCATTACAGGCATTTCATTATATCATCACACCAGCCCGCGCAAAGAAGGAGCATGTTAAAACGACCATGAACCCTGAGACCGGGACCAGGATCGCTGTACTGAAAGAATTGCTCGAGGCCGGGGGGGAGACCGTATCCGGAGGGGTGCTGTGCAGGACGCTGGGACTTTCGAGGCAATCTGTCTGGAAAGCCGTGAGATCATTGCAGGAAGACGGCCATTCCATCGAAGCCGTACCGGTCAAGGGGTACCGTTATGTATCTCCGCCGGATAACGATCTTGACCCCTCAATGCTGGAAGCACTGCTTTTTGACTGTCCTTGGGGTCACCCGGTCCTTCACTGGGAAAGACTTGGATCGACACAGACACCTGTAAAGGAACTGGCTCGCAAGGGGGCCAGGGAAGGCCTGGTAGTCATGACAGGTTACCAGACCTCCGGAAGAGGACGACTTGGCCGAAGGTGGGAATCCTCACCAGAGGGGGGGATCTACTTTTCGATCCTGACGCGCCCTGCGATACCGCCTGAATCGATCCAGATACTGAGCCTTGTCTCGGCTATGTCGGTACAGGATTCCATCCGCTCTGTCTGCGGCATCCAGTGCCAGCTGAAATGGCCCAATGACATCTATTGGGATGGAGCCAAGATCTGCGGAATACTGACGGAAGTCTCAAGCGAGCCCGGGCTTGTCCACTTCGCGGTCACCGGCATCGGGATAAACGCGAACTACCCAATAACCCCTATGGAGGCGGAATATTCCACCGCTTCACTCTTCTCTATTCTGGGGAAGAAAGTGAACAGGGGAAAGTTGATAGCGGAGATAATCAGGGAGCTGCATAAAGGCGTACGCATATTGGAGAGTCCGGGAGGTGTCGGAAGAACGCTTGCCGATTACGAGGCAAGAAGCGACACGATCGGAAAGACTGTACGTGTCTTATCTGAAGGAGGGGAGATCATCGGGAAGGCCGTCGGTATCGGAACAAGGGGTGACCTCCTGGTCAGGATCGGGGAAGAGGTCAGGTCCTTTTCAGCGGCCGATATCTCACATCTCAGGAGTCTACCGTGATCTTCAGGAAACCCTTCTGATATGGTCCCAGATCCTGAGATACTGGTCATAAAGGAAAAGGATCATATCCCCTTCCGTTCTGGGTGGCTGCAGTTCAATAAAGCCCGGAATGTTCCTGACCCTTTCTAGTACTGCCTTTGGAGTCCATGGATCTGAAACGATGATCCATTTTTGCTTCCTTGCTTCCTCGATAGCTGTTTCCAGCACATCGATCCCCTCACCCCTGGACCATCCATCCTTGGCCTGGGATGGCGGTCTGATCACTGTTCCAGCTGCCGCCTGGAGCCATCTTCCGAATTTCCATGAAAGGTCAAGGATTGTGCTCTTTCCTATCATGTTCCGCCCGACTATCACGGTGCTGTCCAAACGGGCCTGGAACTCGGCCAGCCTGCGCTGAAAATAGTCATATTGTTCAGGATCGCATTCCGAAAGGATCTGCAGGGTCCTGAGACCAATGAACGGCAGTGCGGCAGGATCCATGAAACTCTCTTCCGTTATTGACCCTGAAGAAAGCCTTTCGTAAAGGAAAAAGGGCGAGAACCTTTCCTCGAAATCCTTGCCGAGGATACTGAGTGCCTCTTGCCGGTCCAGTGAAAGAACAATGGCTCCATCGGGAGGGGCCTTCTTGACCTTTATCGTCTCACCCGTTTCACCCCAAAGCAGAACCGGATTGACCACCACCTGAACTCCACCGATAAAACGTGTCAACATAGAAAGCCACGGATTGGTCACCCAGAGTTCGAGCGCCTCGCACCTGCCCTGAAGAAGAACAAAGGCTATCGTGACCGACAGAAAAATTCTCGCGAAAGTTTTTCTTAAACCTTTCTCCCTCAAAACATTCTCCCTTCCCCTGCAATTCTGCCTGGAAGAGATCCTCGACCAGAACATTTGTTCAGGATGATATCTTTCTGCTTCCAGGTTCCTTCAAAGGTATCCCTTCACGGCAGTATGGGCATTCCTCGGGAGGGTAATTAGGAAGATCGAGCCTTATCAGTGATATAAGGCCTTCCCCGATGCGATTGCCGCCGCCGCTCCTGTCCGCTATGCATCCCGCTCCGAGGAATTCCCCTTCCGACAAGGAATTCATGGCTTCCCTGACCTCGATAGTGGATCTGCCCGTAGTAACGACATCCTCGACTATGACATAGGGGAGGGATCCGGGTTCGGGAAATCTTCTCAGTTTCATCTCCCCTTTTTCCCTTTCGAAAAAGATAAAGGGTACATCAAGGTATCTGGCAACCTCGTGACCAATGATAACTCCTCCCATTGCCGGCGAAACGACCAGTGCCGGCTTGAGGGGGGCTATCATCTCCCCCAGTAATGAACCAGCAATATAAGCGTTGCCTGGATACATCAAAAAACGGGCACACTGGAGGTAATTACCGCTATGAAGACCGGAAGAAAGGGCGAAGTGACCTTCCTGAAGAGCCCCTGTTTCTATCATCTTTCCCAATATCAGCTTTTCCGGCTCACTGATCATTTGCCATTTTCCACCTTTCCAGGCGAAATGCCAGATCTTTTAAAGCTTTTCCCGGAGAGGGGGCCGTAAGAACCGGCCTGCCCACAACCACATAATCCGCACCTCTATTCAGAGCATCCTCAATTGAGGCCGTCCTTTTCTGGTCATCTCCGGGATGGCCATCCCTGATCCCGGGAACTACCATTGTCAGATCCTGTTTGAATCCGGGAACAAGGATCGGAAGGTCCGAAGGTGAGCAGACAATTCCGTCGATCCCGCATTCCCTGCAGAGTGCGGCTCGGCTTTCAAGGGCTTCAGCCATTAAGCATCCCGGACAGACTGTTTGCCATTCTTCCCTGTCGAGGCTGGTAAGGATCGTCACGCCCAGAAGCATCATTTCCCCTCCGGCACGGGCATTTGCCCTTGAGGCCGCCTCGAGCATGCTGCACCCTCCCGCAGCATGAACTGTCAGGGCCCATATGCCACTTCGAGAAAAAAAATCCACTGCAGAAGATACCGTGTTTGGAATATCATGAAGCTTCAGGTCCAGAAAAACCCTGAATCCTTTCTTGATGACCTCATGAACGAAATCCATTCCGCCTGAAGCGAAAAGCCTCGGGCCTATCTTCACGTGATACAGATCTTCCTTAAGGTCCTCAAGTACACGTATTGCTTCTGAAGTACTCGCAAGGTCCGCAGCGAGTATGATCCCCGGTTTTTCACCCCTCAATTCCATTACCCCCTGATGTCATCCCGGCTATCTTCTGGCCCTGCCTGTAATTTCCCCGACCGAACCAAGCGACCTGGCTTCAATATGGGCGGACAACCTGCTGCATATCGCGGCCGGGAGGGACAGGTCATGGAAGAGTGCAGTCCCGACCTCAACCGCCGAGGCACCGGCAAGCATCATTGAAAGGGCATCTTCCGGTCTTGTAATTCCTCCGCATCCTATTACAGGAATATCCACAGCGCCCGCTGCCTCCCATACAGCCCTCAAGGCCAGAGGGAAAATGGCCGGACCGGAAAGACCCGCAAAGATCCTTTCAAAAAATGGTTTTTCTTCATCGTTGTCAATTGCCATCCCCAGCCAGGTATTGGCCACAACGACTGCCTGTGCCCCGCAATCCTGGCAGATCCTTGAAAATTCACCGATAGAGGAAGTCTGTGGAGAGAGTTTTACCCAAAGAGGGCCTTGCCAGATCTTTCTCGCAAAAGAAACAGCCTTTTCCAGGCCTTCGGGGTCAAGACCCCATGTCATGCCTCCACGGGAAACGTTGGGACATGATACATTCAGTTCAACCGCTCCAACCAAGCTCCTTGAAGGCAGCAATTTTTCAAGGATTGCGGCAAGTTCCCTGATACTTTCAAAAGATACATTCACTAATACCGGTTTGTCGCAGGTCTGAAGACCTATCAGTTCATTCTTCACGAAATGGTCGATCCCGGGATTCTGAAGACCTATGCTGTTTAGAAGTCCTGAATAGCTTTCGCAGATCCTCTTCCCGCTATTGCCTGTCCTCGGCTCAAGAGTCAGGCCCTTGCTGCAAAGGGCACCAACTCCTTCAAGGGCTTTTTCAGGCCAGAGAGAGGGTTCCATGGGCCAGACCCCTGAAGCCACTATTACCGGGGATCCGATGGAAAGCCCACCAACTTCGGCATGGAGCCCCGCATTACCAGGCATTGGGAAAAATCTCCTGCCACTCGAATACAGGTCCATCCACACAGACTCTTTTCATACCCGTTGCCGTAGGGAGGGAACAACCCAGACATCCTCCTATACCACATGCCATCCTGCTTTCCAGGCTGACCAGGATACGTCCACTGCCGATCTTGAAAAGATGGCCAAGTTCCCTGAGCATTGCGTTTGGACCGCAACCCCATACCTCATCTCCGGGCTCAATTACCGAAAGTGCTTCCTCAACGGCGTTGCCCCTGTTCCCCAGGGTACCGTCATCAGATGTAATGCGCAGTCCGGGCACCCTGGAGGAACACCATTTTGCGAACTCCTCCCAACCATTGCCCGGAACCCCCAGGATGACGGTGACTTCCATCTTGTCCCTGTAACGGGCTGAAGCATCCAGAAAGGGCGCGATCCCCAACGAACCAGAAACAAGGATCAATCTTCGCTTGACGGGACCAGGGAACCCTCGGCCGCATGGTCCCCTGAGATCAACTTCTGTCCCCGGTGGCAGAGATGCCATGTGAGAAGTACCCCTTCCCACTATCCTGAAAAGGAAATCCAGGCTGTTGTTTGAGGAGGCAATTGGAGCCAGGGGGCGTCCAAGAAGAGGGTCAAAGACACCCCTTTCCCTGATGAGGAAAAACTGCCCGGGATCCGGACGGCAGCATCCGCTTTCAATTTCAACGCGTATATGCCTGCAGCCCCTTCCGACGGATTCTGTAAGGACAATGCGGCCTTTCCTGTCAGACGTTTCAGCACCTTGTACGGAAACATTAAGGGCCATTATCCTCTCCCCTTGAAACTCTCCCGATCAATATGAACTGTTTCTCCCATTACAAGAGTCATCACCGGCCATCCTTTGAGGCGTTCGCCATCCCATGGGGATAGCCTTGCCTTGCTCTTCCAGGTTTTTACATCGACCTCCCGTTCAAGTTCCGGATCTAGCACCGTGAGGTCTGCAGGGCTTCCGGTCTCGATCTTTCCAAGCCATTTCCATTCTTTCGGAAGAATGGATGAGGGTCCGGATGTAAAAAGGGAAAGCAGCCTCTCCATCGGGAACGGTTTGCCCCGGCGATGCCATTCGTTCAAAACTGCCGCTACTGCGCATTCAAGAGATGCGATACCGAAAGAGGCTTCCTGGAAGGGAAGGTCCTTTTCGTCAAGGTGATACGGAGCATGATCAGTTGCGATAGCATCAACAGTTCCATCAGCAATACCTTCCCATAAGGAATCTTTATCGGAGATGCTCCTCAGGGGTGGATTAACCTTGAAAACCCCGTCGTAACCGCTGCTGATAACAGATCCCTCCGCAAGAGAAAGGTGATGGGGTGTTACATCACAGGTTACCGGCAGACCTGAATATTTTGCCGATCTCAAAACTTCGATGGATTCTCCTGAACTTACATGTGTGAAATGGATCGGCACGCCTGTGTCCCTGCAAAGGCTGATCCCCCTGGAGATGTCTGCTGCTTCGGCAGCTGTGGGCCACCCTTTCAGACCGGAAAAAGTCGAGCAGATACCATCGTTCACCTGCGCCCCGAAGGCAAGTGAACTGTCCTCGGGATGCTCCATGATCCTTACCCCCAGCCTTGAACTGTACTGAAGGGCTAGCCGCAGTAGATTGGAATCACCCACAGGACTTCCATCATCGGTGAACAACACGGCCCCGGCAAGAGCCATTTTGCCCATTTCTGCAAGAGTTTTCCCTTTCCGCCCCTTGCTGACGCAACCAGCCGGCAGAACCCTGGTTCCTTTGCCATATCCACTTTTTTCAAGGACATACCTGACCAGGGCCGGGCTGTCAATCGGCGGGTCGGTATTTGGCATACACACAAGAGTAGTGTAACCTCCGGCTGCTCCTGCGAGGGAACCCGAAATGATGTCCTCCCTCCACTCCTGACCCGGATCCCTGAGATGACAATGAAGATCTATGAAACCAGGACATAAGACCAGACCGCAAAGGTCCCAGGACCGGTCTGCCTGTCCGGCGTCGGTCCCGGAGCAGATCTTTTCTATTGTTCCATCGACAATAAGGATATCCGTCGGATCATCTTCCATACTGGAACCGTTGAAAAGGATCGCATTGCGAAGAAGAGTTCTCACTGGTTTGCACCTCCAAGACATACGAACAGGAGGGCCATTCTCAGGGCAACCCCGCTACGGACCTGTCCGAGGATCATGCTCTGCGCTCCGTCGGCGACAGTACTGGATATTTCTACGCCACGGTTTATAGGGCCCGGGTGCATAACCAGAGCTCCCGGCCTGGCGAACTCCAGAAGTTCATCATCAGCCCCGAAAAACTGGTGATATTCGTCAAGGGAGGGGAACATTCCTTCTTCCTGCCGCTCTCTCTGGATCCTCAGAAGATATACAATATCGGCCCCCTTCAACGCGTCGCGGGGATCTTCCCTGAATTCTGCACCTAGTGCATGGGTGTCTCTTGGCATCAAGGTTGCCGGTCCGGAGAGCTCTACTTTGACTCCCATCCGGTTGAAGGCAATGATGTCGCTCCTGGCAACCCTGCTGTGAAGGACATCGCCTATCATTGCCATCTTCATGCCATCCAGATCTCCAAGTTTTTTCCAGGCAGTGTAAAGATCCAGCAAAGCCTGGGTCGGATGGGCGTGTGCTCCGTCACCACCGTTGAAGACCGAGCTTTTCCTGAGTTTTCTTGCAAGGTAATCTGCGGCACCTACTGCCCCGTGTCTGATAACAACCGCGTCGGCACCCATCGCCTCAAGGGTCCATGCCGTGTCCCTGAGCGTCTCTCCCTTTCCAGTGCTCGACCCTGATGCTGACCAGTTAACCACATCGGCACTCAGAAATTTTTCGGCCAGTTCGAAGGAAACCCGGGTCCTGGTGGAAGCTTCAAAGAAAAGATTTACAACAAGTTTTCCTCTCAGGGCAGGCACCTTCTTGATCGGTCTGTCAAGCAGCTCATCCATGGAACGGCTTTGTTCCATTATGAACTGAAGGTCGCTTCTGTCCCATGTATCCAGATCAATTACGTGACGATGTCTCCATTCCATGTATCAGGAGTCCTCCCTTTCACAGATGACCACCTCATCTTTACCGTCAAGTTCGCTGACCCTTACCTCAACGACCTCGTTGCGGGAAGTCGGAACCGTCCTGCCGACATAATCGGGATGGATCGGAAGTTCCCGGTGCCCTCTGTCGACCAGCACTGCCAGCTGGACGCAAGATGGCCTTCCAAGGTCCATAAGCGCATCCAGGGCTGCCCTGATCGTTCTGCCCGTATACAGGACATCGTCTACAAGCAGGATCTTCCTGGCATTGACATCTTCCGGGATTGAGGTGCTATGGACAACGGGCTGGTCATGAAGAAGGGTCAGGTCATCCCTGTAAAGGGTGATATCCAGAACACCCGTCGGGATCCTCACAGATTCTATGGTGTTAAAAATATCCCTGATACGGTTGGCAAGATAGACGCCTCTCCGCTGGATGCCTACTATAACCATGTCACCCAGCCCCCTGTTCCTTTCAAGGATCTCGTGTGACATTCTTTTCAGCACCCTTTCCATATCCTTTCCAGTCATTACCCTTGTTTTATCCTTAAGCACCCCTTCACCTCCAAAAAAAAGGTTGAAGACCCACATCCATGGGGACCTCCAACCTCCTGGTCTAATTTGAAATATTATTTCGCCTTTTTGAGGCTGCCATCCTTTTCCTCCCGCGAGGGGTCGACCCCTTCCGAAGGATTTTAACAGATCGACATCAACGATGCAACCGGTTGCATTTTATTGATCCCTGAAAGAGACCAGTCCCATTTCTGCGGCTTTTCTCTCCGCCTCCCTGATGGTCCGTCCCTCTCCCTCGCCTATTACTCTCCCTGAGGAGCTTACTGTGACCACAAAAACAGGGGCGTGTGGAGGCCCGCTTTGTCTAGAAAGTGAATACTCCGGTTTTCCATAACCCATACTCTCCATTGTCTCCTGAAGCTGTGCCTTCGGATTTCTGGGCACGACACCGTTAACGGCAACTATATACCTGAAGAATCTATCTATCACATTTCTGGCTGCCTCGAAACCCCCGTCAAGGAAAACAGCTCCGAACAATGCTTCGGCAGCATCGGCACATATCACTGGCTGATCTTTCCCACCGCTTCTTGAAAGTCCTTTCCCCAGCCTCAGGATCTCCCGCAGATCTATGTGTCTGGCCCACGAACCCAGAGAATCTTCGCATACGATAGATGCCCTTCGTTCGGAAAGATCTCCTTCGCTGTCAAGAGGATACTGATGGTAAAGGATCTCTGAAACGCAAAGTTCGAGTACGGCATCACCCAGGAACTCGAGCCTTTCGTTGCACGCGGAGAGGCTGTTTTCATTGGAAAAGGAGGCGTGTGTGACCGCCTCCATTATCAATTCCCTGTTCTCAAAAGTATAACCCAAACGTTCCTCCAGACCGGAAAAGTCCGGATTTCCGCTGTCAGTCCTTTTTCTGGCCAATTTTGATCCCCTTCATTCCCTGTATTTTTCAATGGCGGCGACGCCGTTGTGTCCTCCGAAACCGAAATTGTTTACAAGGATCCTTGAAATTTCCCTGTAAAGGGCCTTCCCGCCAGGAACCACGTTAACACGGCACTCCGGATCAGGGTTGAAGCAGTTGGCCGTTGGATGGATAACACCTTCAGTTATGGCCTGTATAGCGGCAATGGTCTCAAGAGCCCCGGCGGCACCAAGGGTGTGGCCTATCATTGATTTTGTCGAGTGGACAAGGATACTCGGGGTAACCTCACCAAAAGCCCTGTTGATTGCATTTGATTCCATCGTGTCGTTAAGGCTTGTAGAGGTTCCATGGGCGTTTATCAGATCAACCTCGCCCATTCTCCAGCCAGCCTTTCTCAAGGCCTGGAGCATCGCCTTTGCCGGGCCGTTCCCGTCAGGGTCCGGAGCGGTGATATGATAGGCATCACAGGTGGAACCAAAACCCTTGACTTCAGCGAAGATCCTTGCGCCTCTTCTCCTGGCGTGCTCCAGCTCCTCGAAGACAAGAACACCTGCACCCTCGCCCATAACGAAGCCATCCCTGTCGATATCGAATGGCCTCGAGGCGTGGAGAGGATCATCATTCCTGGTCGAAAGAGCTTTCATAGCTGCAAAACCCGCAACAGCAATGGGCGTAATGGCCGCTTCGGTCCCTCCCGCAAGTATTACGTCGGCATCATCCCGGACTATCGTATAGTACGCCTCTCCCATAGTATGAATGGCAGTTGCGCAGGCTGTAACCACGCAAATGTTCGGCCCCTTGGCACCGAAACGAATGGCTACATAGGCGGCAGGCATGTTGCTGAGCATCATGGGGACACAGAAAGGCCCTACCCGGGACGGTCCTTTTTCAAGAAGGACCTTCATCCCCTCGTACATGGTCCCTATGCCGCCCTCGCCGCTTCCAATATAAACCCCGAATCTATCTGGATCCAGAACATCCACATCGAGAGAGGCATCCATTACTGCCATGTCTGAAGCAGCAACCGCGAACTGAATTACTCTGTCGGCCCTTCTGGCTTCCTTGCGTTCCATCCATTTCTCAGGGTCGAAATCCTTCACTTCGGCGGCAATACGTACTCCATAATCAGAAGCGTCAAAAAGTGAGATGTAGCCAACACCGTTACGCCCCTCTTTCAGCGATTTCCAGTAATCTTCCCTTCCATGTGCGATGGGGGACACTACTCCCATCCCTGTTATAACTACCCTTCTCAAATCGGTTCACTCCTTCGGTTCCCGCCATCCGTCCGGACGATCCGGGTAACGGAGTATCGGGGCTTATGAGAAATGAGGGATCAGACCCCATAAGCCCCGTTTCCTGCTACTCCTCTACTCCCAGTTTTCCCTTGATGTAGTCCATTGCTTCACCGACATTAGTCAGTTTCTCTGCATCCTCATCAGGGATCTCGATATCAAATTCCTCTTCGATCCCCATGATCAACTCCACGATGTCAAGAGAGTCTGCCCCAAGATCCTCAACAAAGGAGGCTTCCGGTTTGATCTGATCCTCTTCAACATCGAGCCTGTCCATGACGATCTCCCTTAGCCTTGCGGTGATCTCTTCCATTTTCATCTCCTTCACCTCCTCTCCGAGAAACTCTTTGCAACTATCAGGCCATGGTCATACCGCCGTCAACGGCGATCACCTGGCCATTGATATAGGAAGCCTTTTCAGAAACAAGGAACCCGACCAGTCCAGCTACATCCTCCGGCGTGCCCACCCGACCGGAGGGTATCTGCAGAAGCATCTGCTCTTTGAGCTTTTCATCAAGGATCGACGTCATGTCGGTCTCTATAAAACCTGGAGCTACAGCGTTAGCTGTAATCCCCCTGGAGCCGAATTCCCTGGCCGTGCTTTTTGTAAGGCCTATCACTCCGGCTTTTGCCGCGGCATAGTTGGCCTGTCCGGCATTTCCTACTATCCCGATAACGGAACTGATATTTACTATTCTTCCCCACCGAGATTTTGCCATGTTTCTTGCCGCCTGTCTTGTGGTAAGGAATACAGATTTGAGGTTGGTCGTAATAACATCGTCCCAGTCGTGGTCCTTCATCCTCATAAGAAGGCCGTCCCTCGTTATACCGGCATTGTTAACAAGGATCTGGACCTGGCCGAGCCTTTCCTCGATCTGGGGAAAAAGCCCGGCAACGTCCTCCGGGGAAGAGACATCGGCCTGGAATGCCATTGCCCGCCCTCCGGAGGAGGCTATTTCACCGACAAGACCCTCTGCAGCTTTGGATGAAGCCCGGAAGTTGACAGCCACAATATACCCTCTTGCCGATAATTCAAAGGCTATGGCTTTTCCGATCCCTCTTCCTGCCCCGGTCACAAGGGCCACTCTGCCTTCAGGATTCATCTTATTGCCCCCCCATCAGGAAATCAATCGTTTCGTTCACCATTTCATGGCTGTTTACGGAAATACAGCTAGCCTCAGGGGAGATCCTTTTTATCAGTCCAGAAAGGACAGACCCCGGACCTGCCTCAACAAAATGGTGAACTCCTTTGGAAATGATGAACTCTATAGAATCCGACCAGAGAACCGGCTTGAACGTCTGTTCAAAAAGCGCCTGCTGGATGCTTTCAACGTCGGATTCCGTTTTCCCGGATACATTTGCCACAAGTGGCCATTCAGGATCTTTCCAGGAACATTCCTTGAATGATTCCAGGAGCCTGTCGGCAACAGGCCGCATAAGACTGCAATGAAAAGGCGCACTTACCTTGAGGGGAAGAGCTCTCTTCGCCCCTGCATCTTTACACATGGCGACAGCCATGTCGACAGCCTCTCTTCCCCCTGATATAACTATCTGTCCAGGCGCATTGAAGTTGGCTGCCTGGCACACCCCTGTTGCAGATGCAGATTCGCATATTGAAAGCACGGTCTCTCTTTCAAGTCCGATAATGGCGGCCATGGAACCCTTGCCGATAGGAACCGCTTCCTGCATGAGCCGCCCGCGCAGGTGCACCAGCCTTACCCCGTCTTCCAGGGAGAGTGTACCCGAGGCTACAAGCGCCGTATATTCCCCGAGGCTGTGCCCTGCAACGTATTGCGGTTCAAAATGTACTCCTTCTTCCTCAAGACATCTGAAAACCGCCATGCTCATCGTAAGGATAGCAGGTTGTGCATACTCGGTTTTTTTCAATTCCTCGTCAGGTCCATTGAAAATGATCTCTTTCAAATCGAAACCCAGGGCCGATTCGGCCCTCTCAAAAACTTCTTTTGCAGTGGCGTAGCGTTCAAACAGTTTCTTGCCCATACCCACTTCCTGAGCGCCCTGACCAGGGAAAACCACGGCATATTTCATTTGCTTTCCTCCACGGGTATCAACCGAAAAACTCTTGTTTCAACCTGGAAAGAACGGATCCGGTCCCTCCAAAAAGCTCCCTGATTATCTCTTCTGCGGGTTGTATCCGTTCCACCATCGCGGCAGACTGCCCTGCCATCACAGAACCGAAATCCACGTCTCCGTCGATCACCGCCGCCCTCAGTCGGCCAGTCCCCAATTTTTCGATCTCTTCAGGGGAAGCCCCGGCTTTTTCCAGGCGGTCGAACTCTCTGGTGAGCCTGTTCCGAATGCACCGGACAGGATGTCCTGTACTTGCCCCCGTAACAACGGTACTTCTGTCCCTTGCTTTTATAACCATTTCCTTGTATGAGGGGTGAACGTTGGATTCCGCAGCACAAACAAAGCGTGTACCCACCTGCACCCCTTCCGCACCAAGTGCGAAAGCGGCGGTCACTCCTCTCGGGTCAGCTACACCTCCTGCAGCAATAACAGGGATCGCAAGAGCATCCGAGACTTGAGGCACCAGGACCATCGTTGTGATATCCCCGATGTGCCCCCCCGCCTCCATTCCCTCAGCGACAACAGCGTCTGCACCCTGTTTCTCGACACGCTTTGCCTGTGCCACGGAGGCGATCACAGGGATAACTATAGTCCCCACCGGTTTAAGACGATCAATGACCTTTCCGGGGGATCCTGCGCCGGTCGTAACAACAGGGACCCGGTTCTTTACAACGATCTCCAGCGCGTCGTCAGCGGTAGGAGAAAGAAGCATTATATTGACGCCAAAAGGTTTTTCCGTAAGGCTCCTGGCTTTCTTTATCTGGTCTTCCAGAATTTCGGGGGGCATGCTGCCCGCGGCTATCACTCCGAGGCCCCCGCCATTGCTAACTGCGGCTGCAAGATCTGCATCAGCGACCCATGCCATGCCTCCCTGGATCAAAGGAAAACGGGTGCCAAGCAGTTGCGTAACCCTGTTGTTTTGATGCATTTCTTTCACCTCATATCCGGAGGATAATGGCACCATAGGTCATACCTGCCCCGAAGCTCACCATCATAACCTTGTCTCCCCTGGATATCCGCCCCTCCTCCAACCCCTCGTGAAGCGCAAGAAAAACCGAAGCGGCCGACGTGTTGCCGTATCTCTGAAGGTTGACAATGGCTTTCTCCATAGGGACATCCAGTCTTTTCATGACCCCCTCTATTATCCGGTGATTGGCCTGATGAAAGATCCACGAATCGATGTCTTCTGTTTGTAACCCGGCTTGCCCGCATATATCCTTCAGGAATCGGGGAATGACCTTGTTCACGTATTTGAAGACCTCGTTCCCTTTCATTTTCACAAAATGCAGCCCCTTCTCTAATGTTGCTACTGAAGCAGGATTTGCGGCCAGACCCCCTGGCAGCTCTATAAAATCACTTGCTTCTCCGTCGGCGTGAAGCTCTGCGGCAAGGACCGAATCTTCCTCGCCAGATGCCCCAAGCACTGCCGCTCCTGCTCCATCACCGAAAAGAACGCATGTATTGCGGTCTTTCCAGTCAACAACACGGGAAAGGGACTCAGCACCTATAACAAGGACCTTTTTCCAGAGACCTGCCCTGATGCCAGCCGCTGCGAGCACCAGAGCATAGACGCAACCGGTACAACCAGCCTGAACGTCGAATGCACCTGCTTTGGTCGCCCCGATCTTTCCCTGGACAATGGGTCCCACTCCAGGGAAAAGCATATCCGGGGAATTGGTCCCTACTATGATCATATCAATATCCCCGGGGAGCACTCCCGCATTTTCCAGGGCCCGAATGCCAGCCTTGGCCGCAAGATCACTTGTCATCTCTCCATCGGAGACAATATGCCTTTCCTTGATCCCGGTTCTCTCTGTGATCCACTCGTCAGTTGTCTCAACTATTTTCTCCAGGTCCTCGTTGGTAACAACCTTCTCCGGGACATACATCCCTGTACCAAGAAGCTTCACCGGGTTACATAACCTGACATTCATTCTGTTCTCACTCCCTCGGAAAGTTCTTCGGCGATGGTCTCTACACCTTTTTTGGATACAAACCCCCTGGCTACTCCCAGGGCACCGCATACAGCTCTTGCACGGGATCTCCCGTGGGCTTTAATAACAGCCCCGTTCACCCCCAGAAGTGGCGTTCCGCCGATCTCTTCGTAATTGAAACGTGTCCATAGGTCCTTGAGCATTGGCAGCATGAAGAGCATTCCCACCTTGGGCAGGAACCGCCTGTTGATCTCATCCCTGACAAGTGAATAAAGGGCCTCCCCTGTACCCTCGATGAATTTTAGAAGAATGTTTCCCGTAAGGCCTTCGCATACAACTACGTCAGCCACTCCAAAGGGTATGCCGCCTCCCTCTACGTTGCCGATGAAGTTCAGTTTCCCTTTTCGGAAATACTCCCTGGTTTCGATGATAAGTTCATCACCCTTTACTTCCTCTTGCCCGTTTGAAAGAAGTCCAATGGAAGGGTTCTCAACCCCTATTATCTTCCTCATATACACATCGCCCATCAGGGCGAACTGGTACAGGTTCATGGGTTTGCACCTGACAGTCGCTCCTATATCTATGAGCATGGAGATCCTGTCCACGGCCGGAAGAGGGACGCCAAGTCCGGGACGTTCTATTCCCGGTATCCTTCCGACAACGAGAACTCCCCCGGCTACAATGGCGCCGGTGCTTCCAGCCGAAACACAGCCGACCGCCTCTCCGGATCGGACCATCTGCATGGCTATCCTGAGGCTTGAGTGCCTTTTCTTCCTTACAGCGACTGCCGGAGGTTCATCCATGGTTATCTTTTCTTCGGCATGAACCAGATGCAGCCTTGTGCGCACGGATGCGGGGGCATTTTCCACCAGGGGTTTCACTTCTTCAGTATCTCCCACCAGGGCGATCTCCAGGTCAGGAAACTTGCCGCACGCCATTACAGCACCCGCGCAGGTCTCCTTCGGAGCGTTATCTCCCCCCATAGCATCAAGAGCCAGCAACACCGGGACCACACTCCTCAGACTCCAGGGATAAACCGTTGCAATTCTTCTCTACGGTAATGAACCTTCCGATAAATATTTCCTGTTCTCCTACTTTTATTCTCACGCTAACCACGTTCTTGTTTCCCTTTTTTGTCCCGACTTTTGCTCTTGCGACAAGTCTCTCTCCAACTCTTGCCGGTGATCTGAACCTGACCCTGGCCGACCCTGTAACCACCATGTCTGCCTCGATAACAGCAATTGCGAGAGAACTGGCCATCGCGTAAATGTAATGATCCGAAACAAAATCGGTGTGCCGGAATGCCATCTCCCTGGAGGTCTGAAGGGTTGAAAGGGCCCATTCGCCAGGCTGCAGGTCAAGAAGATCCCCTATGACCTCTTCAAGCTTCAAAGAACGCAATCTGGAACCGGCCTGGCTGGCCATAGACCTCATTCTTTCCCTGACCTCTGGTATTCCCAGAACGGCCCTGTCAAGTCTTACTGTGCTGACGCTGACGCCAAGATCGCCGGCTATCTCTTCGTCGGTAAGAAGGGGGTTGGTTTCCAGTTCCGATATTATCCGGTTCTGTCGGATCCTTCTCACAGCAGATCTGCCCATCTCGCCTCTCCTTATGACCTGGTTCTATTATCAGGTTATATGATCAGGGAGTATAACCGAGAAAGAATGGCCGGTCAACATTGGCGTATTTGATCTGTCGTATTTGATCTTGATAAGCCGGATCTGTGAAAAGGGATGGATCGGATCATTCATCTGGCAAATAAAAAGGGGAACCCGAAGGTTCCCCTGGCAGCACGATCTTACGGCAAAGATGTCCTGTGTGATCATTCGATCAGGACTACTTCTTCTCCTCGCCTTCCTGTTTCTTCTCAACAACAAGACGGCCCCTGTAATGGCCGCATTCGGGGCAGGCCCGGTGCATCTGGGCCGCTTCTCCGCAGTTGGGGCATACGGTGGTGCCAGGGCTTTTCAGTGAACCGAGCCACTGTGCCTTCCTCTGCCTGGTCCTGGTGTGGGAAGTCCTACTTTTTGGAGTTGCCATCACTGTCTCCTCCTTTCCCTGGAACATGGTCTCTTTCCCGTTTCATCAATCCGGCCAGTACGTCGAACCGGGGATCTGCCTGGCCTGAGGAACAGCTGCATTTCACTTTATTCATGTTAACTCCGCACCAGGGACATAACCCGAGGCAATTTTCCGAACACAGGCTCTTTTCGGGAAGGGTGAGGATAAGTAACTCCCACGCCTGGCATGAAACATCAAGCTCTGTCTCGAGAGAATCGACCAGCACGACGTCTTCTTCAGATCCTTCTGCGGGCTCTGCCCCTTCACTACATTCCGGCAACGGCCTATAAAAATACAGGAAATCTCCTGAAATATCAAGTAGTGCCGGTTCAAGGCATCTTGCACAGGGAACCTCAGCTGTGCCCTTTAGAGACAAATTTACCGAAAGACATGTCCTGTCACCCGAGACAAGCACCCTTACCGATAACGGCCCTCTGAAGGTGTAATCCTGGCCCCAGTAGCGCACTACATCACCCAGAGGCATTTCGCATGAAAGATCCAGGATCGCTCCTGAATCAACAACGGCTTTCCCATCAACTATACAGGACCAGTTTCCTGGTTTCTCTGTCAAGGGCATTTTATGTTATCCCTTCCTGATTGGAGCGATAGCGGCTAGCCTATGGCAAGCTCCTTGGTGTCCCTGGCAATAACGAGCTCCTCGTTGGTCGGAACGACCATGATGCTGACCCTTGAATCAGGCTCATTGATAAAAGCTTCCTTGCCCCTGACGTTGTTTCTTTCCTGGCTTATCTTTGCGCCAAGGAACTCCAGCCCCTCACAGGTCATTGCCCTGACCGTGGTGCTGTTCTCTCCAATACCGGCTGTGAAGACTATCGCATCGATTCCTCCCATTGCTCCGGCATAGGCGCATATATGCTTCCTGATCCCATAGCAGAGCATCTTCAGCGCAAGAGCAGCCCTGGCGTTGCCTTTTCCGGCCGCTTCCTCGACATCTCTCAGGTCGCTGCTTATTCCTGAGATGCCCTGGATCCCGCTTTCCTTGTGGATGATATGGCTCATGGCCTTGGGGTCAATACCCTCAAGTTCCATAAGGTAGAGAAGAGCGGTAGGATCGATGTCCCCGCAGCGAGTTCCCATAAGAACGCCAGGGACCGTTCCGAAACCCAGGCTTGTATCGACTGACTTGCCGCCCTTGACGGCGGAAATTGAGCTGCCGTTGCCAAGGTGACAGGTAACTATCTTGAGATCTTCTGCCGGTTTTCCCAGCATCTCGGCAGCCCTGTATGCAACGTAGAAATGGCTTGTGCCATGGAATCCGTATCGCCTGATCCTCTGTTTGTCGTAGTAATGGAAAGGAAGTCCGTATATGTAGGCGTAATCGGGCATCGTCTGGTGGAAAGCGGTATCGAAGACCGCAACTTGAGGAACATCGGGAAGAACCTCTATCATTGCACGGATCCCCATAAGATTGGCAGGATTGTGAAGCGGTGCAAGAGGGACACACTCCTCGATCACGTCCAGGACCTCCTGGTCCACTATCACTGAACGGGCGAACTTCTCTCCTCCATGAACCACCCTGTGGCCCACGGCGCGCAGCTCCCCGAGGCTTTCGATCACGCCCTGGTCCCCGTCTAGTAGCGTGTCCAGAACGACCTTGATACCGACCTTGTGGTTCGGTATCGCCACGTCGAACTTGAGCGGCTCCATACCGGTCTTCTCATGCTTTACCCGGGATCCGTCGATTCCTATCCTCTCTACCAGTCCTTTTGCAAGAACCTCTTCCGAGGTCATATCGAAAAGCTGGTATTTTAGAGAGGAGCTTCCGCAGTTAAGTACTAACACCTTCATCCCTGTTCAAACCTCCTCGTCCTCGACCGGAACCATTCCGCTTTTTATCGTACAATCAAATTATTGAAATGCAAAATGCCAGAAAGGATGGTCCGGTTCTTTGGCAAAAGAAAAAATTGTGGGGATCATAGCCGAGTACAACCCCTTTCACAATGGTCATTTATACCACATGAAGCGATCTCTGGAAACAACAGGTGCTGCCGCGGCAGTAATAGTACTCTCCTCCAGCTTCGTCCAGAGAGGTGAACCCGCATTTATCGACAAGTGGAGTCGCGCTGAAATGGCGATCTCCTGCGGAGCCAGCCTGGCCATTGAGCTCCCCGTGGCATTCTCATGTCATAATGCCGGGGTTTTCGGGTCAGCTGCTGTCGACCTTCTGTTCTCATCGGGCATTGTGACCCACGTATCTTTCGGTATGGAAAACCCCGAGGCACCCCTTGAAGAAATAGCCGATATCCTTATTCGGGAACCGGATGATTTCAGGGCGGTTCTTCGTGATCATCTTGACCTGGGCTTTTCATACGCACAGTCCAGGTCGAATGCGATCGAAGCATCGATCCCGGGAGCAGGCAGGCTGATATCCTCTCCCAACAACACCCTTGCCCAGGAATACGTTCTGAGGATACGGGAGATGGAGTACCCTCTTGAGACCGCGCCTGTTAAAAGGATCGGAGAGGGTTACCACGGGGGCGCCTCCGGAGACACAGCAAGCGCCAGCTGGATACGGGATACAGTAAGAAGAGAAGGTCTTTCCCGTCAGGCAAGGGAGGTGATGCCTTCAGTCGCAGCGGAAATTCTCGAAAGGGAGATATCAAGGGGAAGATGCCTGATGTCGCTTGATGTATTCTGGAGGATCCTCAGGACTGTCATCCTCAGGGATGGATCGACCAGGCTTTCAAGACACGCGGAAATGAGGGAAGGCATAGAGAACCTGTTGCTTTCAAATGCCTTGCGGGCGAGGTCCTTTGACGAATTTACACGCCTGTGCACAAGCAGAAGGTATCCCAGGAGCAAGATACAGCGTTTTGCGTCACATGTCCTTATGGGGTTCGATCATCGGTCCAACCGGAAGGCTCAGCGTCTTGGGCCTCCCTACATCAGGGTCCTGGGATGGGATCAAAAGGGACAGGACCTTTTGAGGCAGATGAGAACAGCCTCCCGCCTGCCGGTAATATTCTGCCCTAAAGGCAGGAAAGGATCCTATCAGCGGATGGTTGCCGACCTGGAATACCGCGCTTCGGGTATATGGGAGAACCTTGTTCCTTCTACGGACATGCTCAAGGAATCAGGTGCCCTTCCACTCAGACCTGGCGAAAACCCGGCACCGGGGGAAACCTCTCTCTGAGCCTTCTGAACACTCCGGGGGGGACCATGTCGTGGATCGCCCCTCCGAAATGGAAGACTTCCTTGACCGCACGGCTTGACAGGTAGGAATATTTCGCCTCGGTGACAATAAAAAATGTCTCTATCTCCGGGGCAAGCTGTCTGTTCATCAGCGCCAGCTGAAACTCGTATTCAAAGTCCGACAGCGCCCGCAGCCCCCTGATGATCACCCTGCACTTCTCTGCCCTCATAAAATCGACCAGCAACCCCTCAAAATGTTTGACCTTGACATTGGGGAGATGACTCAGAGCCTCCCTGGTCATAGTTTCCCGCTCTTCTTTCGAGAAAGTGTACGTTTTCTGGCTGTTGTTGAGAACCCCTACGGTCAGTTCACTGAAAATGGCCGCGGCTCTTTCTGCAATGTATATGTGTCCGTTAGTGATAGGGTCAAATGACCCGGGATACATCGCTCTTATCAACTGTCCCCTCCCCCTTCCGGGAGTTTTCTTCAAGAAAGGAAAGGCATGACTCCCCGTATGACCTTGTGGATATCTCCCACCCTTCCCACAGTCCCGGTTCGATCCTTTCCCTTACAGAATGTTCCAGAACCATTACAGCCCCGCTTTTCATGATACCAGACAGAAGACCGGAAAGTCTTGCCATCCTCTCAACCCAGCCTGTTCCGTAGGGGGGATCCGCAAAGATAACATCAAAGCTTTTATGACCCGACAAGAGAAAGGGAAGTGCCCTCCTTATGTCCATTCTCAAGACCTCACCATCCTGGGATGCGATCGACCTTTCAATAGTCCCGGCATACCTGTTGGAGATCTCAACAAGAACTACTGGTGAAAACCCTCTGGAAAGGGCCTCCTTCCCGACCCTCCCCGTTCCTGCAAAAAGGTCGAGGAACGACCTGCCCCCGGGAGGTCCAAGGATATTGAAAAGCGCCTGCAGGACAATTCCTGACGTTGGGCGTGCCCCTTTCAAGGTTCCTTGACCCCTGAATAAAATTTATTAATAAAAGGCGAAAAGTTGATCTCCCTGAATGGTTTGATATCGATAACAGGCGTTCCGTCAAGCGCATCAAGACCTTCAACGCTGAGCGTACTTCCATGAACCCCGTTCAGCTTTACCAGGCTGAGACCGATATGATTCGGCCTGTTGGGACTGCAGGTAGCAAAAACACCTTTGAGCGGGCGGTTGGCGTCTCCCCTTGGATGGACTTTCATGGAAAAGCCTTCAGAAAGATGGAACCTGAAAAGGACAAGTATCAAGGGTTCTTCCTTCAAACCTTCAAGGGCCTTTTCAAAACAGGGAAGGATCAGGATCTCGCTTTCAATTCCCTTGAATTCTTCCGGGGGCAGAAAAGACCTGATCCTGGATCTTACGAAGCCGATCGGGGAAATGGCGAACCCGTTCATAATTCCCGGTTCTCCAGCAATGATCCAAGATCCTGAAAGGCACCGCTTACAGCAGGGGTCGTAAAGGGACGGGAGGCGGCATCCACCTTTAACATACAGCCTCCCTCCCGCGGAACAATGCGGAAAAAGAACGACTGTTCGAATCCCTCATCGGAAGACAATGCCTCGACAAGGATAACCCCGGAAGAGCTTGCATAAGCATCCCGAAAGACCCACCTGGCGTCCCTTTCACCACCCTTATGGCCCTTCAATGCTGCAACAACAGAAATATGCGGACAAGGTCCCTGGAATGCTTTATGCAACTCCAGCACTCCCTTCTTCATTCCCGGGTTCGGCAAACCCTTGTTCTTGAGGAAACTGAGCAGGAAAATATTTTTGCCCTCTCCTAGCCATTTTCTTTCGTATTTTGTCTGCACCTTCCTTTCTGGATCCGCTTCGAACCTTTCAAGACAGAGCGCAGGGTTCCGGGGAATGCTCAAGGCAGCCTCCCGGGCATAATCCCCGTCGTCGGTCACCAGTTCAAAAACTCCCCCGGTTGCCAGTACGCCTGCAAGCATATCCGAAAAACCGGATGCCGTGACTCTTCTCCTGGCATGTCTTTTCTTGGGCCATGGGCAGGGGAAATTCATATATACCTTATCGAACCATTCCAAAGGCAAACGCTCTTTAAGGAGAAAACGGGCATCACCCATTATTATCCTTACATTGGAAAGGTTTGAGCGTTTAACCCTTTTAACAGCCTTCATTACACAGTTCATGGATATTTCGATCCCGACAAATAAAGACTGGGGCCTCTGAAGTGCCATGTGTTCGATGAATTCCCCATTCCCAAAACCTATTTCAAGGGCCCTGCCCTGGAAACCCTTATCCCCAAGTGAAGTAAGCACAGGCAACGGATCCCCGGTGATAATGATCCTGTCCAGAGTCATATTTCCGGTCACCTCCTGGGAAAAAACCACCATGAAAAAGAACAGCATTTCCCGCACTTGACACGGGAAATATCCTACATACAATATACATGCGACTATACGCCCATTCTGGCCTGTTCTTCCGGGCGGCCCGCGGTTCATTATAAACATTGCGTAACTTTTTTGCTCCAGGTTCTCCATCCTGAACTGGCAGCAAAACTCCGGGGAGGGGTTTTTGTCGGGCTATTGTTCATCCGGTGTGATATCATTTAAGATAGTTATGTAATTAACTTTTTTATAAACGGTTCAAGGCATCTTCCATAAAAGGAGGGGTATTTATGTCAGAAGTCATCGAAGTCCGATGGCATGGAAGGGGAGGACAGGGAGCCAAGACGGGCTCGGCAATACTAGCCGAGGTCCTTTTCGAGGCCGGCAAGTTCACGCAGTCCTTCCCGGAGTATGGAGCCGAACGCCAAGGGGCCCCCATGAAGGCCTTCAACAGGGTTTCGGACAAACAGATCCGGACTCGTTCAGGTGTCCTGAATCCGGATATCGTGGTTTTGATCGACCCGACATTGATCGACGCCGTCAAACCCACAGAAGGCGGGAAGGATACCACTGTCTACCTTATCAATTCGCCGGATTCGCCCCAAAACCTGAAAAAGAAACTCGGCCTCAAGGATTCAGTCAAACTGATAGCTGTCGATGCAACAAAGATCACCCTCGAAGAATTCGGCCAGAACAGACCGAATACGCCGATGCTGGGAGCACTTGCCCACTGCTTCAAGGACGTGCCGGTCCAGGCCTTTATCGACCACTTTACCCACAAGATGGGTGCAAAGCTTCCCGAAAAGGTCCTTAAGGCAAACCAGAACGCGATCAAACGCGGATACGAGGAGGTGCAGCAGGGATGAGCTCACTTAAAGGCTGGAAGGATCTTCCTCCCGCAACAACCGTTCCCGCCTCTACGTCCGAGGCTGTTGAAACAGGCCAGTGGAGAAGCATGCGCCCGGTCTGGGACGAAGAGAAGTGCATTCACTGCCTGCAGTGCTGGATCCAGTGCCCTGACAAGTCCATCAAAGCCAACGCCGACGGGAAGGTCACGGGGATAGAATATTTTTACTGCAAGGGATGCGGGATCTGCGCGGCAGTCTGCCCCAAAAACGCCATCGAAATGCGGCCTGAAGCCGAATTTATCGAGCAGTAGCCCTGCCGAACGAAAGGATGTGAAAACAATGCCGAGAAAGGATATCACTTCCGGGAACTGGGCAGTGGCCGAGGCCATGAGGCAGATCAACCCCGATGTCGTTGCCGCCTACCCGATCACTCCCTCGACCGATATTCCCATGAAGTTTTCGGAATTCGTCGCTGACGGTCTAGTAGACACAAATCTCGTTACCGTCGAAAGTGAACACTCAGCGATCAGCGCATGCCTCGCGGCCTCAGTATCGGGCGCGAGGGTCATGACTGCCTCAAGCGCGAACGGTGTTGCGCTGATGCACGAGATCTTCCCGATAGCAGCCTCCTACAGGGCCCCGATCGTCTTCGGGCTTGTCAACAGGTGTCTTGGCGCCCCTATCAACATTCACTGCGACCATGGCGACAGCATGGCCGAAAGGGATTCCGGATGGATCCACATCTACTGCGAGGATGGCCAGGAAGTATATGACACCATGATCATGGCCGTAAGGATCGCGGAACACAAGGAAGTCCTGCTCCCTGTTTTCGTTTGTCAGGACGGTTTCATTACAAGCCATTGCTTCGAGCCGGTCGAGTTCCTTGATGACGAGCAGGTAACGAAATTCATTGGTGAGAGAGATCCTCTTCTTCCACTTCTGGACGTCGATAACCCTGTAGCATACGGTTCTCTGGCCCTGACAGACTACTTCTTCGAGATCAAGCGTCAGCAGATCGAGGCCATGAAGCATGTCGAAACGGCCTACAACGATGTCGCTGCGGAGTTCGCCAGAGTAACCGGGAGAAATTATCCCGTGGTCGACAAATACAGGACAGAGGATGCCGACTACATCATGGTGATAATGTCCTCCGCAGCCGGAGCCGCAAAGGAAACCGTGGACAAATTGAGGGAACAGGGACACAAGGTCGGATGCCTGAGGATAAGGCTTTTCCGCCCCTTCCCCGCAAAAGCAATTGTGGATGCCCTCAAGGGAGCAAAAGGGATAGCGGTATGTGACAGGGCTGCAAGCCTCGGCGCCCCGGCCCCTCTCTTCACCGAGATCAAGGGAGCCCTTTATGACGCGGGCGTTCACATCCCCGCGAACACATACGTTTACGGTCTTGGCGGGAGGGATTTCTTCCCTCACAACGCAGAAGAGGCGTTCATGGATCTGATCAACAAGAAAATGAGCACCGGGGAACGCTACCTCGGCCTCAGGGAATAGGGGGTGCTCCAGGATGGCTGTCAAACTGAAAGACCTGATCACAAAGGAAAGGGCCATGCGGCAGGGGCACAGGATGTGCCCGGGATGCGGTGCTCCCACCGTTGTCCAGCAGGCGCTTCTTGCCGTCGATGATCCTATAGTAATTACCGCGGCAACAGGCTGCCTTGAGGTTTCAACGACTATCTACCCATACAACTCTTGGGGTGTGCCATTCCTCCACTCCGCTTTCGAGAACGCCGGCGCCAATGTCTCCGGCATCGAAGCGGCATACGTGGCACTGAAGAAAAAGGGCAAGGTAAAGAAGGATATCAAGTTCGTAGCTTTCGGAGGCGACGGCGGGACCTACGACATCGGTCTCCAGGCTCTCTCGGGAGCCGCCGAACGCGGCCACGATTTCACCTACATCTGCTACAACAACCAGGGCTACATGAACACCGGGGCACAGAGGAGCAGCGCCACTCCGAAGGGGGCAAATACAAGCACTGCTCCGGCGGGAACGGTCATACCCGGGAAGATCCAGAAACCCAAGGACCTGACCGCCATTATGGCCGCCCATCACATCCCCTATGTTGCCCAGACTACCATATTCAATCCGATGGAAGTGATCGAAAAGGTCAAGCGGGCGATAGAGACTCCGGGACCGGCTTTCTTGAACATCCTGGCCCCGTGCGTACTTTTCTGGCGCCTTGAGCCTTCGATGCAGAGAGAGATATGCAAACTTGCCGCTGAAACCCGCTTCTGGCCGATCTACGAAGTTATCGACGGCGAGTGGAAACTGGGTTACAAGCCCAGGAAGTATGTCCCCGCCGAGGAGTTTCTCAAACCCCAGGGGCGTTTCAGACATCTGCTGAAGGGTGACATCGGCAAGGCGGTGATCGCGGATTTCCAGAAGGATATCGACGAAGAGTGGGAATATGTCCTGAAAAGATGCGGTGAGACCTGGGAACCCCAGGCTTGACGGATCTGACAGGTCTCTGTCATATTCTTCCTTGACCAGCACCCGCAACAAGGATACAATGTTCGTCGCCGACGGGACGTAGCGCAGCCTGGTTAGCGCACTTGACTGGGGGTCAAGGGGTCGGAGGTTCAAATCCTCTCGTCCCGACCAAGAATAAAAGCGGGAGACCATCTGGTTCTCCCGCTTTTGATTTTCGGGTCCCGGGAAAACGAGACAGATAACCTGGGGGTTGTTTATCGTTGCCTCATGAATTTCATAAACCCAACACGAGGATCGGACAGAATTTCCTGGTTGACAGAAATATCCTGAGGATCATTCTGGACCATGGGGACATCGGCCCGGAAGACTCTATCCTTGAGGTCGGGGCAGGAAAAGGGATCCTTACAAAAGGGCTCCTCGAAAGAGGGCCCAAAATGGTTTTTGCCATGGAAATAGACAGGTCCCTGGAGCCCTTCCTTTCCGACCTTGGCGATCTGTACAAAAACCTGAAGATCTTCTGGGGCGACGCACTCAAGACCGATTTCGGGCCTGGACTCGTCCCGCCGCCGAACAAGATGATCGCCAACATCCCGTATCACATTACAACCCCTCTTATCTGGAAGGTCCTTGAACTCTTCGCTCCTGTTGGTCTTCACTACCTGTTGCTGATGGTTCAAAAAGAAGCAGCGGACAGGATCTGCGCTCCTCCTCGTACAAAGGAACGGTATCCTCTGGGTATTACTCTTCATTCCATGGGGAGGACCCGAATTATCAGGAACGTTCCTCCTGAGGCATTCAGACCGACTCCAGAGGTGAATTCCTCTCTTGTTGAGATAATTCTAGAACGCAACTTTTCCCTGCCCGGGGAATACTCCTGGAGAGTCCTTCTCCGTGCCTCCTTTTCCCAGAGGAGAAAAACCCTTGTCAATAACCTGGCAGTGCTGTTCCCTGGGAAAAAGGAGGACATTATCCAGTTCCTCAACAGGAAGAGCATACCTGTTTCAGTGAGGGCGGAAGAACTTGAAACAGAACAATGGGAATCACTGCATGAATTTGTTGCTCCCTGGTTCCCGGGAAAAAAGAGGCAGGCAGCGGGGAACCGCCACCTGCCGGAAGATTGAGATACATAAGATCGAAAGGATCAGCGAACTTTGTCCTTCAGTCCCTTTCCTGGTCTGAAAGCGGGAACCTTCTTGCCGGGGATGTTGATGACCTTTGTTGGGTCCTGCGGGTTTCTTCCCTTCCTGGGGGCTCTTTTACGGACCTCAAAGGTACCGAACCCGACAAGCTGAACCTTCTCGCCCTTCGCAAGCGATTTGACAATAGCCTCAAAGGTCGACCCCACAGCCTCATGTGCCTGTTTCTTGGTGATGCCCGCAGATTTCGCGACCGCGTTGATCAGATCCGCCTTAGTCACTTTGCTCGCACCTCCGCCTCTTCAGGATATCTGCAAGACCGCATTTCCTGATGCTAACGGCCCGTTAAACTAATATCATCTGCAGCAGAAGCGGTCAAGTACTAAGGCGATTATTTCCTGATCTGCCTGCCCCTCCAGAATATCCTTACAGGGGTTCCCTCGAAATCACCAAGCTCGCGGACCTTTTTCGTCACGTATCTTTCGAATGACCTGTTGACTATCTCCGGGTCGTTTACCGAAAAAGCAAACGCTGGGGGATTGACTGCAACCTGGGCACAGCCCTTTATCATCAGCATTTTCCCTCCTGACCCTGTAGGCATCCGGTCAAAAGCAAGAACATCCCTTACAAGGGCGCCAACCCTTTCCGTAGAGATCCACCTGGATCGGTTAGACCGGACCCTAAATATGACCTCGGGGAGTTTATGAACCCCCCTGCCGGTAAGCCCCGAAATGAACACCAGGGGCGCGAAATCGGCGAAGGGCATCTCGTCCCTTATTTCTTCTGTTATTTTGTCTCCTATGTCCGGCGTTTTGGACAGAAGGTCCCATTTATTAACAGCGATGACAAGTCCCTTGCCTTTTTCAAGTACAAGGCCGGCCATCTTTTTGTCCTGATCTGTGCAGATCTCCGCGCCTTCCATCATTAGAACAGCTACATCACAGCGCTCAATGCTCTCATGGGTCCTTACCAGGGAATAGAATTCGACATCGGAACTTATCCGGCTTCTTTTTCTAAGGCCCGCTGTATCGATCAACCGGAACCGCTCCCCCCCTATAGTGACCAGGGAATCCACTGAATCCCTTGTGGTACCTGGCGCGGGACCTACAAGGGACCGTTCTGATCCGGAAAGAAGGTTAAGCAGCGTAGATTTGCCAACGTTGGGACGACCGACAATGGCTACGGCAACCTCATCATTCACCCCTTCCCTGATCTCCGGTTCCCGGGAGGGAAGAAGAGTTACCACCCTGTCCATCAATTCGTCGATATTCCTGCCATGGGCCGCGCTCAGTCCGACCAGCTCGGAAAACCCCAGTGAGTGAGCATCAAGTTCTCTTCCCTCATGGATCATCTCGTCTACCTTGTTGACGGCAACTATCACCGGTTTTCCGCTTTTTCTTAAAAAGAGAGCAACATCACGATCCAGAGGGGTTATGCCTTCCTTGCCATCTACCACGAAGATCAGAAGATCGCTCTCCTCCATGGCCAGGAGAACCTGCCTTCTTATGCTTTCCGCTATAGAATCCCCTCCTTCGGGGAACAGCCCCCCGGTATCGACAAGAAGGAAGGAGCGTCCTCCATGCTCGGCCTCGCCGTAGATCCTGTCCCGTGTAACGCCGGGCTGGTCGTCCACAATTGCTTTTCTCCTGCCAACAACCCTGTTGAAAAGAGATGATTTTCCAACATTGGGCTTTCCAACTATCGCAACTATTGCCATTGATCAGTTCCTTCCCTTCCTAGTCAGCCCATAAAGCAATTTTCGGGAAACCCCTGTTCGATCCGGTTATGGAGAAGAAGGGTTCCATTATCTTTCTGACTTTTGAAAGATTATCACTTTTCAGCCAGATGGTGTCCTCTGATATTCCCGGATCCAGGCATTCCACGCCAACTTCTTTAAAAGAGGCCTTTGCCTGTTCCTTCTGTTTTCCTAGATCTTTTATCTCGACAAGATACTTCCATGGCGGCAAATCCATTTGTTTCCTCTCTTCCAGTTCCTCTTTCCAGAAATGGTCCCACCCAAGGGTAAGACCTTTCTGCCATCCTGATCGGGGCACCCTGCTCTGAACTACAATGGTCCTTTCTCTGCCCCCGGGGCCCCTCCACGCCGACTCCCATACCATCCTGAAGGCCCTCGTTCTCGAATCGTAAAAGGGGTTGTTGGCCGCGGCGTCAGCATCGAGCCAGCAGATCAGGCTAACGGGTAGAACATCGCATAATTCGAGCGCTTTGCGGGAACCTATCACCAGACCGCCGAGGGCAAGATCCTTTGCTATCCTCTTTTTTTCAGAAACACTTTTTTCAATGCCGGCATGCCACTGCTTTACGGGAATATCCCTTCCCGTCAGGCAGTCGGCGATCACTTTCAGACTTTCTATCCCCGGTTTCCTCCCCTCAAGGGCTATGCCGCCACAATAGGGGCAGACATCCGAGACTGGCCGGACAGATCCGCAGAATCCGCACCGGAAGACCCCCTTGCCATCTTCCCACCTCTGCGGAAGGCCACAATTTTCACATGCCAGCACCCTTCCGCATTCATTGCAGATTATGCTGCTGGAATAACCCTTTCTGTCCAGGATCCATATTACCGCCCTTTTGTCAGAAACAAGGTTCTGGGTTCGGGTCAATACCGTATCGCTGACAGGAGCCGGCAACTGGACTCCTGGTATGCTGATCTTTCTGCAATCACCCAGCGAAACGAACACCATCCTCTTTGAGAGGTTCAGGGAACACTGGCGGGGGTTTCTGAGAAAACTTCTGGAGGAAGGGACACTACCCCCGATGAGAAACCTGGCACCCCAAAGCCTTGCCCTGACCCCGGCAGCGCTTCTCGTGTTGATAAAAGGGAATCTCTGTGAATGATAGGCAGGATTGCCCTCGTCCTCGACAATCACACACCTCAATGAGGGAAAGGGGGCAAAAACCGCGGCAGGAGATCCTATTACAAGCCTGATCTCCCCCCTTCGCACCCTTTCCCAGTTATCCCTGGCCTTTACTCCCGAATTTGACAGCCAGAGGAGGCTTTGGTCCCTAAGCCCTTTATCCAGTTGTTTCCAGAAAAGCCTTGCGCCTTCCCTTTCCGGGAAGATCACAAGCGCCCCTCCTATTTCAGGCTTTATTGCTTCTCTGTACATCTCCATCCTGTCGTTCAGACAAGGCTGGTAACAGGCATCCTCAATGAATTGAGCGGAGGGTTTCTCCACAACTGGCAGATCACCCGTATGTTCACCTGAAAGAACATGCCCGGGAGAGACGATCCCGAGAGCCTCCCCAAAACCGCACAAAAAATATGTGCCGAGCCGGGAGGCTGTTTCGAAAAGCTCCCAGCCAAGGGGAGGTGAACTGTCAATGACTTTGCCGGCTTTAAGTATCCTGAAGGGACTTCGGGGAGGTGACGATGTGGATATCCCAGTTGCAAATCCTGTCCTGGTGCCTCTACCCACAGGGACCAAAAGCCTGATCCCCCGGTCCACGGTGATGTCGAACTCGTAAGTTAGCGTGTGCCACCATGGTCCTGGTACAACTACTTCAAGAAACACTGTCAATTGCCCGGGAGGCTTCGCTTTTGGGATACCACATCCCAAATAGCATCGGCAACGCTTTCTTTCGAACCACTGAAAGAGCCCGCTATCCCATCTTTTCCAATAACATGTACATCATTTGTTTCAGAACCGAAAGCCCCATCAGGCCCACCAACCTTGTTGACCACTATGAGGTCAAGACCCTTTCTTTCCAGTTTGCCCAAAGCGTTGGGAACTGCATCCTCCGTCTCTGCGGCAAAACCGACAAGAAACTGCCCGGGTTTTTTGGAGGCACCAAGGGCAGCGGCAATATCCCTGTTGGGTCGTAGTTCGATAACAAGGTTTTGCTCATCCTGACGCTTGATCTTCCTTGCGGAGAACTCCCTGGGACTGTAGTCGCCTACAGCAGCAGCCTTGACCACAATGTCCTGTTCATCAGCTACAGACATGACCGCCTCGAACATATCCTCTGCCGATACGACCCTTATCAGGTTTACTCCATGAGGTGGCGGTTCCTGGGCAGGACCGGAGATCATAGTGACCTCGGCTCCCCTGTACCAGCTTGTCCTTGCAAGAGCAGACCCCATCCTGCCCGAACTTGGATTGCTAATGTAGCGTACAGGGTCAATAGCCTCCCTTGTTGGACCAGAAGTTACAAGGATCTTCAATCCCTTCAGATCCTTTTTAGGCTCCAGGGCCCTGAAGCACTCTTCCCTGATGACATCCGCAGAGGGGAGCCGGCCCTTTCCCTCATAGCCGCATGCGAGAAAACCTTCATCGGGATCAAAAACCGTGTATCCCATCTGTCTGCATCGCTTTACATTCTCCCCGACGGCTGGATGCTCCCACATATTGACATTCATGGCCGGGAAAAAGATCACCGGCTTTCGAGAAGCCAGGAGCGAGGCTGATATCAGGTCCGAGGCGTCCCCATTTGCCGCCCTGTGCAAAAGTGATGCGGTCGCCGGTGCTATTATTGTGATATCCGCCCATTCTGAAAGGGTTATATGGGGAATCTTCCAGCCTTTCGAAGCTGAAAGAAAATCCTTTTCAAGCCAGACCTTCCTGCCCGAAAGGGTCGAAACTGTCATCGGGGAGAGGAATTCTTCCGCTGAAGATGAAAAGACAACTTCTATCTCCCATCCTGCATTTTTGAACTCCCTGACAATTTCCGGAACCTTGTAAGCCGATATACCCCCGCAAACCCCGAGGAAAAGCCTACGACCCTTCTTCCACTCCAGAGACATTTTCAGCCTCGTCTCCTTTCAGAGCGACAGCAGGGGATGTCTCGGGAACACTGAACCGGATCTTGCCCTCTTCTATCTCCCTGATAGAGTAAAGGATCGGGTTGAAGTATGGTTCAGCCTCGTCAAGGATCATTCTCCCCTTGTTATCACTCAGCTGCCTCGCGCGTTTGGCAATTACACAAGCCATCAGATATTTGTTTGACAACATCGATGATCTATTCATCTTGTCGGACTGATCCGTCACTGGTTACCACCCCGTTGAAATATATTTTTTCGTTTATTACCGGTCTTTCTGTAACTCATGATGATCTTTTCCAAGGTATCCAGCGCTGCTTCGATGTCATCATTGACTACAAGGTGATCGTATCTCTCCGACATCAGGATCTCGTTCCTGGCCTCATCAAGCCTTTTTTTCAGATCCTCGCCCTTTTCCGTGCCCCTCCTGTCCAGCCTGTCACGGAGTTCATCCTCAGTAGGGGGCAGAATGAAAATAAGGACCGCTTCCGGCATCGACCGTTTTACCTGGAGAGCTCCCTGTACATCGATCTCAAGAACAGCATCACGGCCTTCCGAAAGGATATTTTCAACACTATCCTTCAAGGTCCCGTAAAAGTTCCCGTGCACTTCCGCCCACTCAAGGAACCTTTCTTCGCTGATAAATCTCTGGAAAAGGCCGGGGTCTATGAACTGGTAATCAACCCCTTCCCTCTCTCCTCTTCTCGGGCTGCGGGTTGTGCAGGAAACAGAATAACCAAGGCCTCCTACTTTCCGGAAAAGGGCCTTCCTCAGTGTCCCCTTCCCGACCCCGCTCGGGCCGGAGATCACGTAAAGAAGACCTCTAGCGATCGGCCTCACTGTCTCTTTCCTTCTCCTCGAACCTTATGCCTATAGTCTCCGGCTGGATCGCGGAAAGGATCACATGATTGCTGTCGGTAACAAGGATGGCCCTTGTCTTGCGGCCTTCCGTAGCATCGATCAGCCTCCCCTGGTTTCTGGCCTCATCCTTGAGGCGCTTGATAGGGGCTGACGAGGGGTGAATTATGGCGACCACCCTTTCACTGACTATCATGTTTCCAAATCCTATATGCAGGAGTCTGTATCCCATGTCCTCACTCCACGTTCTGGATCTGCTCGCGGATACTTTCAAGCAGGCTTTTTGCCTCAACAGAGATCCATCTTATATCCGCGTCCTGTACCTTGGAGGCAATGGTGTTCATTTCCCTGTTCATTTCCTGAACAAGAAAATCCAGGGTCTTGCCCGAGACCTCATCATTATGAACTATGCCGCAGAATTTATCCATGTGGCTGGTGGTTCTGGCCAGCTCTTCCGAAATATCCCATTTGTCGCCCAGAAGCACGATCTCTTGTGCAACCCTGTTCTCGTCAGCAGCTACTCCTGAATTATCCAGAACCTGCCGGACCCTGTCTTTATGTGCCTGCAGGGCGTTATCCCTGGCATTGACCCATTTTTCTTTTATGGAAAGGAGTACCTTGCGAAGATCTTCAATCGAACTTATGATGGCCGACTGAAGGTGTTCCCCTTCAATTGATCTCATCTTATCCCATTCGCAGACTCCCCTGTTGATCAGCGATCTTACGGGGTCGTCAAGGATCCCTTCAAGGTTGTCCTGGGACAGTTGTTCTGAAGACACAACTCCCGGAAGGTTCAGGAGAAGCTCCAGGGCGATCTCGTCCTTCAGTCCCATTTCACTCCGGATCCTCTGGATCTCTTCAGCATACTGTTTAAGTACCCCGGATTCGATGCTGGCTGCCTTGACACAAGAATCCCAGCAGATATCAATCCTGACCTGGATCTTTCCCCTTCTGGATACCTCTCTTATTCTTTCCTGGACATTCTGTTCATAACGGGAGAGCTCTCTGGGAAGCCTGATGTTAATTTCCTGGTTCCTGTGGTTCACGCTTGAGACCTCAAGCGATATCGACCCGAGGTCCGTATTTTCCAAAGTCCTGCTAAAACCTGTCATGCTTTTCAACAATTGAGGTAACGCTCCTTTCCCCGGCTGAAATCCAGGAATTCTTCAATTGCCACAAGAAGCCCGTCAATATTATCTCCCCTGAGCGCGCTGACGGGGATCACCGTATCGCCTGACCTGCCCGCTTTTGCCGTTCTTGTTCTGATCTCATCTTCATCCAGGCGGTCTATCTTGTTCATGATCACGATCCTGGGTATTGAACCGGCACCTATGGACACAAGTACTTCCTCCACTACTGCAATATCCTCTTCAAACCGGTTCGAGGATGCATCGGCGACAAGAAGTAAAAGATCTGAAGAAGACACTTCTTCCAGGGTAGCCCTGAAGGCAGTGACAAGAGCAGGGGGAAGGTTTCTAATAAAACCTACGGTGTCAGTCAGAAGGGCGGTATATCCGCATGGAAGTCTTACCCTTCTGACATAAGGGTCAAGGGTCGAGAAAAGCTTGTCGGCAACAACAAGTTTCCTGTCTCCGGAAAGCCTTCTGAGGATCGTGGATTTTCCGCTGTTCGTGTATCCTGCCAGCGCAACAGACATGAGGCCCGTCTTCAACCTCTGTTTCCTCTGCCCCTCCCTTCTTTTCCTGATCATCTCTATCTTTCTGGTAATTTCCCTTATACGTCTTTCGAGTTTCCTCCTGTGCCTTTCGAACTCGGTCTCCCCTGGCCCTCTTGTCCCAAGTCCGCCACCGGGTCGCGACATCTGGAGGCCAAGACCCTTGAGGAACGGGATCTCATACCTGCAGCGTGCCAGTTCGACCTGCAGTTTGGCTTCACCGGTCTGCGCCCTTTCTTCAAAGATCTTCATGATGACCAGCGGCCGATCCCAAACCTGGAGCCCCGTTATCCGCCCAAGGTTTGCGGCCTGCCCCGGCGAAAGGCTTCCGTCCACTACAAGCCTTCCTGCATCAAGGGTTTTCGCTTCAACACCCACTTCTTCCGCCTTTCCTGAACCGATGAAGGAACCGGGATCAGGGCTTTGACGTTTCTGCAGGGAAGTACCGACGGTTTTTATCCCGAGATTACCTAGAAGCAGGGAAAGTTCTTCAAGAGAGGAAACTGCTTCGACATCTTTTTTGTCCTCAATAGCTACCAGAAAGGCTCTATTGAGACAGGTGCTGACGGGTCCGTTCAACAGGCGCTGCCTCCTCAAGATGTTTCAGTGATCTTTCCAGTGCTTCCGTAACCGCCTGCCGGATAACCTTGGAGGAAGATCCCGGCGTCTCAGGAGAAGCCGGATATATTGGATCTCCGAAGGAAAGATTTATCTTGACGGGTCGGTATCTTGTCGATCCTCGCGGCAAGGCCTGAAAAGTACCGTGGATATACGCAGGGATCACCGGTGCCCCCGTCCTGGCTGCCAGAAGTCCTGCCCCCCCCTCCAGCGGCTTGAGTTTTCCATCGTGAGATCTCTGCCCTTCTGGAAATAAAAGGACATCTTCACCTTCCAGGAGCCTCTCGATAAGGAACTTCACTGCACCGGCAGCGCCCTGAAGATCCTCCCTTCTGGCAGGAATTGCACCCAAAGCCCTTATGGCAAGCCCGAAGGGAACAAAACTGAACAGTTCGGATTTTGCAAGGTATCGAAGCCTTCGGGGGAAAAAAGCTCCTATAACGATAGGGTCAAGATTGCTGCAATGGTTAGCTGCAATAATAACGGGGGTTCGAGCGGAAAGCGCTTTATCAAGGTCCTTTACCGATACCCGGTTATAGACCTTCATTACCACCCTGAAAAAGAGAGCTGTCACCCAGTAGAAAATGACCTTCAAGAGACTTCCTCCCATTTGTCGTTGGAGTTCATTCTCTGACACCGGCCGCAGATATTATACCCATGATCTCTTCAACGACCGCATCGGGTTTTTTCCCCGAGGAATCTATTACGTGCGCACTTTCAGGTATGCGAAGAGGTGATATCTCTCTTTCGCTATCCAGGCGATCTCTCTCCTTCACCTGCCTCCGGACCTCATCAAGTGATATATCGACACCCCTGGCCTGGATCTCTTTCCACCGCCTTTCAGAACGGATCTCAAGGCTTGCATCGAGATATATCTTGACCCGGGCATCGGGGAAGACAACACTTCCCATGTCCCTTCCTTCTGCCACCATCTTTCTCCCCAGGGACTGTTCCCTCTGTATCTTCAACAAAAATCGCCTGACTTCTGAAACTGCGGAATATGCCGATACTATCCTGTCGACCTCAGGTGACCTTATGTCCCCTGAGACATCCTTGCCGTTGATCAACACCCTTCTTTCTGCAAGGACAACATCACAAGCCTCCAGAGCCCTTTCGATGCCCTTTCTGTCGGAGGGGGCCAAGTTCCTGTCAGAAAGATAGAGTGATATTCCACGGTAGATCGCACCTGTATCCAGGTATTCGTAACCGATCCTTTCTGCCAGCAGCCTTGCAATTGTGCTTTTACCGGCACCTGCCGGGCCGTCGAGCGTTATCACATCGCCATTACCGGGAAAAACCTTATTCGCCATAGGTCTTCAATACCTCCCGTATCAAACGGTCCCGCCGTGCAGTATCATATCCATCAACTGCTCCCTTCCAACGGCCAGGGAACTCCCCGACTGCAGGTGCTGCAACTCCAGCTGGCCTATCTTCCTCCTGACAAGCGATATCACGCGGAGGCCCCTGGATTCAGCCATGACACGTATCTCTCTTTTCAGACCCTCTGAAAGGGTTATCTCGATCCACTGATCTTCAGGATCCCGTTGAAGTAACCTGACCTCAGAAGGGCTTACCATCCTTTTCCCGATAACCGTGCCTTCGCAGAGGGAATCGAGAACCGCCCTGGTAACAGCTCCATCCATCATGACCTCATAGGTTTTGAGGATCCCGTTCCGGGGATGTATTATTTGTTGTGCCAGATCACCGTCATTGGTGAGCAGAAGAAGCCCTTCGCTATCCTTGTCCAGTCTGCCCACCGGGAATAATCCCGGGTATCTCTGTTCCTCCGGAAGAATATCAAGGACGGTCATTGAGTGCCTGTCTGAAGCCGCTGAGACAACCCCCCTGGGCTTGTTCATTATCAGGAAAACCTTCTGTTTTGGTGAAACCAGATTGCCGTCGACCCTCACCTCGTCGCTGTCCGGTACAACCAATGCAGAGATGCCGGATGGAGGAGCCCCGTTTACAGAGACCCTGCCGGATTTGATGAGCAGGTCTGCCTTTCTCCGTGAACAGACCCCGCAAACAGCGATAAACCTGTTAAGCCTCATGGGCGGGTATTCTATGTCAAACCCCTTCCTCTTCAAATCCTTCTTCATCGGGAGAAGGAATAATATCCTGCATTTCCTCCATTGTTGGAAGATCCGATATCGACCCCAGCCCGAAAAGGGAAAGGAACGAATCCGTCGTCCTGTACAGAAGCGGCGAGCCAGAGCCCTTTCTTCTTCCGGCCACTTTGATGAGACCATGCCTGAGAAGGGTATCCAGAACCCTTTCGCATCTCACTCCCCGTATCTCCTCGATCTCCGCCCTCGTTACGGGTTGCGAATACGCTATCACAGCAAGGGATTCGAGAGCGGCCTTGCTGAGCCTTATCCTCTGGGTAAGGGCCACGTCCCGGAACAAGGCAACTACTTCCTCCTGCTCCGGCGAAGTAGCCATGGACCATCCCCCTGCTATATTCAGCAGGCAAAGCCCGTGGCATTTCCTGTACCTCTCCTTTATCTCGTTAAGGGCACTTATTACCTGTTCCTCGTTCACTCCGGTAACCGAGGCCAGTTCCTTTGTCCCCACAGGCTGCGTTGCAACGAAAAGTACAGCTTCTACAGAACGGGCCACAGCAGAGAGTGGTGTTTCAGCAGCATATTCTGACATCACCGAAAAGATCCTCCTGAATGATCCTGACTTTTCCCAGCCTGGCCATCTCAAGAAGCGCAAGAAATGTTACCACCAGTAATTGCCGGGTCGATCTTCTGCCGATAATTTCACTCAGTTCAAGAGACCCCTTCCGTGAGATCATTTCCCCGATCTCTTCCATCCTTCTCTCGACCTGTTCTTCGTCAGGGGTGGCTACAGGTATCCCGTTCCACTCTTCCTCCAGTGCAACCCGGGAAGCCGGTTTCCTTTCCTTTTTCATCCGGACCATATCCCACCAGACAACCGAGAGCGAATAAAGGTCCCCAAGGTCGAACCATGGGGGGCCCTCCTCTTCTGCATCCCGGGTGAAACTTCGGGCCCTGTCTTTCATGAGGTCTGCAAGCTGCGAGGCAGCCCACCTGTAGGGCCTGTAACGGTTAAGAGCATGCTCCAGAAGATCGCTTTCTGTATCTATCTCCTCGGTATCCTGTTCCGTACCCGGCAGAGACGGGAGAATAGACTTCAATTTGCCAAGAAGCAGGCGAGCCGTAAGGGAAAAAAAGGCGGCCATCTCGTTGATAGTCGCCCGGTCGTTTTTAAGAAGAAAACCTGAATATACCCTGATGAGCTCGCTTACACTTATAGAGGAGGCCCTGATCTCCCCTGTTTCAACCAGGTGGCAAAGCATATCAAGCGGACCGGAAAATCCTTCCAGTTCAACATCAAAATCCATGGTTTCTCCTGACACTTCCCCTTAGAGGATCATCTCTGGACAAATCCTATTGCATCAATTACCTCGTGTATCGTCACTTCGGCCACGCTGATAGCGTTCTGTGACCCCTTCCTGAGGACCTCAAGTATCCCGTCTTCTTTCGACTCAAAGGATCTTCTTCTCTTCTGAATAGGTTCCAGTACCTCCATCAGGTGAGAATAGAGCGCTTTCTTGCACTCAACACATCCGATCCCTGCGGTTCTGCACCCTTTATTGATCGAGGTCATTTCATCCATGTCCTTGTTGAAGACCTTGTGTATATCCCACACAGGGCATTTGTCCGGATCCCCGGGATCCTTGCGCCGCTCTCTGGCAGGGTCGGTCATCATGGTCCTCAGTTTTTCCCAGATATCTTCAGGAGAATCGGCAATATTGATTGCGTTGCCGTATGATTTGCTCATTTTCCTCCCGTCGGTTCCAGGCACTTTCGGTGTTGCGGTAAGGATCGTCTGCGGTTCCGGGAATATATTCCCGAAAAAGTTGTTGAAACGCCGTGCTATCTCGCGGGACAGTTCCAAGTGTGCGGATTGGTCCTCTCCTACAGGGACAAGCTCCCCCTTATAAAGGAGTATATCCGCTGCCTGAAGCACCGGGTAACCGAGGAATGCATAGGTGCTGAGATCCTTGTTCTGCATGTTGACTATCTGTTCCTTGTATGTGGGATTTCTCTCCAGCCATCCCAGGGGAGCTATCATTGAAAAGGCAAGATGAAGTTCCGCGTGATGCGGGACATGGGACTGGAGAAATATGGTGCTCCTTTCAGGATCCAGCCCCACACCCAGCCAGTCCAGAAGGACCTCCCTGCAATTTTCCCGGATCGAACTGGTATCTGCATACTCCGACATTACCGCATGCCAGTCAACGATACAATAAAAACAGTCGTAGTCTTCCTGAAGCCTTACCCAGTTTGAAAGGGCCCCGGCCAGATGGCCAAGGTGAAGTCTCCCTGTCGGTCTCATTCCGCTGAAAACGCGTTTCCTCATTTTTCTTTCACCCCGTCGGAATTATGATATTGAGACCCTTCCTGCACTGAAACCTCCAGTGTCAACTGTGACAACAACTGTCTGCAGCAGGCCGGAAAGAAGTCGCGCAAGTTCATTGATGGTTACCCTCTCCATTTCCCCATGGTCGGCAACAATTATTCCAAGGCCGTTTTCGACGGCCTCCATGATCTGATGGTACTTCATGTCCGCCGTTACGAGTACATCGGCACCCCTTTCAAGAGCAAGGGGCCAAAGGTCGCCCCCGGACCCGCCAACGACAGCCAGCCGGCTGAGCGTTTGCGGGACATTATAATACTTTACCCATGAAAGTTCCCACTTCCTGAGGATCATCCCCGGCAGTTCATCCCCCTCTTGAGCCTTTCCGAATGCTCCGAAAAGGCCCATTCCTGACCCGGCTTCACCGCTATCAAGAGGAGTGGCATCGACAAGACCGATCATGCTTCCCAGGATTGCGTTAACACCCCTCGGACTCAGATCCCAGTTGGTGTGCGCCGATATCACAGCAAGGCCGTTTCCCAGGCAGTTGCGGATCTTTCTTCCCATCGGGGTGCCGGTATTAATGTTTGAGAGAGGTTCAAAAATAAGAGGATGATGGGTAACAAGGCATGAACAGCCTTTTACGATGGCTTCAGTTATCGCCTGTTCGGTAGCATCGAGAGAAACCGCAACCCCTGTTACCTTCTGATCCGGGGATCCGATAATTAGTCCCGTATTGTCCCATTCGCAGGACGTATCGAATGGTGCGAAAGAATCTATAGCTTTAAGGACATCCGAAACAAGAAGCATGTAAATACCTCCTAAAAAAATAAAGCCACCGCCAGGTGGCTTTATTCCTGTTTTGCGTGGTGGGCCCACCTGGACTCGAACCAGGAACCTTCCGGTTATGAGCCGGTGGCTCTGACCAGTTGAGCTATGGGCCCATTTGAGAGGAACAAGGGTGTTTCAGAAGGGGACCGTATGATCCCGGAAGTTACCCTACTCGACTGTAATGCAGCCGACGGGGCAACTGTCAGAGGCTTCCGCGGCACATTCAGCTCCCTCGGGGCGAATGACTTTCGCCTTTCCCGCGTCTTCATCAAGTTCGAAAACATCAGGGCAGATCTGGGCGCATACCCCACAGCCGATGCACTCTTCAGTATTGATCTTCACACTCATGGAGACAAGCCACCTCCTCCCAATGGCAGATTCTAACCCACTTGGGGGAGCACGTCAAACGGCAAAAGCGCATGGCAAAAGTGCATGTCGTGGACCGTCACGTCTGACGGGGTTTTCTGCCCTTCCTGTCCACGCCTTTATGATTTTGTTCCCGTGATTCACCAGTCAAGGTTTTACCAGTCACAAGGTCCCTCATTGAAGCACTTCCCTCGTTAAATCACCTCGGGACTATGTCGGGACAAGGTGCCCCGAGCGTAGCGACTGGGTAGGCTTCGCGCTGCCCCGAGCGAGGCGAAAGGAAGCGACAGGGCGCGTCCCTCGTTAATACTCCTCGGGACCAGGTCCTTCAGCTTGTCTGGAGGGTACAAGTCACGAGTTGCGATCCACCGTTCCATGTCCTAAATCTGCACCTTCACTATCGGGACTCCATCAGTTCCCTTTTCAAGTCTCAATAAAGCCCTGTATTCCGAGACCGCTTTCCTGACAGGTTCAGAGGCAGCGATAAATATACCGGTGCCAATAACTTCAGCGCCGAACTCCTTTGCGACAAGGAGCATACCCGCAGCAGTACTGCCTCCTCTCATGAAGTCGTCTATTACCAGGACCTTCTTTCCCGAAGAGAGGAATCTTGTTCCCATGAACATGGTCCTCACCTCGCCGCTTCCCGAGGGGTAATGGACGGCAACAGCCGGACCGTCTGCGGGGCGGTTCCTGAAACGGCAGACCGCCATTGGCACTCCCAGTGCGTGGGCCGTAAAAATAGCCAGTGGTATTCCTTTGACCTCGGACGTCATGACCACGTCGGGACCTCTCTGGGAAAAGTCAGAGGCAAGAGCATAACCCAGGGGACGCGCATAAAATGGGTTGAAAAGAAGGTCTGAATAGTGGATAAGCATTCCCGGAAGGATCCTGTCAGGAGATGACAGAATGGCCGCGACTGAACCCAGAAAGGACTCCCGGAAATCCCGGGAGAGTGATGGCCTCAGGAAAGCCCCCCCGCTTCTCCCTCGTCCGACCCGCATTTCCCCTAAACCTTCCTCCCGGAAAGCCTGGTCAACGATGGCCATATCGTCGCTGATCACAGTTTTGGAGACCTCAAATTGTTCCGACATTTCCGTCAATGAGATCTGTTTCGACGGATTCATCAGAAAACGGGAAGCCATCCTGATCAATCTTTCAGTCCTGGAACTCTTCATAATACCCTCACCTCAACTCCAGGAATTTTCTGACTAGCCCGGTATTCCCAAAAACGGTTCTGACCATCTTATCCTCTCTGCCTTTTTCAAAAAGACAGAAAAGGGCACTTCCGCTTCCACTGATCCCCCATGCCAGTGAACCCGCCGATTCAGCCACTTTAAAAAGTGAGGCATATTCAGGGTGGGTCTTGAACAGGACCGGGGTGAAATCATTTGGAAGCAGGCCCACCCGCTCACCTTTGGCAAGTGATGAAGTTATGGATTCTGCTTCCCTTAAAGCCTCTCCCGCAGAAAGTCGCCATCCCCCGTCCCTGTAGTGTTCATCCGCCATTCTATAGGCGATCCCGGTTTCCGAAGACCATTCAGGTATTATGACAAAAGTCGAGAACCTGTCCGAAAGACCGAACTCATTCTTGACCTGGATCTCGCCCACTCCCGAACGAAAGGAGTAAGGCGGGCCTTCAAAAAGGAAAGGAACATCCGCCCCCAGGTCACAAATATCTCTTTCAGAGAAAACTACGCCCAACTCCTTCGCGAGCCATCCGGCAAGAACTGCCGCATTGCCGCTGCCTGCCCCGAGACCACTTCCGGGCGGGATGCTTTTCCATACACCGATCTCCATGAATGGAATATGGGGAAGCTTTTTCCTGGCCGTTTCCAGAACCTTTTCCAGAATGTTCCTTCCGGTAACCACCTGGCCGTAAACCTTTATCGTATCCTTACTTACATTATTATGGTCGATCATCCGGAATGTCAACTTTTCAACCGAAGGCAATCTCATGAAAAGCGAACAGATATCATGCATGCCGTCGTTCCTCCTGTTAACTATCCTCAGGGTCAGATTCAGTTTGGCAGGAGAATCAAGAACAAGATACATGTAAACACCTCACAAAAAACAACACCCCGGTGCCAGGGGCACCGGGGTGTTGCCGATCATATCGACTAGAACTGGATCAGCTTCTTGTTGCCAGGAAGGATCTCGACTTCCACCTCTCGGGTGAGAAGCTCCGCGTAGCTGAAAGAAACTGTGCTCCTTTGGGACTCCACGTACATAGTGAAAAGATGGGGGTAAGTCTCCATAATAACCCCCATTCGTTCCTCCGTTTTCCGACGGCCCTTTAAAGCCTTGTAACGGACCTTGGAGCCCTTGTACTCGTTCACCCGATCCCGGATCGTGGCAAGGTTAGGACTCATATCAGGGTCACTCCTGTTGTAGTTTTGTAATGATTTTACCACACAATTTTGCACATTTCAAGGGAGGGAGGGGCGAGGTTTTTTTAACTTGTGTTTATTTTTTATTTCTTTCTGATTATACGTTTTTCCTGGACCCTTCTTGTTACCCCCATTGCGTCAAGCATCTCCAGCATCGGAAGAACGTATTTCCTGCTGCTCCCTGTGGCATCACGTACCGATGCAACGGTGATATCTCCCTTGATGTTCTCCAGGACCTCAATAAAGCTATCCAGTACTCCCCTGGAGACCACAAGGCCACCCGCGGCAAGATACATCTGTCCCCGGGCCCTTAAGATCTCGACATTTCTGAGGACATCTTCACGGGATATCCCTGTCGCCCTGGATAGATCTTCAATTTCGGGAAGTTGAAAGAGTCTATGATGACAGAACTCGAGGATCGCATTTTCGTATGGGTTAGCCGCGGATACATCACCCGGGGAAAAGCCGGGCGATCTTACCCTTTGATCATCGATTTCAATAATTCCCTTCTCCGCCCATCTTTCAAGAACCCTCTTCGCGTATTTGGACTCCAACTCCGGCAAAACCTTGCGGCAAAGAATATCTGCGGGGACGCCGGGGTTCCCGGGCTCCTCTTCATGGAATCTTTTCAGGATCTGAGTAGCCTCTTCGATCCTTGCTGAAACCAGGTCACCGTTCAGGACGATCCCTTCCCCCGACTCGACGAAAAGGACATCGCCTTTGCTGTCGAGCGACCTGGCCGTTTCCGTCACCTTTTCCGGAAGTTCCTGCAGTGATCTCGCCATTTCGTTTATATTCAGGACTGGCATAAAACCCGATATGATCTTGAAAAGACCAGCGGGGCTCACAGAACCGGAAATAGCCGCGAGAAAGTCCGATCGTGCTTTTCTTCCCTTTTTCCCCCTGGGCCTTTCGGAAAAGGGCATAAGGACGGTCCCCCCTCCAATGGTTCTCAGGGGACTGTAGAAACGTACAATAAAAGCCTCTCCTCTCACTGCCACGACGGGTTCTTCTGTAACCAGCTGGGCGTTACATTTTTCCCCGGGGTCCAGTTTGTCCCTGTCAAGAAGTGACACTCTCCCGATCAGATCTGTAGTTCCGATGTGGATCCTGACCCGTTGCCAGTGATGGACCGGTTCCGGCGAGGAGGGAAGTATTGACAGCCTGACGTCAAGCCTGGATGAGGGAGCGAAAACACCGGGAGTACACAGAACATCTCCCCTTTCAAGGTCCGAAAGAGATATCCCGCCCAGGCTTAATGCCACCCTCTGGCCGCTTCTGGCCTCTTCTACAGACTTTTCATGGACCTGAACTGACCGGATATCGGCTTTAAGAGCTCGTGGAAGTAGTATTAGCGGATCCTCCCTTCGAACTTTGCCCCTATACGCAGTCCCTGTAACAACAGCGCCAAAACCCTTGACGGGAAAAGCCCTGTCTATAGGCATAAAAAAGGCCCCCTCAGGACTCCTTTCAGGGATCCTCCCTACCAGCCTCCCGAGGGCCGACAGGAGCTGGTCCAGGTTCTTCCCGTTGACAGATGAAACGGGAACAACCTCGGAATCTTCAAGGAACGTGCCCCTGACCTCTTCCCTCACCTCTTCTATCGCCAGTTCGAGCAGATCTTCTTCAACCAGGTCTGATTTTGTCATAACGATCAACCCATGCTTGACACCGATAAGTCCAAGGATCTCAAGGTGTTCCCTGGTCTGTGCCCTTACACCCTCATCGGCAGCTACCACGAAAATGACCCCGTCGACGCCAGCCGCCCCGGCTACCATTTGCCTGATGAAACGCTCGTGTCCAGGCACATCGATAATGCTCACCGTTCTTCCGCCCGGAAGTGTAAGTGGCGCAAAGCCGAGTTCTATCGTTATCCCTCGCCTTTTTTCGTCTCCCAGCCTGTCGCAGTCTATACCTGTCAGAGCACGGACAAGGGTCGTTTTCCCGTGGTCTATGTGGCCGGCTGTACCCAGTACAATAGGTACTTCGATCTTTTCCTGCATCAGATCATTCCCCCCCGAAGAGACCCCTCACAGCGGCGCATAATATGCCTTCATCGCCTTCCATCAGGGTTCTGACGTGAAAGATCACTTTCCCGTCCCTTGCCGCAGCAACTATTGGAACGGGACCTTCTCTCAGTCTTTTAAGGGCGGTACCATCGGATATTTGGAGGGGAAGGTCAATTTCGACTCCATAGCCGGGTAGATCCTTTTCGGGAAAGGCTCCCCCGCCGACGGCATCCGATATCCGGACAACTCTCGCTCCGGATCCTGATGTCCTGTTGATCCTGCGGGCGAGGGCCCTGGCCCTCTTCAACAATACATCCGGGGGCATTGCAAGCATCCTGATGGTCGGAATATCTTCAAGTTTCCCCTGCATATACAGCCTCAGGGTCTCTTCAAATGCGGCCAGGGTCATCTTGTCCACGCGCAGGGCCCTTAAAAGCGGATACTGTCTCAATTTTTCCAGGATCTGTTTTCTCCCGACAACAGCCCCTATCTGAGGCCCCCCAAGGAGCTTGTCCCCGGAAAAAGTAACAATATCCACGCCGGATTCCAGGCACTGTTTTACCGTAGGTTCACCGTCAAGGCCGTAGCCGGAAAGATCGGCAATGACCCCACTCCCAAGGTCTTCCATGAAAACCAGGTTCTTTTCCCTGGAGAGCCGGGCCAGTTCCACCCTTGATACCTCTGAATGGAAACCTGAAATACGAAAATTGGAGGGATGGACCTTGAGGATCATACCTGTCTGGGGGGTTACCGCATTTTCATAATCAGAAAGGTGTGTCCTGTTGGTTGTGCCAACTTCCTTCATTACAGCACCGGAAAACCCCATAATGTCCGGTATCCTGAAGGATCCGCCGATCTCAACCAGTTCTCCCCTTGACACTATGACCTCTGAGCCTCTCCCCAGGGCTGCCAGGCAGAGAAGGACCGCTCCCGCGTTGTTGTTGACCACCAGTGCAGCATCGGCGCCGGTCACTCTCGTCAGCAGCCATTCAACATGATCGTTGCGGTGCCCCCTGCCTCCCTCCACGAGGTTGTACTCCAGGTTGCTGTAGTTCGAGGCTGTTTCCACTACCCTTTCCGCAACGTCCCTGCCCAGGCAGGACCTTCCCAGATTGGTGTGGACCACCACTCCAGTGGCATTAACAACGTGGCAAAGGCTCCTTTTCGAATACTTCTTCAGTCGCCGGAGAACTTCTGAGTCCAGTTGTTCATGATCCATTGAGGAGATCTTCCCATCGACAAGATCCCTTCTCACCTCGCCTATTACATCGGCAAAGGTGGATTTTACTGCATCCCTTCCCAGCTGGTCCTGAAATTCCAGGGTCCATGATTTTTGAAGCAGTTCATCCATTGATGGCAGATCCCTCAGCAGGCCTTTGATATCTTCTCGCATAAAAACACCTTCCCGTCGGTGGTGGTGAGTGAACTGTTTCAGTTTAGACCATGGAAGGGAAAAACCCAACAGAATAGGGGTTGTTCCTGATGGTATGATTCAATGTACAAAAAGAACAGGAATGGAGGATCACACTGATGCACAGGATCGACTCCCGAACCAAACCCTGCCCGAAACCGGTCATCATGACCAGGAACGCCCTGGAAGACTATGGCCTCCCGCTTGAAATAATCGTTGACGCCGGGGTGCCCTTGATGAACGTCAGGCGATTCCTGGAAAGCCGCGGCCTTGCCGTTTCGGTTGCTGAAAATGGTTCTTTTGCAACGTTAACCTGTTCCGGGTCAGCCGACACACTTTCAGATACCGGGACCGACAGATCTGCCGAAGAGAGAGGACTGGAGGATATTGCAATAATGATCTGTTCCGATACGCTTGGCCACCGTGACAGGCCGCTCGGGGAAGTCCTCATGAAAGGTTTTCTTGGGACCTTGACGGAACGCATCCCTGCGCCCTCGACAATAGCACTTATGAATGAGGGGGTAAAACTTGCGCAACCGGACTCATCTGCCTCGGAAAGCCTTAAGATGCTGGAGGGAAAGGGCACAAGGATCCTGGTATGCGGGACCTGCGCAAATCATTTCGGGATAGCGTCGTCGGTGTGTGTCGGGACCATATCGAACATGTTCGAGATAACCGATACGGTCATCGGCCATTCGCGCAATATCGTCCTTGGCTAGACATGACGGTGATCAGGGGAGCAGCATCTGCCATATGGAATTCCCGACCCTCATGCCCTCCCTGCTGAGATAGACACCGCCGCGCGATCTTTTCAGAAGATGAGAAGGGATCTCTTCCAGTCTTTGCATAATGGTATCCAGGGACCCTGCCCCGAAAAGGGCACTGAATTTTCGGGAACGTATTCCCCATCGTGTCCGCAGGGCAAGGATCGCCCTCTCCGAGACAAGCACATCGCCTTCAAGGATCTCAGAGAAGCACACAGGCAACTCCCCCCTCCCGGTGATCGAACAGTACTCATCAAGATCAATGACATTCCTGCTTCTCTCAAACCCATTGCAGCTCCAGGCGGAAGGACCGAGCCCCAGGAAATCCCCTCCCAGCCAATAAACAACATTATGCCTGCACCATTTGCCCGCTTTTGCAAAACTGGCGATCTCGTACTGGCGGTACCCTTTTTTTTCAAGATAGTACTGCGCCCACCTGTAAAGAGGATACCCTTCCGCCAGCCCGGCCGGCGGGCGGTCTCCCCAGGGGGTTCCAGGGTCCAGTGCAAGCTGGTATACGGAAACGTGATCCGCCCCTGCCCCTATTACCCCTTTCAGGCTTTCATGCCAACCCCTGATGTCCTGGCCCGGGAGCCCGAAAAGAAGATCGGCTGAGAGGGAAAATCCCGCTTCAGTCACTATTTTCATGGCCTCGGCCGATCGGCCTGCATCGTGGGAGCGGCCCAGCAGGAAAAGGTCTTCATCCCTGAGGCTCTGGACGCCTACGCTTACCCTTGTCACCCGCCACTCTTTCCATAAAGAAATGAGTTCCCGGCTGATCGATCCAGGGTTGGCCTCCACAGAGACCTCGTTTCCGGGAAGAAATCTGAAACCCTTCTCCAGAATGTCGATCAATCGGACCCAGTGAGAAGGACCAAGAACTGTGGGAGTTCCGCCTCCGATGTAGGTGGTCCTGACATCAGGGAGAACTTTGTGAGCGGCTTTCAGGAGATCGATCTCGGCTTCCAGCGCACCCAGGAAGTTCTCGACTTTGCCCGGGGCCATGGCAGTGCTGTAAAAGGAGCAGTAAGGGCACTTGCTTTCGCAGAAGGGAATATGTATGTAAAGGGAAACAGCCCTTTTCGCGTTACTCCTCTTCTTCATCGCCGGACTTGAGGAAGGCAAGAAAAGCCTCCTGCGGCAGCGATATCCTGCCTATCTGTTTCATCCTCTTCTTCCCCTCTTTCTGCTTCTCCAGCAATTTCCTTTTTCTGGTAATATCACCGCCATAACACTTGGCCAGAACATCTTTCCGCAATGGTTTGACGTTCTGGCGCACAATTACTCTCTTGCCGATGGCAGCCTGGAGGGAGACCTCGAAAAGCTGCCTCGGTATTATCTCCTTCAGTTTCCTCACTGCTTCCTGACCCCGGTTGAACGCCCGGTCGACATGGCAGACGAAACAGAAAGCGTCCACAGGCTCACCGCCGATCAGAATGTCCACCTTGACAAGGTTGGAAGGCCGGAAGCCGGCGTGCTCATAATCTATGGAAGCAAAACCCCTTGTCACAGACTTGAGCCTGTCGTGAAAATCAATGATGAATTCAGCCAGGGGGAGCTCGTAGACGATGCGGGCCCTCTGGGGTGTTATATAATCCATTCCCACGAAAACCCCTCTTCGATCCTGGCAGAGCTGCATAACCTTTCCCACGTACTCAGAAGGCACAAACCCGGTGATCTTGATGAAGGGTTCCAGGACCTCCTCGATCATGCTGGCTTCAGGAAAATCAGACGGTCTGTGGGCTTCGATCAGCGAACCGGACATGTCCCTGAAATGGTAGACGACGTTAGGGGCAGTAGCGACAAGGTCTACTCCGAACTCCCTGTTAAGCCTTTCACGGGCTATCTCCATGTGGAGCAGCCCAAGAAAGCCGCACCTGAATCCGAATCCCAGGGCAGTTGAAGTCTCCGGTTCGAAAAATATTGCCGAATCGTTCATCTGCAGTTTTTCCAGCGCATCCCTGAGCTGGGGATATTCATCTCTCTCTATGGGGTAGAATCCGCAGAAAACAACCGGTTTTACCTTGCGGTAACCAGGAAGCGGGGCAATGGCAGGGTTTCTCGAAGAGGTCACGGTATCACCGACCCTGGCCTCCTCAACGGTCTTGATGTTCCCTATAAGGTATCCCACCTCACCGGGCCCCAGTTCATCAACCGGCCGCATGTCAGGGCAGAACACACCGATCTCTTCCACCTGGAAACTCCGCCTTGTGGCCATGAACGTGATCATATCGCCTGTTCGTACGGTTCCGTTGGTTACCCTTATGTAACAGATGACCCCCCTGTAGTTGTTGTAGATCGAATCGAAAATAAGTGCCTGCAGGGGCATATCCCTTTCTCCCGAGGGAGGCGGCACTTTTTTGATAACTGCCTCCAGGATCTCTTTGATACCCTTGCCTTCCTTGGCGCTTGCAAGGAGGACATCGGAACAGTCAAGGCCGACAACCTCCTCGATCTCCCTGGCAGCCTGTTCAGGCTGCGCCGAGGGGAGATCTATCTTGTTGATCACGGGAATGATCTCGAGACCATGGTCAACAGCGAGGTAGGCGTTCGCAACGGTCTGTGCCTCAACACCCTGTGCGGCATCAACAATAAGGAGTGCCCCCTCACAGGCCGCAAGGGACCTTGATACTTCGTAAGTGAAGTCCACATGCCCTGGCGTGTCGATCAGGTTCAGGACGTAATCCAGACCGTCAATGCCCCTGTATTTCATCTGGACCGGTACGAGTTTTATCGTTATCCCCCTCTCGCGTTCCAGATCGAGGGTGTCAAGGATCTGTTCACGCATATCTCTTGCGCTTACCGTTGTTGTAGCTTCAAGCAGACGGTCTGCCAGCGTCGATTTTCCATGATCGACGTGGGCAATGATACAGAAGTTCCTGATACGTTCCATGGGCACGCTCATCGACAAACACCTCTTATTGAGAAACGCAACTAATTCTAACGAAGAGGGGGGAAAATGTCATTGTACCTGACGGTTCAGTGTTGCTGATGGTTCAGGGGGCGATCAGTTTATTCCTGGCCTTTCCTCCAGCCATTTACGGATATCCTCGGGGGTATTTATGTTTGTAAAGGAACGCCTGAAGCCGGGAATATGGGACATCTCCTCTTCTTCTATTATCAGCGGTGAGATCTCGGGAATAAAGGATGTGATCTTTCTTCGGGACCGGGCAATGGCCTCTTCGACCGACTTTTGGATCCTTTTATGATAGAAGGCGTGCAGGGGTTCTATATATCCTCCTATCCTGACAATAACTGCGTCCTTTTCTTCTTCTCGCCTGTGCCACATGAACCTTACGACCGAATCCTGCAGCAGGGGCATATCGCATCCTGTGACGAAAACCCATTCCTTCCTGCTTGACGCCAGGCCTTGTGAAATACCTTGCAGCGGTCCCAGTCCTTCAACGCGGTCCGGCACGATCGTTACCCTGGATATGTCGGTAAGCGTCTCAAGAATCTTTCCAAGGTGTTTTGAGTCCTCTTCCCTGCAAGAGATTATGACGTCTATGAAGATCGACAGGGTTCTTCTGAGGACCTGTTCAATAAGGTAACGACCGTCTACCGATAAAAACACCTTTGCCCCGCCGGCTCTTTTCCCCCTGCCCCCGGCAAGAACAACAGCGGCAGCGTCGATCAGGCCGCTGCCGCCGCGAAGACCATCTCTGTTCCTCTCGGTGGTTCTGCCTTCTTCCCTATCCGATGTCCTCAAGGTTAGTCCTGAACACCAGGAAGTAGAAAACAGCCACGAAAAGGATACCGCCTATCATGTTGCCGATGGTAACAGGAATGAGGTTGTGGAGATATCCTCCGACAGTTACATTCGAGAGTACTTCCTGCGAAAGACCTGCCCCGCTTACCACCGAGGGGTCACCCTTTAAAAGAAGACCGAGGGCCATGAAATACATATTGGCTATGGAGTGTTCAAACCCGGAAGCGACGAAGGCCATGATCGGAAAAAATATCGCCCAGATCTTGCCGATGATGTCGGTGGCTGCCATGCTCATCCAGACGGCCAGGACAACGAGCCAGTTACAGAGTATCCCCCGGAATATAGCCTCACCGATCGGCAGGCTCATCTTGCCGGCGGCGATCTTGAAAGCGTTTACCCCGATGGGCCCCTTCCAGAGGCCGGAATAATAAATGAGGAAAGCGACCAGCAGACTTCCAAGGAAATTGGCCACATATACCCAGAACCAGTTCCTGACGACACCACTCATAGGGGTACATCCGGCCATGACGCTGAGGGGCATCATGCAGTTGCCGGTGAACAGTTCAGCCCCTGCTATTACTACAAGCATAAGTCCTACGCTGAATATCGCGCCTCCCAGGAACCGGGAAAAGCCGAGGCCCATGTTCGCTGCGAGGTCGTGGGTGACAACTGTCATGAGCCATCCGCCGAAGGCAATGTAGGCTCCTGCCATGATCCCCAGGACCAGCATCTGAGGGACACTCCATGCCACCTTTGCCTTGGCTGCAAGACATGCGGATTTTGCCAGTTCAACGGGAGACTTGAAAGCACTCATAGAAATATTCCTCCTCCTGATCTTTTCCCCTGGGGGGAGAATTTGGTGTTCCCGGCAAACACATCGTTTAAAAGGGTCCAACAGGCCGCATTGAACCGGCAGTATTCTAGCATCGAATGTTATTTTTGTCACTAATACAATTAACATAATACAATTAACAGAAAATAGGCAGAAATTCAAAGCCCGAAAGAATTTATTTCGAAATGGAAGGATGTTCCGGTTCAGTGTTGACATTTATTCTCCTGAGACAAATAATGTAAGCATATTTTCCAAGTCGGGGGAATAAGGTTTGAAAAAGATTGAAATGCTTTACGAGGGAAAGGCCAAAAGATTGTACCGGACTGAGGATCCAGCGATCCTGCTGGTCGAATACAAGGACTCCCTTACCGCCTTCAACGCCCAGAAAAGGTCTTCCATAAGAGGCAAGGGGAACCTCAACAATATTATAAGTGCTTACCTTCTCGCTTATGTGGGGTCCAAAGGCATTCCCACCCATTTCATCGAGATCATTGACGAAACACACCAGGCGGTAAGGGGAGTCAGGATAGTGCCCCTTGAGGTGGTCGTCAGGAACATAGCGACTGGATCCCTCTGCAAAAGACTCGGGATAGAGGAAGGACTGGTCCTGAAGGAACCCCTTCTTGAGTTCTACTTGAAGAACGATGATCTTGGGGATCCCATAGTTACGAAGGATCATATCATCGCATTCGGCTGGGCCGACGCGAAAGAAATAGATGAAATAAAGGCCATAAGCCTGAAAGTGAATGCGATCCTTAAGGACCGTTTCCGGGAGGCTGGCATCGTGCTCGTTGATTTCAAGCTTGAATTCGGGAGGTTGCCTGATGGCGGGATCATCCTTGCCGACGAGATATCACCCGACACCTGCAGGCTCTGGGACATCTCGAGCGGTGAGAAAATGGACAAGGACCGCTTCAGAAAGGATCTCGGGAACGTCCTGGAATCATACCGCGAGGTCTGGAAAAGATTATCAGAGGGAGGTTCAAAATGAATTATCTTGCAAAGATCCTGGTTTTCCCCCGGGAGGGAGTTCTTGACACCCAGGGCAAGGCAGTAGGGAAAGCCCTGGGAAGGATAGGCTTCTCTTCAGTGAAAGACGTAAAAATAGGAAAGTATATACAGGTAAACCTCGAAGCAAAGGATGAAAAGGAAGCGGAGACCGCCGCTGAGGAAATGTGCCGGGAGCTTCTGGTCAACGATCTTGTCGAGGACCACTCCATCAGGATCGAAAGAATCGTCTTATGAACACCTCTGTTATTGTCTTCCCCGGAAGCAACTGTGACTTAGACGTAGTCCACGCGATCTCATCCGCGCTGGGGACACAGGCTGACCTGGTCTGGCACGACGACAATGAGCTCCCTCAAGGAACGGAACTCGTAGTCCTACCGGGCGGTTTTTCCTACGGGGATTACCTCCGGTGCGGAGCCATGGCGGCAAAATCCCCCATAATCAGGGCCGTTATTGAACATGCCGGATCGGGACTCCCCGTTCTCGGGATCTGTAACGGCTTCCAGGTCCTTACCGAAACGGGGCTCCTGCCCGGAGCCCTCCTGGCGAACCGGACCCTCTCCTTCATCTGTGACTTCTGCCATGTCAGGGTAGAGAGGAACGACACCCCTTTTACATCACTTTACAGAAAGGGTCAGGTGCTTCGAATACCTATAGCTCACTACGAGGGCATGTACTTCCTTCCCGGGGACGAACTGGCAAAGATCGAAACTGCCAACCGGATCGTATTCCGTTACTGCTCCCCGGAGGGCGAGGTTGATGATTCCTTCTCCCCGAACGGCGCCCTGAACTGCATCGCGGGGATAACTAACGAAGCAGGCAATGTTCTGGGTATGATGCCCCACCCGGAAAGAGCCAGCGAGAGCATCCTGGGTTCCGTCGACGGACTCCCCCTCTGGCAGTCTTTATCCAGGTGGCTGGAAGGAAGGAACAGATCATGAAGACAGATTTCAGATCAGCGGGTCTTACTGCTTCGGAATACTCCGCGATCCGTGAATTACTGCAGCGGGAACCCAACTTCGCGGAACTCAGGATCCTGGGAGTGATGTGGTCCGAGCACTGCAGCTACAAATCCACCAGGCGCCTGCTTTCATTATTTCCAAAGGACGGCGAACAGGTAGTACAGGGACCTGGCGAGAACGCCGGAATAGTTGACGCCGGTGATGGTTGGGGGATCGCATTCAAGGTCGAAAGCCATAATCATCCATCCGCAGTAGCCCCTTACCAGGGCGCCGCGACCGGGGTGGGCGGCATTATCAGGGATATCCTGGCCATGGGGGCAAGGCCGGCAGCCCTGATGGACGGGCTTTGCCTGGGCCTGAAAACCTCCTCCAGGGCTGCGGCCCTTGCCGACGGGATAGTCAAAGGCATAGCGGGCTACGGGAACGCCGTGGGTGTACCCACAATTGGCGGAAAAACACTTTATTCGGAATGTTACAACGGGAACCCTCTTGTCAACGCAATGTGCCTGGGTACGGTAAAACTTGACAACATAGTCAGCTCAAGGACAGCCCTTCCCGGTCACCTGGCTGTACTGATAGGATCAAGGACGGGAAGGGACGGGATAGCCGGGGCGGCTTTTGCTTCATCGGAGCTTTCTGATGACACCAGGTCAAGTCGTCCCCAGGTCCAGATAGGCGATCCATTCGTGGAAAAACTTCTTATCGAATGCTGCCTTGAAATTCACTCAAAAGGGCTTATTGTCGCCATGCAGGATATGGGAGCGGCGGGGATCACTTCCTCCTCCAGTGAAATAGCGGCGAAAAGCGGAACCGGGATAAGGATCGAGGCTGACCTGGTGCCGCTCAGGGAAAAGATGGAGCCATGGGAAATAGCCCTGTCGGAATCGCAGGAAAGGATGCTGCTTATTGCAGAACCTGAACACCTTGATGAAATAGGATCGATAGCCGCAAAATGGCAGCTTGAGTGTGCGGCCATAGGAGAGGTTACCGACGATGGTCTGTTCGTTATGACCAGTGGAGGCAGCACTGTTGTAAGCCTGCCCGCGGAAATGGTCGGGGGGGGGTGCCCGCCGGTTCTCTGGCCCTCCAAAAGGCCCTCTTCAGAAACCACTTTGCCGGACGGCGGGACAGGACCCCTGGACTCTTCAGTGATCCGCGAAACGCTTGCAGCTATCCTCAGGGATCCCGGTATATCGGACAAATCGGCGATCTACAAACAGTACGACTACATGGTCCAGACCGGCACGGTAGTACCGCCCGGAAGAAGCGTTTCTGTATTCCGGGTCCGTCAGAACGGACGGTTGATAGGGGTAACCATGGAAGCAGACCCCTGGAAGTGCAGTATCGATCCCTTCAAAGGTGCTGCCGAGACCTTCCTGAAGGCCCTGAGACCCTTGTGGCTCAGCGGGGCCGCTCATCTCGGCATGACAAACTGCCTGAACTACCCTTCCCCCGAAAACCCGGAGAACTTCTGGGTCCTTGAAGAATCGGTGAAAGGTCTGGCGGCTGTGGCCGGAGACCTTTCATGCCCCGTTGTTTCAGGCAATGTAAGCCTTTACAACGAAAACCCTGAAGGAAAGATCATGCCCACTCCCATGGTCGGGGTGGTCGGGCTTTTCGAAAAGAATTTGTTGCCTCTTGAGGATCAGTCAGCATCAGGACGCGAAGATATTTTTCTGGCAGGCGACCTGCCGGGAACCCTTGAAGGCAGTCTGTTTGCGAGACTTACCGGGAACGGTGTCCATGAAGGCCGGATCTCCTATGACCCCGCGAAAGAAAGTTCTTTCATGAGCAGGGCTCTTGAAACCGCCCGGGGAGACCTGGCAACATGCGCAAGGCCCATAGCTGGAGGCGGGCTTCTGACTGCTCTTTCCAGGATATGCATATCATCGAATATGGGGCTGACCCTCCTTCTGGAGCCACCGGAGATCACCCCGGGGCTTCTTTTCGGCGAATGGGGGCCACGGGCCGTCTATCTTGTTCCTGAGGGGTCCCTCAACGGTTTTCTTGAGACATGGGATGGTTTCCCGGTAAAAAAGATAGGATTTACAGGAGACAGTTCCCTCTCGATCGGAGACAGGGAGATCCTCCCGGTCAAGAAAATGCAGAAATGCTGGAGGGGTGAATAGATATGTGCGGTGTTTTCGGTGCCTTCTGTAAAAACGGAAGCTCGGTTCTTGAGGACATATATCTAGGCCTCTACGCGCTGCAGCATAGAGGCCAGGAGTCTGCCGGTATCGCATGGAACCCGTATGGAGGAGGCCAGGAGGTCCTTTCCTTCAGAGGCATGGGCCTGGTCCATGTTGCGCTTGACCAGAAACACCTCTCCTCCATCATGTCGAATTCGGCCATAGGACATGTAAGGTACCCCACTACCGGTTCCTCCGACCTTTCAAATGCTCAACCGATAAGCGCCAACTATTCAATGGGGTCCATCGCTGTTGCCCATAACGGGAACATCACAAATGCAAGGGGCATCCGAAAGATGCTTGAAGCCAGGGGGGCCATCTTCCAGTCCACGACGGATACTGAGACGATCATCCACCTCATGGCCCATCAGTCACACAAACCCACTCTGGACGCCCTTGTTGATGCCCTTCGCCGCCTCAGGGGAGCTTACAGCCTTGCGGTGCTGCTGGGGAACAGGCTTGTGGCTGCAAGGGATCCATGGGGATTCAGACCTTTAGTTATCGGGAGAAGGGATGATACAACCTACGTTGCCTCGGAAAGCTGCGCGCTGGATATAGTAGGAGCAACACTCGTGAGGGATGTCGAACCGGGAGAGATCGTCGTGATAGACGAGACCGGCCTGAAAAGCATCAGGATCCCCCACACGGCCGAGAGGAAATATGTCTGCTCATTCGAGTTCGTCTATTTTGCAAGGCCTGACAGCGTTATCGACGGCCGCTCTGTCTACGAGGTGAGAAAAACCCTCGGGTGCAGGCTGGCCGGAAGGTCCCCATGCCCTTCAGCCGATATGGTCACCGGCATGCCTGACAGCGGAACAATAGCAGCGATGGGTTATGCTCAATGCTCCAGACAGCGATATGAAAAGGCAATTGTAAGGAACAGGTACATCGGAAGGACATTCATCCAGCCCACCCAGAGGGTTCGCAATCTGGGCGTCCGGATCAAGCTGAACCCGATCAAATCCCTCATCAGCGGGAAGGAACTGGCCGTCGTGGATGACTCTATTGTACGGGGAACGACCGTCAAGCGGGTCATTTCAATGTTCCGGCAGGACGGGGCCGAAAAGGTCCACATAAGGATAGCCTCTCCACCGGTCCGTTTCCCCTGTTATTACGGAATAAACACCCCCACCTGTGAAGAACTTGCAGCGGCCAGGCTTGACATGGAAACCTTGCGGAGCGAGATCGGGGCCGATTCCCTTGACTACCTCGGGATCGATGACCTTGTATCTGCAATAGGCCTCCCTGGAATGGATGTTTGTACGGCCTGCTTCAGCGGTGATTACCTTGACGGGGGCGAGGGCAATGGAATGGACCTATAAACAGGCCGGGGTGAGCCTTGAAAGAAGCGACGCCTGGATCGAACTCGTAAAGAAGATAGCTTCAAGGGCTTCAGCCCCGGGGGTCGCAGGAGGAATAGGAGGATTTGCGGGCCTTTACAGGATAGGGGAAGGCAGGCTCCTTGCGGCATGCACTGACGGTGTAGGGACAAAGCTGGAGATAGCCCGTATCTCAGGACGATACCGTGGCCTCGGGCAGGATCTTGTCGCGATGAACGTGAACGACCTGGTCACCTGCGGGGCAAGACCCTTGTTCTTTCTTGACTACATAGCCTGCGGTTTCCTGGACGCCGAAATTCTCGGGCCGGTAATTGAAGGTGTCGCTGAAGCATGCGCTTCATGCGGATGTGCTCTGCTCGGGGGTGAGACGGCGGAGATGCCTGGGGTGTATGAGCCGGGTGCCTTTGACCTTGCGGGTTTTGCCGTAGGGATGGTGAGTGAGAAAGATCTTGTCGACGGAAGGAATATCTCCCCGGGTGACATTCTTCTGGGGCTACCCAGCTCCGGATTGCACAGCAACGGTTTTTCCCTGGTGAGGAAATGCCTTATGGATGGGGTCTCGGGCCTCCCGGTCGACATGGAAGTACCCGGGTCGGGAAAGACACTCTCCGAGATCCTCTTGACGCCTACCCGACTTTATGTCCTTCAGGCACTTTCTGCAGCATCGTCGGGTATGGTCAAGGGCATGGCCCACATAACGGGGGGCGGCCTTGAGGAGAACATAGGAAGGATCCTCCCTGGCACACTGAGGCCGCTGGTAGAATATTCTTCATGGGACCTTCCGCCTGTTTTCGGTCTCATCCGGGACCGTGGGGTGGCGGAAGGGGAAATGCGCCGAGTGTTCAATCTCGGGGTCGGTTTTGTCCTGGTGGTTTCCCCGGAAAACACCGACCGGGTCGTTTCTCTTCTCGAAGGAACGGGAGAAAAGGCAATGATCATCGGCAAGGTGTCCAATTGAAGAACAGACTGGCGGTACTGATATCAGGAAGAGGATCCAACATGATCGCCATTGCAGACAATTGCAGGGCAGGGCTGTTAGACGCCGAGATCTCATTTGTCGCCAGTGACAGGCCAGACGCGCCGGGGCTCTCCTGGGCCAGGGGAATGAAGATCCCGGTAAGGATCCTCCCCTACTCATCTCAAGGCAGAGAGAGCGCTGAAAAATGGCTGGACGATCTTCTGGACAACACAGGAACGGATTGGCTCGCCCTTGCGGGTTTTATGAGGATCCTTTCCCCGGAATTCGTAGCAAAAAGAAAGGGGAGGGTGATCAACATACACCCTTCGCTTCTCCCATCCTTCCCGGGCAGGAACTCCATCAGGGAAGCCTACGATCACGGAGTAAAGATAACAGGCGTTACCGTCCATTTTGTTGACGAACTTGTCGATCACGGGAAGATAATTGCGCAGGAACCCGTCAGGATACTCCCGGATGATACGATCGAGGATCTTGAGGAAAGGATCCACATGACAGAGCACGTATTATTTTCCAGGGCACTGATGGAGATCATGTCCTGAGGACTGGAAAGGAGAATTTGCCATGGGGCAGAAACGGGCGTTGGTCTCTGTTTACGACAAGAGGAACGTAGCTGAACTGGCAAAGAACCTGACTGACATGGGATGGGAGATCATATCCAGTTCCGGAACCGCCAGGACCATCAGGGAAGCAGGAGTTCCTGTCAAGGAGGTGGAAGACCTTACCGGCTACCCGCACATGTTGGGTGGAAGGGTCAAGACCCTTCACCCGTCGGTTTTCGGGGGCATTCTTGCAAGAAGGCACTTCGAGACCGACCTCGCCGACGTCGAGAAATTTGGCATTCCGATGATCGACATGGTGGTTTGCAACCTCTACCCCTTCGAGGAGACCTACAGGGGCGGGGCAGGCCTCGACGACCTTCTTGAAAATATCGACATTGGCGGTGTGACCCTTATCAGGGCTGCGGCAAAGAATTTCAGGCATGTCATACCCGTCACCGACCCTGATGATTATGGCAAGGTTGTCGACGAAATCCGCTCGGAGGGAAATGTCACCCTTTCCACGCGGGAGGCGCTGGCTCTCAAGGCCTTTTTGAAGACCTCTTACTACGATGCTGTTATTCTCGAAGGCCTTTCCAGGGCCTGCGGAGCTGAAAGAACAGCATCCCCGGAAGTGACGGTACTTCCCCTGTCCAGAAAGGCGGAACTCCGTTATGGCGAGAACCCTCACCAATCGGCATCGCTTTACTCACACCCGTTTGACGATACGCCTTGGAGGCAGATATCCGGCAAACCCCTTTCCTACAACAACATCCTTGATCTCGATTGTGCTATGAGGAGCATGTCCCTTTTCCAGTCCGACTGTGCCTGCGTGATCATCAAACATACCACCCCCTGCGGAATAGCCGTGTCGGAAGATCCGGTCTCATCCTACCTGAAGGCTTTCGAATGCGACCCTGTATCCGCTTTCGGGGGGATCATTGCTCTCACCCGCGAAGTTGACGAACAGACGGCACGGAGGGTTGCAGACCAGTTTGCGGAAGTGCTGGTCGCTCCATCCTTCTCGGAGTCTGCAGCCCTTATACTTGCAAGCGAAAAACCCAGTTTGCGACTGATCGAATGGGGAGGGAACAAGGCTTCAGGGCCCTCAATGGTCAACACATGGAGCGGGGTCCTGTTCCAGGAGGACGCCCTTCCCCCGCTGCCACGCCCTGATTCAGGCGAATGGGTCGGAGAACCGAGGAAGGACCTTTGGGACGAACTGATACTCGCATGGAAATCCGCAGCTCTGGGCAAGAGCAATTCCATATCGATCGTTCGTGAAGGTGCTACCGTAGGAATAGGAAGAGGTTTTACCAGCAGGGTGGACGCAGTAAAATGGGCCATCATCCAGGCAGACGGAAAAACTGACGGGGCTGTTATGGGTTCCGACGCATATTTCCCCTTCCCGGACAGCCTGGAGGCTGCGGCAGAGGCAAAAATATCCGCAGTTATTCAGCCGGGGGGATCCATGAGGGACGAAGAGGTCAAGCAGGCCGCCTTAAGGCTTGGTATAAGCATGTTCATCAGCGGCTGGAGAACTTTCCGCCACTGATCCACGAGGTGATGTCATGAGAGTTCTTGTTCTTGGAGGAGGAGGAAGAGAGCACGCCATCTGTTGGGCCCTTTCAAGGTCTGACCTGGTTTCGGAGGTAGCCTGCGCCCCCGGCAACGCCGGCATTGCAAGTATCGCAAGTAATCATCAAGTGGACCTTTCAAACACCAGGGAGGTCCTCGAACTCGCTTCGAAGTTATCTCCGGACCTTGTCCTGATAGGCCCGGAAGTTCCGCTTGTTGCAGGAATGGCGGATCATCTGAGGGAAAAGGATATCCCCGTTCTGGGGCCCGGGCGTGAAGGAGCAAAGCTCGAAGGCAGCAAATCCTTCGCGAAGATGTTCATGTCGAGGCACGGAATTCCTACCGCAGACTTCGATATTTGCGAAAACATGGAACAGGCTGAAAAGGCACTTCTTAAAAGAAGACCCCCTTTCGTAGTAAAAGCCGACGGGCTTGCTGCAGGAAAAGGCGCTTTCGTAATCGACTCTTTCCTGGAGGCGATGGAGACCTGCGCAGGACTCCTCGTAAAAAGGTTCCTGGGTAATTCCGGAACCAGGGTCGTTATCGAGGATTTCCTTCCGGGAGAAGAACTTACCGTGCTTTCCGTAACCGATGGCGAATCCTTCAGGGTCCTTCCCTCGAGTCAGGATCACAAGAGAGCCTTTGACGGGGACAGGGGGCCAAACACGGGTGGTATGGGCGCCTTTTCCCCTGTTTCCTGGGCAGATGACGAATTCATGAAAAAAGTATGCGAACTGGTAATCGAACCCACAGTGGAGGGGCTGAAGAAGGACGGTATCCCTTTCAGAGGGGTCCTGTACTTCGGTCTGATGGTAGACAGGTCCGGCTGCATACGCGTACTTGAATACAATGTCCGCATGGGTGACCCCGAGACGCAGGTAGTCCTTCCAGCTTTCGGCGGGGATTTCGCCCTGATAGCCGAAGCCTGCGCAAGGGGCACCCTGGGGAGGACCAGGTCCTCCGGACCTTCCCGTACTGCCGTTGGGGTAGTTGTTGCCTCAGGGGGATATCCAGGACCTTACGAAAAGGGGTTTCCTGTTTGCGGACTGGAGAACCTGGAGCAGGAGGATGATCTGCTGGTATTCCATTCTGGCACTGTTCACAACGCAGATGGGCAGATAGTCACTTCCGGCGGGAGGGTCCTGACCGTAGTCGGTTTGGGTGAGAGCATCACCATAGCCCGTTCAAGGGCGTATTCCGCTGTCGAGAAGATCCATTTCGATGGAGCAAGATACAGAAGCGATATCGCTTTGAAAAAGAGGTGAAAACAATGACTGGACCACTTGCAGGAATAGTGTTGGGTTCCGCTTCGGACCTTGAGATAGGGAAAAAGGCGGCAGAGGTCTTCGAATACCTTGATATTCCCTTTGAGATCACCGTCGCTTCAGCTCATCGAACCCCTGACGATGCTGCAAACTACTCCAGGAACGCCAGATCCAGGGGGCTAAAGGTAATAATAGCTATTGCGGGCCTGTCGGCTGCTCTTCCGGGAGTACTTGCAGCCCATACGACCCTGCCGGTTATCGGGATCCCTGTCGCTGGGAACACCCTTGGGGGGCTGGATGCTCTTCTTTCCGTAGTCCAGATGCCGCCGGGTGTACCTGTCGGGTCCATGGGTATAGGGGGAGGAAGGAACGCAGCCCTTTTTGCAGCCAGGATCATTGCTCTTTCCGACGAAAAGGTCCACGAAAGTCTTTGGAATGATACTGCCGAATCAAGACGAAAAGTAGTTGAATCAAGGGCTGGCATTACAAACCTTCCCCTTGCCCCGGAATCCTCTTTCGAGGCAGGCTAGAAATTGTCTCACATCGGGACCAGGTATACGGCATGGTCCAGTTGGCTCAAGAACCGATGGGGCGTACCTGTTCGCAAGATCCCCCTCGATACTGGTTCCGGGTGTCCCAACCGAAAGGGACTGATCGAGGGTGGCTGTATCTTCTGTGACCAGAAAGGCGGCGGAACGGGAGCCTTTCTCAGCGGAGAGAGCCTTGAAAGTCAGGTCAACAAGGGGTTTGAAAGGATCCGCCGCAGCAACCCGGCAGGGATGGCCATTCTCTACCTCCAGAGTTACTCCTCAACTAACACTGCCGCCGATCAATTCAGAAAACTGGCAGAAGAGATCCTTTGTCTTTCCGAAGTCCAGGGGAAGGTTGCCGGAATAGCGGTCGGGGCAAGGCCGGACCAGCTGCCTGACGAAATACTCGATTTTCTCGAGTCCCTGTCCATTGAACGAGGGATCGATGTATGGCTCGAGATAGGGGTACAGACCATGGACGGGGAAGGCTTGAAGTGGCTCGGAAGGGGACATGGCAAGGAGGAGATCATCGACTCCTTCTCAAGGTCCGCCGGCCGGAACATCTTTACCTGTGCACACCTGATATCCGGTATCCCGGGGGAAAAGGAAGGCCAGCTTGCCGAATCCTCCCTCGCTCTTGCTATGATCGGTGTTGACGCCGTCAAGTTCCACCCGCTTTACGTTCTGAAGGGCACAAGGCTTGAGACCCTCTACCGTGCAGGGGATTTTGAACCTCTTCTCATCGGTGATTATGTGCGGGAGGTCGTCAAGGCGATCAGGGTCTTGCCCGGTAAGACCATTATTCAGCGTATTTCCGCCGACGCATCACCGCCCGAGCTGGTAGCACCTTCCTGGATAACCGAAAAATCGAGGGTCATTGCCCTTGTCAACAGGGAGCTCGAAAAACTTGGGGCAAGGCAGGGGGATCTTTTCACCCCCGGCGATGGGTCCCAATGTATGCCAGAAGCAGTAGGACCGGCAGAAGGACCAGTTTCCCGTAACCGGAAAAAAAATTCCTGAAGGCCGGGATATTCAGCGACATTTTTACCGCAAGAGCCAGAGTAACAGAAATAAAGAGAAGGGTGGTGATCGGGGAACGTCTTTCTTTATCCTTCCCCTCTTCATGTTTCTTCGGATCGTTGCTCAAAACCTTTCCCCCGCTTCCTCTATGGCTTTCAGGACTGTCTGGTCACCTATATTGCCCCCGCTGATAACGATGCCGGTCCTTTTTCCGTTGCATTTGACCTTCCCTGCAAGGAGTGATGCAACACCTACAGCCCCTGCGCCCTCGACCACCTGATGGTGCCGCGAGTGAAGAAATGCTATCCCCCGGGCGATCTCCCTTTCTGAAACGTCCACAACTCCCGAAACAAGACTGCGGATCAAAGGAAAAAGGACAGAAGATGCTGCCCCTGAAAGCGCATCGGCATAGCTGTCACTCTCCTCCACCGGGACAACGCTCCCCTCTGTCCAGGCTGCTTTCCAGGACGGGTTTGTCGAGGCGTGCACCCCGATCACCTCGATCCCCGGACGAAGCGCCCTGGCAGCTGTTGCCACACCTGTTATCAATCCGCCGCCGCTTATCGGGACTATCAGAAGGTCAAGATCGGGGACATCCAAAAGGAACTCCAGCCCCAGGGTCCCCTGACCACAGACAACATGGTGGTCTTCGTAGGCCGAGATGTAGACCAGGCCTTCCTGTCCGGAGATCTTCTTGGCCTCCGCTTCAGCCTCGTCATAAAAACGCCCGATCACCTTGAGGTCAACCATTCCGGCGCCCCTGGAAATAATGGCGTCCCTCTTTGTTCCGGGGCATGACCCGGGAACACATATTACTGCACGCACCCCGAGTAGTTGTGCCGCCATGGCAACACCCTGGGCGTGATTCCCTGAGGACGCGGTTATAACACCCCTTCTTTTTTCGTCGTCATTCAGGGAGTACATTTTATTGAGGGCTCCCCTGAGCTTGAAGGATCCGCAAGTCTGGAGATTCTCCCATTTAAGCAATACATCTGAACCGGAGATATCGGACAGCGGGCCCGACCTTTCAACAGGTGTCCTGCGAACCCTGCCTTCCAGGAATCTTGCCGCCATAAGTATGTCCGTAATGCCAGGGCTTATTTTCATGCTCCCTCCTCCTGAAAGCTCACATCGTCACCAGTGAGCCTTTACCTCTTTCCATCGCCTTAACCAGGGCCAGGTTTGCCGTGACGATATCCTGAAGGGCCATCCCGGTCGCATCGAAGATGGTCACCTCATCCTGGGAAGAACGGCCCGGCTCCTCACCGGAAATAACATTTCCTATCTCCGCCACGTCAGAAGCGCTGATAATGCCTTTCCGGAAAGCCGTCTGCATTTCACCTGTCTCAAGGGTCTGGACACGGCAATCAGCAACAAGCCGTGCACCCGGGAGCAGGTCCTCTTCGATCTCCTGCTTTCCTGAAAAATCTGCCCCGATCGCGTTAAAGTGAGTTCCCGGCCTGACCCATTCCTTTTTTATGTAAGGTTCGTGGGAGGGTGTGCATGTCACGATAATATCCGAGGAGGAAACACTATCCTCAAGATCATCCATGGATACCGCCATAAAGGCGACATTGCCGTAGATGGACGACATTTCATCTACATATTTTGCCAGCTTTGCGGGATCCCTCCCTGCAACTCTTACATGGCCGATACCCGGCAGGACCTTTACCAGTCCATGCACCTGTGCCCTGCCCTGGGCCCCGGGTCCGACAACCAGCACCCTGGTTGAGTCTTTCCTCGCCAGGTATTTGGCCCCAATGGCACCGGCTGCCCCGGTCCTGAGGTTTGTTATGACCATGCCATCCAGTATTCCGACCGGACGTCCTGTCTCGATGCTCATGACCATGACAAGGCCTGAAAGGGCCGGTATCCGCCTCTTGTCAGGATTATCGGCTACATAACCGACCATTTTCAGTCCTGCCAGTCCCGTCCGGGAGAGAAACCCCGATTTGATATCCATCTCCCGCAGACCAGGTTCGAACTCGTGGGATATTACCGGGAACAGTTTCGCCTCCCCGTTGGAATACTGGACATAGGCGGTCTCAACGGCCTCAATGACATCCTTCATTTCAAGCACTTTATCCAGGTCCTCGCTGTTTAGCACCCTTATTTTGTACATGCTTTCACTCCTTCCGGGAGCGGCAGATCAATTAATAACTATACAGTATCTGCTCTTTTAGACAAAAAGGAGGACCTCCCGGAGAGGCCCCCTTAAAAACTTTCAATGAGGATCAAGGCCAGAGATCAGAGATGCAATGACAGGAAGGACGGCATCATGATACAGCGGACCGGTTTCCTCCGGAAAGATACCGGCGCAACGCAGGACTTCCTCCCTGTCCGCTATTAACAGGGCCTTGCCGGGTGACTTATTCGACCAGTCTGTATGCCTGTTTCCTGGCCCCGCAGAGCGGACAGGAATCCGGCGCATCTCTTTCAGCAATGTGTCCGCAGACAGTGCAGAGGAAATAATCAAAACTCTCTCCTGAACCCAGGTTATCCCTGGCCTTCTGGTACAGACCGGCATGCACCTTTTCAGCCTCGTTGGCCAGCCTGAAAGACCTTTCTGCCTGCTTCTCTCCTTCGTCGGCCGCTTCATCAATGAACGCAGGATACATACTCTTGAATTCGTATGTTTCACCTTCAATGGCCGCATCCAGGTTCTCGGCGGTTGACCCTGTCATTCCCATGGAACGCAAATGGGTATGGGCATGGATGGTCTCTGCTTCAGCAGTTGCCCTGAAAAGCCTGGCTACCTGATGATACCCCTCTTCGTCAGCTTTTTTTGCGAAGGCAAGATACTTGCGGTTTGCCTGGGATTCCCCTGAGAAAGCTTCTTTCAGGTTTTTCATGGTATTTTCCCTGGTCATTATTACCCCTCCTGGTATTTGAATTCCTTTCAAATATACCAAAAGAAACGCTCATCAACAACTGCCGGAAGCAACCTGATCTTATGCCTTCTGGCGAATGGCAATGAGGTCACCCAATACACCGTATGCGGTATCGTACAGGTCCGGGTTCTCCTGGGTTATGATGACAGGACCCATGAGATCCGTGTGGATCCTTAACACCGCACCACCGCCTGAGACCAGGGAAAAAGGGTGATCCAGGGAAATTTCCTCAACCCCTACCTTTCCATGTATCCCCTTTTCGTCTTTCCAGGCCCTGCAGATAAGTTTGAGCCTCTTCCCTGAACGGAGGGCTTCTCGCACCTCGCTGCAGGTTACTTCGCCTATCCCTCTGCGGTCTACATCGAAAGGCGTTATCTCGCCGCCAAGAATGACGTTGGCCAGGGCCGCAACCTTTGCGGAAGCATCCCATCCATCTACATCATGACCCGGATCCGCTTCTGCCACACCGATCTTTTGTGCTTCTTTCACCGCTTCAGGAAGATCAGCGCCTTCCTCCATTCTCCCAAGGATATAATTCGTGGTCGAATTGAGTATCCCGTCAACGGCTGAAATGCTGCATCCCCTGAGACAGGATCTGCAGAGGTTGAATACAGGGGCCCCGTCCATAACGGCAGTTTCAAAAAGGAACTCCCTTCCGGTAATTCTGGCGATCTCTGAAAGCTCCCTGTATGAAAAGGCCACAGGCCCCTTGTTGGCCGATACTGCGTGACATCCTCTTCCCAGTGCAGTCCTGATATGTGTAGACGCCGGCTCACCCCGGTTCTCGATGGAAAGGGTCGAAAGTTCAACAAGCACGTCGTAATCAAGGACAGCAGATGCTTCTTCTCCGGTCATCCCGCAAAAGCCCTTCATATCTTCCGAAAAACGGCCAATGGTTTCCATGCTTTCCAACGCTCCCAGGAGGTCGATGCCCTCCGGGCAGGCGAGAGAACCACCTCTCCTGGTCACAATTCCAGCGACGACCAGGTCATCCAGAGCGCCCATTCCCGGGAACCTGGCTCTTTCCTTCGTAAGGATCCTTGCGACCGTTCTTCCGACGTTCCCGAAACCAACGAAAAGTATCCGCATCTGTTCAGCCCTACCTGAGCTTCCCCTTGCCAATGTCGGCAACAGCTTCAAGGAGCCGTTGGACCTCCTCTGGAGTGTTGTAAAGCGACACTCCCACCCTTGTCACTCCTCCTTTTTCCAGAAGACCCAGGACCTCAATAGGCCGGATCGCGTAGAAGTGACCGTCCCAGGCACAGATGCCCCTTCTGTCAAGAAGCTTGCAGATCTCTATGGGGTCCATTCCCTCCATGGTAAAAGAAACTGTCGGTACTCTCTTGTCAGAATCGAAGCCAGGACCTGCGACCTCAACACCCTTGATCCCTTTGAGCTCCTTGTATATCTCTTTTCCAAGGATATGTTCAAACTCACCGATGCGATCCATTCCCGAAACGATCTTCTCCCGGAAGGACCCTCCGCTCCCGAACGACGCGATAAAATCCACTGCCGCCTTAACTCCGGCGATGGCGGCGTGGTTCAATGTCCCGGTCTCGATGCAGTATGGCGCGTGCTGTTCCTGCGTCCTTAATGTATAGACCGGTATCCTGTCCAGGAGCCCTTCTCTGGAATAGAGAATGCCTATATGGGTCCCGTAAAACTTGTAGGCGGAACAGAGCAGGAAATCAACTCCAAGGGAGTTGACGTCTATGGGGAAATGGGGGGCATAATGGACAGCGTCCACAAGCAGCCAGGCTCCCACTTTATGGGTCAGTCCCCGAACCAGGCTGACATCATTTACCGTCCCGAGCGCATTTGAAGAAAAACCCATCGCAACAAGACGGGTGTTCTCGTTTATCTTATCCCTGAAGTCATCGTAATCAAGTGTTCCATCAGGAAGGATCTCTACCTCCCTGACCTGTATCCCCTCCTCCCTGAGAGCAAGCCAGGGGCCCCTGTTCGCTTCGTGGTCGAGTTGGGTGATCAGGATCTCGTCTCCCGGGAGCAGGACTTTGCCTATTCCTCTGCTGAGAGTATAGTTAAGGGTGGTCATGTTGTGGCCGAAGGAAATGTTCCTGCCGCCGGAAGCCCCCAGGAAGGAAGCGACTGCTTCCCTTGCTTTCTCCAGGATCATGTCCGATTCATTGGTCGTTACGAAGAATCCGTGTGTATTCGAGTTGCATGTGCAGTAGTAAGACACGACGGCGTCAATGACGGCCTGGGGCACCTGGGTCCCTCCAGGTCCATCGAAGAAAGCCAGGGGGTACCCGTTGTGCATCCTTGAAAGGGACGGGAATTCTTTTCTTCTTTCGGGAATGTCCCGGTATTTGCTATCGATATTCATTACATATCTTCCTCCTCTTCATTTAGATCCACCTGAAAAGAAAATGTTAGCGTAATTCATCATAGACTATATATTGCATTCAATCCCAAATGCAAGCCTCACTTGATAAAAATCACGATAAACGGAGGAACAATTATGGAAGAACGGACGAAGCAGATACTGGAGTTTTTGAAAACCACCGACAAAGCCAAGACTATCCTCCGAAGGGGATACCTTTGGGACGGAAGCCGTCGCGAGAGCATAGCCGAGCATATGTGGCACCTTGGGATATGGGCCATGCTTCTCCAGGGTGAGATCGGGTTTCCCGCGGATCTCCTTAAGGTCCTGAAACTTGTCCTTACACATGATCTTGTGGAGATATATGCCGGAGATACCTATGCATACGACGAAGAAGGGGCGGCCAGTCAGAGAAAAAGGGAAGAAGTCGCTGCCGAAAGGTTGTTTTCGTCACTCCCCGAGGACCTTGCCGCGGAATTCAGGGCCCTCTGGGACGAATTCGAGGACGACGCCACCCCCGAGGCCCGATTCGCCAAAGCCCTGGATCATATGCAGGGGTTTACCCAGAACTGCATATCCTTAGGAAAGTCCTGGAAGGAAAATGGCATAAGCCGCGAAAGGACCTTCCTGAGGACTGACCCTCCAAGAAAGACTGACCCTCTCTTCGGCGAGATACTGGACAGCCTCTACGAGACCGCCGACAGGGAGGGAGTATGGGGAAGTTAAAAATAAGGGTGACGCTGCCTGACTCTTGCCGTTACCGGCCAGACACCACCCTTTTCGGTCTGCTATCCCATCAGGTCCAGAAGCTCCAGGTAATCCTCCTTTGACATTGGCCTGGGATTGCTGGAATTGCTTCCGTTCCTCGCAGAGTATTCGGCAATTGTCTCCCTGTCCTCATCCCTGACGCCCAGGGAACTGAAGGGGGGCAGTCCGACATCTGCCGCAAGTCCCTCCACTTTCTCTACCGCTTTTTCCGCACCTTCCTTCGCTCCTTTGAAAGAAAGCCCCATTGCTGTGGCCACCCTCGCGTAACGATCGACGCAGAAGGGCATGTTGAACCTCATGACCGGAGCGAGCGCAACGGCGTTGCACATACCGTGGGGGGCGTCGTACATGCCTCCCAGTGCTTCAGCAATGCAATGGACCGAGGCGACATCCGAATGGGAAAAGGATATCCCGGCCAGGACACTACCCATAAGCATGGCGGACCTGGCCTCCATGTCATCTCCCGAATTGACCGCCCGTGGCAGGTACTTCACTATCATCTCTATGGCGTGCAAGGCACATGCATCGGCAACAGGTTCAGAAGGCTTTGCTGTAAAACCTTCTATGGCATGGGTAAGGGCATCCATCCCCGTAGCGGCAGTCAACATCGGAGGCATAGAGACCGTCAGTTCCGGATCGCAGAGGGCCACCCTTGCCGCTATCCTGGGATGCCTTATGCTGAACTTGAACCTGTCTGTTGTGTCGGTGATAACAGAACTGAAGGTAACTTCGCTCCCGGTACCCGAAGTGGTGGGGACCGCCACCATGGGAAGGGTTTCTTTCGTAACGGCGTTCCTGCCCTCGTAGTCCCTTATCTTTCCCCCATGGGTCACGATCACTCCTATACCCTTGGCACAGTCAATGGGACTGCCCCCGCCTATGGCAATTATTGAGTCGGCGCCGAAAGCCTCTGCCTCCGATGCACCGTTCATTACATCCCTGTCCTTGGGGTTGGGCTCAACGGAGCTGAAAACGAGATACTCAAGGCCTTTCCCTTCAAGATAGTCCTTGATCTTCTCAAATATTCCGGCGTTAATTACGCCTTTATCGGTAACCACCAGCGGTCGTTTGCCCCCCAGGTCCCCCAGGACATCTGCAACGGCTGATGAAACCCCCTGGCCGAACTCGATCCTGGTCGGAAGCTCGAAACTGAAACGTCCGATCATTACTGATCCTTCCCCCTTCCGGTATTTGTGTCCCAGGGCTAAAAAATGTAATCCTCCCTGTCAATGATACTCCTGGGTTGTTTCCCCTCCAGGAAATCATTCACGTTGCCTGCGGCGATCCCTGCCGCCACGGGGAATATCCCATCCACAAGGTTGGTATTGTGAGGAGAACCAAGCAGATTGTCCAGTTCAAAGAACGGGTGATCTATCCTGAATTCGCCATGGGTATGGGGCTCAATCCACCAGGCATCTATGCCGACCCGAAAGTCAGGGAAGGCTTTCATTCTCTCGTAGAGGGCTTTCTGGTCAATAATTGCCCCTCGCGCAGGGTTGATCAGGATGGCGTCCTTCTTCATCATGGCAAGTTCCTTCTCGCCCAAAAGCCCTTTGGTCTTTCTTGTAAGGGGGACTGCTATCACCAGCACGTCTGACCCTTCAAGTACCCTGGGCAGGTCTTCCATGGTCCCTATGAAGTCGATATCCTCGTCTGTCCTTCCCCTGGTGTTCACAGCGATGACCCTCATCCCCATGGGACGAACCAGCCTTGCAACAGCCTTGGCAATTCCTCCGTAACCTATGAACCCGCATGTTTTGCCCCTGAACCAGGTGCTGACTATGCTTCGGTCGAACTGCCCCTTTATCATTCGGTTGTGGGATTTCTGGAGATATTTCCCCAGGGACAGGATCATGCCCAGGATGTGTTCAGCCATCGGGTCTGCCCACGCCCCGGTATTTGCGCATATGATCACCTTCCCGGGGATATCCCCGAAGGGCAGTGCGTCCACGCCTGCCTGCATGGACTGTAAAAGACACCCCTCCCTTAGAAGGGAAAATTCTTCAGGGTCTATCTCGAGATGCATCATGAACGATATGACCGCGTCGGCTTCTCTCAAAGCTCTGACCCTGGAAGGATCTCCCCTTTCGGGGATCCTTGAGATATCCGCCTTTCCTGCAAGTATCTTCGCTACCGCCTGATCACCGGCCTGGTCTTCCGGAAAGGTAACAAGCACTTTCTTCATGATCTGTTCTCCTCCTTGTTCTGTTGTTCTCAGCATTCACGATCCAGAAACTGTTGAACGCCCTCCGGCATTGTCTCAACTGTATGAATTCCAGCGGAACCTGTTACAGATCCGACAGGAATACCCGCCTCTCTTCCCTGATCACCCGAAAGGATCCTGTGAATGCCTCCCGAGAGCTCTGGCGATCTGAAGGACTTTGGCATAGCGTGTATACATCCCCAGACACAGGATCCTCTCGCCTGTCTGTACCAGTCATGCATCAAGGCAACTCTTTCTTCAACCCGACAATGGACGAAGCCTCTGTGCCTTTCGCGCCCGGCCATGTATGTTATAGGACTTCTCGTGGCAGAAAACAATGTCGAGGTCGGACCGCGTCTGCCCCGGTCCTCTCTCCGTAATTCGCGAACCCTCCAGATCAACATATATTAGCCCGCCCGAATATTATAGCCCCTATTGTTTGACAGAGATACCCCTCCAGGTAAAATGCATGACTCGCCGCGTTCTCGGTTCTTTTTTCGTTACTTCATACCAAAATCCGGATCCTTCATGAAAATACTTCCCTTCACTCGCCTTTACCTCTCTTTCCGAACATGGTATATTATCGCTAACAAAAAACCTCCGAGCTCGTCCGCCTAACGGTTACCCCATGGCGGCTTGCCTAAGGGCGCTTCCGGAAACAGTAGCGCCTCCCGTGTTTGGAAAGGAGGGAACGGACGATCAGCCTTCACGTGCCGTCTCCCCTTTTTTCGGGAGACGGTTTTTTGTTGCCGGAGTTTTTCTCCGTAATTACAACACAGGAGGTTGGTTTAAATGAAGCGCTTTTCAAAGGTTGTTCTTATTTCTCTGCTAGCCGTTTGCCTTTCCGTAACGGCGGCTCTTGCCGCTCCCGTACTTCGCATGGCAACAACCACCAGCACGGACAATACCGGGCTTCTGGATGTTCTGGCTCCCGAGTTTCTCAAGGATACCGGCATTGAGCTGCAGTGGGTCTCCGTCGGTACGGGAAAGGCCCTCGAGCTTGGGAAGAACCTTGATGTCGACGTTCTGCTGGTCCACGCCCCGGATCTTGAAAAGAAATACGTGGAGGACGGGTATGGGGTCAACCGCCGCGAGGTTATGTACAACGACTTCGTCATCATCGGCCCGGCTTCTGACCCGGCAAAAGTCAAGGGCAAGACCGTCAGGGAAGCCTTTATCTCCATAGCTTCCAGAAAGGCCACCTTCGCAAGCCGCGGCGACAACTCGGGAACCCATGCCATGGAGGTCGACCTATGGAAGAGGTCCGGAGTCGAGCAGCCCGAAAAGGAAAGCTGGTACATCCAGACCGGCCAGGGAATGTTGAACACCATCAACATCGCCGCCGAGAGGGACGGCTACACCCTGACCGACAGGGGAACTTTCATAAAGTATGAGGACAACCACAAGGGCAACCCTCCATTGGTCATACTGGTCGAGGGTGACGAAGCTCTTTTCAACCAGTACAGCGTTATCGCCGTAAACCCGGTCCGTGGAGACCACATACAATACTATCTTGCATTGAAGTTCTCCGACTGGATGCGCTCCGACAAGGTCCAGAAAATGATCGGAGAGTTCAGTCTCCTCGGCAAACCCCTCTTTGTGCCGAACGCAAAATAGGATCCTTATGCCCCAAGGCAGGGAACTCCGCATCTTCCCCACCCCCCTGGTGGAACTTGCGGAGTTCCTTTTCTCCTACTACAGTAAGAGCGCAAATGCCTCTGCGCTTGAGACCCAGAGTGGTTTAACGCTTAATTGTTTCTTTTGGGGAGGTCACAATGGGATATCTTGTCGAGGGTTTTAAAACCGCCTTTGTAATTCTCTTCACGGGACAGGAAGAGACCTTCAGTGCCATATTCACGACCCTGAAGGTGTCGACCTTCTCCATAACGATAACTCTCGCAGTAGGGATACCCCTCGGGTTCCTCCTTGGTTACTACAGTTTTCCCGGGAAAAGGGTCTGCAGGACCGTTGTGGACACTCTCCTCGCCCTCCCCACTGTCGTCGTCGGTCTGCTGGTCTACGCCTTCATCTCGAGGGTCGGCCCCCTGGGGTCCTTCGGGCTTCTTTTTTCCCTTAAAGGAGTAGCCATCGGCCAGTTCGTACTCGGACTCCCCATTGTAGTATCCCTAACCGCATCTGCTACAGAACAGATGGAAAATTCAGTTCGCCTTACCCTTATGACACTGGGTGCATCTCCAGGCCAGCTGGCTGCAAGTTCACTCTGGGAGGGACGCTATGCTGTACTGGCAGCAGCCATGACCGCCTACAGCCGGATCATCTCCGAAGTGGGCGTCTCCATGATGATCGGCGGGAATATTAAATGGAGAACCCGCACAATAACGACCGCCATCGCCCTCGAAACCGGCAAGGGACAGTTCGCGGAAGGTATTGCTCTTGGAATAGTACTTTTGGGGATAGCCTTTACGGTGAATGCCGTGGTCTCGCTCGCCAGAAGGAGGGCTTCCAGTTGACCGCCATCTATGAACTCAGGAACATCATTCAACGATACAGCAACAGGACAGTTCTCGATATCCCCGACCTTGAAATTGAAAAAGGCGCCATTGTCGGGATCACAGGCCCTAACGGAAGCGGCAAAAGCACCCTTCTGAGGATACTGGCCTTCCTGGAAAGACCTGCTGCAGGAGATATCTTCTTCAATGGCGAGCATGTAAGGGATATTGACGATAGATTGAGAAGAAAGGCCACCCTGCTCCTGCAGGAATCCAGGCTTCTGAAAAGAACTGTTTTTGACAACGTGGCCTATGGCCTCAATGCAAGGGGCATCAGGAAAGATCTGACTGCAAAGGTCCATGAAGCACTCAGGATGGTAGGGCTTGATCCCGGGGAATTTGCGGTAAGATCCTGGTTCCAGCTCTCCGGGGGAGAATCCCAGAGAGTAGCGCTGGCATCCAGGCTGGTCCTGGAACCGGAAGTCCTGATCCTGGACGAACCGACGGCCAGCATTGACGCCCTTAGCGGAATGATAATAACCAGAGCTATCCTGAAAGCACGGGAAATGCTGGGAACGACTATTGTCATTGTAAGCCATGATGTTGACTGGGCATACGGGGCTTCCGACGAAGTACTTTCCATGTTCTCGGGAAGGATCAGGTCAAAGGCTATAGAGAACATCCTCCACGGCCCCTGGCAAAAGAATCATGACGGAACGGTCTGCATGCATCTTGATGACGGTCAGGCAATTACCGCGATCGCTCCCCCCGATGGGGATCTGTTTACAGCTCTCCTTGACCCCGAGGACATTATCCTTTCCATGGATAACCCCGGGTCAACTTCAGCGAGGAACACGGTAAAGGGCACAGTCGTGCGGATGAACCTGGAGAACGGGGAAAGAAGTGTGCTTGTGACCGTATCGGTCGGCGGGTTTAACATGACCTCCCGGGTTACGACAGGATCACTTTCCAGACTGGGACTTGTTCCAGGCAAGCAGGTGCTGATGGTTTTCAAGGCTACTGCCTTCAGGTGGGTCTGATCCGGAGCGATCCTCTCTACTTGGAGAAATAGCTTACAAGCCAGGGATAATAGGCAGCAATTGCGCCCCTGTTCAGCACGAAGACAATATAACTGCCCATAGCTATGCATGACTGGATGACGGTCAGTATATCCTTTCTTTTCTCGCTCCTTGCTATATATCCGAGGGCTCCGATGCAGGCCGCAAAAGCAGCCACATGGTAAACCATTCCCCTTTCTAATCCCGCTTCCCCCATGGCCCTGAATACCCTCAGAACACAGTATGCCCCCCAGGCCGCCTGTATGTAGGTCTCCCCAAGGAACAAAACCACCTTGAGCGGATACCATACAAGCGGGAGAACTGCTGGAGGGAGTTTGTCAAATTCACCAAGTGAGGTATCCTCAGGTGTTTCCTGGCCCTGGAAGGATCTGCTCACGTAGAGGAACGGTTTCTGGATACACCAGGTGTAGAAAAGAGTGAAAGTTACAGCGGCCGCCGATATCGAAAAAAAGAAAAGAACGGGCATGACAAACCTCCTCGGGTTCAACAGGACGCTATCCCTTGAAAGATACTATAGCAGATGGAGCGGGAGGTTCTGAGGCCCCTTCACCCGCTCCGGTCCTATATATCATTTTTCAGCCGCGCCAATTCATGTAAAAGGACCCTTTCCCTCCACTTCAGGTTGTAAGGGGTTCTGTTGCCGTCAAAAAGGACATCCAGTGACGGGGCAAAAGGGTATCCGTTTTTCTCTCTGACTTTGAAGTGGCATTCTTTTGTTCCCAGATCCGTAGACAATTGTTATTCCTCCCTTTCGATATGCGAATAGAAGCCCTATGACAAAGATCTCACGGAACGACCACCAGGTTTGTTGTGATCAATGTTTACATAAGGCAAACTATTTGTCAACCTATCAAAAGGGCAGCTCTTTTCCAGTCCGAAGATGAGCAGTTAGACGACCTTCCCTGGATCCAGCGTTCCGCTCCTCCACCCCTGCCTTCAAGGTCCCTGTTCTGTTTAAGAAATGACCTCAGATCAACTTCCGCCTTATCGCCTGCCGCAATAATGAAGTTCGCCCCGTTCCCGCCCTCCTCCTGTGACAGGAATAGGACTATTGAATCCGGGTTTTCCTCAATCTTTCTTTTTACAGCAGGGGCGGCCAGTTCAACAGGGAAATTCTCCACGGCAAAAAAATACAGCCTGACCGGCCGCTCATGAAAGACTTCCCAGGAAAAGTCAATATATCTGCGGGCCTTTTCCAGTCTCTTCGCATATTCACGGCGTTCTTCCTGGACCTTGTGAAGGAGAACGGGAAATGTTTCAGGGTCACAGCCAATATCTCTTGAGAGGACTCTGATGATCCTGCTGTGTTTTTCAAGGATCTCCTGACGTTCCAGTGAATATCTTACTTCCCAGTCCGGGTTGCTTCCCTTGAAGCCCGTTATCAAAACCCCTCCCACCTCCCCGGTGGAATGGACATGGCTTCCGGAACAGGCTATTGAATCGTATCCATCTATGGAAACCACGGAAACCTCCCCTTCGGGTATCCGGTCCCACTTGATCTTCACCCCTTTAAACCTGTCCCGTTCCTCTCTTGAGACTGTATTCTTTCTTACGGGAAGGTTCCCGGATATCACCCTGTTGGCCGTTCCCTCAGCCTTGAAGAGGTCCTCCCAGCCCATCTCGCCTTTGTAGGTCATGAAAATTGTACTTTCGCGCTCTCCTATGGCCACTTTCTCGACATAAAGGCCTTCCATCTGGTTTTCCAGGGCCCTGGAGAGTATATGCTCACCGGTGTGCATCCTGGAAAGAAGCCGGTTCCTCTCTTTATCCACGGTCACAGAGACGTTTGTACCCAACGGGATATCTCCCTCTTTGATCGTAATTTCCAGAATATCCCCCTGGTCGCCTGAATGGGAATCCCTTACCTCTGCCCTGAAACCAGGGCCTTCCATGGATCCGCTGTCCCCTGGCTGGCCGCCTCCTGATGGATGGAACAACCTTCGGGATATTCGTACCCTGGCCTTTTTCCCCGATCTTTCGATTATCTCCTCGATCCGGACCTCACAACCCATGGCCTCTACTCCTTCCGGCAGGTCTTTTTCCCCGGGTATGGTCGATGATAAACTGGGCCTATCCCGGGAGGTACTCGAAAAATGAACTGCAACAGGTGCGTCAGGGTCATAATAACAGGAATTGTCCAGGGAGTGGGTTACCGCTGGAGAGCAAGAGAGGCGGCGCTTTCGCTTGGAATAACCGGGTGGATAAAAAACCGCCCCGACGGAAGCGTCGAGGCGGTTTTCCAGGGCCCTCCCGGACCCCTGGAAGAGATGATCAAATGGGCATGGTCAGGCCCTCCAGGGGCAGCAGTCCGGGAAGTAGCAACCACGTCATGCCGGTATGAACCCGAAATGAAGGGCTTCGTTATAACAGAAGAGAACCAGAATAATTGATCAGCCTATTTGGCTCCTCCGACAACCTTCAATCCCGGAGTTTTCTCCTCACCCTCCGGGTGCACCGTCCTCCACAGCTTCACAGGAAGACCCCAGATCTTGATAAAGCCTGCGGCAGCTTCATGGTCAAATGCATCGCCCTCGGAGTAGGTAGCCATGGTCTCCACGTACAGGGACTGTTCCGCTTTAACCCCGACCACGACAGAAGCACCTTTGAACAGGCGCACCCTGACGGTTCCGGTCACATGTTCCTGTATTGAATCGAAGAAAGCGTCAAAAGCCTTCTTCAGCGGCGAATACCAGTATCCGAAGTAGGTGAGTTCGGCATACTTCAGAGAGAGGTCTGCCTTTGCGGCTATTATGTCCCTGGTCAGAGTCACGCTTTCAAGAGCCTGGTGTGCCTGGAGAAGAACGACAGTTGCAGGGCATTCGTAAACTTCCCTGCTTTTGAATCCTACAAGCCTGTCCTCGATCATGTCGATGCGGCCGACACCATGGCCCCCGGCGATCTTGTTGAGTTCTGCGATCAGGGTCACCCCATCCATCTCTTTGCCGTTTACAGATACAGGGATCCCCTTTTCAAAGGATATCTCGATGTATTCCTGTTCATCAGGAGCTTCCCAGGGATCCACTGTCATTGTGAAGGCTTCGCTCGGCGGTTCGGTCCAGGGATCCTCAAGGGGACCGCACTCGATCGACCTTCCCCAGAGATTGCCGTCGATCGAATAGGGGCTGTCAACGGTTACAGGAACGGGAATATTGTGCTCCCTGGCATACTCTATCTCCGCATCCCTCGAAAAGTGCCAGTCCCTGACAGGAGCGATAACCTTCAGGTCAGGGTTCAGGGCGTTCGTGCAGACCTCGATCCTGACCTGGTCCTGCCCCTTGCCTGTGCAGCCATGGGCGACTGCGACAGCCCCCTCCATCTCGGCGACCCAGGTCAGGTACTTCGCGATAAGGGGCCTTGAAAGAGCCGAATTCAGCGGGTATTTACCCTGGTAGGTTGCATTGGCCTTCAAAGCCGGCCAGACCATGGTCTCAACAAATTCCTGCCTCAGGTCCATGACGTAGGCATTGACTGCCCCAACCTTCAGGGCCTTCTCCTTGATGCTCTCAAGGTCGACATTCTGCCCCACATCGGCAGTAAGGGTGACCACATCGTACCCCTGGTCGCCAAGCCACTTGACCGCCACCGAAGTATCAAGTCCTCCGCTATAAGCCAGAACTACCTTCCCTTTGTACCCCATTTCTGTCCCCTCCTTTAAGCAAACAACAAAAAAAGCTCGCCCCTTCTATCGAAGGGGCGAGCTTAACCCGCGGTACCACCCTGCTTTTCGGCTTTTCGGCCTACTCTCACGGCCCCTTGGCCGTTCTATCCCTACTTGACCTCGTTTCGAGGACTTTCTTCGGGAATCGGCTCAGGGGCTCTATTCAGTCGGTCTCGGCGAGGGACGCTTTCAGCGGTTTGCATCCCCTCTCTGTCGACGAGCACACGACCTACTCTTCCCCGTCATCGCCGCAAAATTCGCGATCTCAGACGCAGACAGACCAGGTCTTATTCGTCTCGCTCGTCTTACCCGGTTAGCAACCATTACCGCACCAACCTTAATAAATTTGCGTTCATTAACAGCGGAGATTATACACAGGGGTGAAAGTAATGTCAACAAAAAAGTGTCTGGACGCGTGGCTTAATTTTCAAACCCTGCCAGGCGAAGTATCTCCAATGAAGGGTAGTGGGTCATATCCATGTGTATAGGTGTTATCGAAACATAACCCTCTGAAACAGCCCGGACATCGCTGCCTTCGTCAAGAACGTCTTCTGGCCGGCCCGAGATCCAGTAATAGGACCTTCCCTTGGGATCCTTCAGGGGTGTGACCTTTTCCCTGTAGACCCGTATGCCTTTCCTGGTGATCCTGAATCCCTTGATATCCTCTGAAGGAATATTGGGCACGTTGACATTAAGGAGGATCCCTTTCGGAAATGCGAACTCTCTGAACCTGGCCAGGATAGAGACAGCCGCCCCTGCTGCGGTCTCGTAGTATTCATTTTCTTCGCCGGAAGTGCAATTCAGGGAAACAGCGATGGAAGGCTTCCCCAGGAAGTGTCCCTCCATAGCTGCCGATACAGTCCCGGAATAGGTCAGGTCATCGGCAAGATTAGGCCCCCTGTTGATGCCGGATATGACCATCTTCGATTCAGGGGCAACCGCTTCAAGTCCAAGCACCACGCAGTCCGAAGGGGTACCGTCGCTGGCGTGGACTTTCACTCCTTCAGGGTAACCTCCCCCTTCGATCTCCCACAGACGGATCGGCCTCGCAAGGGTGATAGCATGCCCAACGCTGCTCCTCTCCCTGTCGGGGGCGACCACGCAGGGAGAGTAACCCCTTTCGTTAAGCACTCTGGTAAGCACTACTATCCCGGGAGCAAATACCCCGTCATCGTTTGAAACAAGAACTCTCAAATCACAGACCTCCGGTTCAGAGTATGAGGAAAAGCAAAGTTCTGATTATGGGTGACATGATCGACTGCACAACACCAAGGAAAAGAAGGATCATCAGCACAAAAAAACCGTATCTCTCAAGCCAGAAAAATCCCCTGAGCCATGATGGCGGGAGCAGAACGTAAAGGATCTTGGACCCGTCCAGCGGGGGTATCGGAATAAGGTTGAAAACCCCCAATCCAAGATTAATGAGCACCATCAGCACAATAAACCTGCCCAGGGCAGGTATGGCGATGAACGGTCCCGGAAGCACCTTGACGAGCAGCCCGCAGGCCACAGCGGACAGGAAATTGCCTGCGGAACCGGCAAGAGAGACAATAATGATATCTCTTTTGGGGAACTTGAAATGCCTGGGTTCGATGGGGACCGGCTTGGCCCACCCGAAACGGAATATCAAGAGCATAAGGGCACCGACAGGATCAAGATGTGCAAGGGGGTTCAGGGTCAGCCTGCCCATCCTGGCTGCTGTAGGATCCCCCAGGCGGTATGCGGCGTAACCGTGACAGAACTCATGGAATGTTATAGCCCAGAGGACCGCCGGCAAACTTAACAGCAGATCCCCGATCGCAGGCATATTACCCAAATCAGACCACTTCCTTTCCTTCTTTCCTGGCCGAGCCGGTATCTGTAACAGGATGGTTCTTTTGCAACCACTCTATCTCGTCTTCGCGGGTCTCAACTTCCCCATCGAGGCGGGCCATCAAAAGCCCCGACAGCATTACGCCTATCCGCGGGCCCTCATGATACCCCATTTCAAGAAGATCCCGCCCCACTAGCATTGGCTGAACTTTCTGAAGGCGGGTCAGAAAAAGCAATATCCTCCTTCTTACCCTCCACCTCTCCGTAGCGGCAGCCCAGAAAAATGCAGTTACAGGGTTGAACTCCTTGAGGAACAGGAAAATATGCGATGGTCTCTTTTCGCCTCTTCCTCCAAGCCTGTGCTCTGCTGCGCCCAGTTCAAAAAGACCCTTCACCGTGATATCCCTCTCCGACGGGGATAGGTTCAACCTGTCCAGAACCTGGAGTTCCACGGTGTCGGGAGAATCCGACAACAAAGCCATAAGAAAACATAGCCACTGCTTCTCACCCATATCCGGGATATCCCTGGAAAGCCTTTTCCTGAAGGCTTCAAGCCTGCGGGTTGTCCTTGCTGCACTCCTTTCAACGACAAGACCGGGGAAAACGGCTTTCCAGAAACCCAGGGCATTCAGTCTCCGCACCAGGGCAAGGACGTTGCGCTCCTGGAAGATGGGTTCCACTTCGCTTCTCAGCCTGACCCCGGAAAGAAGTGAAAGAAGGCCGCCCTTTATGCAATTCTCAAGCAATCTCAGTGTATTATCCTCTATCCTGAAACCCAGGCGCTGCTCCAGCCTTATCCCCCTGATGGCCCTGGTGGGATCTTCCACGAAACTGAGATTGTGGAGTACTCTCAGCATACGGCCTTTGACATCATTGCGGCCTCCGAAGTAGTCGACGAGGGTTCCCCATTCAATGCCGGTTATGGACACGGCCATAGCGTTCACAGAGAAATCCCTTCTGTAGAGGTCGTGTTTTATGGAGTCGATAGAAACCGTGGGCTGCGCGACGGGGTATTCGTAAAACTCCCTTCTTGCCGTAGCCACGTCAACCTTTCTTCCGTCGGGAAATATTATCGTGCCTGTCCTGAATCTCTGGTGAATGGCCACCCGGGCCCCTTCCCTGATCCACGACTCGAGGAAGGCCACCGCGTCCCCCTCAACAACGATATCCAGATCCTCGTTGGGCCTTCCCAGTAGCAGGTCCCTCACGAATCCACCCACAACATAGGCATTCATGCTCATACTGGATGCTCTCTCCCCTATTTTCCTGAGAAGGGCGGAAACAGGTGTTTTAAGGAAAGCGGCCATTATACCGGAGACATTCTCTATCCATGGCATTTCCGGAGCTATGCCCCTTGTTTCGGCGGGTAAGGACCTGGGAAAGAGCGCCCTCAGGATATCCGTCCTGGTGACTATCCCGAGGAGTTCCCCCTCCCTCGTGACCGGGAGCCTGCCAATATTCCTGGAGACCATAAGGCGGTGGGCTTCGGCGACGGATGCACCGGGAATAATGGTAAGCGGGTCCTCGGTCATAAATTCCTCCACCAGCGCGGAGCCGAGCCCGTGGGTCTTGGCCTTGTCAAGGTCTTTCCTGGTGATTATCCCCCTGATCTTGCCGTTAAGGGCCACAGGAAGGGCAGCGTGACCGTACCTTATCATCAGCCTGTATGCATCCTCGACGGACCTCTCAGGGGAAATGGCCATTACAGGGCTTGTCATTATCTCGCTGACCGATACAAGGGGCTGTATCGACTGCTCCAGCCTGCTTTCAAGGTCAGCAAGGACATCCGGGGGAGTAACTCCAGTCAGAGTAACCGCTGCAGCCTGTGAATGCCCTCCTCCACCGAGAGGGGAAAGGAAATCCGCCACATCTATGATCTCCTCCCTGCCCCTGGCCACTACGTAAACTCTCTTCTCCATCTGGACCGCCGCCAGGGCAACATCAGCATCGAAATAGTCCCTCAGCCGATGCACAAACAGGGATAGCCCTTCTACATAGACCGGGTGCACCATGGAAGAGATGACCACCTTGGCCCCATGGATATACCTCTCCCTGGCGTTCTCGATCAGCCTGTCAAGGATCCTTCTTTCCGAGCTTTCAAGGGAAAGCTCGATGTGTGCCGGAATGACCGTCATATCCGCTCCCAGGGCTTTCAGACTCATGATGACCCTGAAATCTTTTTCCGATGTGGCCCCGAAGGTCAGGGCCCCGGTGTCCTCATATATCCCCATTGCAAAGAGGGTCGCTTCCTGGGGTGATATGGCAACCTCTTTTTCCAGCAGTTTCTCCACAAGGATCGTGGTTGCCGCGCCAACGGGTTCAATAACAGAATAATCAGCGCTTATGTCATCCTGCACCGCCGCGTGATGGTCATAGACGTGCACCTCCAGGCCGGGGCGGCCGAGAATGGCTCCGAATGATGCGATCCTTGAGGGCGACCTCGCGTCAACGATGATCAGAGTGGTGATCTTTTCCAGGTCGACCTGGCTTGGAGTGAGGATCTCCCATCTGCCGGGGTTCCTTTTCAGGAATTCCCTTACGTTCCTGCCGGCTGCGCCAGAGAAACAGGGCCTGGCGCCGGGATACAGCTTGGACGCCGCCACCATGCTGGCGAGGGAGTCGAAATCTGCCCCGATATGTGTAGTGATGATCTTCATCAGACATCACATCCCATTGCACGTATGAGAACCTCCCTGGGAAGGGAATCCGCTTCTTCCTTCCGGGACCGGACTATACCATTTGCACATGATCTGCGGGCTATTGCCTCTACTTCCTCCAGGTCCGACGATCTTGTGACCGCCGATACCACAAGGGCCGGCTCCGATGTCCCTCCTGCCGAAGGTTCACACCCATCAGAAGGGGCCACTTCTGCTTGCAATGTCAGAACGCTCCTCGACAGGTCACAGAAGAGGCGGCGTGAGTCATTTGAAGAAGCCGTTACAAAACAGACCCGCACCAGTCCAGATGCCGAAAGGAACCCCCTGCCAAGAACCCTTGCCTCCCTGGTCAGATCCTCCAGGCTTCCGAAGTTACGGATCACGAAATCGGCAAGTTCCTTCTTCCTGCTGGCTTCCAGAAGCCAACGCTCCCTTCTTTCAAGCTCCCCTTCGCTCCACCCTCTTGAGGCGTTCCAGATCTTGCGCATCGCTGCCGGGGCTTCGATGTAGACGGTGAGATCCACCCACGCCGGTACTCCGTTCTCGAAAAGAAGCGGTATCTCCGCAACCACCCAACCCTTCAGGGCTTTCACCCTGGATTCCATCTCCCGCCGCACAAGGGGGTGGATCGTATCGCATACCCAGCGGTATTCCTTCTCATCCCCGAATACCACCCTGGAAATGGCGGTGTGATCGGGCAGCCCCCGGGAAGTGAGGATCCCCTCTCCCCATCTGTTGACGGCAAGACTCGCGATATCGCCTCTTTTCCAGATGCCGGATACGATCAGGTCGGCGTTTACTATATGGGCCCCTTCTGAAGCCCATACAGATGAGACCGTGGATTTACCAGCCCCAACGTCTCCGGTAAGGCCTACCACCAGCATAGCCGGATCCCTCCCCGCCCCTGTCCTCGGTGTTTTTGTATTCATCGGGTATTTCCCAAAGGAACCTGGAAAAACCGTTCCTCTGGATCGTGCCGAAAAGGACCCTGCTTCTGGCTCCCGTCAGGTAGAGGCGTTCTTCGGCCCTGGTCATTCCGACGTAGCACAGGCGCCTTTCCTCCTCAAGGCTGTCAGGGTCGTCCATGCACCTGTAATGGGGGAATATAGCCTCTTCCAGCCCCACAAGGAAAACGGCAGGGAACTCAAGCCCCTTTGCGGCATGAAGGCTCATAAGGCTCACGGATTCCGTCTCCTCTTCCTGGAGGTCCATGTCGGTCACCAGCGCAATTTCGGCCAGCATAGTCTCAAGCCCTTCAGCGGAGGAAGTCACGGAGAGAAGTTCACGAACGTTGTCCACCCGTTCCATCCAGCTATCCGGATCGAGGCGGACCAGCTCCTTTTCGTACCCAACCTCTTCAAGTATGTAATCGATCACCGAGGGCAGGTCCCGGCTGCGCGCAATTATCTCCGACATGTGTGCTGCCAGTTCAAGGACACCCTTTCCGGCCTTACCGGTCAGCCCCGCGGCGCTTTCAGCCAGTTCTTTCCATATTTCAACGCCGTCTGTCCCTGAATTATCGATATGATCCCTCAGTCTTTCCAGGCTTTTTCTGCCCAGCCCCCTTGTGGGGATGTTGCCTATCCTGTCGAGTGCAGCTGCGTCCATCGGGTTGACAGCGAGCCTCATGAACGAAATTGCATCCTTTACCTCCCGCCTTTCATAGAAGGCGGTCCCCCGAACTATCCGGTAAGGGATGCTGTTGAGAAGGAACGCCTCCTCGTAAAGCCGGCTCATGGCATTAATGCGGTAAAGGACCGCCATATCCCTGAACCTGAAGCCCAGTCCCTTGAGCCTCAAGACCTCCCCGGCAATGAAAGCTGCTTCCTCCCTCTCATTCTCTGCCAGCAAAACCTTGATCTTGTCTCCGCCTTTTCTTGAGGTCCAGAGCTTCTTTGGTCTCCTCCTGGTGTTGTTCCTTATAACCCCGTTCGCAGCTCCAAGTATGTTGCCGGTGGAGCGATAATTCTGTTCCAGCACAAAGACTTTTGAGCCAGAAAAATCCTTCTCGAAGTTGAGGATCATGTTCATGTCCGCGCCCCGCCAGCCGTATATGGATTGATCGGGATCACCGACAACCATTATCTGGTTCCTTCCCCCGGACAGGGCTTTGAGGAGAAGGTATTGGAGCCTGTTGACGTCCTGGTACTCGTCTACAAGGATCCATTCGAACCTGGATCTCTCCCTTTCGAGGATCTCCCTGTCCCGTAAAAGAAGGTGAAGGGGGAGCACGAGCAGGTCATCAAAATCAACTGCTCCCTGCCTGGCAAGGCCTTCCTGGTACTTTTCGAATACAGCATCCACCGGGAAATCCATCGGACCCGGCTGAAGTTTTGCGGCATCCCCTTCGCTCTTGGCTTTTGAGATGCACTCGACGATCCAGGCCGGTTCGTACTGCTTCGAGTCTATCCCCAGTTCCTTCATTGCCGCCCTGGCGAGGGACCTGGAATCGACCCTGTCGAAGACCGTTGATGCCTTTCGACCCGTCAGTCTTTCAAGATCCCTCGAGTTCCTTATCAGGAACCGAAGCCCATAGGAATGGAAGGTCCCGATATCCATGCCCTTGATATCCAGACCCAGCAGCTTCCTGACCCTTTCCTGCATCTCCCTGGCGGCCTTGTTAGTGAAAGTAACTGCCATGATAGAGGCCGGGTCGACATCTGCCCGGGAAACGAGCCATGCGAACTTGTGGGCAAGCACACGGGTCTTGCCGCTTCCGGCCCCTGCAAGGACAAGGAGTGGCCCCGAACAGTATTTGACCGCCTCTGCCTGGCTTTCGTTCAGAGAACCCATAAGATCTGCAGCATTAGTAACTCTCATTTGCGCTTCTCCCCGACCCATTTTTCTACCAGGTCTATCCATTCCTGGATCCCTGAACCGTCCAGCGAGGACACCTCCAGTTTTCTTGCAAGCGGGTTCAACCCCTCGACATCGCCCCAGAATAATCCCCTGTCAAAACCGATATGCCTGACAAGATCGACCTTGGTTAACAGGACAGCGCCCGCCCGGGAAAAAAGGTGAGGGTATTTCAAGGGCTTGTCGGGTCCTTCCGGAACGCTGCTGACAGCCACTTTCATGTCTTCACCAAGATCGAATTCGGCTGGACACACAAGGTTCCCCACGTTCTCTATGAAGATCACATCCAGACCGTCCAGATCCAGTTCTTCCATCGCCTTCTGGACAAGATGGGACTCGAGGTGACAGCCGCCCCGGGTGTTTATCTGGACAGCCCTGGTCCCGGTCCGCGCGATCCTGTCAGCATCCCTTGAGGTGGCAATATCCCCCTCAATAACAGCCGACCTGAAACGGGCTCCTTTGAGAGTAGCCTCCAGGAGAGCCGTCTTCCCAGCCCCTGGTGAACCGATCAGGTTCAACATCAGTATTTTCTTCTCAGAGAGTTTTCGCCGAAGGAGTCCGGCGATCTTCTCGTCTGCTGCCATAACCGACTGGCGTATGCTGATCCTGCGTGGCATGCTATTCCTCCACCTCCACGGATTCTATTTCCAGTTCCATCCCGCTCACCGTCTCAGTGTCATCACAGCCGCAACTGGTACACCTTGACGCCGATCCCTTCCAGGAATTACCGCAGGACCTGCATCTTTTCTCGAGGGCCAATTCGATGATCACCAGTTCCGCCCCTTCCATCGAGGACCCTTTTGATGCAACCGAAAATGAGAACTGCAATATTTCGGGGATCACCTGCCTCATCTCCCCGATCTTCAAGGTAACTTTTGTGATGCGACCCCATGACCCCTCCCGGGATCTCTCCTCTATCGAATCAATTACCGCCTCGATCAGTGAGAATTCATGCATTGTGCTCCTCCGGGCGGACAGGAATGATCTCGATCCTGTTCTCGTGGTAGGGTGCCCCGTATCCGGGGCTTACAAGGGGCGATGTCAGAAGGTTCACGCCCGGGATCCCCTGTTTCATCAGGCACAGGCAGTCGCCGATGCCGCTGTCGGACCTGATCACGACTTCCAGGGAAGATCCGTTTCCCGTTATTATTGCCCTTTTACCTTCCGAAAGACCAAGCTTTTTCATGCTGCCGGGCGACAAAAGGGCTTCAGGAACATTTTCTTTTTCAGCCCATGTCCCGACAGTCTGTCCGTTTATGAAATCCCTGTCGTGAACCGTGATCAGTCTCTGCCCGGCCTGGTTGATGCTGGTATCCGGTGCCTTTTCCGGCAGTATCACGGATCGGGCGCCCTTGCCCCAGTCTTCGGGCTCGTCCCAGAAGTATACCCCTTCAGAGACCTCTTTAAGCCCTGGACAGGAGAGCATGATCCTGTCCATGCTTTCGCGCTGGGCTTCCAGGTCTGAACTTACACCCATCTTTTCAGAAAAACCGCTGAAGATCTGAAGGTCCGTCAGAACCCCTTCAGGGGGATCCGCGACCCTGGAACTGCGGAAAACATACTGGTGCCACCAGGAACCCCTCCAGTCCGGACCTTCTTCAAGGAACAGGGTAGAGGGGAGGACAAGGTCGCAGAGTTTTGCCGTTTCGGTCATAAAATGCCCGACGTACACCTTGAAAGGGATACGGGCCATTGCTTCCCGGAACTCCTTTGAGCCGGGGGACTGCTTGGCCGGGTCACAACAGCAGAACATTGCCACACCTATGGGAGGTTGCCACCTGTTGCGGGCATACCAGCTGGATACCGGGAGCCTTCTTGAGACCGGGGGCCTCTTTTTCAAAGAGGCAGGGAACAGGGCCATCTCGTCCTTGCCGTAGAGGACACCGCCTCCGGGCTTGTCGATTCCGCCCAGAAGGACGGAAAGCGCGACCAACGCATGGAATGTGTCGGCTCCGGAAAGGTATCTCTGGATCCCGTAACCCGGGCATATACATACGGGGTTGTTATCCAGAAGCCACAGGGCCAGTTCTTCCACTTCCCGCCCGTTAAGGCCGACTTTTTCCATGATATCAGCGGGATCAAGGGACAGAACCATTTTCTCGAAGGGCATTGCGTTGGCTGTCTTCTCTTTCCAGTGATCAGGCACCAGCCTCTTTTCCAGCAATACCCGGCATAACAGGAGGGCAAGAAGACCGTCGCTTCCCGGAGAAACTCTCCACCACATGTCGGACAACCGGGTTGACGGGGTCTCCCTTACCTCGATGGAACCCACCTTGCCGCCCCGGCCCCTTATCCTCTCCAGGACAGGGAGCAGGTGCAGGTTCGTTTCGGCCGCATTCCTGCCCCACAGGAGCATTCCTTTCGAATGGTCCGCGACTGTACCGGGAAGCAGGACCGGCCTGTGGCCAAAAGCCCTCTCCAGTCCGGCGCCCCCGGCTGCCCCGCAAAGTGACCCGATCGTCGTGGAATACCCCATTTCCGCAAACACATTGGGTATCAGTTCCTTGGAATAAAAAAGAGACCCCGAACCCCGGCAGAGAAATACCGAGAGAGGGCCCCATCGGTCAATGGACTTTTCCGTCATGGATGCCCAAAGCCCCCATGCATCGCCCCACGGGATCCTCTTCCATGAGGGACCCTCTCTTCTCAAAGGGGTCGTCAGCCTTGAGGCATGCTTCCTGATAAAATCCCACCTTGCCCCTTTCCCGCAAATGAAACCGGCTCCATGCGGGAACAGGGGATCCGGCTCGATCTCAAGCGAGCCTCCTGCTGCAGGCCTCACTAGGAAAGCACAAACATCCGGGCAGTCATAGGGGCAGGCGCTATGATATAGATCGGACAAGCAGATCACCTCTGTCAGGTATTTGTATCACCTTTTGACATCCTGAATTGAAAAGGTGGGGTCGAAAACAAGACCCCACCCTCGGGAGAACGCTTTTTCCGGGGAAAAACCGGCCCCTACTCCTCTGGGACAAGAAGTCCGAACCCTCCGTCCTTTCTTCTGTAAACCACGTTGACATTGCCATCCTCGGCATTTCTGAAGACAAAGAACGTATGCCCGAGAAGATCCATCTGCATCGTGGCCTCTTCAGGTGACATGGGACGGAAGGGGAACCTCTTGGTCTTGACAATGCCTTCCTTTTTTCCCTCCGGCTCTGCCAGTTCATTTACAAAACCCTCTATCTCGAAGGAAACCTCTGAGGATTTCATCCTGGCCTTGTCCTTGAGGAATGATTTGTGCTTCTTGATCTGGCGCTCGATGCTTTTCAGGCACTTGTCAAAAGCTTTCCTGATATCCGGGGCGTAGTCCTCCCCTCTCATGATCACTCCGTTGACATCGGCGGTGATCTCGACAACATTCATTCCCCGATTGAAGCTCACCTCTACCTGGGTGTCGCGGATACGATCGAAGAACTTTTCAAGCTTGACCAGTTTCTTTTCCATGTAATCCTGAAGATCGTCCTGCAGCTCGACATTGCGGGTGACAAACCGGACATCCATGGCTCTTCCTCCAATCTACGATGTCGTTCTGGTAACCTCTTCCCGATCATTTTATCATCACGAGGTCACCCATACAACGAGTCTACCTCTTTACCCTTTTAGCGGATTCTCTTAGAGCCTTTGCCGCTGAACCTGATGAATGGAATATAATTGCCGGCAGAAAGGATCCTTCATCAGAGAGAGGAATGGGGTTGGTCTGGAAATGAAGATCTCAGAAAGGGCGTCAAGAATGGAACCCTCCGCGACACTGGCCGTAGTGGCCAAGGCCAAGGCTCTGAAAGGCCAGGGCAAACCGGTAATTTCCTTTGGGGCAGGTGAGCCTGATTTCGACTCTCCCCCGGGGGCGCTCAGATACGCCGAAAAAGCCATCAGGGAAGGACAGACCCACTACACCCAGTCAAACGGCCTTCCGGAGCTCAGGGAAGCTGTAGCTTCGTATTACAGCAGCCGTTTCGGCCTCGATTATTCCCCAAACCAGATCATTGTCGGCGCCGGAGCCAAACCCCTGATCTACGAGGCTCTCGCGTCCCTTGTGGACCCTGGTGACGAGGTACTGGTATTCTCCCCTGCCTGGGTAAGCTACGTTGAACAGATCCGCCTTTTCGACGGGAAAGATGTCATCGTAGATACTACCGGCACTGACTGTATCCCGGATCCTGAAATGATCGCCCGTGCAATTACACCCCGAACGGTGGGCATGCTTCTCAACACACCCAACAACCCCACCGGTGCGGTCTACAATGAAAGCACACTGAGGAAGATCGCGGCCCTTGCGATCAAGCACGACCTCTGGATCATCTTCGACGAGATCTATGAAAGGCTGGTCTACGGAGAGCATGAACACCGGAACATAGTATCTCTTGTGCCGGAGGTCATGGACAGGACGATACAGATCAATGGAGTAAGCAAGGCCTACGCAATGACGGGATGGAGGATAGGCTATGCATTGGCGCCCAAATGGCTGGCGCCAAAGGTCGGAGCCGTCCAGGGGCACCTGACGTCAAACGCCTGTTCGATAGCACAGTGGGCCTCTCTTGGCGCGCTCAAGGAGTCAGAAGCTGACGTGGTAAGGATGAGACAGGAATTTTCCCGGCGTCGGGATATCATGACCGGACTTCTGCGCAAGATGCCCCACATATCTTTCCCGGAACCTCAGGGCGCCTTCTACGTTTTCATTAACGTCAGGAACACCCTTGGAGGATCACATGGGGAGAGAGCCATAAACACCGACGGGGATTTCTGCGAAGCACTGCTTGAGACAGAATATGTGGCAGCAGTACCGGGAAGCGCCTTCCTTGCCCCGGGGTATGTTCGGCTGGGTTACGCCAACTCCGAGGAAGAGATCCGCGAGGGCATGGAAAGACTTCAAAGATTCCTTGAAGGGGTAAGCCTCCGGTCTGACATGTAGACAGAAAAAAGCGGCGCCCCGGTTACCGGGGCGCCGCACGTCATCGTGGAGAGTTAATTCAGTCCTCCAGTACTTCCCTTTCTTTTTCGGCAGCGATGACGTCAATTTTCTTTATGTACTCGTCTGTCGTTTTCTGTGTCGTCTCAAGCTGGTCATGCAGGGAATCCTCGCTGATAGTTCCTTCCTTCTCCATCTTTTTGAAGGCCTCGTTCGATTCGCGCCTGAGGTTCCTGACCGCTATCCTGGCGTCTTCGGCACACTTTTTCACCAGCTTCGTCAGCTCCACACGCCTCTCACCTGTCAGTTCAGGCACGACAAGCCTGATGTTCTCACCGTCAACTGACGGGTTGATCCCCAGGGAAGATGCCTGTATCGCCTTTTCGGCTGCCTTCACCGCATTCTTGTCCCACAGGGTGATAAGTATCTGCCTTGCGTCAGGCGTGGAGATGGATCCAACCTGTGACATGGGGGTGGGTGTTCCGTAATAGTCTACCTTGATGTCGCTGACAAGGGCCGGATGAGCCCTGCCGGTCCTGATCCCCAAAAGCTCCTTCTTAAGGTGTTCAAGGACCTTCTCCATCTTATCCTTCATCTTTCTGATCTCCTGGTCGGGCATTCTCATCACTCCTTCTAGAAATGGACAATTGTGCCAACCTGTTTGCCGTGTATCAGAATATCCCGGAGCGTGCCCTCCTTGAGGATGTTGGCCACAAGGATCGGGATCCGGTTTTCCATGCAGAGCGAAAATGCCGCGGCATCCATAACCTTCAGCTGTTTCTGGATCGCCTCCATGTAAGAGATCCTTGGAAGCAGCCTGGCATCGGGATGGATCGCGGGGTCTTTATCATATATACCATCGACTTTTGTAGCCTTCAATAGACAATCTGCAGATATTTCAGCCGCCCTGAGGGCAGCCGCGGTATCGGTCGAAAAGAACGGAGAACCCGTCCCCGCAGCGAAGATCACAATTCTCCCCTTTTCCAGATGGCGAAGTGCTTTTCGTCGAATAAAGGGCTCCGCCAGTTCTCTCATTTCTATCGCTGTCTGGACCCTGGTAGGAACCCCTATACGTTCCAGCACACTTTGAAGGGCCAGGGAGTTTATGACAGTGGCAAGCATGCCCATATAGTCCCCCTGGGCCCTGTCCAGGTAACCCTCACCTGACTGGGCACCCCGAAAAATGTTCCCTCCTCCAACGACCATTGCTATTTCAAGGCCGTTCTCGGCAAGGGAAGCTATCTCTCCACAGATATTGCTGATAGATTTCATGTCAAGCCCGAAAGAAGATTCCCCCGCCAGGACCTCACCTGAAAGCTTGAGAAGGATCCTGTGATATGAAGACATCCAAAACACCCCCCACAGAGTAACAGGACAAAAAAAGGGCGGGGGATCTCCCCGCCCCGCGCTGTTCTAGTCTCCTATGGAAAAACGGGAAAATCTCCTCACGACGATGTTCTCGCCCATTTTGGCGATCTCCTGAACCACAAGATCCTTTATCTTTTTATCAGGATCCCTTATGTATTTCTGTTCCAGCAGGCAGCTTTCCTCGAAAAACTTGGCGATACGCCCTTCGGCTATCTTGTCGACGATCTGCTCGGGCTTTCCTTCGTCAAGAGCCTGCTGCCTGTAGATCTCCTTCTCCCTTTCGAGATCGGTCTGGGGAACTTCTTCGGTGCTGAGATAGGACGGGGCCGCCGCAGCTATCTGCATGGCTATTTCCTTGCCCAGTTCCTGGAATTCGTCGGTCCTTGCGACAAAGTCGGTCTCGCAATTGATCTCCACCAGGGTTCCGATCTTGCCATTTGTGTGGATATAGCTGAAGACCCGTCCCTCCGAGGCAGTCCTTCCCGCCTTTTTTGCCGCTTTGGCGAGCCCCTTCTCCCGAAGGTAATCGACGGCCTTCTCCAGGTCGTTGCAGCACTCGTCCAGGGCCTTCCGGCAATCAAGAATGCCAGCTCCAGAACGGTATCTAAGTTCTTTTACAGCATCCATATCTACGGACATGATAACCTAGGCCTCCTTCCAGCCTTTTCTCTCCAGCAGTTCCTTGTCGACAATGACTTCCTCTACCTTGCCGAAATTTTCATCGATCTTCTCGGTCTGTTCGAGCCTGGAGTCCTCGTCGCCCTCTTCAGGCTCGGAAACATCGGCTTCTTCCTCGACAGCGCTGTCCGTGCCCTGCCTGCCCTCGATAACAGCCGATGCCATGAGACCGATAATAAGCTTTATTGCCCTGATCGCATCGTCATTACCAGGTATCGGGTAGTCGATAAGGTCGGGGTCACAGTTGGTGTCTACGATGCCGACAATGGGAATGCCAAGCTTCCTGCCTTCGAGGACCGCAATGTCTTCGCGCTTGGGGTCAACGACAACGAGGGCGTCGGGCACATCGCGCATGTCCTTGATCCCCAGGAGGTACTTCTCAAGCTTGTCGCGTTCCTTGGCAAAACCGGCTATCTCCTTTTTGGTCCACTTTGTGGAACCCTCAAGGAATTCGGGAGAGTTGAGTTCGACCATTCGGGCGACCCTCTTCTTGATGGTCGGGAAATTGGTCAGAAGACCTCCCAGCCAGCGATGGGTGATATAAAACTGCCCGGAGCGGACTGCTTCGTCCTTGATGGTCTCCTGTGCCTGTTTCTTGGTGCCCACGAAAAGAACGCTTCCCCCGCTTTTGGAAACCTCCCTGAGAAAGTCATAGGCTTTCTCCAGGCCTTTGACTGTTTTCTGAAGGTCAACGATGTAGACTCCGTTCCTCTCGGTGAAGATATAGGGCTTCATCTTGGGATTCCAGCGCCTTGTCTGGTGACCGAAATGAACCCCGCACTCCAGCAGCTGTTTCATGCTTACTACTGCCAAATCTTTCCCCTCCTCAAAATGGTTTTCCCTCCACGACCATCATCCGGGCTCGGAACCCGCGCATGCGCGGACACCCCCTCACCCGTCAGATCGTGTGCGTGATAAGGGCCACCGGGGAGTATATCATAGTTGATGATTGACCGGCAACAATTTGTGGAATACCATATACCCCGTATACCTACTTATTACTAAAAACAATATCGGGAGGAAGATAGCAATGGCGAAAATGTCGCTTATAGAACAGCTTGATAACATGGATCCCAGGCAGAGAGCCATGCTCAACAGGTTAAAAAGGGTTGAAGGGCAGCTGCGGGGGATACAGAGAATGGTCATAGAGGGTAAACCGTGCCAGGAAGTCCTTCTTCAACTGTCAGCGGCACGTAAGGCCATGCAGAATGCCTGCATAGAGATCCTGAAAAGCTACGTAAAAAAATGCCTGGCCGAGACGGGCAACCCTGACATGGTTGAACTTGAAAAACTGATCGGGACACTGATAGATATAGCCCCTATCTCAGGCTCAAAGGAAGAGTGATCCTGAAAGGGAACCTTTCCCTTTCGGGTTGATGCCTCCTGGGTCAGGGAAGGATCAGCCCCAGCAGTTCTCCAGCTTTCATGGAATTGCCATTTACCGAATCCGTCAGGGTTTCGCCATGCCGTACCCAGATCTTCCAGCAAGCCCTTAATTTCTCCTCCCGGGTCATTGCGTGGGAAGAGCCGGAAAGGGCCTTCCAGCCTTCCCGCCCTTCGGTTACAGCCGCGCTTTCCGCGTTCCGCAAGGCCCTGTCGGCAGAAATATTGGCCGGAAGACGGCGGCCGCCCGGCTCCGGTTCGAGAACCCCGGGAGCCTTCTTTTCCGGGATGAACTGCACCTTCCCCCCAACGGCCTCGACTATGGCCATTACCGTCCTGTATTCGGGCCTTATCAGGAAACCTGTCCTGAAGACCTCTACAGGCACCATGAAAACGGGCTGCAGGATAAGTTCATCCCCTTCATTCCAATTGAAGGATGGCTCCAGGTACCCTTTGAAAAGGACGGGTTCAGACATTAGATGAACCTCCATTATGGAGCGATCCCCTGCAGGGGATCCAGTTGGCCTGCGGCACCCGGGAAACCGTATACCGTTGCTCCCTTCCGGGCCTGGCGGAGTTTTACGGCCTCCCGTCGCACAGGGCTGGAACCCCTGCAGAGGATCGCTGATCTGGTGTCACCCTTGAGACCTGAAATGCCCGGATCGACCTTCAACGCTATTTCCCGGCCATGACGGCCTGAATGAAAAATGAGCAGTTGCCTTCCATATCGGAATATGGGGTCAGTTGAAAACCATCTCCGTCGAAGGTGCCGAAGAAGGTCGGGCAAGTGGGATTATAGCCCACATCCCTTACGTATACCAGCGGCAGCTTTGCGCGGCCGGCCCTGCCCCTGAAGCACAGGGCGACGATTGCGGTGTCCCCTGCCGAAAAATGGATATCATGCCCAAGGTCTACCAGGTGATACCCGATCTCCGGAATTTCCAGATCCAAAGCAAGAAGCGGCTCCCCTGACATCGTGCCCCTGTATATCTGCACAGAGACCTCCTCGTTGCGGTTGGCAGTGAAGAAGGCCACACCTCTCATCACTTCTTCCTTATCCAGCGGAAATTCGGCGACAGCCCACGAATCCTCGCATTCAAAACCGTTGAGAAGGTAGCTGTACTCTCCCAGTTCAATGATTTCCCTTTCATCGAAGTTCTCCTCTTCCCCGATCCTGGAAAGTGCTCCTGGGTGGGTCTGGTATTCCGAGGCGTGCCTGAGGCCGCACCCCGGATCAGCAACCAGGCCGGATACAAGGGGTTTAAGGTGGACCATGTCCTCGTAGGCGACCCACAAGTATCCCTCTTCGTGTGAAGAATCCCCCATGGAATCCTTAACCAGCCAGGCCCCGATGGCATTACGGCCGTTTACGGAAATGCGCCGGAGGTCATCCCAGCCGACAACGGCCACGCCGTGCGTATAGAGGTCAGTGCAAAGCCCCTCGGTTTCGAACGTGAACATACCGGCGGTCTCCCCGTTGATGAACCGGTTCCCGGAATACGCGGCCCCGCCGCATTCCTGCCGTTCGATCCCGTCGATGTCGACTGGTTCAAGGTGGATCATCGACTGCACAGGCCCCTTCTCCAAGATGAACCTCTTGATATGGTCCCTGTAATCAAGGTCGCTGCCGAAATCCTCGCGGAAGAACATGACCATCTCCCTGAGCTGGTACTGCCTCCCCTTCCCGGTCTCGGGTAAAGTCAGCTCTTTTCTGGCCGTCATGTCCCCGGTGGGCATGGGGGCATCTTTCCAGAGCGGGAGGGGCTTCCCGCTGATCAGGTGATCGGCTAGCCAGAAAGCTCCGCCGCCGCCCCAACCTTTCCCGGGCCAGCAGTAACCGAAAGTGGTGGGCGGCTCGATCCCGGGGATAAGGTCGGGGTTGAACTCAAGGCAGGGCCGGTTGTAGCCGATATGGCTGCCCAGGTACCAGGGAGAAAGGTTGGCATCATCATCTATGGGGGAAAGGGTAATACCCTGTTTCAGCATGCTGCTTTCCAGGCAGGCGATCGAAGAAAATGCCCAGCAGAGCCCTACGGTGGTGCCGATATCGCTTGTGCCGTCCGGTCTCTTGCCGTTCTGGTCCTTCACCGGCGTGACATGACCGAACTCTCGCAGGTCGTAGGCACCCGGCAGGGGTTCCATCGCGCCCTGGGCAAGGCAAGGCAATGTCGCCAAAATGGTCATCAACAGGACCGGCAACAGCACTGAAGCCTTGACCACCCTCCCCTTTCCCCGGGCTTTGCCCGAACTTGTCCTTTCGGCCGCGCTCGTCCTTAGATTTCCGGTCATGGCTGCCCTCCTGAGGAAATGAAAATATCCCCTCACCAATTCTTCTGTTATTTTACCCTTCCGGGGCTGGGCTGGAGGCAAATCAGCACAACTGAAACAATTCTTTCTCAACGATCCCAAAAAAGGGCCCCGGAAACCCGGGACCCCGAAAATAGTCTGGCGGAGAAGGAGGGAGACATTGAATGTACCACCCTCGTCTTCAGCTGGCCATCAGGAAATGCTTGCTGTTACTGGGTTACATGGGAAGGCTTGTTTGGATTGTACCACCCGAATGTATCACCTGAAAGTCCTTGCAAACCGACTAGGTTATTCATGGAACTCGTCGCTTTGGTACACTGCGACTTGCTGCTCATGTCCTCCTCACCCCGCTGTAGTTTCGGGGAACTCGTCGCTTTGGTACACTACCTGAATAAAGTCACGGTTGCCTGTTTTGGGCTGTAGTTTCGGGGAACTCGTCGCTTTGGTACACTTTCGCCATCGTGGTTAAGACTTGTCCCTGTGCTGTAGTTTCGGGGAACTCGTCGCTTTGGTACACTCTATCATCCATCAAATGAGTGATGATGGGCTTTCACAAAGGAAATGATCTCAAAAAAGGAGGATCTGGTCAGGAGGTTTTTCTGTTATCTCAAGCTTTTTCCCATGGAAAACAAGCATCTTGCCGAACTGTGCATCGGTGATCGCCACTATCCTGACCTGACCGTTGGAAGGCAAGATTGATCGGATAAAGGCTGATTCACTTTGGCTTGAATCAGCACTATCAAAATAGCGAGCGTAGACCGAGTACTGAAGCTGTGAGAACCCTTCCCTTATCAACTCTTTCCTGAAGACTGTGTAAGCATGTCTTTCTTTCCTGGTTTTTACCGGCAAGTCAAAGAGAACGAACAGCCACATTCCCTTGTACCCCGATAAGGGGCAGTAACAATGGGCCATGAAAATCTCTTCCCCTCAGATTGAACATTGATCCCCCATCCTGCCTTCAAGCGAATTGAAAGACAAAGGTGAAGGAATGGAGATATCGATTTGTTCGCCCCTGCATACTTTTACAAAAGAAGAAGCCATCTGGTTCAAGCCAGAGAACAGCGTTATATACTGGCCCCCCATTGCATATCTGTCTACAAACCTGGAAAGGAGGAATACTTTTCCCTCCCTGGTCAGGCCTTTGTCGATGCCGTTTTCACTGACCCAACACCAGACCTGGTAATCGACAAAAGGTCTAAGTGGTTCTATGAAATCATCTGCTAGAGCAAAGGGATTTGAACGGTGGTGATGATGGATTCCGAGACAGGGATGCAAGCCTGAAGCGCATAAAGCCCTGGCCACCAGCCCCCTGATCAAGGCATAACCATAGTTCAGCAAGGAATTTTCGTCAGGAGACTGGAAATCCCTTTTGAAGTCTGGATGGAACAGGCTGACCCAATACCTTCTCGCTGCTTTCCCTTCCACGTTTGTAGTATCCCCGCTCTTGACTTCCTGGGCCATTCTGGAAAGGCCGAAGTCTTCACCGTGGACCAGGGTCAGGACCTTTGCCTGCGCCAATATTTTGGCCTTCACAAGAGACCTCCACACTCTTTTTTTGGATGGAACAGATAGTCTGGCCTGGATATCAAAGATTTGTGCCTGAGCGTAATGGGATGAAAGAGGAAGAACCATCCCGCAGGGGATATGTCTCTCATCACAGACAATAACCACAACGTTACAGCAACTAAGAGATGAAAGTACAGGCTGCGTCAATAGCACATACTGGCTTGACAAGACCAAAGCAGCGATGTCTTTGAAAGGGATCAATTGAGTTTCATCTCTGGCCTCAATTACCAGATTGTCCAGCTTGCAGGATAGACGAGCCTTATCGTGACAAACATCAATTATTCGGTTCATTTCTCACCCGCTAGCAACCAGCAAATCCCCACAAGGCAAAACTGTAACTTTTTGGGGATCCAGGTTTTGAAGGCTGGTTGTCGATCTGATGCGGTAGAATTCCTTTGCTTTCAGGGTATCCTTTTTCTTTCGGGCATCACTGATGGATACACCGGCAATCTCAATATTCCCTTCATTAGACTTGCAGACTGTCCTTACATGCAGATATTCAGGCCATTCGCCCGGATTATTCAGCCTAAGAGTGTCCCCAGTAGCGATGGAGAAAAGAAACCTTTTTCCTTCGGCCTTTTTTCTGACTACAGGTTGTCCGCACCTGAGACGATCCATTGCCCCCAAGGTATCAACCACCTCGCACTCCCACTTTTTCTTGTGAGAGTCTTTGGAATCTGTTATTTCAAATATCTCCATGTGATGGTTGAAGGCTGGGGTAACGTATCTTTCAGCAGGCCCTTCCCCTATCTTCTTGGGTTTGACAGAGACGTAAATCCTGACCTTATGGAACCAGATCTTTTCGCCTTTAGCCGAAACAAAGTGGGGATGGTTCTCAGGAGAGACAAAGGCCTTTGACGGTTCCGTATGCCCCAATTCGGCAAGCTTGTTCCTGATTATTTGTGCGATCCTCTTGTCGATGATCTGATCGATCTCGGAAGCTTTCAGGGAGTCCAGCCTTCTCCTGATGCAAAAAGCCTTCTCCGTACTGCTCTTCACTATCCCATAGTTAGTCTCTTCGTGAAGTGCGGCGTTTACCTTGTTATTGACCCTGTGAGAGACCAGTATCCCGGCGATCCTTTTCTCCAGATCTTGAAGGAAAGTAGACCATGGCATCTGGAATGGCTTGAACCTTTTCCTGTACGCATTCCTCTCGAAAGAAGGTAGAGCGGCTTCTGAAAGACCCCTGATAGTCGCCGGGCTTGTAAGAGCTATGGCAACAGCGTCCACAGCATGGTGCCTGTGGTCACCCCTTTCCTTGAAACCACCATCATTCAGTATCGAATTCATGCTCCATGCGTTCCTTAGAATGGCCGTAACCTGTCCTGTTACCGCAAAGACCCTCTGTTGCTTATCCTTATCGTAAAGACCGCCGTACAAGGTACCCAGGTAGTGCATGGCCAGTTTCGAAGCATAACGTGTGTCATTCATCTGCCTTGAGATGAAGCCGTCCATATCCTCTAATTCATCAGGGCGCTTGAGAAATCTTTCAAGCTTTGAATCCCGGAGATCACCCTTGAAGCGTTTGACATTGTTTATAATGTCTTCCCATCTTGAAGACCCGTGGTAGGCCTCCCATGGAGACTTGTTCCTTTTTACTGTCCTGTTCTCATCTACATAACAAAGTGTCTTGTTGGCAAAGGAATCATCAAAGGATCTGGAGAAGGGAATGATGTGCTCTATATCGAATTGTGGGCTGTCTCCAAATAGAGCCATCATGGAGACAGGTTTGCTGGTATAGGGACATATCCAGTTGCACTCCTCTCCAAGCATGACTTTAAGGATGTCGTTCCGGCTTGGGTTCGTTATCCCAACTTCCTTGACAATCCGCTGCGCTGCTTCTAGTCTGCGTTTCTCATTCAGCCTATTTGTTCTTGTAATCTCCCTGCGTTTCTTCTGGGACTGCTTCATCTCTCGTGCCAGCTCGATCTTAACCCTGTCCGGCTTACCATGCTTTCGTATAACCGCGTTGACTACTTTCCTCAACTCTGTAAGGGATCTTTCAACTACCGGGTTCCTTAACTCGAAAAGCTGTTTGACCGGAAGGAGGAAATCCTCGGCGATCCTTGTCTTCAGGAACTCCCCATAGACCTCTATTCGGGCTGAGGCATAGGGTGCTCCTTTTTGCAGATAGGGCATCAATTTTCTGATAGCCTTCCTTGAAAGAGCGCAATAGCCAGGTTCTAGTTCAATGGAGGCAAACTCCTGTGCTTTCTGAGGATCAAGACCCCACACCTCTTGCGCTCTTTTAGCCAGGGCCTGTGAGTCCCTGTAGCTCCTTAGGTCTGCAAGGATAGACTCCTTCTTCTCCTTGTCAAAACCAAACCAGTCATTACCGAAAATGCCCTTCAACAGCTTGTTGATCCTGTTGCCGAGAAACCTGCTCTCTTCGCCAGCCTCAAAGGAAAAAGCCGTTGTTTTGCTGTCTTTTCCCAGGAGCTTCTTTGCCTTTGCAAAGGTCAGGTCACCATCCCGCTCAAGGTTATCTATCAAGATCGTCCTTTCTGTGTCCGTAAACGGCCTGAAGGCAAGATCATCTACAGTTTTTATCGAAGAGTTATTGACCATCTGGAAATACCTGAATTGCTGTGCTTCAAGTGTTGCCCACGGTGCCCTCCTGGAGTTGGGTTCAAGCTCGCAGTGGCCTACTAGCTTTTTTGCAGACTTTAAAGGCCTCTGGAAAAAGATTGTCTTTCCAATCCTGGCTATAGTCTCCTCGTTCAATCTGTCGTGAAACTTCTTCTGGAATGTGCATATTGCTTCAAACTCTTCCTGGAACATCCCTCTTTGCGTATACCTGCTGCGTATCCTGTCCTCTTGAGGATCAAGACCTGCCAGGTACTCTCCAAGTGTCCTGGATCCTGCTTTCTCCATCTCATGACGTAACTCGTCTATCTCTTTGGCTACTATTCCTTCCTCCTGTTTGGCAGGTGTTTTCCTGTTGGAAAGGAAACCTCTTCTCTTGCCCAAGTGATAGATCACCCTCCCTAACTCAAAAGGCTCAAGAGGGTTTTCAAGCGCTCTTGCCCTTAACCAGTAAGGCAGCTTCCCTGCTAATGTCTTTTTGGGAATCCCTTCTATCTGGGAGTACTTCTCTATCAAACTTTTGTCCAAAGTGGGGAACACTTCCTCAGGTGTGCCTTCCGGTAGAATTTGTAATCCTTGCAATAAATGAAGAAGGTGTAGTCTTCTCCTTTTTCTTCTGTCTGTTTGTCTTCTCAAAGATCTTTTTTCCCTACGCTCCCTTGCCCTTGACACAGCATTTCCAGACTCGATATCTCCCTCAAGGCCTGCTTGAAAGATTCTTACTCCACAATCGATTATGGCCTTTGGTTTGTTCCCCTCAAACTCCAATAACGCCCAGCCCAGGGAATTACTTCCCAGATCAAGACCCAGGACTGTTTCGTTCGACGAGGTTTGCCTCATGTTGCACCCCCCTTAAAAATGATTAGTATTTTATGATTTTCAAAGCTTGACATAATGATTGTAATATATAAAATATCATTAGTGTACCAAAGCGACGAGTTGCCTTTTCTACAGTAAAGGCTTCTGGTCTGCAAGGCTCCACTCGCAAGAGTGTCCTTAGGCCGCTACAGAGCGGCCTTTTTTATTGCCTTGAGGTCTGATGCCCTTCCCAACTCAGAGCAAATGCGACAGAAGCGACTTGTGTAGCATTGCCCATTAAAGGAGAAAACCGACAAACAATAGGCCTCTGAAGAAATTTTTCTCCAGAGGCCTATCAAGCACGAAAAAGCGAGACCCCAATATCTTAGGGTCTCGCTGAAAGTCTGGCGGAGAAGGAGGGATTCGAACCCACGGGACGTTGCCGCCCAGACGCTCTCCAAGCGCCCGCCTTCGACCACTCGGCCACTTCTCCATTTGCGATATTTATTATATGGCGGAGAGAGTGGGATTTGAACCCACGAGACGGCTCATCACCGCCTAGACGATTTCGAGTCGCCCGCCTTCGACCACTCGGCCATCCCTCCACCCATCTCCCGCCCCTTGCTGCGAAGGGCCTGGAAGAACTCCCGGAGCATTTTAGCACATTCTTCCGAGAGTATGCCACCCGTTACTTTGCACTGGTGATTCAGCCTCGGGTCCCTTGCAATATCGTAGAGGGTGCCGCAGGCTCCCCAGCGGAGATCCCTTGCCCCGAACACGATATTCCTGACCCTCGACTGTACCATGGCTGCTGCGCACATAGGGCATGGCTCAAGGGTCGAATAGACGGTGCAGTCCTCCAGGATCCACATGCCCAGGTGACCGGCGGCTTCCCTGAGAGCTATCATCTCCGCGTGGGCCGCGGGGTCCTTGAGGCTTTCCCTCAGGTTATGCCCCCGTCCGATAACCTCCCCGTCGAGGACCACAACCGCACCGATAGGGACTTCTCCTGACCTGGCCCCCTTCATGGCCTCTTCCAGTGCCGTTCTCATGAATCTTTCGTGTTCGGAAGATCTTTTGTCCATGTTTCACAGCTCCAGAAAATAAATTATGGCCGGGAAAGAAGGTCCGTCTTCTATGCCCCTGGATCATCCGCCGGTGGTCGCGGCTGGTATTTTAACCTGATATGGTAGACGAAAAGGGCAAGCAGGGCCAGTGAAAGGCCCAGGGCAAAAAGGCCAAGGAATATCCTGAGACCAGGTCTGGATCTCAAAAACCCCGCCCCGGGTTCAGGGGTATTTACGTAGAAGGAGACCGATCCACCACTATCTGAAATAAAACTCACGTCGCCCCTGAGGTTCCTGAAGTTGAAGCTTTCAGGGAAGATCTCCGCGTCGGATTTTTTGGCAGGCCATCCCATCAAAAAGACAGGTTCTCCCCCTTTGGCTCCGAGAACCTGGAGGCAGACCGATCCTTCCTCATGTTCCTTTTTGACAGGAACTTTCCGACCTGGCCTGATCCTTCCTGACGTCTCATCGTAACCGACGGCAAGAGGCGCCCCGCTCCTCAGAAGCTCAGCNNGGGTTCCGCCTTTGTTCGTATATCCCGGGGAAGGTCACGGTCCCAGGAAATGAGCATCCTGGCAAGGGCTGTGATCATTTCCCCGTTCATCCCGTCCCCCGCATATACAGTGATCGCCTTTCCGTGAAAGGCATAGGGAAAGTTTTCGAGAAGTAAAGGCAGGCTTCCTTCCCTGACCGGAAGCACCAGCCTGGAGGTGCTGTCGAAAACAAGCCAGGCCGCATCTCCCAGGCTTTTCCCCTTTTCGTTCTCAAGTTCCAGGAGGGAGACCTTGAGTTTTAAGTTCAACGAACGAGTCTCGGGCAAGGTCCTGGGGATCTCAACTGCCAGTCGGCCCTCTCCGGAATTGTTCTTTCCCAGGGGGACAGTCCTGGCCGAAACATCACCGAATTCCACCGAAATTGTGGAATTCAGGTTATCCAGGACCGGGGAATAGCGATATGACAGAACCAGTTCCGGTTTCCCCTTTAACCCCTCTTCGGGGGGCAGCCCGATCACGAAGCTTTTTCCCTGGCTTCCGGTACCGCTGAACAGGACATCCCCTCCTGCCAACCTCCCGAACGGGATATCGTTCCCGGGTCTTCCCGGGCTCTCTTCCGACGGGACCGCACCCGGCCCGACAACGATCCTCCTGGTATCCATCTTTTCAGCCAGTTCAGGGTCCAGTAACGACCTGGCCCCAAGGAGAACCCCTTCCGCGGAACCTGAAGTCAGCAAAAGTCTCGCTTTCCCCTGGATGTTCAAAAAGGACGAAAGGGTGCTCTCCCCCCCCGCGCTGTTTTTCGTCCCGAAAGATTCCAGAACGTACCGTGGGATAGCGGAGATCCTTCCGAGATATACCAGGTGGAATTTGTCTGCTGTCCTGTTGTCCAGTTCATTCAGCAGAATGACCCTGGGCAGGAATACACCCCCCGCCTCTCTGGACCATGACAGCAGGATCTCCAAAGCCGCCTCTATTTCCCCGGGCTCGGGGCTGTCGGGAATAACTACGGCAAGATCTTCTCCGGGAGTGATCACGGCTTTTTTGAAAGGTGAGGCAAGATCCCCGACCCGGAGGTCATTTACCGGGAGGTAACTCAATCTCAGCAGGCTGTTGCCATGGATACCGAGGTTCTTTATCCCGCCCCCGTACTGCCGGTCTTTCGATCCGGCAGAGGCGCTAAGGGTCATCACGTTCCTGCCCTCTCTGAAAAGGCGCGGAGGTATGGGAATCACCGTTCCGGTCGGCTTGACCCCGGCTGGTTCTGCGATAACTGTGTCCACCGGGTGACCGTTCAGGGTCAGCATGATCCTGAAGAGAACATCCTCTTCCAGGTCGCCTGTTTTCAGGACAAGGTTGAGGAAACTCCCTTCCTTGATCCTCCATAGAGGGGATGTCTCGAAGAAAAAGGTTCTGACGAAAGATCCTTTCCCTATTGAGATATCTTCGCGGGGAAGATAAAGATCAAAGGTGTGGGGACCCGGGCCATGGGTCACAGGGGCCGGGATCAGGCCGTGAAGGCCGATAATTCCGTCTGCCTGAAGACCCTGGCCCTCACTTTGGCCCCCCGGGGAAAGGTCGATAACTATCCTTTCAGGGTCGGGCAAAGTGTAATGCCTGGCCACAACTCCCGGGGAACTGAGGTCGATCACTATTGTCGTACCGCCATTTTCAGGTTGCGCAGAAAAAGCCAGGGCCACTTTATTGGCCGGGAATCTTTCGGAGACCGCGCCTTGAATGCCGGTCCTGACATCCACGCGCAGGCGGTCTCCTTCTTTGGATATCGAATAGTCCGCGTATCGGTCAAGATCTATGGCCAATCTGGCACCTTCGGGCTGTATCCCCGTCCTGACAGACCTGATGGACGTTTCGCCCCTTGAGGCATGCAGGAGAGACAATATGACAAGGACGGCAACTAAAGATGCCGTCCTGGAAAATATCGAAAGCAACATCCTCCCGGGATGCATCAATGCAGAGCGCTCATCGGGCCACTTTTTCATTATGTTGCTCCCTTCCGGAGATCGATGGACGCTGCTGCCGATCCCCATCCTCATGGCATGCCCCAGCCGGCCCGATCAACCTCTCAAGCTCAGTGGCGGTTTTCCCCCAGAACCTTTTCGTTCTCCCTCAGGTGTGAGTTAAGGACCGTCTCAACTTCCTGGGGGTAGACGTTGAAGCCGCCCACGATGATCAGGTCCGTAGCCCTGTCCAGGATCGATATGTACCCGTCTTTGTCGATACTTACTATATCGCCGGTATCGAGCCATCCATCATGGAACCGCTCGGCCGTAAGCTCCGGGGGACGGAAATAGCCCGAGGTCACCGAGGGACCCTTCACCCACAGAACTCCTTCCTCATTCAGGGTCTATATGCTCGACTATCTTCAGGCTTGCGTTCACCCCGCTCCTGGCATTCAGGAGGGCTATAGCCCCTCCCAATCTTCAGGCTGCTACGGCTATGCTCCAGAGCAGGGGTGAGTTGGCCATGAAAACAGCGATCCGCGATCCGGGCCGAAAACCGCTCTCTTTCAGGCTCTCCTCGCTCTCCCTTATGAGCCGCATGAAGTCGGAACCATTCATCCATGACCCTTTCCACCAGACGGCAGGGGTTTCGGGGTTCTCTTCAAGTCTCCTGGTTATGATCTCGTCAAGCCTTGAAAGATCTCTCATCCTGTTCCCTCTCTTTCTCCTGTTATTTCTGCCTTATCCTTTACAGGACCGCCCTGGCAGCCACTTTTCAAACCATTATCACGGTTCAGATGTCCCTGAGGGAACTTTCCATCAGATCCAGGTCGATAAAGGCCATGTCCGCCCCGCGGCGCCCATCGATCGACAGGAACGAGGTCCTGCCGTAAACCTCTTCCGCTTTCTTGAGGAGAAGAAAATCCTTACCGCTCCTTTCGGAAACAACAGTCTCCTTGAGAACGACGGAGCGGAAGGGGTTCTTCATAAGTCTGCCGTTGGGCGGCAGCGGGGAAGAAAAGAGGATATACCCTTCAAGCAGCATCCTTGATGCCTCCCGGACCACATCATCGGGCGAGCCTTCAACAAACCTGGCATCAGGATATTTTTCAAAAGTTTTCGGATTGTTTGTGACGATAAGGATACCTTTCAATCTCCAGCCTCATTTTCCATTGATGCCCCATTATAACCTCCAGGGCTTCTTCGTTGCCACAGGCATAAAAAAGGGGAAGGGCTCAGACCCTTTGGGCCACCCTCCCCCTTACGTCCGCTGATTGACTTTCAGGTTGTTACGAAGTGAAGATCGTCTGTTCCTCTATTGGCGTCTGGATCGCCCGCAAGGCTCTTTCCAGCAGTTCCCGCCTGACGGCCTTGTCGCCTTCCTCTCCCCGGGAAGGGTCTCCCACGGGATGGGGTATCGCCACTCCCGGTACTATCCTGTTCGCCCCAACCGTAAGCATTATCGGTACTATCGTGGCGATCTGGACTACCGGGATCCCCGCCGTGTTCTCGATCTCCCTTACCATCGATGCGCCGCATCGGGTGCAGGTTCCTCAGGTGGAAGTCAGTATGACGGCATCCACGCCGTCCTTCTTGAGTTTTTCGCCGATCTCCTGTCCGAACCTTTCGGCATGGGCCACTGCCGTGCCGGTTCCGGTGGTCGTAAAGACCTGATCATAAAGTTTTCCGAAGACACCCTCTTTCTCCATCTCCCTCATGACGTCCAGGGGAAGAACCGTATCCGGGTCATCGTTGGCCCAAACCCTGTCGTAACCTCCATGGATGGACTCGAAGTTATCGGGGGTCAGGTCGTCAAGACTGGAAATATCGTAAACACCGTAAGATTCCGCAGAGGACACCCGGATGTGGTCGGGGTTGCCTTTGGGAACGATCCCTCCGGAACTGACAAGGGCTATGGTCGCCTTGCTCAGGTCCTTTACCGGGGCGGCGGGTGTTATTTTTTTGAAAACAGGCATTTCGTACTCGGTTATGAACTGCTCCCCGGCTATTTTTTTCAGGAGCATGTCAACGGCTCTTTTTGCCCCATTGGTCTTGTGGAAGAAATTTTTCCTTATGCCCCTCGGGAAGTACCCCTCGTCCATGGCAGCCCCTAGCGGTATATCTCTCAGAATTTTCACTGCGAGGGATGACATGGCTGCCAGGGCATCCTTCATCCCCCTTGCGCTGTCGGCCGTTTTGACTATATAGGTTTTGGGGCTGTACAGCTCAACCCCCGGGTTCTCCCGGTACATACCGGTCAGGGAGGGTATGCACAGGGATCCGGTGACCGAGGCACAGATATCGCCACAGGCCACACCGTACCTTCCGGCATTGAAAGCGGGCCCGGCGACAAGAAGATCCGGCTTGAACCCGGCGATCATCCTGACGCACTGCTCTCTTGCCTCTTCCAGGTGTTCTCCGTAATAGCTGTCACCGCATATGACGGTTCCGACAACGACAGCCTCTTCCCCGAGCAGGCTCTGGATCTGCATGGCAGGTCCTGCGACCCCGGGGCGGGACGAAGGAGGAACATGGGCCTGCTCCTCGCCTCCCAGGCCGGCAAAGAACTGGTTGATGTAGCAGACTACCCTCTTGGCCATTTCATCCACCCCTCTCTAGACCCACCGGGCCCCGATCCTGCTGAAGCCCAGTTCATTAGTCGAACCTATTATTGCCTGCAGTTCTATGAACATTGACCCATCCTTGCGAAGGCTCTCCTCTGCCCCTCCTGAGAGGTTCGCGATCGACTCCTCGAAGCCTATGACCTTGTCCATCGCGGGCAGTTCGATCATTTCGTTGACGTTACCTGCCGAAACGAAAGCCGTTATCTCCGGCGCGGCGTCGGCAAGGCCCTGGCTTTTCCCGTCTGTTCCGGCGGCCTCGTCCGAAATTATCACGGTCTTTATACCCAGGTTCTCGCATTTGGCGGCGTTCATGCAAAGGTCGGTATCGGGGTTGCCGTACCCTTCCTCAGAGACGACCACGCCGTCGGCACCCAGCATCCTTGCCAGGTTCGCGTTGAACCAGGAAGTGCGCTCCTTCCCCGCAAGCCTGGTGTCCTCAAGGGTCGGTATGACCCCCAGGAAGACAATTTCCTTGCCGTGACGGCTGTACAGTTCCTCTACGACAGGGTCGTTCAGGTGGTGCCATGTGGTGTTCTTGTCGCATGATGAAACGCAGTTCCCCGATATCATTGCCCCGTCCATCTTTTCGTTGGGATGGATGAGTGTCGGCACAAGGTGTTTCATGTCCGCCCCGTACAGGAATGTGTCATGAAGCAAACCCTGGGTGATGGACATACAGAAATAGACTATCTTTGGAAGGTCGGGGTATTTTGCCGACTCCTCAACCGGCCCTCCCATTTCATACACCTTGACCTCGTCGACCCTTGCTTCCCTGCACCTGTCTGCCAGGTACCAGCCGAGTTTCAGGCCTGTCTCCCTGAGTGCAGCTTCGTAGTCGTGCTGGTCAAGACCCTCGACGGGTTCAACCACTAGCACCACGTTGCTGGTCCCCGAAAAGGGTGAATAGTCGGCGGCCGGTCCCGACATGTCTATAAGCCCTTCCTGGAATGCCACTATGGGGCCGCAGGTCACAACGGCAGCGCCATCAAGGACCAGCGTTTCCCCTTCTCCGACTGTCTGCATTCCACCCACGAAACCCGGGAAGACCTCTCCCGGTCCCTTTAGCTTGCAGCGGGGTTCTATGACATCTTTCACCGGAATGATCCTTACGCTTTCTCCCGGGCGGGCCAGTTCAAGGCTGGCGGTCGCAAACCTGGCATCCTGTTTCGCTACGGCGAGCATTTCCTCCCTGTTGATGAACAAGGTCCCGCCGTCAACCCTGGTATCGCCGCCCCATGAGACATCTTTTACAAAAACCTTGTGCAATTCCAATCTCACGGACAATCCCCCCTCTCAGCCGTCATAACGTCGACTTCAACAGTAATTATAAGTAAATATCAGTGAGAGGGGCATTGTTCATCCCGAAGAAGTTACACTTATAATCAGGTACTTTGTTTGTGCTTTTGCATAAAAGGGACTATATTCGCAATCAAGGACTTACTGGAGGGAGTGGAAAACAGATGCTTAAACGTTTTGCCCAGGTCATCTGTGAAACTACCCACGACATCATAGGGCACCACGTAATAATAACCGACGAGAGCGCGGTGATCATAGGGAGCAGCGACCCGCTCCGCCTCCACACCGTTCATGCCCCGTCTATTGTTGCCATGAAACAGAAACGCGAGACCTACACTGAACCCGAGGAAGCTTCAAAAATGAAAGGGGTCAAACCCGGGGTCACCCTTCCGGTCTTCCTCGCCGGCGAGGTCGTTGGATCCATAGCTATCGCCGGAGATCACCGTGAAGTGGCAAGATACGGCCTTCTTGTCCAGAAGCAGGCCGAGCTCTTCCTAAGGGAGCAATTGATCCAGGAGTCGGCTGGAGCACGGGAGAGGGCTCTAAGGGAACTTGTCTCCGACATAGCTTCATTTGCTCCGGAACAGGACGATTCCGCGGTTCTGGCGACCAGGGTCAAAGAGCTGGGTTATGACATGGACGTTCACAGGGTATGCCTTGTAATGGAATTGGGACCCGATGATCCCGAGACAGCAGAAAAAATGGAAGACCCAATAAAAAAGGTTTCCATCAGCACTGGCGCACAGGAGATCATCAGATCCGTCTTTCCCGAACCATCCTGTTTCTGCTCGGGAATGGGACATACCCGCTTTGTCGTCTTCGCGGCCGTGGAAAAACCGGACGTGGACACCTGTTCCCCACCCATCGAGGAAAAATGCGGGAAATGCCGATCCCTTCTCGGCGACATGGGCCTGAACCTCACCATCGGTGCCGGAAGTTGCGCAAGGGATCCCGAGGGACTGCACTACTCTTACTGCGAGGCATGGAAGGCCCTGGCAATAGGCCTGAAAAAGGGGGAGCCTGGCAAAAACCACCGTATCGGCGACTACCTGCTGGAAGATCTCCTGAGTACGGTAAATATCAGGAAAGGGCGCCGTTTCTCAAGGAAACACCTCTCTGGTCTCAGAAAAATGCCCGACGGCGATGATATGGTGAAAACCTTCAGGGCATGGTGCGAATCACCCTGCAACCCGGGGAAAGTCGCTGAAAGGCTTAACATACACCGGAACACCCTTAATTACAGGCTGGAGAAGATACACAGGATAACCGGGGCCGACCTGAAAAACTTCAGGGAAGCTTTCGGGCTCTTTATCGCGGTTACACTTGAGATGCTTCACGAATGATCTTCGCTGACCCTTCTGCAGAGCTCAAAAACGGAATCCCTCAAGGCGGTCGGCTCGAGCACTTCGGCATAAGGCGCGCTTGCCATGACCCAGCGCGCGATCTCACCCAGGTCGGGGACCACGGCCCCGATATCGATACTGCCATCCTCAAGGCGTGTTATTTCCTGGGATGGGTGCCAGTCCGTCTCCTCTATCACTCCGGACAGGGGGGGCCTCACTCTCACCAGGATCCTGTGTTTGCCCTTTCCGGAGCATCCATACCAGGCTGATGAAGCGAAGGACCTTGTGTCGCTGTCCTCCGGGGGAGGCGCGAATCCTCCGTCATCGATCGAAAAGACGGAGCGTATCCTCGAGATCCTGAAAGTCCTCGGTTCGCTCTCCCCGGCGGAAGCGCCCCAGAGATACCATGCGTGGGCAAGGAAAAAGACCCCCCACGGTGATACGTCCCTCGGTTTGGAGCCCTCACCGCTGTAGGGTGATCCGTACTGAAAGTGGATCCTTCGCCTGTCCGATACCGCGTTGATTATGGTCTCGAAGACCATCGGGTCCATCTTCGAGACCGGCAGGGCTACCACTGTGCTTTTGGCCAGTTTCTCACCCTGCGAGGCAAGTTCTTCAGGAAGCATCGCTTTCAGTTTGCTCCAGAACCTGGAGCAATCCTCCGACAGGTGCGGGAGGAAGTGACAGACCATGTTCAGTCCCGCGGCAATGGATGTGACTTCCCTCCGGTTCATTTGAAGCTGGAGAAGGAAGTTGCCGTTTCCGTGAAATTCGTAAAGGCATGTCCTCCTGTTGTACCTTATATCGACCCCGAATTCCTCCCTCAGGAATTTCAGGTCCCTTTCAAGGGCACGGCCATTACTGCCGTACCCGAGTGCCTCCAGGAGATGGTCCCTGCTCCTTCGGGGATCATGAAAGAACTCCATGACCAGACTGTTCAGCCTGCTCAGGCGGACCGAACTCATCTGTGATGACAACTTCCCACCCCCTGCAAAAATCGGACCAGAATGTCTTTAAAAAGCGAACTTCTGGTAATCCTTCGGGATCTCGAAAAGCGACGCGTCCTGAGGCCCTTCCTTGATGTTCGTGTAGAGAACGGTTATCTTGCCCTGCTCGCCATCGGTTACTCCCTTTATCGGAAAATTGAGTTTCTGGGCTATCCAGATGACGGAGTTCCCCATCTTCTGCCTTTCGGGGTCCTTGTAGGTAACCTCGTACTTGTCACACTTGTAGCCTTCAACCGTCTCCGTTCCCAGTTTTTTCAGGTCCGCTTCATCGGCGAGCAATTCCTCCACATCCCTGTCCCCTAGAACAATGTTCTCGTTGGGGAACTCCATGTACATCTTCTCCTGCGTTATCAGGACATACATTACATTTTTTACACCGTCGATGATGCTTATGCCCACCTCGCCGCCTGGTACCTGCATCTCCTGCCGCATAATGCTACCGCTGACAAAAACCTTTCCCGTAACCTTCTCGCCCCCGCCGTCCATTGTCATATCAGCCTGGAACTGGGCCGCCGCGGCCGCAAGAGGCAGCACACAGATCAAGAAAGCAACGATCGCCAGGCTCAGGCATTTCCTGTTCATTCTTATCGCCTCCTGTCTGTTGAAAGGACCCATGGATCTGTTGTTATTGCAATTGTAGTCTATCACAGTAGCGCGATCCCTGCTGAAAGCCATCGGCTTCGTCCAGCAAAGCAGTGTGTTGGTTCGCAGTGCTATCCTGAAACAAGATAAATATGAGAGAAAATATGGACTTTTTTCAAATTAACACTTGAATGGTGAATGCATCAGGTGATCCGGAACTCTTCGGCCAGGCAACCGGACAGAATATTTATGGAGGTGTTCCCATGCGTAAAATAACAGTAAGGGGCATGTTTCTGATCCTTGGACTGGGTTTGCTGCTGACAGCATCTTCGATGGCCCTTGCGGCAGATCTTGCACTGACTTCCGTCGGCCAGAGCCCGGACGCCATGATGGTCATGGTGGTCCTGAAGAACCTCAAGGTGGAAACCGACTTTGATGCCCTTATGAAACCGGAGGCTTTCTCGGGTTACAAGGTTCTTGTCGCTGTCGTAGGGGGAAGTTCCAAGGGGCTGGGCGCAGCCGGGATAAACCAGGAGCAGGAAAAAGAGAGAGCCATCTCCCTTGTTCAGAAGGCCAGGGACGAAGGCGCCAGGATCCTCGTAATGCACGTTGGCGGTGCCGGAAGAAGGGGCACCCTTTCTGACCTCTTCATTGAGGCAGTTGTCCCTCTCGCCGACAGGATCACGGTTGTTAAAGGCGGAAATCACGACGGCATTTTCGACAGGCTCAAGGCAGAGGACACTCCGATAACCGAGGTGGAAACAATAAGGGCGGTCGATGAGCCCCTGAAGAAGGACCTCTCCGACTGGGGAGTCCTGTAGGTCCCGAAAATGAACTGGTTCTGGCCGGAAGGCTTTTACACCATTGCCATGATAGCGGCATTCGCCCTGGGAGCGTTCGCCCTGAAACTGCCTATTGCAGTTGCAATGGGACTTGCAGCTGTCACGGGATCGCTCCTCGGAGGCGCAGGGATCCCTCTAAGGCACCTGGTGGAGGGCATGTTCGGTTACATCGACACTATTCTTATCATAGCAACGGCCATGATCTTCATGAAGACCATCGAGGCGACAGGCCTTCTTGAATCAGTAGCCGCCTGGATGATCCGGAAGTTCAGGTCCTTTCCAGCCGTACTCTCCCTGGGTATCGTTTTCCTGATCATGGTGCCGGGGATGATAACGGGTTCTTCCACGGCAGCGGTTCTCACCACGGGAGCCCTCGTTGCGCCGGTGATGATAAAACTGGGCGTGCCTGTACTGCAGACTGCCGCGGCAATAGCCATGTCCGCAATATACGGCATGATAGCCCCGCCGATAAACCTCCCTGCCATGATCATAGGCGGGGGCATAGACATGCCCTATGTCGGGTTCGGGATACCCCTGTTGATATGCACGGTCCCTCTTGCCATTTTCACTGCCCTCTGGCTGGTCTACCCATCCCTCAGGGAAAAAAGACACGACCCTGCCCTTGAGGATGAACTGACAAGGATGGCAAAGACACCCCTGACAGCCAGGCTGTTCCTTCCTATTGCGGCACTGGTGATCCTTCTGGGGGGTGAACGGCTTTTCCCCGAAGTTTGGCCTTCCCTGGGAATGCCCCTTTCATTCCTCATTGCTTCTGTCGTGGGCATCTTCTCCGGGATCCGCTGGAATATTCCCGAAACTGTGACGAGCGCCATCAATGACGCGTTGCCTGTTATGGGGATCCTGATGGGCGTGGGCATGTTCATACAGATCATGACACTTATCGGGGTAAGGGGTTTCGTTGTCGTCTCTGCACTTGCTCTCCCGGCATGGCTGCTCTACGTGGGCATTGCGACATCAATGCCTTTGTTCGGGGCAGTCTCAGCCTTCGGATCGGCCTCGGTCCTTGGGGTACCCTTCCTCCTTGCCCTCCTCGGAAGAAACGAGATCCTTGTAGGATCGGCCCTCAGCCTTATCGCGGGACTGGGGGACCTTATGCCTCCGACAGCCCTTGCAGGCATCTTTGCCGCGCAGGTTGTTGGAGAGAAGAACTACTTCAGGGTCCTTCGCTTCTGTATCGTACCGGCCCTTCTCACTGCCGTCTGGGGCATAGCTGTGATCCTGGGGGCCCAGTACATTGCCGGGATCCTTTATTAGGAGGCTGCAATGATGACTTTGATCTACAGGGCGATAGCCCTCTTTATCCTCTTCTTCGTGCTCAGGTGCATGTTCAGGGAGAAGGACTTCTGGAAACAGGTCACCGCGACAATGGTGATAATTCCCCTTGTCCTTCGTATCCTGATGATCAAGTAGGGGGTGGGGCTGGTGATATCCATCAAGGGGAACAGAACGACAGCGGCCTTCCTCCTTGCATGTGCCCTTTTGCTGGCGGCCTTTACGGGAAGGAACTTCCTTGAAATGAGGAAACCCGATATTGTTGTTCCGGCCCCGGGGTTTGACGGGCACATGCTTTCAGAATGGTTTCCCAACATAGTCGGCACACCCGTGGATACCCCTGTCTTCATACAGGATAGCGGGGTTCCCGGCGGATCGGTCCTGATCATGGGGGGAACCCATCCGAATGAACCGGCAGCCACCATGACGGCGGTGGTCTTTCTGGAAAGAGCTACTGTAAACAGGGGAAAACTTTTCGTCATACCCTTTGCCAATATGTCTGCTTTCGGACACAACTCTCCCCAGGAGGCTTCCCCGCAGAGGATACACTTCACCCTTCCCGATGGAAGCGTCAGGTCTTTCCGTTACGGATCGAGGGCGACCAACCCTGTCCACCAGTGGCCCAACCCCGACATTTATATACACGAGGCATCGGGACAGCAGCTCTCAGGAAGCGAAATGGCGAACCTGAACCGGGCTCATCCAGGTGTGGAGGACGGCCCTCTCACCCAGCGCCTTGCCAGGGGGCTCCTTGAACTTCTGCTCAAGGAGGAGATAGACCTCGCTTTCGACCTCCATGAAGCAAGCCCCGAATACCCCGTTGTCAATGCCATTGTTGCCCACGAGAACAGCATGATGCTGGCGGCGATGGTCACCATGGACCTTGAGTTCGAGGGAATCATGATGAGGCTTGAACCTTCCCCCAGGAATCTCAGGGGCCTCACCCACAGGGAATGGGGCGATTCCACGGGAACCATGCCGATACTCATGGAGACGGGGAACCCCAGCCAGGGAAGGCTAAGGGGAAAGACCGACGAACGTCTAGCCCTTACAGGGGAGGACAAGTTCTACGCAAAAGCCTCCGAACTCGGGAACCTTTTCATCCCTTACGAAAAGGACCAGCCAATGGATCTGAGGGTGGCCAGGCACACCGGGTCGATCCTTAAATTTCTTGCCACCCTGGATCTTGTCGATCCGGAGATCGGTGTCGAAGTTGAAGGTGTCCCTGGCTACCAGGAGATGCTGGAGATGGGCGTCGGCGCATTTCTTACCCCTCTTGAGCTTTAAAGCTTTCGGCACTATCCGCCTTTGAGGCGGTTGCGGTTTTTTAGAGATCTGGACAAATTCTTTATGGAATGGAAGGGGGAACATCAGGATGAAGAAACTGGTTGCAGTAATTCTGGCTCTGTCGCTGACCATGGCCGCTGGAGCGGCAATGGCGGTGGAAGCGGAAGAAGTTATGGCAAGAAACGGAATGGTGTCTTCAGCCCACGAACTTGCCTCCATGGCAGGCGTGGAGATCATGCAGAAGGGCGGCAACGCCGTTGACGCGGCGGTAGCGACGATGCTGGCGCTGAACGTTGTTGAGCCAAACGCCTCGGGACTTGGCGGCGGAGGGTTCATGGTGATCAGGAACTCAAAAACAGGTGAAGTGGTATTCCTGGATTACCGTGAAGTCGCACCGGCCTCGGCCACCAAAGACATGTATGCTTCCCAGCAGTCCAAGGACGAGAAATGGTCCACCGTGGGCGGCAAGGCTGTCGGTGTGCCGGGGCAGATCTTCGGCATATTCGCTGCCCTTGACAAATTCGGCACCATGACATTCGCCGAAGTTGCCGAGCCGGCCCTTCGCCTTGCCGAGGAAGGCTTTGAGGTACATCCCATGCAGACCGGGATCATAGCCGATAACTTCGAAAAGATCGTCCAGAACAACGACCTGGACGACCTGGCCTTTTTCGAGGGTGGCCTTCCGGTGGAAGCGGGGAAGATACTGAAACAGCCGAACCTGGCAAAGGCCTTCAGGCTGATAGCTGACCATGGGATCAAGGCCATGACCGAAGGCCCCATCGGTGAGTCCGTTGTAGCCGCCGTCAACCGGACCGGCGGGAAAATGTCCATGAGCGACCTCAAGAACTACAAGGTCAAGATGTCCGATCCGGCCTACGGGACCTACCGCGGATACCATATCTACTCCACACCTCCAGCATCCAGCGGAGGAACCCACATCGTCCAGCTACTTAACATCCTTGAGAACTTCCCCATCGGGGCCATGAAGCACAACTCCCCCCAGTATTTGCACACCCTTGCTGAAGCGATGAAGCTGGTCTTTGCAGACAGGGGCAAATACATGGCCGATACGGCCTTTGTGGATGTGCCTCTTCGCGGCCTCACCAGCAAGGATTACGCGAAGAAACTTGCAGGGAAGATAGAAATGTACAAGGTAATGGAGGAAGTCCTGCCCGATGATCCATGGCCCTTCGACGGTGCCGGAATGACATCCTACCTTGGAGGCACAGACGACCAGCATATTTCCACAAGCCACTTCTCCGTGGTGGACAAGGAAGGCAACATCGTAGCCTCCACCAACACCGTCAACTACTTCTTCGGTTCAGGGGTCTTTGCGACCGAGTACGGGTTCGTTCTCAACAACGAAATGGACGACTTCTCCCAGAACCCCGAGAGCGTGAACGCACCGGAACCGGGAAAACGTCCGCTTTCCTCAATGTCGCCCTCGATAGTCCTCGACCCGCACGAGCAACCATTCATGACACTAGGGGCAGCCGGAGCCATGAGGATAATCACAGCTGTGACCCAGATCATCATGAATGTTGTAGACTTCGGCATGCACATGGACGAGGCTATCGAACAGCCCAGGATATTCTCTTTCTCTTCAGGGGGACAGAGCGGCCCTCTCCGAATAGAGGACGCCATGGATCCTTCGGTGGTACAGATGCTCAGGTTCAGGGGGCATAACGTGGAGGTCCAGCCCAGGGGCGGTTACTACGGTACGGCCCAGGGTATTCTTTTCATCGACGGCATGATGAACGGCGGGGCCGACAGCCGCAGGCTCGGAGTTCCTGTAGGCTTCTAGGCAACGTCTGACACAAAACTCTTTCAATGTAGTAATCTTTGGGGGCGGCCCTTAAGCCGCCCTTTTTCATTGGAGGTGTCATGTGAAGCGCTGGAAGCCACCCCTCCGCATCCTTGTTACAGGAACCAGGGGAAAGAGCACCGCAGTACGCTACATCTACGCGGCGCTTGCGTCCATTGGCATATCCTGCTCTGCCCGCCTGACCGGAACGATCCCTGCTATCCTTGACCAGTCAGGCAAAAGGACCATATCAAGATCATCGCCTGCACATATTTCCGAAATGCTCTGGTGGCTCAGAAACATACCGACCGGGACCGAGGCGGCAGTTGCCGAGAACAGCACCGTATCACCTGAACTTCAGCCGCTTCCATGTCTTTGGCTCGAACCTGACCTTGTTGTCTGGACCAGCCTTTTGCCGGATCACGAGGAATACTGGGGACCGGGGATCGCAGGTGCGAGAAAGACCCTCTTGAAAGGCGTGGCAAAAGGGTCCCGGGTCCTGCTGGGGCCTCAGGCATCTTCAGACATGGACCTTGTGTCAAACCTGGGGGAAAAAGAATGCATCCTTTTCTGGATCCATGACAAGCAGGCTGACTTTCACCTTCAGTACGAGACCATCGCCAGGAAGTCCCTGGAGATACTCGGGATCCCGGGGGAAAAGGCCGATTTCGGGGAAGTGGATCGGGATCCCCATGATTTCAGATCGCTTTCAACCAGGGGCGGTGGAACTATCGCCTGGGCCTTCTCCTCGAACGACCCTGCCACGGCCCGGATCCTCTTTACCTCCCTGAATTGGGAAAAGGAAAGAACGACCCTTCTTTTCAACCACAGGAAAGACCGCCCTTCAAGACTTGCCTCCCATATCCCGTGGATGAAAAACCAGGGATGGAAGAGAGTGATCGTAACAGGAGACAGGTTCTTCTATCCGCTGGGGTTCGACCATGTCCCTCTCGGGGATCCTCGCCTGATGGCCGGCTTAGTTTCCGAAGAAAACCAGGTCTTCGGCTGCGGGAATGTTCGAGGCCTCCCCTTGCCTTCGGAGGTGGAAAGATCTTGAACCGCGAATTAATTATCGTGGCCATAGGGATAGCCCTGGGAATGATCTATTTCCAACGCACGGGTCTTTCTCCCGGTGGGATCATAACACCGGGGATCCTTGCTCTCCACATGTCCTCTTTTCAGTCTTTTGCATGGACGGTCGCTTTTTCTATCGTTATCTTTATTCTGCTTGAGATCTCGGTAAGGATCTTCGGGGTATACGGAAGGCAGCGGACGGCTCTCTCACTTCTTATGGCTGCAGCGATCGGGCTTTTACCGCTCGGTTTTCTTCCGCTGGAGCCGATCTGGCTGGGATGGGTGATTCCCGGCCTTGTGGCATCGGATATCCAGCGGCAGGGTTTTGTTGCAACCCTCTCCGGTCTTGTCGCCATATCCGGCATAACCTTCATGGCGGGGGGCTTCCTGTTTTGAAATTGAAGAGGGAGTTCGACTGGTTTGGGACTTCCGGACAGATATGGATACTTGCCGCATGGGCCATATTGGTGGGGATCCTTGTATGGACACCCGGCAACGAAGTGGTCACCATGGACGAATCACGCCTCCTTGACCGGGTCTTTTCGGCCCAAAGAACGCTCCATGAAAAAAGGGTATCCCTCGGAACAGCCTCACCCCGGTCTATCGACCCTTCGGATTCAGGACTGATCGGCGTAGAGTGGAGCACGATCACCACAACCGCAGGTGACCTCGGATCAAAGATCCTCTCGGTTAAACCGGGCTGGGCTGTTGTTTTCAGAAGGTGGCTGGATAATGAAGGGCTCTCAAGGGGGGACAGGATCACTATCCTCAGCTCCGGGTCCTTCCCTGGACTTGCTGTCTCAGCTATTGCCGCAGCCGAATCCCTCGACCTCGATATCAACCTTCTGGTGTCGCTGGGATCATCTGCCTGGGGCGCAAATATTCCCGATATGACCCTGACGGACATTCTTGCGTTCCTGCGAAAAGAAGGTTTCATAAGCACCAGGGCTAACGCCTGCACCCTGGGGGCAGGATGGGAGACCGGGAGAGGACTGGCTCCGGAGGGTATTTACGCTTTACGGGCATCAGCGATCCGCGACGGCATCCCCGTGATAGAGGCCGACAGCCTGGAGGAGATGATAAGGGTTAAAGGTGAAGCAGCTCTCATCCCGGGAACCCGCTTTCTCGTCCAGATAGGGGGGGGACAGGCAGACCTCGGGACCGACCCTTCCATCCTGGATATGCCGCCGGGTATTATCAAACCTTCAACCATCGGAAAGACAGGCAACGGAATAGTCGCCGAGGCCTTGAAAAGCGGCATTCCTGTCCTTCACGTCCTCAATATCCCCCTGCTCGCAAGAGGATCAGGGCTTTATGGGAGAGCCAGGCTACCCGCAGGCGTTTCACCGGTACGCCTTATTGCTGCATTGGGTTCGGGCATTTTTGTACTCTGGCGGTTCAGACGCTGGGAGGCAAAATGACCGGCCCCGTAAAAGACCAACAGCCTGTCAACGGGAAACGATCCACCCAGCTGGGCTGGGGACTGCTGCTCCTTTCAATGTGGGTTCTCTCCCAGTTCTACGAGAGGCCCATCTACCATGTTTTCAGGTTCCTGGAACTATCGGTCCTTTACGATGACAGCGGATACCTCCTTGCCGCAACATCGGTACTGGTGATCGTCAACGCCGCGCGGGCCCTTCTCCTGTACGAGGGATGGTTCCTTCTCGGGAACGGCATCGCCGAAGCCAGCGGGCAGAAGATGGTAGGCCGTGTAATACCCCTTGTGGGAATACCCGTCTGTTACCAGGCCGTGGCGATATTCGATTTCCCATCGATCCCCCACTTCGGAATGCCGGCAGTGTTTGGCCTGGCTAGCGTCCTCATTGTTCAATATCTGACCCGCAGCGTGACAAGGTGGATAAATCGCGCGATAGCCCTCGTACCCCTTCTGATATCCTTCCAGTGGCTTGACGTTATCCCTGCCCTCACAGGGTACGGTTTCGGGTGGGGCGAACTCTCCATGACCATTAAAAGGATCGCCGAACTCCCCGACAAGGGGCTGGTCCTTGACCTTGTCGGCACTGTTTTCTTTCTCTTCCTTTTCCTTGGTGCCCTGCTCACAATAGAACTGCTGGTAAGTTACGAAAGGCAGCTTGAACAGTTCCGCCGTTTCAGAAGACAGGAAAAGGAAATATCCGCCCTCAGGGAGCAGCAGCTGGAGTCAAGAGCCGTAAGGGAGATCCAGAACCTTGTCCATGACCTCAAAAGACCCCTTACAACCGTTATCGGCTTATCAGACGTAATAGCCGAAAGCGGGGATGAGGTCTGCGGTAAACACGCCTCGGTCATACTCAGTGCCTCCAGGTCAATGGACCATATGATCTCCGAGATCCTTGATGCGGGTTCCACCCGTCCGGTTACTTTAAGATCCATCGTCGATTACGCCCTCAGCCAGGTAAGCCCTATGGAGTGGAGCAGGTCCATTGAGGTGCAGATGGACCAGGGATCCAAAGATGCAATAATTCTGGTTAACGTGGTTCGCTTTTCAAGGGTGCTGGCGAACCTTTTCGACAATGCCGCAAGGGCTTCAGCAGATTCCGGCAACAGGAAGATCCGGCTTACTGCCTCCCTTCACGAAAGCAGGGTCGAGATCTCTGTTGACGATAACGGGACCGGGTTCAGGAAACGCCCCAAAGCGCACAGGTCTGGGTGGGATTCAACCGGGCTTGGGCTGGTTTTTGTGAAGGAAGTTGTTCGGGACCATGGCGGAAGCCTTTCCTTCAGGGAAAGCTCTCTCGGCGGAGCTTCGGTCAGGATCACGCTCCCACTGGCAGGACCCGGAACATCAGGATCAGAGGAGGAGTAGCGATGTCAGTTTTTCTCGGCGCCGTGGATGACGACAGGGAGATCCTTTACACCCTCGAAGCAATGGCGTCATCCCAGGGCTGGAACATGAAGACCACCACGGAACCATCCGAGGCATTGGGATGGATCCGGGACGAGGCTGTCGATATCATCCTGATCGACCTGCATATGCCCTCAATGAGCGGTCTGGACCTGGTCAGGAGAGCGAGAAAGATCTCTAAAGAAACGGTGCTTCTGGCCCTCACTGTGGAAGAATCCCCTGAAATTGCTGAAAAACTTCACATAGCAGGGGCAGATGATTTTATTTCAAAACCGCTAAGGCTTGCCGATTTTTCATCGAGGATAGCCCTCCATTCCGAACTGGTAAAGTACCGCCGTGAGGGTAGAAGGGAGCTTCCCCGCAAAGGGCTCTCCGAAGACGTGACCAGGCAGGTCCTGGAGATCGTGAACAGGAGCGGCAAACCAGTCGACGCAAATACCGTAGCTTCAATTGCGGGATTATCCTACCCGGCAGCACACCGGTACCTGGAATTCCTTGTCATAAAAGGCAGTGTTCTCAAGAAAAGCCGAAACATCGACGGGAAACCCGGGAGACCCAGATCCCTCTACAGCTCTGTCCCGGAATCCAGGAAGCCATGAGCGACCTTTCCCCCTATCTGGGGTCACTGAAAGGCAAACGGATACTTGGCATCAACCCGCCCGTTCACGACTTTGCCTTTTTCGACCTGTGGGCAAAACCCCTTGGCCTCCTGTATATCCTTGGGATGCTCAGGGACCGGGGGAACGATGTTGACCTTCTGGACTGCATCCACGAGGCGGCCTCGGTCGACCGGAAGTTTGGAAGACAAAACCCCTACAGGACCGAAATAGCCAAACCTTCTCCCTATGCGGATATCCCAAGGCGCTACTGGCATTTTGGACTCAACAGTGATGAGTTCATATTCAAAATGAAAGAAAAGGTTCGTCCCGACCTGATCCTCATTACCTCTGCCATGACCTACTGGTACCCGGGAACTTTCTGGTGCATCAGGATGATCAAAAGACTTCTTCCAGACGTGCCGATCATCCTCGGTGGTATCTACCCGGTACTCTGCCCGGAACACTCCCCGCTGTCAGGAGCTGATCTGGTGCAGACCGTCCCCATGCCCCTGCCCGCTTCGAGGCCCGCTGTGGATCTTTATGGAAAGATCGCGTACGGAGTGTCCTTGACTTCGACGGGTTGCCCGAGGAGATGCTCCTACTGCGCATCATCCATCCTTTGGCCCGAATTTTGCACGCGCAGGCCAGAAGATATTCTCTGCGAGATCGCAGACCAGGTTTGCCTGGGAGCCCTCGATATAGCTTTTTATGACGATGCTCTTCTCTTCGGGAAGGAGACCCGCTTTCTTCCTCTTTGCGGGGAGATAGGGGAACGTTTCCCCGGGATCAGGTTCCATACGCCGAATGGTCTCCATGTTAAAGAGATAGACCGCATCTGTGCCAGGGCCCTTTTCCAGGCAGGATTCCAGACGATCCGTCTAAGCCTTGAGGGGGACGATCCCGTCAACCGAAAAGCGGGAAACATGAAAACGACCGCCGCTGAGTATTCCGAAGCGGTCTTCAACCTCGTCGAAGCAGGATTCCCTTTGGAAAAGATCGAAACCTACATCCTGGCCGGACTTCCAGGACAGACCGCCGGCGAGGTGGAAGAAAACATCAATTTTGTGAGATCCCTTGGTGCCAGGCCTAAACTGGCACTTTACTCCCCCATACCGGGAACCCGGCTCTTCAGAGAAGTAGCGTCCCGGCACCCCCAGGTAGCCCTCGAACCTTTGCTTCAGAACAACACAGTTTATGCCCCCTACATATCAGGCGAAATGACCGGGGATGAACTGCAGCAATTGAAGGATCTTGCCAGGCAGCACTGACAGGAAGCAATATTGACACTAGCCGAACCTCTTGTGCTAAACTGCTCCCGTTGTGTGTATGCAAAAAAGGAGCATTGATATATGAACTCAATTCGTGCCCTTACAGCCAGGTTTATCGCCGGAAATTTCGGCATCATGGCCTTCGGTGACCTCTACTTTCTTCTTGCCCTCTACCTCCAGGATACAGGAGTAAATGACCCCGGTACCCTGGGCTGGATCCTGGGGATATATTTTGCTGCTTCTACGGTCACCAGGCCGATCTCCGGACTGATCATAGAAAGATTCGCGTTCAGACCCGTAATGATAACGGCATCGATCCTTTGTTTTGCCAGTGGCGCCGGGGTAGCGCTTTCGGGAACGTCCGTCACCATGTTGCTCATCTTCAGGGCTCTGACGGGTTTTTCCTCAAGCCTTTTCCTTGTGGGACTGACAACCTACCAGGCCCTGACGGTTCCGGAAGAAGTCCGAGGATCATCCTTCACCCTGGCAAGCGCCGGAACAATCGCTCCACTGATAGCAATTCTCCCCTTTGCGGAATGGATGCTCCGGAACGGATACACATTCCTGTATATATGGTCCCCTCTCCTGCCGGCGATGCTGTGCCTTGCCGTGTCCGTTTCGCTTTCCCCTGCTGACGACCTCAGCATCCGCAAGGGCAACTGGGGTACATACTCCGAGATCTTCCGCATCCCCGCATCAAGGACCCTTCTTGCGTCCGTGGTGCTGTTCGCTTTCACCGATGCGGTTATTGTCTCCCTTGCCGGGCTTGCGCTGGAAAGGGGTGTTCTTGCATCTTCGTTCATCTCCTCCCAGGCATTTACCGGCCTCCTGATACGTGTGTTCGGCTACAGGCTCATGGACCGTCTTCCCAGGGCCCGCCTTGCGGCACTTTCTTTTTCAGTGACCGCTTTCGGCTCCATCGCAATTACGTTCGTCAACTCAAATGCGGGAATGATATTCTGGGGAGTGATATACGGGATCGCCATGGGTTACGGCTTCCCGCTGCACCTCTCCCTGATAGGTGACGCGGTCCCCGAAAGGCTAAGGCCCAAAGGGACATCGCTGTTGTGGTTCTTCATGGCGGGATGTTACTTCGCTTCGCCTGTCATAACGGGTTTCATAGCCCGCTGGCTTAATTTCGCCTGGGCTTACAGGATCATCTGCGGTACCATCCTTCTCTGTGCGCCCTTCATGCACCGTCAGTTCAAGAAAACCTTCAGGAGATCCACACAATAGCCCTGTTATATTAACCCTCTCTTTTTGGTACGGACCTTCTTATTAGATGATCCTTTTGACAACCGGCTAATTCATGAGGTATAAGTATTTTGCACCTTCAATCACAAGGTGACTCTTCAATAGGGGGTTAGCAACATGAGAAAAGGGTTCAAAGTTTTTGTCCTGGCGATGATGATGGCCAGCCTTCTGGCGGGCACAGCCTCCGCTGTGACCTTCATCAACATCGCGACAGGCAGCACTGGCGGATCCTATTATCCTCTCGGCGCGGCAATGGCCAAGATCTGGGACGACAACATTGACGGCATCAAGGCAAGCGCACAGTCCACCGGCGGAACCGTCAACAACATCGAACTCATGGGCAGCGGGGAAGCAGAAGTAGCCTTCATGGACGGACTCTACTATTATGCCTACCTCGGCAAAGACAAGTTCGACGGGAACCCCCAGGAACACATCAGGGCCCTCGTTCCTCTCTATCCTGAACCGACCCAGCTTATGGTCGCAAAGAACAGCGGGATCAAGACCCTCCAGGACTTCAAAGGCAAGAGGGTTTCCATCGGGGCTGTCGCCAGCGGGACGGAAGTAACCGCACGCCAGCTTCTCAGGCTCGCGGGGATCGACCCTGACAAGGATATCCAGGCCGAGAACCTGGGAGTAGGCGATACTGCCACCGCTTTCAGCGACAACAGGATCGACGCGGCAGTCATGGTGGGTTCCCTCGGAATGGCAGGCGTCATCGAGGCGACCACCCTTGGAGTGGTAGAGTTCATTGATGTGCCGGATGACATCCGTGACAAGGTCATTGCAGAGACCCCCTACTGGGTACCCTTTACCATTCCGGCCAACTTCTATTCCAACCAGCCCAACGAGGTCAAGACCTACGCCAGCTGGAACATCCTCGCCATCCACAAGGATGTCGACGCCGATCTGGCCTACAAGATGACCAAGGCCCTTTTCGAGCACAAGGATGACCTCCTTGCCGTTCGTGCGACCATGCAGACCATGACCCCCGAGAACATCAAGTACATCCTTATCCCCATGCACTACGGTGCCAGAAGGTACTACGACGAAGTAATGTAGGAGCACGACTCATTAACGAGATCTGACAACAGGGCCCGGGCCGGGGAATTTACTGCCCGGGCCCTTATGAGAATGAGGTTTGACATGGACCAGGAAAAAACCACCCAGACACCACTGATACAGGAGATCCAGGAGGAAGAGCTGCAGAGCATCGTAGAGAAATATGATATCGAGAGCCGTTACCGGCGCCCTCTTGGACTGCAGAAACACGTAGTTTCTTTCTGGCTCATTGCAATGTCGCTTTTTCACCTTTACACGGCCGGGATAGGGCTCCTCCCGACTTCCATACACAGGGCCGTTCACCTGACCTTCGCCATCGTCGCGGTCTTTTTGCTCTACCCTGGCAAGAAAGGCCAGGACAAAAGCCTTATCCCTTGGTATGACTGGATACTGGCGCTCGCAGCAGGGATCGGGACCGGATACATAGTCTTTTTCTTTAACGAGATCGCCCGCCGGGGTGCCCAGGTTCAGCCCCACGAGGTCTGGCTCGGCATCATGACCATCATCATGGTCCTCGAGGCAGGAAGAAGGGTGGCAGGCAAGGTACTCCCATCCCTCAGCATCATCTTCCTTCTATACTGCTACTTCGGGCGATACATGCCGTTCATGTTCATGCACAGGGGCTACTCGATCAACCGGATCATCCAGCACATGTATCTTACCCAGGAAGGCATCTTCGGGGTAGCGCTGGGTGTGTCGAGCACATTCGTTTTCATGTTCATCCTCTTCGGGGCATTTCTCGGAAAGAGCGGCGGCGCCAGGTTCTTCAACGAACTGGCTCTAGCCATTGCCGGCCATTCCCCCGGGGGGCCCGCAAAGGTCGCCATAGTCGCGTCGGGATTGCTCGGGACCATTAACGGGTCATCGGTGGCCAACGTTGCTACTACCGGGGCTTTCACGATCCCTCTTATGAAGAAAGTGGGTTACAAACCGGAATTCGCAGGCGCCGTCGAGGCTTGTGCATCCACGGGGGGGCAGTTCATGCCGCCGATAATGGGCGCCGGAGCCTTCATAATGAGTGAATTCCTGGGGATCTCATACCTCAGGATAGCGGCGGCCGCGATAATACCGGCGATGCTCTACTACTCCGCCCTTTTCATCGCCGTACACCTCAGGGCCAGGCACAGGAACCTCGAGGGGCTTTCGAAAGAACTTCTCCCTGCCCTGAAGGATGTCCTGGTAAAGGACGGTCACCTGGTTTTCCCCCTGGTTGTGATAATTGCCATGCTTCTCAACAGGTTCACACCTCTCGCAGCCGCATTCTGGGGGATCGTCAGCACCGTTGGCATCAGTATGGTGCGCAAACACACCAGGATGGGGATAAGGGAGATCCTTGGCGCGCTTGAGGAGGGTGCCAGGGGTGCCCTGGGAGTCGCAATAGCATGTGCCCTGGTTGGATTCATTGTGGGAACTTCCTCCCTGACAGCTCTCGGTCTCACGATCTCAAACAACATTATCGACATATCAAAAGGCCTTCTCTTTCCCACCCTGCTTCTTTCAATGGTTGCCTGCCTTATTCTCGGCATGGGGCTTCCCACAACGGCAAATTACATCGTGACTAGCACAATGATCGCCCCGGCCCTGGTAAAGATGGGCGTTCTTCCTCTCGCCGCGCATCTCTTCGTCTTCTATTTCGGGATCATGGCTGACCTGACCCCGCCGGTCTGCCTCGCTGCCTTTACTGGCGCGGGTATAGCCGGTGGGAACCCCAGCACAACAGGCTTTCAGGCTACCCGGATAGCACTTGTGGCATACCTTATCCCTTACACCTTTATCTACACGCCTGTGATTCTGCTTGAAGGTGCGACATGGATGCCTCTTACCATCATCATCGTCGCGTCCCTGGCCGGGGTTATGGGCCTTGCTGCAGCCCTCCAGGGCTGGATGTTCGAAAAACTCAACGTACCAGTAAGGGCAATACTCCTTGTGGCATCATTCGCGGCTTTCATGCCCGATTATCGCCTTAAGGTTTTCTCTGCTCTTTTTGTCGCAGGCACACTCGTAGTCTTGAAGTTCTTCAGCAGCCGCAAGGCTTCTCCGGCATCCTGAAGACCTGAGAAGCAAAGGGGGCGGATCTCTCCGCCCCCTTTGCTGTTGCTCCTTACATGTTATTTGTCACATTTTTTCTGGGTTTTCTGTCTCCGTTGCCTTCAGCCAACCTGGTCTATGTCTCCGTTGACCGTTTATGCAATTATTCCTTGCCCTGTGCCTATTCCAGTTCAGAAGTGCAGAAGGGGCACCTCCTGGCCTTTATCGGAACAGCAGAAATACAGAAAGGACACTCCTTTGTTGTAGGCTCCTCGGGAGGGGACACATCTTCGCGCTTCATCCTGTTGATCCCCCTGATGAGAAAGAACACTGCCAGGGCTACCACAAGGAAACTGATGACCGCGTTGATGAAGATCCCGTACCCTATGATTACTGCCCCGGCTTCCTGGGCACTCGCAATAGTTGCATAGGGCCCGGCGGGATTCCCTTCCTTCAGCGTAAGGAACAGGTCGGTAAAATCGACTCCTCCCAGCAGAAGGCCTATAGGAGGCATGATCACGTCAGTGACAAGACTTCTGACAATTGTTCCGAAGGCACCACCGATTATGATACCGACGGCCATATCCACCACATTGCCCCGCATTGCAAAATCCTTGAACTCCTTGAACATGTCATACCACCTCCCGCAGTTTCAGTTTGAACCAGATCAGTTCCGCATGAATTGCGCCTTGCGATCCACAGTTTGAAGTGACAAGCTGCCAATCCCTGGTGGCTATTCAAGTTCCCCTGCATCCTGAATTCTGCCTCCTGCAGCCTTTCTGGACGCTTTTCAGCCCCTAGGGTATCGCCTTCGAGATGTTGCCCAGGTGTGTTTCCAGTTTCTCCTCGAAAGCGCTCATGGTTTTTTCTATCGCGTCGGCACTGTTCCTGATGGTCCCCACCTTGGTCCTGATATCCGACGCGTTGCGAAGGGCCATCTGGATGCTCTCTATCTCGGAGCGGATAAATTCGGGGTCGATCGAACTTTCCTCCTCCTCTCGAGTCCGGGCTGCGATAAGGGTTCTGGCCACCTTGTAGGCTGCCTCAAGGAAAAGAAGTCTCTGCCCCTTCTCCATCATATCCTCATCCACGGTTACGATAAAATCATTGCCTGTTCTGCAGAAATCCCCGGCCTCTGGCGGTTCGTAACCCTTGCAGAAAACGAAAATCCCTATATCCGCCCCACGGTTCTTTCGGGCCCGCTCCAGTTCCTCGATGGTTCTCTTCATGTTGTATCCCTGCTGTTTCTTGGCCTCAAAAACTATCGTTCTGCCCGGAGCCCTGCTGCACGGGCCGAGCTTCACGACAAAATCCCCGACCTTGTCGTTGTTTGTGAGCCCTTTGACATTTGAAACATTCTCAGGATCGTCCTCAAGGGCGGTCGCCATTCTAGTCAGCGGGAGATACAGGGCCTCCTCGAAATCCCTTCCCTTGCCTGTCCCCTTTTCGGCTTCTGCGATCCTCGACCGCTCTGAAGCAAGGGCAGACGTTATCTGGGCATAATGGTTTGCGATCGTATTCTGGAGTTTCTCGATCTCTTCCCTCAGGGAACGCTTCAGGAGACTCAGGGCACTACCCTCTTCATCCAGCGAAAAGGCCGAACGTATCTGGGCAGAGTTCTGTTTCAAAAGATCTTCGACAGCCTTTTCAACCTGGCTGGACAGTCCATCTCTGTTCGACGGGTCCATCTTCCTTCCCAGGAAGCTCTCGGGGCCTACGCGCCCATCAAGCAGGGATGCAAGTTTCCCTCCCTCACTGCCGAACCATGACTCGAGTATACGGGAGATCTTCCCTTCCTCCCCGAAGTTTTTCTCGAAAAGGGCAGGTACGGCCCCTCCATCTGTTCTGAAATAGCACTCCAGTTTTTCGCGCAGATCTTCCCTGAATTGCTCGACCTCAGTGGATATCCGTGCTTGTACCTCCCTGAACTTCTCCTCCACGATCCTGGTATCCAGGGTCGGCGAGGCCGACTGGATGGCGATCACACCCACTTTCAAGGCCTCCAGGGCTTTTGATCTTCTTTCTTCACCGTCAAATTGTTCAAGGAACCGGACTATATCCCTGTCCGCAATTTCGAGCTCCAGATGAAGGACCTTTTCTCCCATAGTAAAAACCCCCGAACGTTCTATCTTTATTCATTGGGCCACTCTCGCACCTGCTGCGGCCTTAACGTTACTTCGACTGACAAGGATAATGGCCATAATAATGAGGAAAGCCCCTGCCATCTCCCTTCCGGAGGGCGGCTGCCCTAAAAGTATGGATGAAAGGGAAAAAGCCGTTACTATCTCTATAGAGGAGACAATGCTGGCCGTTGAAGCCTGGATAGTACGCAGGCTGTAGAAGTAAATGCTGTAACCGAGAAGGCTCCCGACCAGCCCTACGTAAAGTATCCAACCGACCTGGAGAAATGACAGGTTTAAAAACCCGCCCCAGCCGGTACCGAATGATTTCACGATCGCAAGCCATATAAGACCGAAAACCTGCATGTAGAAAAAAAGTGTGGGCTGGGGTACAAACCCCGTCTGGGCTGAAAGTCGTCCAAAGAGAGAATAAAGTGACATTCCTAAAGCGGCGAAAAGGCACCAGGCAAGCCCGACCGGGTGGATGCCCCCCAGAAGGCCACCCCCAGCCGGGAAAACGCCTATCGTGACCCCGGCCAGAGTTAGCAGGGCACCGGCGATCTGGTATCGGTCCGGGGTTTCGCGGGTTATCAGCAATGATCCGAGGGAGGTAAGCAAGGGGTGGGTAAAGAATATTACAACCGTTACCGGAACTGAAAGGTACTGCAGGGCAAAGAAAAAACCCGCATAGATCCCCACCATGCAAGGTCCGGCTATCACAGCTATTTGAACAAGTTGCGTCCGGTCGGCCCGGAAATATTTCGGGGCGAAAAAAAACAGCAGGCAACCCGCCCCTATCGACATGATCGCAGCCCGTAAAACCCCTACGGTGAGCATGTCGGTTCCGAGCATGCCCAAACGTTTGCCCACGGGGCTCAATGTCCCCCAGAGGACGCCCGCTGTAAGGACAGCCAGGAGATCTGTTCGAACGTGCTTCCTCACGAAAACAGCAACCTCTCCTGTGGACTTGTTGCGAATTTTACGATTTCATTGTATCACCAGGGAACAAGACCATTTAAGGAGGAGACAAGAGTTGAGTCCAGAACGGGGGTTCCCGTTTGTATCAGGTCACGAACCCGAATTTCTTATTCTCGGGAGTTTTCCTGGGGAGAGATCCCTTGAAGAACGCCAGTACTATGCTCACCCCCGGAATACTTTCTGGAAGATAATGGAGACCCTGTTCGATCCGGCTTCGGACGGATCCTATGAAAGGCGCCTGCAAATGATCCGTCTTAACAGGCTGGCTCTCTGGGACGTCCTGCTTTCCTGTGAAAGACCTGGAAGCATGGATGGATCAATAATCGAGAAAGGCGCTGTACCCAATGACCTTGACGGCTTCTTCCGGGACCACCCTACCGTCAGGATTATCTGTTTCAACGGCCAGAAGGCTGAAAAACTGTTCCGCCGTCTTGTCCTGCCCGGCCTTTCCTGGTTACCCCAGAGCATTACGCAGAAGACCCTTCCTTCTACAAGCCCCGCATACGCCTCCCTGAACCTGCCAGAGAAAGCGGCAAAATGGGCCCTTGCTCTGGGAGTGGCCGATCCTTCCGGTCACCTTGAATGAAAAAGCCACTCAATCTGTTTCTGCCCTTCCGGTGACAAACCAAGCAGGGATAGCTCTTTCCTGAGCTGCCCCAGGCTGCCGTTACCCCCCAGGTATCCGTTGATCCTCGCTGCCGCAGTAGATGCAACAAGATCATTCTCTCCAGGGTAGATCTTTTGAAGCTCGCCGTAAACTGCAGGCGTACCTTTCAGATAGTATTTTTGATGGTAATCCTCGGCCATGTAAAATTCTCTGAAAGGAACTACCTCAGTCTGCACCTTTCGGCCATGTTCTTTTTCTAGCCTGGCGACATGGTCCCTTGCTGCCTTCTCCTGGAACTGGTCATGATAGAAAAGGATCGCCGCGTACTGCCTACTGAAAGGTTTTGAGAACGGATCGTGACCATTCCAGAAAATATTCATCAGCTCTTCATAACTTACAATTTCCGGATCATAATCCACCTGAAGACTCTCAGTGTGGTCCCCAAGGCTGTAATATGTCGGATCGGGCCTGGCCCCTCCGGCATAACCTACCCTTGTACTCACAACGCCTTCGATGCTCCCGAACCGGGAGTCGGGTCCCCAGAATCAGCCAAGGGCAAAGGTCGCCATCTCCGTTTTTTCAGCCTGAACAAGATCTATAGGGGGGATACCAACTTCAGGTTTAACCACCATTTCTGCATCACCAACCCCGAAAGAAGCGGCAACCGCGGCTAACAATAACAGCGGCATCAATTTTCTCATGTTGTTGCCTCCTCTCTCTCTTCTTTTGAAATGATTTTATGTTTGTAATGTATCCCCTTATTTGCAACTGGTCAATATCAATAAAGCCGCTCCACAAAATGGGAGCGGCCCCTTCAACAATAACGATTTTTCCCTGGTGTGATCCTTTATGGATCTAGAATTCCTTGTAAGCTTCCTGTTTTGCTCCGCAAACAGGACAAAACTGGGGCGCGCTTTCAGGCGCCGTGTGTCCGCAAACAGTGCAGATGAAAATAGTTTCAACGTCAACGTCTTTACCCGCTTTTGCGGCATCGTGGGCCTGGTGGAAAAGGCTCGCGTGGATCTTTTCGGCTTCCAGGGCCCAACCAAAGGTCCTGGCTGCTTCCTTCTCGCCCTGGAATTCTGCCGCGTTAAGATATACAGGATACATTTGGTCTATCTCGAACTCCTCCCCCATAAATCCACCGGTCAGGTTCTCCGCGGTGCTCTTGAAACCGAAAACGCCCCCGGCAGTTACCGGATGATCACCGATCTCACCATCAAGTACCTTGAAATGATTCCTCGCGTGAACCCATTCCGAGTAGGAAACAGCCCTGAAAAGCCTGGCTATCCTGGGGAAACCCTCCTTTTCTGCAGCCTCTCCCCAAACCAGGTAACGCATGTGGGCCATGCTCTCCCCGCCAAAAGCTGACCTCAGGTTTTCCGCTGTCATTGCGTTCTTTACTGGCATACGATCACACCCCTTTTCAATTAGTTATTCTGATCCTTGAATATTATCAGCAAACCGTCTTCCCTGGTTCCTCCATCACGTTCTGGCAGAAGTTGACCACTTAGGATCAATGAGGTCCAGATCATCTCCCCTATAGGCAATGTTTACTGAAGCCTGTAACGTCGGGGAAGATCCCGCCTTGCGTCAATACAATACCCTTGTCATAATTCCTGACCCGGCTATCTGTCGATTGCCACCCAGCCGAGTTCTCTCGCAATATCTGACCTGTTGGCGATAGCAGCGCATAGTCCGTAATCCTTGTTGTTGAAAGGGGTCCTGAGCGATTCACCCAGTTCCTCTACAGCCTTTGATCTTCTGACCATGGAATTCCTGAATTCCAGGTCGTTTTCGATCTGCCGGAAATCATCGTTGTACTGCCTGGCTTCGGCACTGAATTCGGCCGCAAGGGCTCTTCTGGTCACGAGAATATCTTCCTTCGCCTGGGTATCGCTTTCGCTTTTTATGGCTTCATCTATCCGTGCGATCTCCGCTTTCTTCTCCTCAAGGGCCTTGAACCTGTCGTTCAGTTCCTGCACCTTCGGCTGCAGCCATTTATCCATTTCATCTACCTTTACGATCAGTTCGTCATACTCCCTGTTAAGGTTCCTGGCAAGAGCTTCCAGCTGTTCTTTAGCCTTCTCGTTGAATTCTTGGGATCTTTCCTCTTCACCGAACCGGGAAACGGAAAGATCAAAACCCGTAGGTTCTCCAGTTGATGCCAGGATAGATATACGGTAATGCCAGTGCGACGCGTTGTTAGATGGTTTTCCCGACGGAGCCTTATAGTCCAGAAGATGCGAGTAAGCACCTTCGCTCGATCTGACAGCATTGAAAGCCCATCCTCCATTGGCCCTGGAGTCGGGTGTCATCGAAAGAATGCTTACCGAGGTGGGGTGGTCAGATGAAACCTCTACAAGAAAGCTTTCACCGGGGTTACATTTGATCGTGTGGGTAAAGGGCGTGGGTCCTGATACAGACCCGCTCGTTGAATAATCGGCGATAGCCGGTAAAGCCATAAAGATCAGGGAGACCGTCATTAAAAGAGACACCTGTTTTCTCACTTGCTTTACCTCCATTTTAAAGGCTCTGGCCTTGAAAGATCTCAGAGGTCAAGCCAGTCGATAGCTATGTCTTTCTTGATCTGTTCTGGATCAACCAGGAAAGGCCCTCGAGTGACTTGTTGACATAATTATAACTTGTCGAATACCTCTTTAACGAATGCTTTACTCCTTTCCGGATAAAAGTAGACGTTTACTCCCGCTCCCGCAATTGGGTCCTGCCGTGGACAGCCCGCCGGAATGTGCGCGATTTTTTAATATTCTTTATTATTTTTCCGAGCTTTCCAGCAATGTTGTTTAACTAAATTTATTGCATTAACTTGACTACACCCTCGATCTTCAAATAAAATGATAGTAACCATTTTTTGCACAAAGTTTAATAACGTTTCTCGTATTTCAAATTGGTTAGATTGATGAACTTTGGATTTTGCATCATTCCCGCCTGGAACAAAAATCACAAATCAAAGGGAGGAGTTGCAGGTGAAAAGGAATGGCAAGTTCGTACGGTCTTTGTTTCTGGTTATGGCTGCATTGCTTGCAGTGGGTGCTTTGTCCGGCGCCGCTTTCGCTGAGGAAAAGGTGATCAAGATAGGGACCCTTTTCCCGCTTACGGGCCCTTGTGCTCTTGCTGGCCAGCGTTGCAGGGCTGCTGTTGAGACCGCTGCTGAAGTGATCAATAACGCCCACCCTGGGATGCAGGTCCCTCTGGCTGCACAGGAAGGTATCCTGGACGGCTACAAATTCGTTCTTGTGCATGCGGATCACCAGGGAAAACCCGATGTAGCAAAGTCTGAGGCCGAGAGACTTTTTGACCAGGAAAAAGTCTGGGGTATTATCGGAAGCTATAACAGCGCTGCCACAAAACCTGCAAGTTTCGTGGCGGAACTGAAGCAGAAGATCTTCATGTGCGGCTGCTCCAGCTCAGGGGCTCTTACTGAGCGCGACTTCAAATACTTCTTCAGAATGGCCCCCACCGACAAGACAGAGTCCCTTGAATTTGTCGAATTTATCGAGTGGGCCAACAAAACCAAAAACAGTGGCATCAAGACCGTGGGTCTCATTTACGAGAACACCGAGTTCGGCAAGCACGCTGCCGAGGAGGGGCGCATGGCCGCAGAGACCGGCGGCTTAAAAGTAGTTGCCGATGTACCCTTCAACCCAGGCGCCACCAACCTCAACAGTGAGGTCCAGACCCTGAAGGCCGCCAACCCCGATGCAGTTTTCGGAGCATGCCTGGGTGGCGACTACACCCTCTGGGTCCGCACGATGAAACAGATGGACTGGCTCCCTAAGGCTGCTCTCAACTACTGCACCGGCTACCAGGATCCCATCATCGCGGGCCAGCTTGGAGACGACGCAAACTACTTTATGGGCGGCACGGGCTATGCTCCTGAGTTCGCCGAGCTGATGCCCGCCGTGGCAGCTGTTGAAGAGATCTACAAGACCAAGACGGATCCCAGCGTGCCCTTTGACAGCGATTCCATCCAGGAAGCAGTTGCGCTCCTGGTCCTGGCCCAGGCTATCGAGAAATCCGGGAGCCTTGACCCGACGGTGGTCGCAGAGACCCTCCACGCCAACGAATGGGAATCCCCACTCTCCATGGGCGGCAAAGTTGCCTTTGCTCCCGGCGGCCAGAACTTAAAGGCCATGAGCATGCTGACCCAGCTCCAGGGGGGAGAGTACAAGAGGATCTACCCTGTTGACCTTGCCGATACGGAACCTGTTATTCCCATGGTTCCATGGAAAGATCGCTGATCTACGATCTGATCCATGAATTAGGGTCTGGATTTTTCGACCCGCCAGGTCGCAATGCTGTTTGAGGATCTTACAGAGAGGCAACAGGGATTTCTCTGTTGCCTCTCTTGTTTTGCAGGTTCGCATCTTACATTAATGGGATAAATGATGAACTGGGGGGTGTACCCTGAATGGCCACGTTTCTCCAAGTCGCCTTTGACGGACTGCTGAACGGCCTGCTTTACGCTCTGGTGGCAGCGGGTCTGAGCCTTATATGGGGCGTCATGGACGTGATCAACTTTGCACATGGCGAATTCCTTATGATCGCTATGTACCTGAGTTACTGGCTCGGATTCATCTGGAAGATCGATCCCCTGATCTCTTCCATCGCAGGAGGGGCCTTTGTTTTCATAGTTGGAGCCCTTACCTACAGGTTGGTCATAAGCAGGACAATAGGCAAATCGGCAATGTCGGCCCTGCTTGCGACCTTCGGTCTTTCCATGCTGCTGAAAAATATATGCCTTAACCGTTTTTCACCAAACTTCCGACTTCTGCAGGACACTCTACTGGGAGGAAAAACCCTTGATCTTGCCGGGATCATCATTCCGGTCCCTCAACTCGTTATAGGGATCTTTGCCCTGGCTCTTCTGTTCGTGATCTACCGGCTTGTCAATAAAACCCGTCTTGGCTGGGCGATCCAGGCAACGGCCATGGACAAGGAAGCCGCGGAATTGATGGGGATCAATACCGAAAATATCTACCTGCTGGTTTTCGGTCTTGGCGGTGCCTGTGTGGGGATCGCCGGAGGACTCCTGCCGTCATACCTCGCGGTACACCCCGAAGTGGGTGCCCTGTTCAGCCTGATAGCATTCATTTGCGTCGCTATGGGGGGATTCGGCAGTATTCCCGGAGCTCTGCTTGCTTCGCTTCTTATTGGGCTCGTCGAAGCCTTCGCCGGTTTTTATATTGCACCGGTCTTCAAATACGTAGCTGTATTCGGACTCTACCTGGCAGTCGTAATGGTGAGGCCCCGGGGCCTCTTCGGATGGTGATCCAATGTTGACAAAAGGCAAGATAGACAGGAAGGATCTGTTCTGGCTGGGCCTTCTGGCAGTGTTCGCTGCAATACCGGTTACCCCATGGTTCAACCACAGCTCTTTTGCCCAGCACGTATTGATCCAGGTCTTCCTTTATTCGAGCATGGCCCAGGCATGGAATATCCTGGGAGGATATTGCGGCCAGGTTTCCTTCGGGCACTCCGTGTTTTTCGGAATAGGTGCCTACGGCGCGGGCATGGCAGTGGTAAAGTTCGGACTGATACCATGGCCGGGCATACTTGCCGGGGCCGTGATAGCGGCAGTGGTTGCAGTGGCTATCAGTTACCCCTGCTTTAAACTGAAAGGCCACTACTTCGCCATCGCAACCTTCGCAATAGTGGAAATATTCAACCGGCTGTTCATGGTCTGGTACTGGGTAGGCGGGGCAATAGGTCTTGATTACGGCTTCACACAACCTGGCTGGAAGAATTTCGTATGGTATCAGTCAAAGGTTGGATATTTCTACGGTGTTCTTCTTCTCTTCATGCTTGTCTTTGGGATCGTCCGCTGGATAGAGAGACACCGCTTCGGATTCTACCTTCGGGCGGTAAGGGAGGGACAGGAAACCGCCGAATCGCTGGGAGTAAACAGCACCAGGGTCAAACTTTCGGCCATGGCCCTTTCAGCCTTCCTGGCAGCTCTCTGCGGAGCTTTCTTCGCCCAGTATAACTACCGTGTTGACCCCCCTATGGTCATGTCCCTGGACATGTCCATGAAGTTCGTTCTTATAACCATCCTCGGCGGGCTGGGAACTTTTTACGGACCGCTTCTCGGGGCAGCCCTTCTCATTCCTTTGCAGGAGTATACCCGTGCGTACCTGGGCGGAATAGGCGGAGGGGTTGACCTGATAATTTTCGGCCTTCTCATAGTCATAGTGGTCGTGTACCAGCCCAAGGGGATCATGGGCATCCTGGACCGTATTCTTAACGGGATCAGGCGATCCAGGTCCGGGGAAGGGGGTAAATAGCATGGCCCTTCTTGAAGTTCGCAACCTTACAATGAAGTTCGGATCTCTAGTGGCATGCAACGACGTCTCCTTTGATGTTGAAAAAGGTTCCGTCGTAGGACTTATTGGGCCCAACGGGGCCGGGAAGACCACTCTCTTCAACTGCGTGTCAGGATTTTACAAGCCCACTTCGGGCAAACTGATCTTTGATGGCCGTGATGTTACGAACCTGCCAGCCTACGAAGTGGCCCGTCTTGGAGCAGTGAGGACCTTCCAGGTTGTACGCCCCCTGAAAGAGATGACCGTAATGGACAATGTCCTTGTGGGGGCTTTCCTTCGGGGAGCTGACGCCGACACGGCCCACAAGGTAGCCGAGGAATGCCTCTCCCTTTGCCGTCTTGAGGATAAGAGCCATAACCTTGCCGGAGGCCTTCCCATCGGATACAAGAAGAGACTGGAAATGGCCCGCGCACTTGCCACTGGGCCGAACCTTCTTATGCTTGATGAGGCTATGGCTGGACTTACCTCGACTGAGATCAAAGAGGCACTGGAGATCATCAAAGGCCTCAGGGAGAGGGGTATAACTCTTCTCGTTGTCGAACATATCATGGAGGCAATAATGTCCGTTGCGGACATGGTTGTAGTTCTTGACGGCGGAGTTAAGATAGCGGAAGGAACCCCCAGGGAGATCGTCGAGGACGAGAAGGTTATTACGGCCTACCTGGGAGCCAAGTTCACCGAAAGGCTAAAACGATCCGGGGAGGTGACGAGGAATGACTGATCCGATCCTTGAGGTCCAGGATATCCACTGCGGATATGATGGTGTTCCCGTCATCCATGGCATCAGCCTTGAAGTGGCCCAGGGTGAACTTGTAGCTATAGTAGGGGCCAACGGGGCCGGCAAAACCACCACTATGAGGAGCATAGCAGGTCTTATGCACCCATTCAGCGGTAAGATCTTTTTCAATGGCAAGGATATTACCAGACTGAAAGCTCACGAAACGATAAAATTGGGTATCAGTTACGTTCCGGAGGGCAGAAGGCTTTTCTCGAAACTGTCCATAATAGAGAATCTTGAGCTCGGCGCATTTATCAAGAACGACCGGAAAGAGATAGAACGCAGCCTTGAGCAGGTTTTCGAACTCTTTCCCAAACTGTATGACCGCCGTGCCCAGGTGGCCGAAACCATGAGCGGAGGCGAACAACAGATGGTTGCCATCGCCAGGGGGCTGATGTCCAACCCGCGTCTGCTTCTGCTGGACGAGCTTTCTCTGGGGCTTATGCCCTCACTGGTGGAAAAGGTCATGGAAGCCGTAGTTTCGATCAATCGCACAGGAGTTACAGTTCTCCTTGTCGAGCAGATGGTTCAGGAAGCCCTTGAGATCGCCAACAGGGGCTACGTTATCCAGACTGGTAAAATAGTTCAGAAGGGAACATCCAGGGAGTTGCTTGATTCGCCAGAAGTACGCAAAGCATACATGGGAATGTAGGTCAGACAGTTTCAGGGACCGATATTTTTGAACTCACCAGATTTTGGGGGAGGCGAGTTTCTAATGGAGAAGAACTACCAGATCTACATGGAACTGAAGGATGTCTCCCCAAAAATATGGAGGAGATTCGTAGTCCCTTCAGCTATAACCCTTGACCGGCTAAGCGATGTTGTCCAGATAGTGATGGGCTGGACGGGAGAACACATGCACAGCTTCAATATCAAGGGCAAGAACTACATGGATCTTCCTGAGGACGAGAAAAACACTTGCGAGGAAGGTCTTTTCAGACTGAACTCCCTGGTTTCAAAAAAGGGGGACGAATTTACCTACCTTTACGATTTCGGAGACAGCTGGATCCATTTTCTCAAGATCGAAAAAGTCAACCCGGACGAGGATGAGGAATGGGGTTCCCTTTTCTGCCTGGACGGAAAGGGTCAGTGCCCCCCAGAGGACGTGGGCGGACCTCCCGGTTTCCAGGAATTCAAAAGGGCAATGTCAAACAGCAAAGACCCCGAGCACGAACACTACCTTGAATGGTTCGGAGGAGTTTTCGACCCTGAGGGATTCGATCCAATTGAAGCCAATCTTTCGCTGCTTTTCTTCCTCCGATGGTCGAGGGACCGGTTCCTGCCCTGGTTTGAAGAAACAGACTGAAAGAATCAACCTGATCGCCCCGGGCAGGTCCCGGGGTTTTTTCATTAGTGAGGACCCGATGCTTATCCGAAGAAAGGCTGCACCTGATCTCCCTCCCTCTGTTTACCTTTGTTTCAATTCCATGCTATCCTTCAACGGATAGCCTTTTACCGGTTTATCGTTTATTTGCCCTTATCCTTTCATAGGACAGGAGAATGGTCTTTGAAAAAATTTCCCCGACGTGTTGCTGAACTGATTTTCGGGCTTTTCCTTTTCGCCCTGGGCATAGTAATGACCATGAAAGCCGATCTCGGTTATGCCCCATGGGACGTATTCCATAAGGGTATGTCAAATATTTTCGGGATGTCCATAGGCAACGCCAGCATTCTCCTGGGGCTTTTGATCTGTGTCATTGTCGCATTGGCGGGAGAGAACCTTGGAATGGGGACAATACTCAACATGTTGCTGATAGGTTTTTTCCTTGACCGCATTCTGGAACTTGACATGATACCTCTCATGGGCGGCTTTATTTCAGGCGTAGCAATGATGATAGCCGGCCTCTTCGTGATCTCTCTCGGGACATTCTTCTACATGGGTTCCGCTTTCGGTCCAGGACCCCGTGATGGCCTCATGGTTGTTCTCGAAAGAAAGAGCGGCCTGCCCGTAGGGGTTTGCAGGGCCCTGATAGAATCCCTGGCCGTGCTTTTCGGATGGCTGATGGGAGGTCCAGTGGGATTAGGGACTATAATTGCCGCCCTGGGAATAGGCTTCTGCGTCCAGGTAACCTTCTCCGTCCTTAAGTTCAGATCCACCGACGTGAAGCACGAAACACTCAGGGAAACACTTCGAGGCATAAGGTTCATCCAAAACTGAAAATTCAGGCTAACACCCTGGATAAGACCATTTTGTTGCTCCATATCTGCAGTTTAAGGACGGTGCTTTCCTATGTGGAAGAGGTCGCTTCTCATTCTTTTGATGGCATTCTTGATGCTTCAGGCTTATCCCTGTTGCGCCGCTTCCGCGGCTGATCCTCCGAAACCAACCGTTCTGGCCGACGACAAGGAGGATTACTGGATAAAAGTTAACACCATATCCCCTCCCCCCTCCCTGCCCTCCGATCAGAACATGCTTATCGGCTCAAGGCTTGACAACCTGGCTTCAGGAAAGACGGACCCTAAGCAGTTTTTCCGCCAGATGGGAAAGGACGGCATGAAGGTCTCCGATCTTTACGGATTCAAGGCCGACTTCATACGCGCACAGGCGGACGATATAGCCAGAACCACAGGAGGTTCGGCCCTGGATGCCCTGCCGCAGGCCTACCAGGCGTGGGACAAAAAGTACGGTCATGCGGAGAGAACGCTTATGGACACCAGGCGCGTCGCGGTCCAGAAAGCCTGGGACAGCGCAATAAAGACCTACCTCCAAAAACATCCGGACTTCCCTTATATCATCAAGATGGATGTCGGCAGCTGGCCGACGGAGAGCTGGAACGACCTCAGGTTCGAGGGCGACATTGACGCCACTGTCATAACATCCATGGTTGAGAACGCCGTTGAACTCAGGGACCTCTACAACCAGGAGATACGCGCGGATCTGGAAATGGACATGGCTGCCCTTGAAGCCCACGCTACAGCCCACCGCAGGGCTACCCTCGATGTCTACATAACCGAACCGGGGGCCGACTGGGCCGAGGTGGACGCCCTTAACCGGGGTAAACTCAAGGAAGTAGTGATCAATGGCGACAATGTTTCCTACCGCGATGTGACCGACCCGATAGAAAAACTCTATATCTTCGCCAACCTTAAAAACAACGTTGACATCAAGAAAGGCTCCCCCGACAAACTCGCCAGCCTGATGGATGAGGGTGTTCCAAAACCCGACTTCGACATGGAGCCTGCGGTGAGCCTGGAGTTCCTGAGGCATCTCACCACCGATGCCATCCATAGCAACATCTCACCCCACGAAAGGCTTGTCAAGCTGGCCAAGTTCGTAGAGCGCAGTGCCGCGGATCATCAGGCCATGCTGAAGGATTTCCCGACAAAACCCGTCGACGCTGACCTAGGGACCTGGGCCAAAAGGGTTATTGCTGTCAAGCAGAGCAAGGAACTTACGCCTGCCGAAAAATTGAAAAAGATCCTTGACATGAGCAAGGGCATGCTTGGAAACCCGTCTGATTCGGCTTCGATAGAAGGAGCCCTGAAAGCATTGGGCGAGAGGTCTGCCGGTTTCATCCGCCACAACATCGACGAAGGCATAGATGCCCACATGAAAGCCATCGACCAGGCAAAAAGCCCCTCTGAAAAAGATTCCCAAAGAAAACAGCTTCTTGATGTTCTTGAGCAGACCTTCGACGCCTACAGGGAAAAGGGGGTCGATTTTCCGCCCAAAGCCCACGAAACCATGATAGCCCTGGCGGAACAATTGAAGAAGAGAGCGCTCCGGATGCCCATATCCGAGCAGAAACGGCTTATGGATATCCTGGAGAAGGCATCGGAAAACCCCAACGCCACAAGGCTGTCCCTGGCCCTTATATGGCAGAAGACAGCACAGTATTACAACACCGCTAACGATACGATCGACGCGGTGAACTACCTTCTTGACGGCCTTGACCGTCCTACTGCGGACCGGCTTAGAGCCCTGAATACTGAATTCAAGTTCGGGGGCGAAGGCCAGAAGATCAACATAACTATCCCCATCCCCATAGGAGCGATCAACGACAAACTCAACTCCACGGTGCTGGGCACGATAGGCAATTCCATGCCCTTCAAGGCCTTCAACCTCATGCAGGAGGGGCAAGCCTACATCGATGCCGTTATGAAGGGGAAGGACTGGAACGAATCCTTCTCAAACCTGTCCACGGAGATATTCCGGAACCATGTCCCGGGCGGGAGCATCGTTGAAGCGGCTGTAATGGAGAACTACACAAGGGTCGCTATAGGCGTGGTCTACCTGATCTTCCCTGTTACGGCCGTCCCTGAAGCGCTTTACGGCATGGGCATGGCTGCAGCGGGATGGGGGGTCTCCAGGTGGCAGCAATGGATGTACGACGAGATGGTGGACGCCCTCTACCAGGGTACCGAGTTCGAAAAGGACGGTGAACAGTGGAAGGTTGTTTCCATAACATACCAGAATCCCGGCCGACCCAAGCCGGAAACGGTTACAGCCTCCGAGGCATATAAACTGCCCGAACTCTGCCCCGCCATTTCGAACATCCTTCTCCCCCAGGTCAGGGAGGACCCCACCATTGCAATGTACCACGAACTTCTGCTCAACACGGCGATATCCGACGGGCAGAGCGACATTCCGGTCTGGCCGCGCAAATACAGGAACCTGAGCAAATACGGGGAAAAACTCTGGGCCGAATACGCCGAGGCTGTGCGGTCAACCACACGGCGTTTCTTTGCCGGCGTAATAGAGGAACTTGAAAAACGGCACGCTTTCGAACAGGGAGAAGGGCAAAAGAAGCTCAGGGAGATAGAACAGGAAATAGGCTGCAGCGGCCCCCTGATAGAACTCACGGGAAACCCCTCAAAGGACCGCAAGGCCATGGAGGATGTCATCTCGAACTACGAGAAACTGAAACAGGTCAACGCGGAGATCAGGAAGATACATGACAGGTGGGATGCCTTTGCCCTGCAGGAACATAAGCCCTCCTGTTCTGATTATTCCATCAGAACAAACCTGGAGGAGGCCACAAAAAGTCTGGCCGAGGCCAGAAGGGCCGTCAGGGAAGCCACCGTAGGCGTGGAAGAGATAGTTGGCCGTCAGAGGGCAGACCACAAAACCCTCAAACCGGCCGTAGCGGCCCGCATAGGGGCCGTTGTGAATCCGGAAGGAAGTTCCGAGAGGAAAAGATACATCTCCGAATACAGGGAATACCTTGACTCCCTGCGCAAGCAGCCTGCCGAGCTTGAGGTCAGGATCATGGGACCGGATACGATATGCCAGGGCAAACCTTTCTCCTTCACAGCCGTTCTGGATCGCGAGGCCCGCAACCCCGGGTTCGACTGGAAGCTGGAGCCCGATGGATCCACAGAGGGCCTGAAGAACAGGAAAGGGTCAAAGGTCGAATGGGAACCCCTAGAGCCGGGGACCTACAAACTTGCAGTATATGCGGAACTGAAAGACCTGAAGACCGACTGGGTCAGGGCGGTCAAAACCGTAAAAGTACTTGCCCCGGGAGAATATCCCCAGCCGGTGGTAGGCCTTAGCGCGCCAGTGGACAGGATCGACCCGGGAGAGGTACTTCCCGTTACAGCAATAACGACATCTTTCGGCCTTAACGGTGAGAATTTCGACCGCTACTTCTGGTCGGTCAACGGCCGGCAGGTAACGGCAAGTGCCGAGAACGTCTTCTACTTCGATGGCAGAGGCTACGAGGGGCAAACAGCTGAAATTTCAGTATATGCGAGGACTAAGGATAATTATCATTCTGAATCGTCGACAAGGATCGCTGTCTCCCCCAATGCGACCGCCGGACCGTTAAGGGTGATGATAACGCCCGAGACCAGTGAGTTGACCGCAGGGGAGAGGGCCACTTTCAGGGCCGTGGTCCTGGGGAGATCGGCCGGTGGCGACCTCCGCCTGCAGTGGAGTCTCGACGACACCGTTATCGGGAACGGCGACATGGTCATTATCGATACAGAGCCTTTCGCCGGCAAAAGTTTCACCCTTGGGCTTTACGCTCTTCAAACTGAGGCGGACAGGATAATATTCGAAGGGCAGGTAACTCGAACGATAAAGGTGGTCCGCGACAGCAAGGTTGCAGTAAGGCTTTCCCCTTGGCCAAAGACCGTAACAGACACAGAAAACCTCAGGCTCGAGGTATCCAGGCCCGACAAAGACCTTGGCTACGAATGGTTCGAATGGCGAGGCCGTTTCTGGAGCACCAACCCTGTCGCAGTGGGCCCCGTGATGAGCGCTTCCATGGCCGGGCTTTCAGGACAGTCTGTGAAGTTCATGGTCGTAGCCACCGACAGGAAAGGGCGCACAGCCTCCGCAGAGGCCGGCCCCATAGAGGTCTCTGACCCGGCATGGCATGATCCTGAAGACGAGGAAGAGAAAGAAGAAGACGCTGAAAAAACTGAAAAGACCGCGGACAAAACAGATGAGACAGATGCCGGAGCATCTGGAGATGATAAAACTGAAGAGGCGAATGCTGCGGTAAATTCCTGGGGAACAGTAAAATTAGAGGCTCCTGCAAAAGTAATGGAAGGAGACATAATATCGGTAAGAGCAAATTTGCCCCCGGAGCTTGCAGACAAGGCTGCGCCTTCCTTCAGCTGGGACCCTGACTCAACTAACGGGATACGCGCTTTGGCGGTCCTGAACGCTCAAGATGGCAGAACTGACGGTCCGGAGGCTGACCTGCAGTTCCTTCCGAGACCGGAGCTGCGAAAAAACCAGGGGAACATAGGCATCCAGGTTTATGAGAAGCTCAAGGCAAACCAGAAAGGGACCCCCGCCAATACCATTGCCAGGGGTTACCGTTCAGTAGAAGTCCTTCCCATGGGATGTTCCGTCTCCGCCTCCTCGGACTGGCAGGGCGGTCCTGTAGAGAACGGGATAGTCCTTAAAAGAAAAACAGGAAAAGGTGAACCTTTGAGCACCGAGGGCGAATTTATCCTTGAAATAACTCCATGGCCTAACGGCACCCTTGAAGAGGCCGAAAAGCAGGTAATCCAGAACAGCCCTTACGGAAAGAAGGAAAGCATCGAAATAGACAGCTACAAGGGGTTCATGTCCGTGAAAGGCCCTTTTATCAGCGACCTCCGGGTCACAAGCGGGGTTTACAGCGCGCACGTCGATCTCAAGGGCATGGTGGTCAAGGGGCAGGTCGCCCTGTCTTTCCAGGGATTCCTCATGTTCAACGGCTCCCCCGAAAAATACGATGAAAAAGCCCTGAAAGAATATATCGACAGTGGGCTAGCCGAACTAAGGGGCATCATTTCCAGCATCCGGATCGTCCCGGACCCGAAGCGGACAACCGGCGCAGCAGGAGCCGCACCCGACAAGAAGGAGGGGGAACTGACCGTGGTCCTGAAAAGGGTCTCTCCCGCCTCCGGACCTGTCCTTGCAGGCAACCCTGTTGAATTAAAGGCATCCGTAGAAGGGGAAAAACCTGAGGGGAATATCCTTTTCTTCTTCGAACCCCTTACCGAGATCGCTTTCACCCCACAGGAAACGGAAACCGGAACAACCATGGCCGTTTTCTCTGAACCTGGAACTGTATCTGTCTGGGCATACGCTGTCGGTCCCGAAGACAAAACCCTCGGGGAATCGGAACGGATCGAGATAGAAGTGACCGGCCCTGAAATCTCATTCAAGGTGACGCCGGATAAACCCATGGTGGGGCAGGAAGTCGCCGTAAAGGCTGCCGCAAAGCCAGCCCTCCCTGAGGACGCCTTTATCGTCTGGAACCTGAAAGGCAAATCGGGAAGACAGGGGGCAAAGGCCGCCGATTCCACGGAGTTCTCCTTCCGGGCTGAGGAACCGGCAAAGTACGAACTGGAAGCCGAGGCCAGAAGCCCCAAGGGAGAGACCCTGGCAAAGAACAATACTGTTATCGAGGTATACGGGTTCGATCTTTCAACTTCTGTAATTGGCACGGCAGGACCGCGCCCGAAGGAATGGAAAGAAGGCGAAGGGCTAAAGGATGTACCGAAGGACGCCTTTTTCACAGACGAACATGTAAAAGTGAAAGTCGAGATCAAGGATCCTGCTGCCCCGAAGGATATCCGTTGGAAGTGGATTCCATCGGAAGGAACATCCATGGCATCGACAAGCATCGGCAACGAGGCGACACTTTACAGGAATGAACCGGGCAGCGCATCAGCAGAAGTTGAGGCCAGGGACAAGGACGGCCTACTGCTTGGGAAGGCTTCGGTTACTTTCCCTGTCGTTGCCCTTCCGGCAGGACTAATTGCAAAACCTTTAAAGATCGCCCTTTCGGCCGACAAGGAAACCATCGAAGTCAACGACCAGGCGGTTATCACTGCTGATGTCGAAGGAGGCACCGCTCCCTATACATGGAAATGGAGCAACAATGTTGCTGCTGAAGAGGGGAAGGCCACTCTTACCCCTTCGGAACCGGGGAAAAATACGATATCGGTAACTGTCACAGACAAGGGGAAAAAGACGGCCAGCGCGACCATTGTGTTGAACGCCACTGAATTCCCGGTCAAACTGCTGGATGTCCCCGAAAGTGTTCAACTGGGCACAGAGTTCACCCCGAGGGTGGATTTCCCTGACGCTCCTGAAGGGGTAAAGGGCGGCGGGAAGGCTTCCTTGAACGTATTCTGGTATTCTTCACCAAAGGTAAGTCTGACTAGACCTTCAGGTCCTGAAAGGTCGAACAGCGTGACCCCCGACCGGCCAGGCACGATAATCCTCCGGGTGGAGGTCAAGAACAGCAAAGGGACAATAGTCGGCCGCTCTGATAAGGTGTCTTTCAACGTATCGGTCCCCGAATTCTCTCTTAAGGAGATCGGGTCAATACCTGCGGCAGGTAATTCCCTGCTTGAGGTCATACTCCCATCTGACTTGACCCGTCTCTCCTCCAGTTCGACTGGAAAAACCAGGGTCCCATGTCAC
>DFZC01000052.1:474-71741 GCA_002383685.1 Synergistaceae bacterium UBA4066 | reverse complement strand
ACCTGGCTGATCTCAAAGGGATCTACGGAAAAGAAGCTGAAAGCTTTTCCACAGGGGCGATCGGGGTTTTCTCCTATCTCAATAAATTGGGATGTGGCCTGAGACATTTCGCGGCTTTAAACCGCAAGTTCGACCTGAAGTACCTGGACAGGAGCGACCTGATCCCCCTCACCTACTACGCGAACGATCTTTTGGACTAGATCGGTCAAACCACATCAGCGACTGTTGCCCCCTTCAGCGAAAACATAACAAGGCAGCCCCGGGGAATATCCTGGGGCTGCCTTTGGTTTTTTAATATTGGGGACGTCCGGCGTCGCCATAATGCGGCTATGCCGTGACAAGTCGCCCTCACGAGTCGCTGTCACACAATAATTCGCTCAATGCCTTCTGGCTGGCTTGCCAAGGCGTAGTTCGAAACAGAAAGAAGAAAAACTTGATATGGTAGCCCGGCTTCCGGCGTCGCCGAAAAACGGCTATGCCGTGACAAGTCGCCCTCAAACTTCGCCGTGGCAGTCTTCGTTCTCTAAAGTTTCGAACGAAGACTGGTGGAGGCGCGGGGAATCGAACCCCGGTCCGACAGGGGCCAGCTGCGGGTTTCTCCGTGCGCAGTCTCCGCTTTGATGTCGGTTCGGGTCTCCCGGAGACGGGATGCCCTCACCCAAGCTCTCTGGATCTTAACCCCGCGCGCGAAAGCAAAGCGCGGGGAGCAGTCACCATAAGTGACGTCCGCAAGGGGTCCTGGCGACGGAAACCCCAGGGGACGTGGACGCTACTTAAGCGGCCAGTGCGTAATTATCGTTGGCAATTATTGTTTGCGCCGTGTTTTGCGAGTTCCGGCAACTCGGCACGCTGCCCGTAACCCTCCATCCTGCCGTCGAGACCTGTCGCCCCCATATTCAGTTGTCAAATGTCCCTTTGCCGCTTTTCCTTGATCGCCTTGTCGATATCCCTTTTTGCATCCCGCTCCGCTATGGTATCGCGCTTGTCGGATCCCGTCTTGCCCTTGACCAGGGCCAGTTCGACCTTGGCCCAACGGTTCTGCTTCAGATACATGGTCAGGGGAACCAGAGTAAGACCCTTTTCCCTTGTTTTCGCCCCGAGACGCCTTATCTCTCCCGCGTTCAGCAACAGCTTCCTGGGCCTGAGAGGTTCATGGTTGTAGTAGGTCCCCTGCTCGTAGGGAGATACATGGACGTTGAAAAGCCATACTTCGGAACCCTGGACCCTGGCGTAACCGTCCTTCAGGTTGACTTTCCCCGCGCGGACGGACTTGATCTCCGTCCCGGTAAGGGCTATCCCGGCCTCGATAGTCTCGAGAATAAAATAGTCGTGCCGGGCCTTGCGATTTCTTGCTATGACAGAACCGTCCATGTTTCTCCTCCGCATCAGCAATTATAGGCTCTTTTCTTCATTAGTCAACTTTCGTCAGACTCTTGCGGGCTTCTATGAAAAAAGGGACCCCGTATTAGCGGGATCCCACGGTCTTCTTCTGGTCGGGGCGAGAGGATTTGAACCTCCGACCTCCTACTCCCGAAGCAGGCGCGCTAACCAGGCTGCGCTACGCCCCGAACGACGGGCATTGTAGCATTTTCAGGAGGGAGCCGTCAACGAGAAGGGATTTTTATAGATTGATACCCATTGCACAATCATGGTAATATAATCATCGCTTCAAATATTCTGCGTACAATGGAGAACATCCTGCCGATCTGGCGGGATAGAGATGCTTTACAGTTCAAATCTCAAGGGGGGAACTTGTAATGGAGAAGATGAAAGTACTTGCCGAATGGTCCTACGACCCGGCAAAACCTTTCAGGGGCTACACTGGCAAGACCCTGAAGGTCAACGTGGGCGACATGACCTTCGAGTCGAAGGACGTCTCCGAAGATATGAAGGATAAATTCACCGGGGGAAGGGGCTTCGGTCTGAAACTGCTCTGGGATTCGGTGAAGGATACTACGAAATGGAACGACCCCGAGAACGAGGTCGTAATATCCGGCGGGCCCCTTTGCGGAGTGACCCAGTACCCCGGAATGGGCAAATTCTACGCTGTATTCGTCTCTCCTCTCACCGATCAGACCTATGACAGCAACGCCGGAGGCCACTTCGGCCCGCTGCTTAAGTTCGCTGGCTGGGATGCCATAGAGATCCAGGGAAAGGCCCGGAAGGATGTTGTGGTCGTCGTCGACGCCGACGAGAAGAAGGTCAAGATCCTTGAGTCGCCCTTTGACGATGTAAACGCCTACACCGTGACCGAGGCGCTCCACGAATATTTCGGGGATCCCGACGATATCAACGACAGACGTTTCTCCTCTGTTCTGACCGCAGGCAAAGGAGCCGAAACTTCTTTCTGGGGCTGCATCAACAGCAGCTTCTGGGACAGTCACCGCAAGATGCCTAGACTCAAGCAGGCAGGGCGCGGCGGCGGCGGAACTATCCTCCGCGACAAGAAGATCGCAGCAGTTGTGGTAAAAACCCACGACCTTAGCGGGACCGCAAACAACCCTGCCGACGTGGATACCCTCACCAGGCTCGGAGCAAAGCTTCACAAGGAGATCATCTCCCTTGACTCAAAGCAGTGCAGGATGCGCACTGCCGGCACCCCGCACCTCAACGAGATAATGAATGAATATCACCTTCTACCTACCAACAACTACAAGTTCGGACAGCACAAGGACGCCGACAACATTCATTCCAAGGTCTACGAGAAGATGTTCACCCAGGGGATAGCCGACGGATGCTGGTACGGCTGCACCATGGCCTGCGCAAAGGCTGTGGATGGTTATGAACTTAAGACAGGACCCTGGAAGGGTAAAAAGATAACCGTCGACGGACCGGAGTACGAGACGGCAGCGGGATTGGGTTCCAACGTTGGTGTATTCGACCCGGAATGGACCACGGAGACCAACTTCTACGCAGACCATTACGGTCTTGACACCATATCCCTCGGGACCGGTATAGCCTTTGTCTGCGAATGCTACGAGCTGGGGCTGATCAGCAAGGATAACACCAACGGCCTGGACCTTAAATTCGGCAACAAGGACGATATCATGGAGCTTCTCCATCGCCTGGGGGAGGGCAAGGACGATTTCGCCCTGATGGTCGGCAAGGGCATCCACAAGATGAAGGACCTCTTCGCCGAGAAGTTCGGTGCCGACAGGAAGGTCATGGAGAGGATCGGCATGGAAGGCCAGGGTATCGAGGTCTCCGAGTACGTGCCCAAGGAGTCGATTGCCCAGTGGGGCGGTTACTTCCTGACCCTCAAGGGTCCTCAGCACGACGAGGCATGGCTGATCTTCATGGACAGGGTCAACAAGCAGCTTCCCACCTTCGAGGACAAGGCCGAGGCCCTGCACTACTTCCCCAACTTCAGGACCTGGTTTTCCCTGGTGGGACTCTGCAAGCTCCCCTGGAACGATATCGAACCAGAGGACAATGCGACCAAACATAGCCCTCAGGAAGCTGCAAGGGTACCCGAACACGTGCAGAACTACGTCGATATCTTTGAAGCCGTTACCGGCAAGAAGATAACCAAGGAAGAACTGGTCCTCCAGTCGGAGCGGGTCTACAATTTCCAGCGCGTCTTCCAGCTGCGCCTGGGCAAGGGCACCAGGAAGTTCCACAACATACCCGACAGGGCCCTCGGGCCGGTCTGGGCAGATGAGTGGGAGGCAAGGACAGAGTATTACGACAACGAACTCAAGGCTGGCGGCATCGACCCGGCAGGCCTTTCGAGCCAGGAGAAGTGCGACAGACTGCAGAAGATCCGCAGGGAGCAGTGGGAATTACTTGTCGACACTGTCTACAAGCGCCGTGGCTGGGACAAGAACGGAATACCCACTGTCAAGAAACTGAAAGAACTCGGGATGGACATCCCCGAGGTAATTGCCGTTGTCGAAAAGCACGCAAAGCCGGAGGATCAGTGGAAGGACTAAGATCATGATCACAGTCAACGGGGAACCCATGGAATGGAAAAGGGAGATGACCGTGAGGGATATTATTGACGCCAAGAGATATGTCTTCCCTCTGCTGGCGGTCTGGATAGACTCCGTTCCCGTTCCGCGGGATGACTTTGACATAACCGAGGTCCCCGATAATGCCAACGTTCAGATCATTCACATGATCAGCGGGGGCTAGAAGCGAAGATCAAAGAGGGGACCGGCCTCCTGGCCGGTCCCCTCTTTATTGCATTAATTATCCGCTATTTCTGGTTGGGATCGTCATGCTTGTTTCGCCGCAAGTGGTTATTGTTGTGTTCCTGCCGTGATTTGCCTTCCCAGCGGAGTTTGCCAGCCTCCCCCGCTTCCAGGGCGATAGGGATCTCAGTCCAGCCCCAGGGGGTGACCATTATGAATCTCAGTTCCACGCCATGAGAGGCAAGAGCGCTGAAGTGCTGAACGTAACGAACCACTTCACCGATAACCCAGCTGTCGCTTAGCATCCAGACGCGCCTGCAATGGTCTCTTCCGAACAGAGCGGCATAATCGATGGCCATTCTCATGCCCTCGTCAAAATCGACTGGGCCAAGGCAAAGCACAACAGCATCCTCGTGTCCCACGGGCTCAGAGGTGGCCGGCAGAATATCGGCAAACTTTTCCACCCAGTCAAGCTGAGAGACGAGTGCTTCAGGGTCCCCCTGTTTCCTGTCTCCGAAACCGAACAGGAACTCATCGGCAGACATCTCCCCTTCTCCGGAGAGAGCTGCTATCATCCATTCCTGGATCTGCGAAGAAAGTCTCTCGATGTAGGGTGGGAATCCCTTACAGGATATCGCCTTGAGGATATCCCCTACTGTCCATTCCCCGTTCAACTCAAGATCTTCCCTTTCATTGTTCCATTCCGGTTCAATAGCGCCCATGAAACACACCTCCCTCGGGCTCAAGTTTTCAGAGCATAACACATTTCACAAAAATACACACGGCAGAAGTCGAGCCTTCTTTGCTCTATAATAACCCCAGATGCCAGATTATTGAAGGAAACGGGGTGCGTTCTGATGATACCTTTCAGGATCGATCCGCGGAGAGCCCAGTTGCTCGTTATTGACCTGCAGGAGAAAATGCTTCCCGCAGTTTCCGGTTGGGAAAAAGTGGCGAGAAATACCGGGATACTGCTTGAGGCCTGCAAAGTAACGACCGTCCCTGTGAAGTATACCGAGCACTACCCCAAAGGGCTTGGGAGAACCGTACCGTCGGTGATCGAGAAACTGCCTTCCCAGGCCGGGAAAATGGAGAAGATCCACTTTTCCTGCTGTATGGAAGACGGCTTTGAGGAGTTCCTCCGCACAGAAGGAAGGGATCAGGTCATTGTGGCCGGAGTGGAGAGCCATATCTGTGTCCTGGGAACTGTAATGGACCTTCTGGCGATGGACCTGCGTGTGGCTGTTGCGGCCGATGCCTGTTCCAGCAGGGACCCGGACCATCACCGACTTGCCTGCGAAGCGATGCTCTCGGCCGGGGCTCTTGTGGCCCCCGTTGAGACGGTAGTATATCAGCTGCTGGGCAGGGCCGGCACGGAGCAGTTCAAGTCGATGCTCCCCTTTTTCAAGGCGTGAAGATCAAGGAAACCACTATCAACAGGGAGGAAAACCTATGCCGATAGACAGGACCAGAGCCCTGGAACTCCACCGGAAGGCAAGGGGAAAGATCAAGATCTACCCAACCATCAACATCCATAACGAAGAGGATATGGCGCTGGCTTATATCCCGGGAAGTGTCCCTCCCTCTCTCGCGATCCAGCAGGATGAGGGAATGAGCTACGAGTACACTGGCCGTGGGAACAGGATCGCCGTTATCAGCGACGGAAGCGCTGTCCTTGGCCTCGGGAACGTTGGACCCTACGCTGCCCTGCCGGTCATCGAGGGGAAATGTCTCCTCTTCAAACTTTTCGGTGACGTCAACGCTCTCCCCATGTGTCTTGACACCCAGGATACAGAAGACATTATCCATTACTGCACACTTATTGCACCCACCCTCGGAGGCATCAACATAGAGGATGTCGCAAGCCCCAAGACCTTTACGATCGTCAGGGAACTCAGGCACAGGTTGAACATTCCCGTTCTCTGTGATGACCAGCATGGCACCGCAGTGATAGTCCTGGCCGGCATCTGGAACGCTCTGGAGGTACAGGGCCGAAAACTCGAGGATATGAAGATCGTCATCAACGGGGCTGGATCGGCAGGCATCGCAACAGCGGAACTCCTTCTCAAGGCCGGAGCTGCCGGGATAACCGTACTTAACAGTTCGGGCATTCTTTGCGAAGAGAACCCCAGAATGAACCATGTACAGCAGGAGCTGGCCGAAAAGACCAATCCGGAAAAAAGGACGGGAGGGCTGGAAAAAGCAATTGAAGGAGCCAACATTTTCATTGGCCTTTCCAGGGGGGGTGTATTCCCCGCCGAATACATCAAGAAGATGTCAGGAAAAGCGGTGATCATGGCGATGGCACTTCCTGAACCGGAGATACTCCCTGAGGAGGCTGTCGCGGCCGGAGCGGCCATTGTCGCAACCGGTGGGCCAGGTTACAGCAACGCCATGCCTAATACCCTTTCCTCCCCTGGTATCATGAGAGGGCTGCTTGATGTCAGGGCAACGGTCCTGAACCACAACATGCTGCTGGCCGCATCCAGGGCACTGGCCAACGTGGTGGACAGAAGAAGGCTCGGGCCTGACAAGATAATGCCCGATATTTTCTGCGATGAAGCGGCCCCCAGGGTCGCGGAGGCGGTGGGACAGGCAGCCATAGAAGAGGGTTTTGCCGCCAAGGAGGTCCCAAAGGGCGAGATATACAACAACCTCTGGCAGAACCTTTACGGGGAGCAGATAATGAGGTTTTAAAAACCTTTTACCGTTTTTCGCTATCCCTGATCAAGAGTTCCCGGTTGTCCATGCTGATCTTTTTCTCATAGGCTATAAGTCTTTTCTTCAGGGGGATCCCCCAGACACCCCCGTAACCTCGAAGGTCGCCGTCGGCCCCAATGACCCTGTGGCATGGTATGAACAGTGCCCAAGGGTTTGAGCGCATGATGGAGCCTACGCCTCGGGCAGCACGGGGGTTGCCTGATATCTCGGCCACCTGCCCGTAGGTCATGGTTTCCCCGAACGGGATACTGGCCGTGACTTCATACACCCTTCGGGTGAAATCATGTATCGGCCTTTCAAGGCAGAAGGTCACATGGAATGTCTCTCCCTCCCAGAAAAGCTCCCATGCTTTTTCAAGCCATATCGGCAATATATCCTGACCTGGGCGGTCCTGAACTGGATCCCCCGGAGACTTTATGCTGCACAGTCCACCGGAGGACCATTCAACGAGCCAGCGGCCACAAGGTGAATTCAGTACTGAAGACAAAACTTCCTCCCGGGGGCTTCTCCTGTGCCAGGAGAGCATCACCACCACCTCCGGGAAAGTATTACCAGCGTTCCTGCCAAGGTCACCCAGAGGGAGTGTCTTTCGCTCTTCCATAGCACGGCCGCCTGAAAGGGACCGGCAAGGTCGCTTATGGCAGGCATTGAAATGGGGAAGAATCTCCCGGTCTTTTTTGAATACTGCTCAAACTCCCCCGGGAAACTGGCCTTAAGAAACGACTCCTCGTAGGGAATGACCAGGATCACGTAAAGTACAATGAAAACGAAAATGAAAAGCAGGAAAGCGTAAAAGCTTCCTGAAAGCATGCACCATCCGGTCCCGATAAAGGCATTGCCCACGTACAGGGGGTTCCTTGCCAGAGTGTAGGGACCCCAGGTCACAAGCTTGCCGGCCCCGACTTCCTCGCCCCTGTACCTGGTTATCGTGCCCGCAGCCCAGAACCGGATGCCCTGTCCCAGAACGACAAAAAAAAGACCCGGCAGGGGATCGACACCACCGGGATCCGACAGGGACAGGACCAACAGGAAAAAGATGGTCCACACCCCTCCCCTGTACCTGAATGCAAGTGCTCCCGGATCTGTTCCTTTCATTTCTTTTTCTCCAGCATTTCTTCCGAATCGGTACTGAGCAGTTCCTCCGCCATACCCCAACCAAGCATCTTCACCGCTACCGCGGCACCCATGGCTATCGAAAGGTATTCTGTGAAGAATCGCCAGGTTATGGCCATTACCCCAGCAACGTTCCAGGGGACAAGAAAACTGAAAATAGCGGCACCCCCGCCCTCGGCCACGCCGCTTGCGCCCGGTGTGGGGACAAAGTAAAGAATGAACAGGAAAAGGGCCTGGGCGAGGAAGGCCTCAATGAAACTTACCTCCAGTCCTACTGACCAGATAAGACAGGGGAGGATAGAGAACATGGCCAACATCTGAAGGCAGGAAAAGAGGAACCCTACGGCAAAAAGAGGCATGCCGGAAGAGAAAAAAACTCGGAAATTCTTGTTGTAGGTGTCTATCTCCCTGTTTATCCTCCTTACTACACGAAGCACTTTCACGGGTTTGAAAAACCCCCAGCGTTTAAGAAGGAGCGTGATCCCGCCGGCCCATTTCTTGATCACCCTTGGCCTTAGAAGGCTTATCACAACTATGGACCATGAGACAAGAACAAAAACGAGAACATAGGAAAAGACACCCTGGAGGAGTTTCCGCCCCTGGAGCAATTCCGGTTGAAGAAAGAGAGCCACAGGGACGATCAACCCCAACTGGAAAAGGGTCATCAGCGTGCTTGTAAGAGTTATGGCCACACCTTTTCCTATGGGTATCCGGTTCCTGAACAGGAAATAGACCTGGAAAGGCCCCCCGCCGCTCTGCATGGGTGTTATGGCACAACCGAAATACCGGAGCCAGTTAAGGAGAACCGCAAGTTTGTAGCTTATTTTCTCTCCCGCCGCCCTGACAACGAAAAAAAGTTTGAGGGCGTCAAAGGCCCAGGCCATGATAACAAGCAGAATGACACATACCAGACGTGTCTTGTGGGCATGCGAGATCAGCTGGAAGGTGGACCTGTCAAAGCTGGCAACAAGTACGATCGAACTAACCCCGAAGGAAAGGGCAATAAACGCGGCCAGACCTCTTCTTACAGACAACCTGACTCCTCCCGTTCGCTGCTCTGATCTCCACTGTTCTTCAAGCCGGTCCGTTGACCGCCAATCCGGTTTTCCACGCCAGAATTGCAACCTGGGTTCTATCCTTAAGGTCCAGCTTACGCAGGATATGGCTTATATGGTTCTTGACTGTCTTTTCAGAAAGGACCATCTCACGGGCGATCTGCTGGTTGCTGAAACCCTGCGACACCAGGTAGACCACTTCCCTTTCCCTCGCTGTCAATCCCCTGAGAAGGAGCGCTCCTTCGTTGATCCTGCTGAGAACTTCAGGCAAACCATCGGATACCCCCTGGTCAAAAAAGAGATCTCCATCGAGTACCTTGCGAAGTCCCCTGACCAGCTCGGAAAAGGGGGACGAAAAACATACACAGCCGTGAATTCCTGCTTCGCACAGGCTGGAGATCCTCTGGATGTCCCCGTCCGGCGAAAGTGCCAGGAAACGGACCCCCCTGCAGGAAACCGATAATTCCCTGACGAAGTTAGCCCAGTCCATCCGGCTGGAATCGAGGTCGAAAAGAATAACGTCCGGCCGATGTTCCCTGGCCAACCTGTAAGCTTCAAGGCTGTCGTCAGTTGATCCGACAAGTGTGATATTTTCTTCCTGGTCGATCGCCCTGCCAAGAGCTTCGCGAACTAACCGGTGAGGAGCTGCCAGAAGAACCCGGGCCTTTTCCAAAAAACCACCTCCAGGGAAAAACCATGGCAGGATGTTCCCAAAGCAGAATCTATCAGAAGATGAAGCCTTTTCTGCTATCCTGATCAGTGTAAAATGGTCGGGCTGCGGCGAAAATACTGCCAGGACCATGATAACAAAACTATGTGTAGGAATTATAACCTATTGGAAGACCAAGCGCTTGCGCAATCCAGTTATTCCCGGAGGTGCCTATCCTGAAAAACAGGACATTCCTGCCGGTCTCCAGTTCCATCGCTTCGAAGATCGGAAAAGCCATCTGTGATTTCGGAATGATAGAGCCAGGGGACAGGATCAATGTCGGTCTATCCGGAGGAAAGGACAGCATCCTCCTGCTTTTGGCACTGTCATCTCTAAGATGGAGAAGCCCCGTGAAGTATTCCCTGGAGGCTTCAATGGTGGATATTACCGGGGGCAATGCAGACCCTGGTGTCGTGGAGGATCTGTGCAGATCCCTTGATGTCCCTTTCAGAGTGATCCACTCTCCCGTTCTTGAGATCATCAGGATGAGGGATGAAAAATCCCCGTGCAGTTTCTGTTCCAACATGAGGGCGGGAGCACTTTTCGAATATGCCAGGGAGGCCGGATCTACAACGGTGGCGATGGGACATAATCTGGACGACGCCGTCGAGACAGTTCTGCTCAACCTTTTTCACGCAGGGAAATTCAGGTGTTTTTCGCCCAGATCATGGAGGAGCAGGACAGGACTTTGGCTGATCAGGCCCCTCGTGTTACTCACAGAATCCGAGATCGGGAACGAGGTCGGGAGGCTGGGTATAACCCCCATGCCACCCATGTGCCCTTTCTCCCGGGAGAGCCGTAGAAACAGGATCAAGGACCTGGTCCGGGGACTTGAAAAGGAGATACCCGACATCCGTTCCCAGGTCCTGCATGCGCTTATGAACGTCAGGATCGAGGAAACCTGGAGCAAGTGACACCGGGTTCAAGCAGGATGTTGTCTATCAGCCTTGCCCTGCCCACCCTGGCTGCCAGCGCAAGAACCGCTTGTTTTTTCACTGTCGCTACAGGCGAAAGATCTTCGGCATCCCTGACCTCAGCATACTCGAGGACCACCAAAGGACAGGAAGATACTGTTCTCCTGACGGCCGAGAGGAGAACATCAGGTCTTCTTTCTCCCTCCTCAAAAAGGGACCGGGCCTCACCCAGGGCGCGAGACAGGGATAGGGCGGCTTCCCTTGCAGGCTGGTCAAGATAGATGTTCCGACTGCTCATTGCCAGGCCGTCCCTTTCCCTGACTATCGGGCAACCGATTATCTCGACAGGGACGTTCAAGTCCCTGACCATCCTCTTTATTATTTGAAGTTGCTGATAATCTTTCTGCCCGAAATATGCCCTGTCGGGACGAACGATATTGAATAGTTTGAGGACCACGGTACATACGCCATCAAAATGACCGGGGCGGGCTGAACCACAGAGACACCTGCTCAGCAAGTTTTCCGTCACAAGAACCGACCTGTCAGGGTAATAAAGCTCCGCCACTTCCGGAACAAAGACGAGGTCCACTCCCTCACGCGACAGCAACCTAAGGTCCCTCTCCAGATCCCTAGGGTATGCCTCCAGATCCTCAGATGGCCCGAACTGGAGAGGATTGACAAAGATCGATACGGCACAGATATCATTATCTTCTCTTGCGGTGCGTACAAGGGAAAGGTGCCCCTCGTGCAGGAAACCCATCGTCGGGACAAGGCCAATAGCAAGCCCGCTTCTGCGGGCATCGTTCAGGAAAAATTTTACCTTTTCAGCTGATTTGGCTAAATGAACAACCAAGACCTTTTCACGTACCTTTCAGATAGCGGCCGTATTTCGCCGCGCCAAAGAGAAATGCTCCTGCGCTTCAGCGGCATCCCCGTCAAAACCGGGCCTCTGCATCAAGCCGTAGGTGTACCTCTTGCCCTGCTCCACACCGGGCTGGTCAAAGGGGTTCAGCCCTTTTGCGATACCAGTAAGTGCCGTGGCATATTCAAAGAAGAAAACCAGTGAACCGAGAATATAAGCGTCGATAACCGGCACTTCGCTCCAGAGAACAGGCCTTCCTGCCTTGATAAGTGCCGCTGCCGTTGACATCGCCTCAAGGTCGAGCATTGAGCCCAAACCCTTTCCGGAAAGGTAACCCAGGCTTTTCAGGCTGGTTTCACCAGCTTCAGGCATGGTCAGATCTTTCCTGGATGTAGGGGTCAGCAGGAGAAAAAGCTTATCGTCGGGTCCCTGGGAATATAGTTGTACCTGGGAATGCTGGTCGACTGCCCCAAGTGCTCTTACCGGGGTACTCCCCCAGCTGTTCTTGCCAAGACTCTCGCCCCAGAGCTGGCAGAACCATTCAGAGAAGGATTCCAGCCTGTCGGCATAGGGCATCATGGCAAGCATGTTCCTGCCCTGGTCAAAGTTCCATATTGCCGCGGCGGCCATTACGCACGCCGGGTTCTCCTGTATGGTATCCGATCGGGCGAGCCTCTCCTTCATTGCAGAAGCACCAAGGAGAAGTGAATCTATGTCTACGCCCTGGGCAGCGGCAGAGAGAAGGCCCACAGGCGAAAGTACGGAGAACCTCCCCCCGACCGAGCTGGGTATGGTCATACTGCGGCAGCCGGTCTCCCTGGCAAAGGCTCTCAGTGCCCCTTCCCGGGGGTCGGTCACTACCATAAAGTTGTCGCGGGGGTCACCGGTGCCCGATCTCCTGTGCCTGTCAAGGAACAAGAGAAAGTTAGCCATAGTTTCCGCGGTCGCGCCCGATTTGCTGGCCACAATGAAGGCCGTTCCGGAAGGGTCTATCATATCCAGTATTGCCGACGTTCCTTCCGGGTCTGCATTGTCGGCAACGTAGAACCTTGGCCCCTTTCTCTCATTGCGGGTAAGCTCGTTGTAATAGGGGTGACAGAGAGCCCGGGAGAGCATTATATTCCCCAGGGCAGACCCCCCGATCCCTATCTGGACGACAGAATCAAAACCGAGGAGCCATGAGACCTCCTCATAAATACCCTCCGGAGAGGTGTCGGGCAGATCGAACCAGCCGAATCCATCCCGTCCCTCCAACGCTCCAGCCGTCAAAACGTCCGATGACTTCCTGAGGAGTCCTTCCATCCCGGTGAGGACTCTTTCCGCATCGGACCCTGGAAAGGCCGCGCCATGATCGATCCGCAAGATCTTCTCCATCGAAACTGCCCCCGCCCTTAAATTTACAACTCACTATCGTGAAAGCATGACCACTGTATTGTACCAGAGGGTCAAAAAAAGCGGGACGACAAATGCCGCCCCGCCGGGAAAGGGTCCTTCTGTTTTCAGGATAACCCCTGCTTTATCCCAGTTTCTTCAGTTCTTCGTCTATCCTGGCCTGGTCGAACCCGACTATGTAGACATCACCGATCTTCGCGACGGGAACTCCCATCTGGCCGGTCTTTTTCACCATCTCCATGGCCGCTTCCCTGTCGGCGCTGACATCGATATTCTCGAAATCAACATCCCTGGACTTGAGGTAATCCTTAAGCTTTACGCACCAGGGACAAGTCGGCGTTGAATAGACCTTTATGTCTGACATGATATCCACCCCCTGAAATATTTTCACCATAGGAGAACAGACCCGGTAACCCTTCTATACCCCCCTATGGTATTTTACATTCTTTCCCCTGCCTGTCAAGGTTTACTTTAGCACTACATCCCCAGGAGAGGAAGGCAACACGCGGTCATATCGGGAACGGGACCAGTTACTGGTCACAAGTTCAAATGGAATGTCAGGAAATTTCCAGTACAGGGAGGCTTTTATAATAGAAACATGATATAGTTATCATAATCACTTTCTTGATCTTTGGAGGTCGGCTCATGCTCCTTAGCGAAATAGTTTCAATTCTTGATGCGGAACCGCTTAACGGGGAGATGGATCTTGGAATAGACATTCAGTCCGCCTTTGCGTCGGACCTGATGAGCGACGTGCTTGCCCTGGCAAGGCCCGGAGTACTTATGATCACCGGCCTTACCAATATCCAGATCATGAGGACGGCCAGCATGATAGACATACCGGCCGTTGTCTTCGTGCGGGGGAAAAAACCTCCCCGGGAGACCATCGAACTGGCAGGAAAACTTGGCATCCCTTTCATCATCACGTATAAAACGATGTTTGAGACCTGCGGAATGCTTTTCCAGGCAGGAGTCAAACCGATCTTGTGCGCTAAAAGGTGAGCTCCTTGAACAGCCGGGACTCCTTTGTGATAGAGAGAGAGGTAAAGCCTCTTGACTTTCTTTCAGCTGGAGAGACCGCATCGGACTTCAAGGAAACCCTGAAGTCGCTGGGGATACCTGCAGATATCTGCAGGAAGACATCCATAGTGGCCTATGAGGCAGAGATGAACGCTGTCATCCATGGAGGCGGAGGGATCATTGCCATGGAACTTGAGGGGGACAGGATCACTATCGTGGCTAAAGACCAAGGCCCCGGGATAGAGAACGTTTCCCTGGCCATGCAGGAGGGGTATTCCACCGCCCCGGATTTTGTACGGGAAATGGGTTTCGGTGCGGGAATGGGTCTTCCCAATATCAAGAAGTATTCCGATGAGCTGGACATCGAAACAAAACCCGGGGAAGGGACAACCCTGCGGATAGTAATTTTTTTGAAGGACGAAGGGGGTGTTGAATAATGCCCCACGGCATAGATATCTCGGGTGAATCCTGCCGGGGATGCGTAAACTGCATTAAGGCCTGCCCCACGGAAGCCATGAGAGTGATCCGGGGAAAACTGAAGATAATCGAGGAACGATGTATCTCCTGCGGTGAATGTCTAAGGATATGCCGCCACCGGGCCATCTCCCTGAAGGAGACGGAGTGGGATTCCGTGGTTGGCAAGCGGCCCACGCTCCTGGTAACTGATCCCGCGCTCTGCACCCAGTTCTCATGGCCTCCAGATCCCTCGATACTTCAGGACATCCTGAGGGATATGGGTTTCGACCCCATTTTCAAGGAGACCGCTCTCGCGTTTGACCTTGCGGCTCTGGCCCAGGCACGGGTTATAGAGCATGACTCTTCACGGGAGTTCCCGATGATATCCACCTACTGCCCATCGGTGGTCAGGCTGATCCAGATAAGATTCCCGGAGCTCATTCCCAACCTGTCCCCAGTCGAATCCCCGCTTGAAACATGCATTGATATATGGAGGGCTCACCACAACAGGTACGATATCCCCTCCACCCTCGCGGTACCCTGCCCTGCCAGGATAGCCATGGTTAAAAAACCGCTGGGACGTGAAGCCAGTTCCGTCGACCATGTGGTCTCCACCGCAAGGGTGGCCAGGGAGATCCTTTCCAGGAACTACACCCCCGCAAAGCCGGGCGGCGCGCTGGTCCCAAATTCCCGCTGGGTCAGCTGGGCGGCATCCGGAGGAGAGGCAAGGCATGTCAGGATGTTCGAAACAAGGCCCTTGCGGACCCTTGCGGTTTCAGGAATGAGGAATGTTATCGGGATCCTTCAGGATATTGAACTCCGCCGGCTGAAGGGGGTCGATTATATCGAGGCCAGGATGTGCGACATGGGATGCATTGGCGGTATCGCCAACGCTGAATCGTCCTTCCTGAGTCAACTTAAGATCGAGAACAGCGGATTCTCCACCGACATAAGCAAAAAGGAGACATCCGTCATCGAAGATATGTTCAATGCAGGGATATGGAAAATGCAGGAACCTATCCGCCCCATTGAACAGATGCCTCTTGGCAGGGACATGGCCAGGGCCATGGAGAAACTTTCGGAGCTTCAATCAGTATATGCTGAATTGCCTCACCTCGACTGTGGGACCTGCGGGCGCCCCACCTGCAGGGTAATGGCCGAGGACATCGTCAGGGGAGAGGCATCCCTTGACGATTGCATCTTCCGGCTGAGGGAAAAAATGGGGAACCTGTCCAAAGAGATGAACGTCCTTTCAAAAAGACTGGTCCATACCATGACACCGGAGGAGAACGAATGAAGATCAAGGATATCCTTGAAGACCTGAAGTGCGTAACTGTCCATGTCAACCCCGAAAGAGACTGTGAGATAACAAGGGGATTTACCGGGGACCTGCTGAGTTTCGTTATGGGTTCCTCCCCGGACGGGGCCCTCTGGGTAACCATTCAGAACCATGTCAACGTGGCAGCTGTGGCCCTCCTCAAGGAGATCCCTCTTGTTCTACTTGCATCAGGGCGCTCCCCATCGCCGGAACTAAGGGAGCAATGCCTGAAGGAGGGGATAGCGCTGGCAACGGTGGAAATGGATTCCTTCGATCTTTGCGGAGTTCTTCACGGCATGGGAATAAGGAACCGCGCGGAGTAATGGAACTGTTCCACATGGACCTCCATATCCATACAGTCCTGTCACCATGTGCGGAACTGGATATGGGGGCACCCGATATCATAAGAAGATGCATCGAGGAACATGTAGATATTATTGCCATAACGGATCACAACTCCTCAAGAAATTCCAGGGCTGTCAAAAAAGCGGCCGAAGGGTCGGGAGTAGAGGTTATCTGCGGACTGGAGGTCCAGTCCGCAGAGGATATACATGTACTCTGTCTTTTCCCAGACCCGGAGAGAGCGGCCCTTTTTGAGGAGTGGGTAAATGAGAGGCTTCCCTGGATCCTTAACAGACCTGAAAAATTCGGGGACCAGATCGAGATCGATGAGAAAAACAATATCATCAGGGAGCATGAGATCCTTCTGGTCCAGGGCATGAACGCGACAGCCGACGAGATAATCGAAAGGGCAGCAGTTGCAGGCGGCTTGAGCATTCTGGCCCATATTGACCGACCGGTCTATTCCTACATTGCCGTCCTGGGCATGATCCCCGGGGATCTCAAGGTCGACGCTGTCGAACTTTCGGGATGCCTGTCAGGTGATGAGGCGCTCGAGTGGAAAGCAAAAACGGGTGGTCGGACCGTGATAAGGACCTCGGACGCCCATCGTCTCATGGACATCAGCCTTGACCGGACAACGCCTGTAATGCTGGAAAGACCATCCTTCCGGGAGATAGAGATGGCTTTTAAAGGGGAATCCGGAAGGAAGATATTATGGCCTTGGGGCGACTTGAGAACGCCCATGGAGATCTATCAGGAGGGAGATTTGCCCATGAAATGATCCGATTTTGGACCTTGTAACCGGAATGGTTTGCATTGAGACGTGAAAGTGATATTATTCACCTGTTTGTGTGAACATTTGACCTGAAAAAATTATCCAGGTGGTGGTATTTGTGACGATCCAGGCATCGGAAGTTGAAGAAAAGATCAGGGAAATTGTCAAACCCTGGAAGGGGAAGCAGGGCAGCCTTATTCCCATTCTCCAGGCCATCCAGCACGATTTCGGATATCTCCAGGAAGATGCGATCGAGATACTCTCCAGGGAAATTGGCATACCTACCGCAGAAATTTACGGAGTAGGGACATTCTACGCACAATTCCACCTGAAACCTCGGGGAAGGCATATTATCAGGATATGCAGGGGAACGGCATGCCATGTCAGGGGTAGCCTGAAGATCCTTGAAAAGGTAATGGACATTCTCAAGATCAGTGAGAACGAAACAACCGAAGACCTCCGGTTCACTCTGGAGCCTGTTGCCTGTCTTGGTGCCTGCGGCCTTGCACCTGTGGTCATGGTAAACGATGTGACCTACGGAAGGCTCACACCTGACAGCATTCAGCCTATCCTGGAAAATTACAAGTAAGAACAGGGATGCTTCAGGATCTGTCTCAATACGTTCTCGACATATCCGAAAACTCTCTTAAGGCAGGAGCATCTCTTGTAGAGATAGAGATCATTGAGAACGCCGCGGACAACCTGTTGAAGATACAGGTTTCGGACAACGGAAGCGGCATGGACATTGAACAGCTGGCAATGGTAGATAACCCCTTTTACACTACCCGTACCGAACGGAGGGTAGGGCTCGGGATCCCCTTTCTGAAACAGGCGGCAGAAACATGCGGGGGAGGAATAGAGATCAGATCCGAGAAGGGCAAGGGCACCAGGATAAGCGCGGTCTTCAACAGAGATTGCATCGACTGCCCTCCTCTCGGTGATATTCCTGCAACGGTCATGGCACTGATGGTCGGATGGCCCGATAGATCCTTTTCGTTCACTTACAGGTTCAATGAGAATATTTTCGAGACAGGAACAGACCAGCTGCTTGAAGTTTTGGAAGACAGGAGTTTTTTCGCATTACCGGAAGTAGCTTTATGGCTGAAAAGTTTCATAAGACAAAATATAGATGATCTCCGGTCAGGGGGGGAATGAAAGTTTTGGAAAAGATCAGGAGCCTCGAAGATCTGCGCAGGATCAAGGAACAGTCGAAGGACCTCACTGCGGCTCGTTCCGGGGGCAAAACAAGGATAATAGTGGGGATGGGGACATGCGGCATTGCTGCCGGCGCCAGAGAAGTAATGACGGTGATCCTCGAGGAACTGGACAAAAAAGGCCTTAAAGAGGTTGCCGTGGAAACAACCGGCTGCATCGGCATGTGTCAGAAGGAACCACTTGTTGACGTTATCCGTCCAGGCGAGCCTCGCATCACCTATGGCGATGTCGGACCTGATGACGTTGTCAGGATCATAACCGAACACCTGGTCAACGGCAGGATAGTCGAAGACAAGGTCATCGGACAAACAGATTAGGGGGCACTTGAAATGGCTTTGTATCGCGCCCACGTGTTGGTATGTAAGGGGACAGGCTGCACGGCAAGCGGTTCCGGTGCCGTTTTTGACGCCTTGAAAAAGGAACTGGAACACCGCGGCCTTGATAAGGAAGTAATGCTTGTCGAGACGGGATGTCACGGCATGTGCGAGATGGGCCCCATAGTAGTCGTATATCCCGAGGGGGCTTTTTACTGCAAGGTTACCGCTGAAGATGTACCTGAGATAGTCGAGGAACACCTGTACAAGGGCCGGATCGTTCAGCGCCTGCTTTACACGACCCACGACGAGAAGAAGGAAAAGATCCCCCACTACAGGGACATTCCTTTCTACGGGAAACAGCTCAGGATAGCTCTGAAGAACTGCGGCTATATCAACCCGGACAACATTGAGGAATATATTGCCAGGGACGGCTACCAGGCACTGGCCAAGGCTCTTCTCGAAATGACCCCCGAGGAAACACTGTTGAGTGTAAAGAACTCGGGTCTGAGAGGCCGCGGAGGAGCAGGTTTCCCCACGGGCAAGAAATGGGAATTCGCAAGGATGGCCCCGGGAGACAAAAAGTACATCATCTGCAATGCTGACGAAGGCGATCCCGGCGCTTTCATGGACCGTTCAGTTCTTGAGGGCGACCCACACTGCGTTGTAGAGGGGATGCTCATAGGGGCCTATGTTATAGGTGCCGACGAAGGCTATATCTATTGCAGGGCTGAATATCCCCTTGCGATAAAAAGGCTCAAGAACGCCATTGCCCAGGCCGAGGAAATGGGCCTGATCGGCGACAACATCATGGGCACTGATTTCTGTTTCCACCTCCATATCAAGGAGGGTGCCGGCGCGTTCGTCTGCGGAGAAGAAACGGCGCTGATGGCTTCTATCGAGGGGAAAAGAGGCATGCCTAAACCACGCCCGCCGTTCCCTGCCAATTCGGGTCTCTGGGGCAAACCGACCAACATCAACAACGTGGAAACCTGGGCCAATATACCGCAGATAGTTTTGAAAGGCAGCGAATGGTACAGCAGCGTAGGAACGGAAACATCTAAGGGGACCAAGATATTTGCCCTTACCGGAAAGGTAAACAACACAGGGCTTGTGGAAGTCCCCATGGGAATGACGATAAGGGAGATCATATTCGATATCGGCGGAGGCATCCCCAACGGCAAGAAGTTCAAAGCCGTGCAGCTCGGCGGCCCTTCCGGCGGGTGCCTTCCCGAACATCTGCTTGACACCCCGGTCGATTACGAATCGATAAACGCCACCGGAGCGATCATGGGCTCCGGCGGGATGGTCGTTACCGACGAGGACACCTGTATCGTGGACTTTGCCAAGTTCTTCCTGACATTCGTCCAGAACGAGTCTTGCGGCAAGTGCCCCTTCTGCAGGATAGGGACAAAAAGAATGCTTGAGATCCTTGAGCGCATTTGCGATGGCAAGGGAAGGATAGAAGACCTGGATCTTCTGGAGGAGCTCGCACAGAAAGTCAAGGACGGTTCTCTCTGCGCCCTGGGCGGAACGGCGCCAAATCCCGTTCTGACGACCCTCAAGTACTTCCGTGATGAGTACATAGCGCACATCGTCGACAGGAAATGCCCCGCCAAGGTCTGCACGGCCCTGATCCACTACACTATCGACCCGGAAAAGTGCATAGGCTGCACCAAGTGCGCACGCCAGTGCCCTGTCAACGCGATCAGCGGCGAGATCAAGAAACCACATCTCATTGACCAGGACACCTGCATCAAATGCGGACAATGCATGGCAGTCTGCCCGGTCAAGGCGATAAGCGTTGAATAAGGAGGATCTTTGAACAATGGATCGAGACTTAAAAGTAATCCTTAACGGGAAAGAGGTCTTCGGCTACCGCGGCCAGAAGATCCTGGAGCTATGCGCTGAGAACGGCATAGAGATACCCACGCTCTGTTACGATCCTCACCTGACGCTACACGGCGGCTGCTCCGTATGCCTCGTGGAGGTTAAAGGTGCCAGGAACCTTGTAAGGGCCTGCGCAATGCCAATCAACAACGGCATGGAGATCCAGACCATGACCGACCGTGTATACGGCGCCAGGCAGCTTGCACTGCAGCTTCTTCTCTCCGACCACGTGGGCGACTGCCGCCCCCCATGCCAGCTGGCCTGCCCTGCCAGGGGTGATGTCAAGGGCTACGTTAACTACGCCGCAGAAGGCGAGTACCGCGCATCTCTTGACGCCCTGCACGAAAACATCACTTTGCCGGCTTCCATCGGCCGGATTTGCCCGGCCCCCTGCGAGGAAAAGTGCCGCAGGCATTTCGTTGATGAAGAACCCGTCTCCATCAAGGAGATCAAGAGGTACATAGGAGACTGGGGGCTCAACAGCGGCGATCTGGGGAAGATCCCCGAAATAAGCGAGAATGGTAAAAAGGTGGCTATTGTAGGCGGAGGCCCGGCCGGGATATCGGCAGCTTATTACCTGAGAAGGATGGGATATGCCGTCACGCTGTTCGACAAGGAACCCGCCCTGGGTGGAATGATGAGGTACGGCATACCCGACTACAGGCTCCCCCAGCCGATACTGCAAAAGGAGATCGACTGGATCCTGGCCCACGGGATAGAGACAAAACTTAACACTGCTCTCGGCAGGGATGTAACCATGGATCAGCTCAGAAAAGATTTTGATTCTGTACTCCTTGCTATGGGGTGCTGGAAATCCATGCCTATGAGAGTCCCGGGCGAAAACCTGAAGGGAGTGCTGGGCGGGATCAACTTCCTTTACGAGGTCAATAACGGCCGAAAGGTGGAACTTGGGAACAAGGTAGCCGTTATCGGCGGCGGCAACACGGCCATGGACGCTTCACGATGTGCCCTCCGCTACGGCGCGGACAAGGTATTTGTTATCTACCGGCGTACCCTGGAAGAGATGCCTGCTGAAAAGATCGAGATCGACGAGGCAATGGAAGAAGGGGTCGAATTCATCTTCCTTGCCGCTCCGGTATCTGTTGAAGGAAACGGAAAAGTTGAGCGCGTTGTCTGCGAAAAGATGGAGCTTGGCGAACCGGATGCTTCGGGCCGCCGGCGTCCTGTACCGACAGGCGAGCAGTTCACTCTTGACGTCGATACTGTTATAGCCGCGATAGGACAGGGGGCTGACCTTTCTTCCCTTCCCGAGAACATTCACAACGGGAAAAAGATAGAATCAGACCGTCACTTTGCCACACCCATGGAGGGTGTTTTCGTCTGCGGCGACCTCAACACAGGCCCGGATATCGCCGCTGCAGCCATTGGTGAGGGGCACTGGGCAGCCGAATCGATCAACCATTTCATCATGGAGGGCGTTCCCCACAGGCCGTTCGAATGTGACGTCGTTCAGGACGACCTCGGACCGGAGGATTTCCTCGATGAGGAGAAACAGCCTCAGGAGCACCCTGTTCATTGCCCCGGCGACGTAAGACTTTCCCGCCCCTTCCAGGAGTACAACCTGGGACTGACGGAACAGCAGGTATTGAAGGACGGAAGCCGCTGCATGAAGTGCGGCTGCGCCGATGTCCACGAATGCAAACTGCGCAAATACGGTACCGACTACGAGGCAGACCCCGAGACATTCTCCAAGAAGGAATACTCCCGGCCGTCCAGGACCGTCGAGGCAAACAGCTATTACATGCGGAACATGGACAAGTGCATCGCCTGCGGGATCTGCGTAAGGGCTTGCAGCCAAAAGGCGATCTACAGTGCCATCGACTTCCAGAACAGGGGTATGAAAACCCTTATAGGCCCGGGCCTGGAGAGGGGTATCGAGGACTCCACCTGCGTATTCTGCGGCCAGTGTGTCCAGCTCTGCCCCACCGGGGCCCTCACCGAGAGATCCGTACACGGGATCAGCAGGCCTTCAAACTCAAAGGTCGTAAAGACTGTCTGCTCCTACTGCGGGGTCGGATGCGAACTGAACATCCATGTCGACGAGCTCACGGGAAAGGTATGGAACGTCACCACCGATTACGACAGCCCGACATCCATGAACGATGGCAGATGCTGCGTCAAGGGCCGTTTCGGCTGGAGCTTCATCCACAGCGATGACAGGCTGAAGAAACCCCTTGTCAAGGAGAACGGCGTCTTCAGGGAAGCATCCTGGGGAGAAGCCATTGGACTCGTAGCCGAAAAGTTTACCGGTTTCAGGGATACCAGCGGCCCGGATTCAGTAGCATTCTTTACTTCCGCGCGCTGCACCAACGAGGAAAACTACCTCCTCCAGCGCTTCGCAAGGGAGGTGATGGGCACAAACAACGTAGACCACTGTGCCCATCTCTGACACAGCCCCACAGTTGCGGGTCTCGGCGAGACCCTCGGAAGCGGCGCCATGACGAACGATTACGAGTCGATAAGGCACGCGGATGTAATACTGGTAATAGGCTCCAACACCACCGAGAACCACCCGGTTATCGGGTCATGGATCAAAGAACAAAAGAATAACGGGAGAGCGAAACTCATTGTCTGCGACCCAAGGAAGATCGAACTTGACAGTTATGCGGACATCAAGGTAAGACATCGCTCCGGCAGCGACGTCGCGCTGCTGAACGGGATGATGAACATCATCATCAGCGAAGAGCTATACGACGCCGAGTTTTTGGAAAAGAACGTCGAGAAATTCGATGAACTCAAGGCACTTGTCGCTGAGTACACACCAGGCAAGGTAAGCGCGATCACCGGTGTACCCGAGGAAGTCCTGCAACAGGCCGCCCGGGCCTATGCCAAGGGACCCAACTCGGCCATCTTTTACACCATGGGCATCACACAGCACAAGTACGGAACTAACAACGTCAGAACAGTGGCCAACCTGGCACTGCTCTGCGGAATGCTCGGAAGACCCGGCACGGGAGTTAACCCGCTGCGCGGCCAGAACAACGTTCAGGGCGCTTGCGACATGGGCTGCCTGCCTGCAGTTCTTCCCGGCTACCTGAGCATCGCAAAGAGCACGGAACAGGCTATGGAAAAAGTGCAAAAACTTTGGGGGGCAAAGCTGCCGACCAGCCCCGGTAAAACCATAGTCAAGATCATGGAGGGGGCGGCAAACGGCGAGATCAGGGGACTCTTCATAATGGGAGAGAACCCGATGGTCAGCGACCCCAACACCAACCATGTAAGGCATGCGCTGGAGCATACGGAATTCCTCGTTGTTCAGGATATTTTCCTTACCGAGACGGCACAGATGGCTGACGTGGTCCTTCCTGCTGCCTGCTGGGCAGAAAAAGACGGAACCTTCACCAACACCTGCAGGGCTGTCCAGCGGATCCGCAAGGCGGTTGAAGCGCCAGGCGAAGCTCGCTCGGACTGGGAGATAATCCTTGACCTGGCCAGGGCATGCGGTGCCTCCTGGAGTTTCGGATCACCGGCAGAGATCATGGAAGATATCAGCCGTTTTGTACCCCAGTACGGAGGGATCTCCTTTGACCGCCTGGACAACGGCCCGATCTTGTGGCCATGCCCGAACAAGGATCATCCCGGGACGCCGAACCTCTATACCACTGGATTCCCCCGAGGGAAAGCCACCTTCGTTCCCTGCGAATGGAATGAGCCCCATGAATGGCCCGATGCGGAGTACCCGTTCCTTGCGTCTACGGGCCGCTCGTTATATCACTACCATACCGGGACCATGACGAGGAGGACCCCCTCTGCCGAGTTCATCAAGTCGCTCTACATCGAGATCAATCCCGAGGATGCGGCTGCAATGGGAGTCGGCGAAGGCGAGGATCTGAAGGTTACGTCAAGACGCGGAAGTGTAGTGGGAGAGGCCAGGATCACTGACAGGGTCCCGCCGAAGATGGTTTTCGTGCCGTTCCACTTCGGGGAGCAGCCCGCAAATTCCCTCACGGCCTCCGTCTGGGATATCGACGTAGAAACCCCGGCATTCAAGATCAACGCTGTCAAGGTGGAAAAGGCTTAAAGGTCAATTCAGGCATAAAAAGCGGGGGCCCGAAGAATTACGGGCCCCCGCTTTTTATGATCTGATCTATCCGGATTTAATCCTCGTCCTCCTCGATCTCGGCCTCCGCTATTATCTTTTTGGCAATTTCATGGGGTACTTCCTCATAGTGTGAGAATTCCATGGTGAAGTTGCCGCGCCCCGATGTCATGGACCTGAGAATAATGGCATACCTGAACATCTCTGCAAGAGGCACCTGGGCCTTTACGACCTGGAGCCTGCCGCGGCTGTCTATGCCCATTATTTTGCCCCGCCGGCTGTTGAAATCTCCCATTACATCCCCGAGGTAATCCTCAGGCACAACCACCTCAACGTTCATAATAGGCTCGAGAAGGATCGGGGCGGCCTCTGCCATCCCTTTCTTGAAAGCCATCGATGCCGCGATCTTGAAGGCCATTTCAGACGAATCCACATCATGGTATGACCCGAAGAAGAGACTGGCCTTGAAGTCCACGCTGGGATATCCTGCAACCACACCCTTGACGAGGGCTTCCTTGAGCCCCTTTTCAACTGCCGGTATGTAGGATTTGGGAACTGCTCCCCCGACGATCTTGTCCTCGAACTGGAAACCCTCTCCGCGCGGCAGCGGTGCGAACTCGATATGTACATCCCCGTACTGTCCCCTGCCGCCGGTCTGTTTCTTGTACTTGCCCTGCGCCTTGGAGGGCTTTTTAATTGTCTCACGGTAGGGCACCCTGGGGGTTTCTGTATCGAGTTCCACACCGTAACGCTCCTTGATCTTGGAGAGCATTACATCGATGTGAAGGTCTCCCATGCCGGAAAGAACGCTGTCGTTGGTCTGTGGGTTCTTTTCAAAGTGGAGGGTCTGATCCTCCTCCAGCATCTTGTTCAGGGCATTGGCAAGCTTGTCCTCGTCGGCACGGCTCCTGGGCCTGACGGCAACGCTGAAGACAGGCTTGGCGAACTGGATCGCAGGAAAGATGAAATCGTTGCCCTTTACCCCAAGAGTATCTCCGACGACAGTGCTGTGCAGTTTGGGTATGGCCACGATGTCCCCGACAACTACGTCTTTTGAATCCAGGGATTCCTTTCCTCGCATGATCTTGAATGAACTGACCCTCTCGTCCTCACCCTTCGATACGTTGTAAACCGGGTTCTCGCTGGAAGCGGAACCGGAGAAAACCCTTATGAAGGACAGTTTGCCCACATATGGGTCGACCATGACCTTGAAGCAGAAGGCCGAGAACTTGCCCGAGGGGTCCGGTGCCACAGTTATCTCGGTATCTCCCTTCAGTGCCTTCCTGGGCGCCATCTCCAAAGGGCTGGGAAAAGAATCCGCGATAGCCTCAAGGAGCTGGCAAACACCAACGTTTGAGGTGCTGGAACCGGGGATCACCGGGAAAAGGGCCCTGGTAAGGATCGACTTTCTCAGTGCCGGCAATATCTCTTCCAGGGGGAGTTGCTCACCGTCCAGGTATCTCATCATGAGCTCGTCGTCTGCCTCGACAACTCTCTCAATGAGGACTTCCCTGGCGGAGGCGGCTTCTTCGACCATTTCAGCCGGAATATCGGTCTCTGTGAAATCCCTGCTCCCGTCCCCCTTGTACATATACGCCTTCTGTCTCAGAAGATCGACAACCCCTTTGAACGAAGCCTCCTTCCCGACAGGAAGGTAGAGAGGAACGGCCTTTTCAGAGAGGTAGTCCTGGATCTCCTTGAGAGTCCTTTCGAAATCAGCGTTCTCGCGCTCCATTTTGCTGAGGTAGAAGGCCATGGGGACCTGCATGTCTTCGCCGAATTCCCATGCCTTTTCTGTCTGTACCTCCACGCCGTGTACTCCGCTTATCACTACCAGGGCAGAATCGACCACCCTCATGGAGGATCTGAGTTCACCGATGAAGTCGGCGTAACCTGGGCAATCGACAATGTAGAGGTGTTTCCCCGAGTAGTCCATTGAGAGAAGCGAAGAATTGATCGAGATCTGACGTTTTTGCTCTTCGCTTCCAAAATCACTGACGGTGTTCCCGTCCTCGACCTTCCCCATCCTGGTGGTAAGGCCCGTATCGAAGGCTATGGCTTCAGCCAGCGCGGTCTTGCCAGACCCGCCATGACCTACCAGCGCCACAGTCCTTATTTCTTCAGGATTGCGAGTCGCCATTAACTGATACCTCCTCGATTTATTAATACTTTTCGGACACTTTCAAAGCTGTCATCTCCACAGTGGGAAACGGAAAATCTTTTCACGCAGGCATTATCTTAAGTGGCAGGGAGTTGACCGTCAATGATCTTACCCTAAACTGACGACCCGTTCGGTTTTTTCATTTCACCCATGACTTTGTCCATCATCGATGCAACATCCTGGACCGGTGACTGCCCGCGTATCTCCCTCATAACAAGCCCCTGGAGGAATTTCTTCTTCTTCCCTGAGGGATCCTCCCCGGAAAGGATGAGCCCTGCCTCAACAGGGTTAGCCTCAAGAACCTTTCGGATCACTCCTTCCAGAGTCCCTTCCGAAATCCCTCCCGGATCGACTCCCGCTGCATTCATGGCCGCTGCCACATCAAGCCCTTTTCTGTACATCTGTTCCAGCACATCCTTTGCAGCAGTGTTCGACAACACCCCTTTGCTAATCTTGACCAGCAAGTCACCCAAAGCCTCGGGGGTGAATGGCAGTTCGTCTGCTTTAAGACCGGTTTCTTTAAGTATCCTCATTATGTCAGTCCTTACCCAGTTTGCGGAGATCCCGCTGTCAGCTCCAGCCGCCACTACCCCTTCGAGGAATTCCGCCACATCGAGCCGTTCCGACAAAGCGGTGGAATCCATGGGGTCGAGCCCCCATTCCATCTCGAAACGCTCCCTTTTCGCCCAGGGAAGCTCCGGGATACCTTCTTCGAGCCTCCTGACCATGGGATCACAGACTACTATCGCCGGCAGGTCCGGCTCCGGGAAATACCTGTAGTCGTGGGCCTCTTCCTTCCCCCTGGTTGGCCTGGTTGATCCTGCAACGTCGTCCCAATGGCGTGTCTCCTGCTTCACTGCCCCGCCTCCGGACAGGATATCCCTCTGACGGACGGTCTCGTGTTCGAGGGCTCTTTCCATTGCCCTGACCGAGTTAAGGTTCTTTATCTCTACCCTGTTGCCCCACCTGCCGTCAGTACACTTCTGGGAGATATTGGCGTCCACCCTGAGGGAACCCGACTCCATGTCCCCGTCTGATACTCCCAGATACCTGACAAGCCTCCTGATCGCAAGCACATACTCCCTCGCTTCTTCAGGAGATGAAAGATCCGGTTCGGATACGATCTCGGCAAGAGGTATACCTGCCCTGTTGTAATCCACTAAAGAGAACGACGTTCCGGACAGCCTTCCATCGGATGATCCATGGACAAGCTTTCCGGCGTCCTCCTCCAGGTGGAGTCTTGTGATGCCTATGATCTTTTTCCTCCCGCCGATGAATATGGGAATTGAGCCGCAAACTGCCAGCGGCAGGTCGTACTGGCTGATCTGAAAGGCCTTTGGAAGGTCGGGGTAAAAGTAGTTCTTTCGATGGAACCTGGAATTTCGATTGATAGAGCATCCCATTGCAAGAGCAGCGGTTATGCCCAGCTCAACCGCCCTTCCGTTAAGTGAAGGGAGAGTGCCGGGGAGTCCCAGGCATACAGGGCAGACCATGCTGTTAGGTTCTTTGCCGATGTATGAGGTGGGACATGAACAGAAGAGCTTTGTCTCAGTCGCGAGTTGAACGTGGACCTCAAGACCTATTACCGTTTCAAATGCTCTGGTCATCAGTAAACACCCCCCATTGCAGATGAAGGGCGTCCGAAGTGCTGTTCAAGGACCGCAGCACAATTTATAAGGCGGGAGTCCTCCCATCGGGGAGCGACGATCTGAACGCTCAAGGGAAGGCCTTCGGCGTTCAGGCCGGCATAAACGGTCATTCCCGGAAGGCCAGCCAGGTTGACGGGAAGGGTAAAGACATCGCTCATGTACATGCTTATCGGATCGTCCATCAGTTCCCCTTTCCTGAAAGGAAGCGAAGGAGTCGCCGGCATAAGAATAATATCAGCCGAGGAAAAAGCCCTCTCGAATTCGTCGGAGATCTTTTTTCTTGCCTTGAGAGCTGTAAGGTAGTAGGCATCGTAGTATCCTGAACTTAATGCAAAGGTCCCTGTAAGTATCCTTCTCTTTACCTCTTCGCCGAAGCCTGTAGCCCTTGTCCTGGTGTACTGGCAGACCAGATTTTCAGCATCCTCCCTGTGGCCGTACCTTACGCCGTCAAACCTGGCAAGGTTTGAACTGGCCTCGGCGGGAGCAATAATATAGTAACAGGGCAGTCCGAAAGAGGCCGAATCGGCAAGGGAGATATCCACGATCCCGCACCCCGAAGAGGCAAGGAAGGACTCGGCCTCGCTTATGGCCTGCCTGAGGTCGGGATGAAGGGAATCGCCGAGGAACTCCCTTACGACACCGATCCGCATGCCCTTCAGATCCGGGCTTTCCGCAAGGTTCCTGAAGGAGGGCCTTTCCCCCCTACTGCAGGTAGGATCACGGGGATCCGGGACAGCAATAACATCCATCGCAAGGGCAATATCTGCAACGCTCCTAGCGAAGGGGCCGATCTGGTCCAGCGATGATGCAAAAGCCACCAGCCCCCACCTGCTTACAAGTCCATAGGTGGGTTTAAGACCGTGAACTCCGCAAAAAGCGGCAGGTTGGCGGATCGAACCACCGGTGTCGCTCCCGAGTGCCAGAGGCACATAACCGGCAGCCACTGAAGCAGCGCTGCCACCGGAACTCCCCCCGGGAACCCTTGATGTATCAATGGGATTGGAAGTCGGACCAAAGGCGGAATGTTCGGTGGAACTTCCCATGGCGAACTCGTCCATGTTGGATTTCCCTATTATCACTGCCCCGGCACACTGAAGGTATCCAACAACGGAGGCATCGTAAGGAGGGACCCATTTTTCGAGCATTCGGCTTCCGCAGGACGTCCTGACCCCATGGGTGCACATGTTGTCCTTGACGATCACAGGCACTCCCGCAAGGGGACCTGGATCTCCTCCCGAAGCCACCTTCAGGTCCACAAGAGCCGCCCTTTCCAGTGCCTCATGCTCCATGACTGTTATCAGGGCATTCAGTTGGGGTTCCAGTCTCTTTATCCTTTGGAGCGATGCAGTTACAACATCTACTGCCGACAACTCCCCTTTTGCGACGGCCGAAGCTGTCTGTGAAGCATCCAGGCCGTCAAACTTCATCGTGCCCCTCCTCACCCTCAATGGCGGGCACTTTAAAGAAAGACCCCTCCCTGAGAGGTGCCGAATCCAGAGCCTCCTGGATATTGCCCCATAACGACGGCTCGTCGGCCCTTAAAGGGCAGGCAGCCCCCCCCGTATCGGAGAGGGGGTCAACATGCGAAGTATCGCAATCTTCCAGAATACGGAAGTGTCCGATAATATCCCTGAAAAAAAGCACCATCGGTTCGATCTTTTCTGGTTCGAGCTCCAGCCTTGCCAGATCTGCGACATGTTCTACCACTTTCCTATCGATCTCCATCTGAACCAACGCCCTCCGGTCTTTTCCCCTTCCTGGCTTTTTCGATCATTTCCAGGAAGGAGCTTTCATCTATAACCTTCACCCCGAGCGAACGGGCTTTCGCCAGTTTGCTTCCGGGGTCGGTCCCGGTCACAAGGAAAGAGGTCTTTCGGCTTACGGAGGATGGGGCAGATCCACCCAACTCCTTGACAAGGCTCTCAGCCTCAGAGCGGGTCATTCCAGTCATTTCGCCGGTAAAAACGAAACTGAGCCCCTTTAGAACGCCTCCTGTCGCAGCATCCCTCTCCTGTACCCTGCCTGTAACTCCTGCCTCTGTCAATCTTGCAACGGTCTCCCTGTTACGGGCATCTCTGAAAAAGGCTGCCACCGATGACGCTATCCGGGGGCCTACACCATCCACCGAGGCAAGGGTCTCTTCATCGGCTGACTGCAACCCCTGAAGACTCCCGAAAGCCTCAGCCAGGATCTCGGCCACACGTGAACCGACATAACGGATGCCCAGGGCCGAGATCAATGATGCAAGAGGCCTGTCCTTCGATGACTCGACAGATGCGAGGACTGTCCTGGCGGCTTTTTCCCCCAGCACCCTTGAAGATCTTTCCCCCGTCAGGACCAGTTCGGCCAGGTCCTCCACGGAAAGGGAATAGATATCGGCTATATCCCTGACACTCTCAGTCTCCACAAGTCTTTCCAGCACTCTTTCACCGAGTCCTGCAATATCCATGCCTGATCTTGATGCAAAATGACGAAGACCTTCAAGGATCTGGGCAGGGCAGGATCTGTTGACGCACCTGAGGGCAACTTCACCCTGCAGTGAAACTGCCTCAGATCCGCAAACCGGACAGTTTGGAGGCATTCTGAATGGCCTGGACCCTTCCGGCCTTGCCGTAAGGTCAGGGCGAAGTACTTCAGGTATGATCTCCCCGGCTTTCCGCACCCATACCATGTCGCCTTCACGAATGTCCTTTCTGGCGACCTCGTCGGCGTTATGCAGACTTGCTCTCTGTACAACGGTACCGGAAAGATTGACAGGCTCCAGTATTGCAAGGGGGGTAAGGGTACCAGTCCTGCCGACGGAGATCTCTATCCTTATAAGCCGGGTAAGTTTCTCTTCCGGAGGGTATTTGTAGGCAATAGCCCATCTCGGGGATTTTGCTGTACTTCCGAGCTCAGGCCAGTAACCGAGATCATCGACTTTAACCACAACCCCATCGGTGACATATGGAAGGCTGGATCGCGCGTTCCTCCAGCGCTCCACATAACCAAGGACCTCCGATACCCCCCTGCACAGGCATTCATTGCCCTGGGTACGGAAACCAAGGGCACCAAGCCATTCCAGACTCTCAAACTGGCTTTTCAGTCCATACGTTTCCGGGAAAACCACCTGGTAGACAAAGAGGCTGAGACGCCTTGATGCCGTGACCGAAGGGTCAAGCTGTCTCAGGCTGCCCGCAGCGGCATTGCGGGGGTTCGCAAAGAGCGGGAGTCCCTGTTCTTCCCTTAGGGTGTTCAGGGCAATGAAATCATCGCTCTTGATAAGCACCTCACCCCTGACTTCAAGTTCCCCCGGAACCTTCCCGAGAAGGTTCACGGGAAGGTCAGGGACGGTCAGAAGGTTTTTTGTGACATCCTCCCCTGTTCTGCCGTTACCCCTGGTGGACCCGAGAAAGAATTTACCGTCCCTGTAACGAAGCGATACTGCAAGGCCGTCTATCTTAAGTTCGCAGCACATGGCGGGAGAACGGTCACCGCTCGAAGCTCTTCTGATGAAAGCCTCAAGATCCTCCCTGCTGAAGGCGTTATCCAGGCTGAGCATGGGAGGATCATGAACGATCTTGTTGAACTCGTCCCTCGGGGCTCCCCCGACGGTCACCGACGGCGACCCCGGATCGGGGGGTTCTCCCAGCTGCTCCTCCAGTTCCCTCAATTCGCGACTAAGCAGATCGTATTTTACGTCGGAGATCTCCGGAGAATCAAGATCGTAGTAGAGATGGTTGTGGCGTCTGATCTCCTCCCTCAGCCGTTCTATCCTTTCCCTGATATCGTTTTCGCCCAATCCGTCCCCTCCAAATGGAAAGATCCATCAATTACGCGGGCGCATTGTCGGGAAAAGGATCACATCCCTGATGGAACGTGAGTCCGAAAGGAACATCGTAAGGCGGTCAATGCCTATCCCCAGACCCCCGGTTGGAGGAAGACCGTACTCCAGTGCGTTGACGTAGTCCTCGTCAAAAACGTGGGCCTCGTCATCGCCTTCCTCCTTCTTCTTCAGCTGATCCACGAAACGTTCCCTCTGGTCCAGGGGATCGTTGAGTTCGCTGAAAGCGTTTGCCACTTCCGACCCGTAGATATACAGCTCGAACCGGTTCGTAAAATTCGGGTCCTCCGGGTTCTTTTTAGCTAGGGGTGACACCTCCGTCGGGAGCCCCAGGACGAACGTGGGCTGGACAAGGGTGTCTTCCACGAGATCCTCGAAAAGCTTCGTGAGAACTATGAAACGGCTCTCGTTGCCCTCCAGGTCCACACCCCTGGTCCCTGCGAATTGACGGGCCCTGGCATCGTCACCCTCGCCGTATTCATAAATATCGAAACCCGTGCACTCCTTTACCAGTTCAGCCATGGTGGCCCGCCTGAAGGGGGGGTGGAAATTGAGGGGAGTGCCCTGGTAGACCACATCCCGCCCCCCTACAGCATCGGCCGAGGCAACAATGAGCTCCTCTGTAAGGTCCATTATGTCCTCGTAGTCGGCATATGCCCAGTAGACCTCCATAGAGGTGAACTCCGGGTTGTGCATAATGTCTATACCCTCGTTGCGGAAGTTTTTGCCTATCTCGTAAACGCGCCCCAGCATCCCGACTATGAGCCTTTTGAGGTACAGTTCCGTGGCTATCCTCAGATACATGTTTATTCCGAGAGCGTTATGGAATGTCACGAAGGGGCGGGCGTTAGCCCCTCCGGCGAGGGTAGCCAGAACAGGGGTCTCGACCTCGAGGGTTCCATGGTCTTCAAGTACTCTCCTGAAGGTAGAGATGATCTTTGCCCTCTTCCTGAAAGTCTCCCGCACATCAGGGTTTGAGATCAGGTCGACGTACCTCTGGCGGTACCTGGTCTCCGTGTCCTTGAGGCCGTGCCACTTCTCGGGGAGAGGACGCAGCGCCTTTGCAAGCAGGACGCACTTTGTCACAAGTATCGAAAGCTCACCTCTCCTGGTCCTGAAGGGGTGTCCCACTATACCCAGCATATCCCCTGTATCGACCCATTTCTTGAAAAAGGCGTACTCCTCTTCTCCCATGGTGTCAACCTGGAAATAGAGCTGCATGCTCGAGTTCTCGTCAGCCAGGTTGGCAAAGGCAGCCTTGCCGTGTCTCCTAAGGGTCATAAGGCGACCGGCTGTGACTATCTCGGTGTCGTCTTTTCCGTCCTCGGGAAGATGGCCGAAGTTATCCCGGACAAAATCAAGGGTGTGTTTCTTTATCCATTTTTCATGGACGAAGGGGTCATATCCCTCCTCCTCGCGTAGTCTCATCAGTTTTTCCGTGCGCTGCCTGAGGATCTCGTTCTCCTGCACATCGGACTCTTCGGGTAGCCTATCTTCGATCACACTGCTCGCCCCTTTCAGATGATGCTTTCCAATCTTCGAGCGTCGTTATCATTTCAACCCAGTTCGCCGACCTGGACACGGCCTGCCTGAACCGCGAAGCTCCGGGTAACCCTCTAAAGATACCCGAGAGGAAGCGCTTGAGCAAGACAATGGCCGCTTTTTCCCCCTCATCTTCGAATATTCTTTCGCCCAGGGATATCATCATTTCGATCCTGGAGCCGGATGAAAGCGTCAGGAACCGCGGATCCACTGAAAAGCCGCACGCATGGAGCACGGATGGGATCAGGAAGGGGTCTTTGAAGGCGCCCCTGGCCACGAAAACAGCCGAACACCCTCCGTCCAGCATCGTTTTCGCGTCCTCCGGGGAGAAAACATCCCCGCTGGCGGCTATTCTCCCAGGGAATCTCTTCGCGGCATCGAGGACAACTTCCCTGTCCGAAGTACCTCCATACTTCTGGAATGGATATCTGCCATGAATGCAAATATGGGAGGCCCCGGCATCAAGGAGCATACCAGTGAAGGAGACTGTATCGAGAGGAGAGGAAATCGGGATCTTCCTTATCTTCACCCATACCGGAACCCCCAGGCCGACAAGAGCCCTTACCATTTCCCCCGCTTCCTGGGGGCGTTCCAGGAGGCTCGACCCTGCACCTTTTTTTGTCACCTTGGGCATAGGACAGGCCATGTTTATTCCTATCGCGTCAAAGGCATAACAGGAGAGTGCCTTCTCAGCCCCCCTGGCAAGGGTCCTTTTCTCCCCCGAGAAAAGCTGAAGCACCACAGGCCTCTCCCCATCAAGGACACGAAGCATGGAAAAGGTCTTGCTGCTGTTGTGCAGCAGACCGGCACAACTGACCATTTCCGTGTGAACAAGACCTGCTCCCAGGGAGCGGAAGAAAAGCCTGACGGGCGGGACAGTTATCCCTGCAAGAGGCGCAAGCCAGACGGGGTTCTCCACGTTCACCCCGCCTATCCTCAAAGGGAAGGCGTTTGCCAGGGTGCCTATCTCAGTTCACCCCGCGGTTCTTCCTGTAGATCAACATCAACCCCTCAAGGGTGAGCCAGGGTTCTACAGAACTAATCGTCCTCGAGACAGGAGCGATCGCTTCTGCCTGCCCCCCTGTGGCAATTACCCTGGCATCAACACCCATTTCATCCCTGGCTCTTTCCACAAGAGCGTCGACCATTCCCGCAAAGCCGTACAGGAAGCCTGACTGCATAGAATCCCTTGTGGTCCTGCCGATCACCCTTTCGGGGAGGTCGAAGGAAACCTTGGGAAGCTTGGCGGCCTTCCCGAACAATGCTTCCATGCTGACAACCAGGCCCGGTGCTATTGAACCTCCAAGGTATTCACCTTCTGGAGAGATAGCGTCTATGGTAATTGCTGTACCGAAATCCACTATCAGGAGTGGGGTGCCAAATCGGTGTATCCCGGCCACAGCGTTTACAAGCCTGTCAGCACCCACCTCTGATGGCGTTTCATATAGAATGGGAATGCCGATGTCGGTCCGGTTTGTAACTTTAAGGGTCTCCACAGAAAGGTAGCGACGGATACCTTCTTCCCATGGAGCATCAAGGGGAGGCACAACACTTGAAAAAGCAGCCCCCGTAATGTCCCCTGTCGTTATCCCGGAAAGGGACAAGAGGTTGAGGAGATATATGCCCAGCTCATCCGCAGTATGCTTTTCTGAGATAAGCCTCCAGTGCTGAATAAGTGAATTCCCTTCGAAAATACCCATCACCGTGTTGGTGTTCCCTATGTCTACGACAAGGAGCATGAAGCCACCCCCAATATTCCTGATCTGGCCTGCCCTAGAAGCCGGCCAGGAAGAACGCTATTATTACGGAAAAAGCAGCTGCGGGTGCGCGTCGAAAACCTGTACCCACAAGAAGTATAAACGCTGCAACGGCTATACCGGAAATGTTCAGGAAGAAAGAAGGAACGGCTTTCCAGGGAAGAATGGAAACCATCGCATCGGCGAACCTTGTCCATAATACGAAAAGAGCCTCCCCTGCAGCGGCTGCGGTCCACCCCCCCGGTATTCCGGCAAGAGACGGAATGGCAAGAATAAAGGCCAGAGGAAGAAGTATCCCGAAAACAGGTACAGCCACAAAATTTATCACGATCCCGGCGACAGGGACAGAACCGAATACCTCGGAGACCATACCGGCCGTGGCTATCCACAAAACAACCGGGGCAAGAGACCACCCCCGCCGGAATTCCCTGTCGTAGAGGCTGGAAAGCAGGAGCGCGGCCAGAACTGAAAGCCTCCAACCAAGATCCCAGAAGAACCAGGGCCGCCAGAACAAAAGGGAAAGCCCCGCCAGGGATACGGCGTTGACGGCCGAAACAGGCCGGCCGATCCATTTGCCCACAAAACCAGCCTGGAGCATAAGACCAGCCCTTAAAGCGCTCGGGGCGGCTCCTGCGGACAGGACGTAGAGCCACATCACCAGTGACGCTAACGGAAGCCTGAGAGCGCCCCGGGGCAGGCAGCAAAGGACAAGAAGGACCACCATACCCACGTGAAGTCCCGAAACAGCAAGAAGGTGCGAAGTCCCCCAAACCGAGTGTTTTTCGGCCAGTTCAGGATCTCTCGCTCCCAGCATGGCGGCAAGGAGATGCCCTCTCATTAGCGGCGGAAGATCCCTCAGGATCTTCTCCCTCAGCTCCCTTCTAAGCCAGAGGATGCCTCCGGGCTCCCCCTCCACCAGGCTCACTTCGGGTCGTCTCATCTTTCCCGAAGCCCCCCTTGCCTTCCAGTACCTGCCCTCGTCAAAACCACCATCATCAGGGGAGGGACCAAAAGATCCAGCAAGGCCGGAAATCCTGACCCTGTCCCCCTCCCTTAAAACAGAAGAGGGGGGAAGGTGAGCAACAAATCTGCCGTTATCTGTCCGGACGAGGGCAACCCTTCCTCTTCCCCAGGGTCTTTCATAAAGAATTGTCCCCTTAGATGAGACCTGTCTCTCGATAAAAGCGCTTTCATCGATCCTGCATAACAGAAAGAACGAAGATAAAATGGTGAAGAGGAAGATGAGGGTCAATGCCTCGCGGGAACCCGGCAAAGAACTTCCGAAAGACCCGGCCAGGACAAGGAACATGGCAACAAGGGCAGCCCCGGAAACGGAAGCCCACCAAGGGGCGCCTTCGGCATCAAGGAACAGGGAAACGCAGATGCCGGCCAGAACCACAAAAGCCGGTGCCATGGCCACAGGGTTTAACGGGAAACGGTTACCAGGTTCCTTATGTCGGAGAATTTCTTCTCCCCTATCCCCTTTACCGAAAGAAGATCCTCCACGCTGGTAAATCTTCCCCTCTCCTCCCTGTGCCTGATAATCTCCTGGGCCAGCTTCGGTCCTATGCCTGGAAGTGACTGCAAGGCAGCAGCATCCGACCTGTTCAGGTCGATCAGGGCGGTTCCGCCTCCAACGGCACCGACCTGTCCGCTGACCGGGGGACCGTGACCTTCGCTTTTGCGCGGAACGTGGATATGAATGCCGTCATCAAGAGGCAGTGCCATGTTGAAGGCCTCTGGATCGGCTTCGGAGGTAAACCCTCCGGCCTGTTCGACTGCCTGGTACACTCTTGTACCCGGGGGCATCCGGTAGACTCCCGGTCTCATTACAGCTCCAGTTATGTATATGACCCATTGGCTTTCTGTGCCGGATCCTGTTGGTTGAGAATGGACAGAACTGCCGCCAGGGCCCGTATCTTCCCCTGTCAAAACGAAGGGGGCGGGTCCGGCGATCTGGCCTGAAGGGTTTTTATCCCACTTTCCCGAGAATGCGGCGACAAGAAGCCCTGCCGCAAGGAGACATATAACTCCACCGGCAAGGAGAAAGATCCCGCGCCTGGAACCTGGTAGCTCCATCAGTGACATCCACCCCCGATCTCCTCCGGATCTTTGCCGTCGCAAACTTCACCCGACAGGTGCCAGTTACCTGAACTTGTAATACGGACGTCCACAAACGAGCCTAGCATCGATTCATCTCCGGGGAAGATAACCACTTTGTCCGAGGGGGTGCGGCCCTGAACAAGGCCCTCACCCCTCGGGGCAGGCCCATCGGCAAGTACGGTAAAGATCCTGCCCTCGAGACTCCTGTTGATATCAAGGGATATCCTGGACTGAACGGAGTTTATCATCCTGAGACGCCGCTGCTTTTCACCTGCTTCGACCTGGCCTTCCATCTTGGCCGCGGGAGTACCTTCCCTGGGGGAGTAGGCAGCCGTATGGACCAGGTCAAACCGGAACCGCTCGACAGCCTCCAGGGACATGTTGAAGTCTTCCAGGGTCTCTCCCGGAAATCCTACGATAAGGTCACTGGTCACTGCCGGATCAGGCAGGAAGGACCTTATCATATCAACAATGGAAGCATACTTCTCAACACTGTAGCCCCTGTTCATCATTTTCAGTACCCGGTCACTTCCTGACTGGATCGGAAGGTTGATGGCCGGACATATATTGGGGTTTTCAGACATTACCTCGATCACATCACGGGTAAGGTCCCTGGGGTGCGAGGTGGCAAACCTGATCCTTTCCATTCCTTCTATCCGGGCCACGTCCCTCAGCAGCGATGAAAAAACGTAACCGTTGGAAAGATCGCGTCCGTAGGTGTTCACGTTCTGCCCGATGAGGGTTATCTCCCTAACCCCGTCAGAGAGAAGTATCTCGATCTCTCTGAATATATCATCAGGTCTTCGGGATATGAACCGTCCCCTCACGTGAGGGACAATACAGTAGGTGCAGTAGTTGTCGCAGCCATGGGCTATTGTTATGAATGCCTTCCAGGGGTTTGAACGCTTTATTGGCGGCTCTTCAAGATCACAGAGCGAGACCGGGTTCTCATCAAGCAAACATCTTTTCCCGCCTGTCTCCAGGATCTTCGCCAGTTCTGCAGGAAACCACCCCAGGCTCCTGGGTCCGCACATCAGATGAACGGCAGGGAACCTCTTCATAAGAGCTTCACCCACCCTCTGGGCCATGCAGCCGTAAACAGCGATGACCCTCCTGTTCCCGGAGGGGAAAGAAAGCCGACCTATCTCACTCCAGACCTTCTGTTCAGCCTTCTCGCGTATGCTGCATGTGACAAAGATAACGACATCAGCCTCATCTTCGGGTCTCTCCAACCACCCTAGAGCAGCAAGAGCCGTTCTTATCCTGTCGGCATCGTAGACGTTCATCTGGCAACCGAAAACCTTGATATTAAAACCGTACAAAACGCCGCCTCCATGTACAATATTCACAGTGGGGAACCTACCTACGGAATGATACCACTTTGTGCGGTATGCACTCCACGTGCCGGAGGTAACGATATGCCTGTCAACTTAAAAGGGTTGAAAAGATCAGCAATTGCGCTGTATCTCTTCGCGGCCATGGCCTTTTCCGCCAGTTCCTGGGCCCTGCCTGAGGGGCCCCCGACCTTTCCGGACCTGCCGGGATGGGATCATGGTGAGGTCATTCTCACAACACTGGAGACCCCCTCTGGAAACATGGGATATTGGATCGAAAGGAACTACACCAGGCGATCCGACGGCCATTCCATAGATGTGGTCCTCCTGAAAGGACCGGGAACAGCCTGGCAGGGTCTGCAAGAAGCGGTCAGCGCCGATGACGGCCCGATGGGTTCCGGGTCCACGTACAGGTCTGTCAGAATAGGCGGGCACAAGGGGATCCTGGAATGGCATCCGTTAACCGGCAGGGTCCTTGTGGTAGAGTTGGCGCCGGATATCACGGTCACCTTTGAAACTGTCTATGACGATGTGGATCTTGAGGGGTTTGCGCTGGAACTGACCGAGGCAGTTGATACTGAATAACGGGTATCCCTGCCCTGTGTCTTGCTACTCGTTCAATCAAACCACTTTTTGCGGAGTTCTTCCATATAACCCTCGGAAGAAAGGGCATCAATAGCCGAGTTCAGTTGCTCGAGCAGATCACTGTCGATCTTTCGCACCGCAAGACCCATTGCATCAGAGGTTACCCTGCCTGAAAAAGATATCCTGAGCCCGGTTCCCAGCACTTCATCGTCCTTAAGAAACCTTTCAGCCGCTGTCCCATCCATGAACGCGGCATCGGCCTCTCCTGAAAGCACAGCCCTCAGGGCTTCCCCGGAGCGTTCATACCTTACCACCTTCACATCCCCCCTGGAAGTGAGGTGATCATCCTGGATGGTCCTGACCTGGACAGTAACAGTTTTGCCGGCAAGTTCATCCATTTTTCCGGGAACCTTGTCTTCGATCCTGACAACGATAGCGTCCCGGGAGAAAAAGTATGGTTTTGAAAAAGCAGCCCTCTTTAACCTCTCCGGCGTAATGCTCAGGCCGGCTGCTATAAGGTCTATACGGCCCCCCGATAATGAGGGGAGCAGGGCATCGAAGGCCATATCCATGAAACGCACTTCTTTGTCCAATCTCAAGGCGATGGCCTGCAGCAGATCTATCTCAAAACCGGCAAGGTCCCCTGACTGATCCCTGAACACGAATGGAGGGAAGGTCGATTCCGTACCTACCCTCAGGACGTCAGAAGCCCCTGAAACAGAGGGGCAGGGACCGCACAGAAAAAGCGCGATAAGAATTACTGACAAGACCGACAGGGTCCTTTTCACTGGTTTAAATCACCGCCCGTCCTTCCTTATTTCTGAAAGGGTTTATTATAATATTGTTCTCCCCTTATGGGAAGCCCTACTCTTGTCCAACATGGATACGGACACCGCGAGAGCCGATGCAAGGTGCAGGTTGTTGATGCAAGGTACCGAGGCTTCTATAGCAGCCCTCCGCATAAGGTATCCGTCCCTCAGAACTGCGGGAGCCCCCGATGCCACGTTGACTATAAGGTCCCACTCCCTTGAGGCTATTCCCGAGATCAGCGGCCTGCCTTTATCCACCTTGCGTGCGGGGATCCCCCAATTCCTGAGAACATCTGCCGTTCCTGCAGTAGCATCTACTGTCCATCCAAGAGCATGGAAGGCAGCTGCAACATGGGGGGCCTCCGGTTTTGCCCGGTCAGCCACCGAAATCAGCAGCCTGCCCCTCTCTGGCACCTTCCACCCTGCCCCTCTCAAACCTTCGTAAAGGGCAGCTGCAACCGTTTCCCCCACTCCCAGTGCTTCGCCAGTCGACTGCATGGCAGGGCCCAGCAGGGCATCGACCCCCGGCAGCTTCTCAGTCGAGAAAACGGGCACCTTTACACCGAAAAGAGCCGACCTTTTGGACAATCCCGGTTCGATCCCCATGTCGGCCAGACTTTCCCCGAGGGCAACCCTTACGGCCATTTCAACAAGGGGTAAACCCGACAGTTTCCCTGCAATGGGTACGGTACGGCTTGCCCTGGGATTGGCCTCGATTACATACAATTCATCACCGGAGAGGACGAACTGGATGTTAAGAAGCCCTTTTACTCCAAGTTCCACCGCTATTTTTCTCGAAATGTCCTCTATCTGTTTCCTTCTTCCCATGGACAGGGAGACGTCGGGGAATATTGCCACTGAATCGCCGGAATGAACTCCCGCCGGGTCAAGGTGTTCAAATATCCCGGGGATCATGACCTCGGATCCGTCGGAGAGCACATCGACCTCGAATTCAGAACCGGGGAGGAACCTGTCGATAAGCACTGACTGGTCTTCGTCGGTCTCAAGTGCCATCTTCAGGACCGAAGCCAGTTCGTTCGGAGAGGTTACCACTTTCATTGCCAGCCCGCCGATAACAAAACTCGGCCGTACCATCACCGGGTAACCGATCATTCCAGCCTGCGTCAGTCCCTCGTCTATGGTTTTAACGGAACAGCCCGGTGGCTGCAGTATGTCCAGGCGCTCAAGCAGGCTGGAGAATTGCCCCCTATCCTCGGTAGCCCTGACAACTCCGGAAGGACTACCCAGAATTGCCACACCCTCCCTTTCAAGGTCCAGGCCTGCTTTCAGGGAGGTCTGTCCCCCGAATGATGCAAATACACCCTTTACCTTCTCTCTATCCAGGACGGGGATCACGTCCTCAACTGTTATGGGCTCGAAATAGAGAGAGTCGGACATATCGTGATCAGTACTTACAGTTTCGGGATTGTTGTTGATCATTACCGCTCTCTTCCCCAATCGTTTCAGGGCCTCCACGGCTTTTACGCAGCAATAGTCGAACTCCACTCCCTGGCCGATCCTGATCGGGCCTGACCCAAGAACTGCATAGGCTTCTCTCCCGTCGGTTATCAGACCGTCATCAGCCACGCAACAGCTCCCGTAGTAGTAACCCGACTCCGCCGGTGCCTCTCCCGCGCAGCCATCAACCTCCCGGTATCCCCTTTCTATCCCCAGGGACAACCTTGTTTCCCTTACCTTTTTCCAGTCCTGCCCTGTGGCTAATGCTATGTCCCTGTCGGATAGCCCCATTGACTTGACCCGACGGAGCAACTCCTGCTCCAGTCCTTTCTCCCTGAGTTCCTCCAGGGTTTTCGTTACCCGGAAGAGCTGTTCAACAAAGAAAGGATGGATGCCGGACCTTTCCGAAATGTCGGCGACAGAAGTTCCCCTTCTGAGGAGTTCGAAGACGGACCAGAGCCGCCTATGGGTGGGTGAAGAAAGATCTTCCTCCAGTTCCTCCCTGGACAAGGTTTCAATTTTTGGATCCACTATCCCGACGGGCAGGTCGAGGGACCTGACTGCCTTGGCGACAGCCTCGATAAAGGTCCTGCCGATCGCCATGACCTCCCCGGTGGATTTCATCCTGGTGCCTACCCTGTACTCGGCACCTGGGAATTTTTCGAAGGGCCACCTGGGGAACTTGGCCACCACGTAATCAATTGCAGGCTCCGAGAGGGCACTTCCAGCACCTGTAACAGGGTTGGGCATCTCGCTCAAAAGGGAACCGGCTGCGATCCTGGCGGCGACCCTGGCAATGGGGTATCCGGTCGCCTTGCTGGCCAGTGCGCTTGAACGGCTGGCCCTGGGATTGACCTCGATCACTGCGTATTCAGAGGCATCGGGAGAGAGAGCGAACTGGACATTGCAGGCCCCCCTGATCTCCAGTTCATCCACTATCCTGAAGGCAGCCGAGCGGAGACGCTGCCACTGACTGTCTGAAAGGGTAAGGACCGGTGCCACAACAATGCTGTCCCCGGTATGAATACCCATAGGGTCGACATTTTCCATCCCGCAGACACAGAGCCTGTTGCCTGCTCCATCCCTTACGACCTCCAGTTCTATCTCCCTCCATCCCTGGAGATACCGCTCAACCAGTACCCTGGACACCGGGGAAAGCCTCAGGCCTTCTGAAACCCGCTCTGCGAGGGAATCAGTGTCGAATGCGACTCCCCCGCCGGTACCCCCAAGGGTATAATCGGGCCTGATGATAAATGGGTATGAGGACGAGGAGGCAAAATCCAGTGCTGTTTCGATGTTGTCAACGTAAACGCTCTCTATTACCGGTTCTGAGATCTTGAGCATGGCCTGGCGGAAATCCTCCCTGCCCTCGGACCGCTGTATCGACCCGGGGGATGTCCCGAGGACCTCAACCCCGTAACGTTCCCAGAGACCCCTTTTCTGCAGTTCGACACAGAGATTGAGCGCGACCTGGCCGCCCAGTGTGGCAATAACCCCCGATGGACGGTGGGCTGAAACTATCACCTCAACGACTTCAGGTTCCAGTGGTCTGATATAGACCACATCGGCCATGCCAGTGTCGGTCTGTATCGTTGCCGGGTTGCTGTTGAGAAGTATGACGTGAAACCCCATCTCCCTCAATGCCCGGCAGGCCTGGCTCCCTGAGTAGTCGAACTCGGCCGCCTGGCCGATCCTGATAGGCCCGGAACCAAGGACCAGAACTGATCGTTTATGACTTTTCATAGTCCAGCCTCCAACCCGCACATAGACAGAAAATCGTTAAAGAAATCCTCCCCGTCCTTTGGGCCGGGCGACCCTTCAGGATGGTACTGAACCGCGATGACGGATCTTTTGCGATCCCTCAGACCCTCTATGCTCCCATCCCCGAGGTTTTTGTGTGAAATTTCCATCCCGGTACCGTCAAGGCTGGATTCATCAACCGCATACCCATGATTCTGGCTAGTAACCAGCGCCCTGCCGCTGTCGATCTCAAGTACGGCATGATTCGCTCCCCTGTGCCCAAAAGGCAGTTTAAAGGTCGAAGCGCCTGATGCCAGGGCAATTACCTGGAGTCCAAGACATATTCCTCCCACAGGAACTTTGCCGATGATGGAACGGGCAGTCTCGATCTCGGCCTTTAACAGTGACGGGTCACCAGGACCGTTCCCAAGCAGCACTCCGTCGGGTTTCCACGAAAGTATCTCTTCTGCCGAAGAGTTATGAGGAACCTTTACGACCCGGCAGGAACGTGAGCACAATTCCCGCTGGATCCCCCTTTTTAGTCCGTAATCTACGACAACTACCGTGGGACCCGATCCCTCCATTACCTCACAGGATCTGGCGGAAACCTCCTCAACGGGGTGACGCCTGTCCCTTTCTTCTCTGTAGCCTCTTCCCGCAGGCCCAACGCTACCCTGAAGAGCGCCTTTGGTCCGTATGTGCCTGATGAGTGAACGGGTGTCAACCTTCCGCACTATGGGGATGTCGAAACCTGAAAGCCATTCCGATATTTCCGGCCCCAGCGTGCACCCATTTTCGATGGAATCCACGACTAAGGCCCTGACCCAGGGTCTTTCACTTTCCAGCAGATGTTCATCCACCCCGTAGTTCCCTATCATAGGAAAAGCGAAAACGAGGATCTGCCCCGCAAAGGACGGGTCGCTCAATGCCTGGGGGTAGCCCGAAGAAGCAGTTGTGAAAACCACTTCGCCAACTGCAGAACTTCCCCCGCCGCAGCCGGGAAAAACGACCCCGTCTTCAAGAACTATCTCCATATCCAACATTTTTCTTCCTCCCGGGCAAAAGTAAAAAAGGGTTTACTTTTCAACAAAAGAGGACCTGTGGTTCATGTCCGAGTGATGATTATATTCGACAAACAGGATATGTCAATAAAAAAGGGAGGCCTGTTTCGGCCTCCCTATTTCCCACTATCTGGACAAATATCAGTCGACAGCCTCGAACATATCCTTTCCAACGCCACATACGGGGCAGACCCAATTGTCGGGAAGATCCTCGAAGGCTACACCCGCCTCGATCCCTCCGTCGGGATCACCAACTGCAGGGTCATACTCGTATCCGCATACGGTACACAGGTACTTCTTCATCCTTCTTCCCCCTTTGTCCTCATCTGGTTGTTTTTGCCCCTTTCGATTATAAGAGGGCTTCCTGTAAAATACAACGCAGACAGGAAACCGGGAGGGGTCAATTTGCTGCTTGTCACAGGCGGTGCGGGATATATTGGAAGTCATGTGGTCCTGGGACTTCTGGACCAGGGGCGGGAGGTTCTTGTAATCGACAACCTGAGCAGGGGGCACAGGGAACTTGCCGGCAAGGCTGTTTTCGAGGAAGCCGACATCCGTGATCTTTCGCAGACAGGAAAGATCTTCAGGAAATACCCTATAGACGGAGTACTCCACTTTGCGGCCCTGAGCCTTGTTGAAGATTCCATGTCAGATCCTCATTCTTACTTCAGGAACAACATCGGCGGAACCATGAATATAATCACTTCCATGCTTGAATCTGATATTGACAGGATAGTTTTCTCTTCAAGCGCAGCCGTTTACGGTGAGCCTAGAGCCCTCCCCGTGAAGGAAGAGGCCCCGAAGATACCCACAAACCCCTACGGGGAAACCAAACTCTTTATTGAATCGATGCTCAGGAGATCCTTCGAAGCCTACGGGACAAGAAGCGTCTCTCTGAGATATTTCAATGCCGCAGGGGCAGACCCCCTTTGCAGGACAGGTGAGGACCACTCCCCCGAGACTCACCTCATCCCCATAGCACTGGATGTTGTTATGGGAAGGAAAGAGGAACTGAAGATCTTTGGGAACGACTATCCCACCCACGACGGGACCTGTGTAAGGGATTATGTGCACGTTGCCGATCTGGCTGACGCGCACATCAGGGCCCTTGAGGGGATGGAAAAAGGGACACTGGCCTGCGAAGCCTTCAACCTGGGGAACGGGAAGGGGTTTTCGGTACTTGAGATAGTATCCGCGGTCCGCTCCGTCACGGGAATAGGTTTCCCCCTGCGTTTCGCGCCCAGGAGGGCAGGAGATCCGGCGGTACTGGTCGCCTCCTCCGACAGGGCAGAAAGGGAACTATCATGGAAAAGGCGCTACAAGGATATGGACGAAATAATCGAAACAGCATGGAAATGGCATCAGAAACGCTTCAGGCCAAGGCGCCGCTACTGAAGATCTTCCTTTCGAGGCATGATGTAAGGCAGACCGTCCCACCTGGTGAAATGTAAAAATCGTCCTCCAGCCTTAGACCGCCCTTTCCGGGAAAATAAATGCCGGGTTCAACGGTCACGACATCTCCGATGGCGAGGGTGTCGCCGGATCGGGGAGATAAAGTGGGAGGTTCGTGCATCTCCAGGCCGATGCCGTGTCCAAGGCTATGAATGAACAGTTCTCCGAAACCAGCTTTTTCTATCACACCCCTTGCAGCAGCGTCTATCTCTGCAGCAGCCCTTCCTGGTTCGAGAAGGGGTATCGCGGCGGCCTGTGCTTCAAGCAGCAGGGAGTGCGCTTCAAGTATCCAGGCGGGAGGATCTCCGACCGAGAAGGCCCTTGTTATATCGCAGAGATACCCCTTTGACCTGGAACCGAAGTCAACCAGGACATGCTCCCCCTGACACACCTTCCTGTCACTGGGCACCCCATGGGGAAGGGCACTCCTTCCAGCAGATGCGACAATGAATTCCTGGGCTCCCCACCCGCCATCGGCCCCCCTTGTGCGCATCTCGTACTCCAGCCTGGCCGCGAACATTTTCTCATCCATTCCAGGGCCGAAGAAAACCAGTGCGTCCATGAAAGCCCCGGCTGCAAAACAGGCGGCTTTCGCTATCTCTTCGGCTTCGAAGGGATCCTTGCCCCTTCTGACAAGGGAAAACTCAACCGAAAGATCAACAAAGTCCTTTCCCGTCCCCTTAAGGACCTCGAACAGGTCACAGGCAAGTCGCTGGAACTGGAATCCCAGGGTTTTTACGCCAGGTCGTCCCGCAGCTTCCCTGGCAGCAACCTCCATAAGCGGTTTCACCCCATGGTCGACGATCCTGAGGTCAGTCTCTTCCGAAGCCTGCAGAAGGTATCTTTTGTCGGTCACCAGGAGCGCCTCGTCCTCAAATATCAAAAGGGCTCCGCTGGATCCGCTGAAACCGCAAAGATGGAAACAGGTCTCCCGGTTGTATCCCTCCCGGACAACAGCAATCGCGGCATCTGCTCCTCTTGCTTTCATCAATTGCCTTATGGAATCCATCCTCCTGTGATAGCACCCCTTCGCGGGCCCTTTCATGAAAGAGGTCTCCCCTCCGACAGGAGCCCCCAGAGCTCTTCCTTTGTCTCTAGTCCCACATTCCCTTCCCCGGCCACAACAGTCCCTATTACCGAGAAATCCATCCCTGCCTGTCCCAGTTCGTAGAGGGCCTCACCAAGGTGCTCCTTCGGAAGAACCGCGACAAGCACACCAGATGAGATCAGCCTCAACGGGTCAAAACACAGTACCCTTGAACATTTCAGTGTAAGAGGATCTATCCTGACGGAATCCCTGTCCAGTTCTATACCCAGGCCGCTCAATCGCGATATTTCACCCAGCCCCCCCAGAAAACCGCCTTCTGTAGGATCATGCATAAAATTGGCCCACTTCCTCAAGATGCGGGATTCGGGCAGAACATCCAACAGAGAGGACCACCGCAGGACCTTGTCAGCCTCGTCCCCTGAAAGACATTTCATCAGGAGTTCCCTTCGGTCATTGGCAAGGATGCACATCCCCTCTATTCCGACGTGTTTTGTCATTACAACCATATCGCCGGGAGCGATCTCAGCGGCCGACAGAACCCGGTCGGCCATCCCTATCATGGTCGCGCACAGGACGGGGTGAGGGTAACGGTCATTTATCTCAGTATGCCCCCCCACAACGGCTATCCCGGCTTCACGACAAGCTTCATGGATCTCCCTTACCAGTGAGGACACTTCTTCCGGAGTCGTGCCGGAAGGGAAAATAAGGGTACTGATAAGGAACGCGGGATCAGCCCCTTTTGACGCTATATCGTTTGAATTGACCGTTACCAGGAGTTTTCCGGCACCCTTGTCGGCCCCGACGATAGGGTCAGAGGCGACGACGAGGAATTTACCCTCGGGCCACTTGATGACCGCTGCGTCCTCCCCCACTCCCGGGCCAATAAGGACCTCCTCTCTCCTTGCGCCGCCAAAGGCAAGAACTGCCCTTTCCAGTATTTCAGGCGCAAGTTTGCCGGAAACAGAATGTCCGTTACCATTGATCATAAGCACATCACTCCGATCGCTCATTTCTGATGCTCATAACGCATCCGCAATAGTTTTGCCTGTAAAAGTCCATACGGGTGCTTCTTTCCACGGAAAGTCTGAATCCACCCTTTTTTCTCCAGGCCCGGAATACCCATTGAAGGCCTAGATCCCCGCAAATTTCCCTCCCGACTCTGTCGATGACTGAAATGTCCTTGTGGGGACTTATCGTCAGCGTCGTCGATATCGAGCCAATTCCCCTTGCTACAGCCTCCCCGGCCGTTGCAAGAAGCTGCTCCCTGATGCAGCGGGTGCACCTGGCACCCCCTTCAGGTCCCAGAATATCAGCCCTCACCGCCCTGAGCCAATTCATGGGTTCGTAAGGGGCGATAATACACTTCCCTCCCATTACCCCTGCAAGGCCCCTGACATCCCGGACCCTTTTTTCGAACTCACTGCGGGGGTGAATATTGGAAGAATAGAAATACCCGGAAACGCTGTACCCTTCTTCAGACAGAGCAGGCCATGGGACAGTGGCGTCAGGCGCACAGCATACGTGCAGAAGCAGGTCACAGGTCAAGAAAGGTCATTGCCTCCCTCATCATTTATCACCGGAGACCCGGTCACGCTTGAGCCGAAGATCAGGTAGCCCGTATGGCCTATCATGTTGTCCTCGGGTCGGATCCTCCGGCTGTTCGTCTTATAGTACCTGAGGAGTATCTCGGAAACCTGAACATCGGAAAAGGAGTTGTCCGACAGGGCATCAAGAACCTTTTCAACCTGATTCACGGTAGGGACAAGAATACCAAGCCTGTTGCCCGGCGCGAGGGCTTCCTTGGCCCTGTCCATGTAATCCCAGGGGTTGGGAAGATCCAGGAACACGGCATCGGCATCCCGTTCATCGAAACCGTCGGCAATATCCCTTACCTTGAAATCCACCCTTTGGGCCACTCCCCACTTCTCGCAGTTCCTTCTTGCCAGAAGCGAGAATTCCTCCCTTTTCTCATAGGAAACGACCCTGCCGGTGTCCCCTACAAAGTGGGCCAGGACAGATGTCAGCCCCCCTGAGCCGGTACCGCATTCGACCACAATGGCGCCTGGATATATGTTCAGGGATACAAGGATGAACCCGATGTCCTTTGGGTAAATGATCTGGGTCTGACGTCTGACCCTCCGGCTGAACTCCTGGATATTCGGTCTTAAAAGACAGAAAGGCTTGCCAAGATTTGTATAGATCCAGCTGCCGTAGGGTTTACCTATAAGGTTATCGTGGAGGATCTGGCCCAGGCGAGTATCCTGCCTCGACCCCTGAATGATCCTGATAATAAAACTGTCACCCCTGGGAGGAGCCCAGATAAAGACAAGATCCCCCGGCATTATATTTTTACCCATTGTCTCTCTCCTCTGCGTCGAAAGGTTTTTCCCTGTCGGGGGACATGAAGGCCCGCCGCATCGTATTGTACATCAGCAGAAAACATACAAAAACGGCGGGAGCGCTTTTGCGGTCCCGCCGGTTTCCCTTTCTGCAGGAAGACCTAGAAACGCCTCTCCCATTTTAACCTGAAACCACGCTCGGGACCGAAATAATGCCACCCGGCAGAATTGTAGGTGTATTCTTCATCGAGAAGGTTATAACAGAAAAGGGTGATCGTATCGTCATCCGACCCCCATGAAACCGCAAGATCCACAAGGACATAATCCCCGGCATCCCAATCGTACCATCCTGCATTGCCTGCCCGGTTGCCTGCCCAGGAAACGTCAAGTATCATTTTCCAGGGACCGGTGGAAAATTTCAGAGCTCCTCCGATCTCCCACTCCGGAACGCCATAGCTTCTGACCCAGGGTGATGAGGTGTCCTGCTTCTCTTCGGGATACTGCCAGGTACCGTTAAGCGAAAAGACCCATTTCTCCGCCAGTTTCCAGCTCCTCGATATCTCTACCCCGTAGGTCCGGAAATCCGCAAGGTTCAGATAGGTATATTTGTAGATCCCGGGATCGTAGACCGATTTGATCTTGTCCTCCAGACCGGTGTAAAAGATCCCTGCACTCCAGGAGTATTCGTCCGGCCCCTTGATCCCCGTCTCGTAACTCCAGCCCTTCTCGGGTTTAAGGTCCGGATTGCCGGCCGTCCATGAACTTTCGGCATACATCTCGTAAAAACTGGGCATCGCGAAAACCCTTGATGCAGCCAGGTAGAAAATATTCCCGTTCGCAAATTGCCTCTGGATACTGATCTTGGGAACCAGTTCTTCGTGATCGTTAGCTTCCTGTCTCCAGACCTCGTACCTTAAACCCAGATTTACCAACCAGTCGCCTGCCGGATAGGAGACTTCGAGAAAAGGCGCCAGATTGAAGCGATCTTTGGATACCGCAGGATCTCCCCAGCCATCGCTGAATTCTGTCTCTTCGTAACGGTAATATATACCCCAGGCAACAAGTGCTTCGCCCATGGCGCTCCTGCCACCGAACTCGGCGGTAAAGGCGCTGTCTTCGTAGAAATTACCTGCATTTTGAAGGATCTCGTATCTCTGGGTATCGTACCCGGTCAGAAGGTACCACGAATCTGCATCGTAACGGAATGAATACCTGCGGTACTCTTTTCTCTCGTCGTTCAGGTCCGCAGGGTCCTGTCCCCAACCGGGGGTCAAATACTTGTAGCGGAACTCTCCGGTGGTGGCCCGGAGGACCCACCTGCTTCCCCTGAGGACCAGGCCGTAGGCATCTCCCATGTATTCCAGTGAATCGAACCTGTTCTCAGGCACAGTATCGTAAAAAAGCCTTCTCCGGCCTTCCTCGGTCCGTTCGTACCAGATACCGGCACTCAAGTCATCCCCCACCGCATTGCCTGAGACATAGTACCTTCGCCAGTCATTGGAGCCGGCTTCCGCCAGGATCATTCCGCCAGATGCAACCGGTTTCTTCGTGATGATATTTATGACACCGCCCGCAGCCATCGAACCGTAGATCGCCGAACCTCCCCCCTTTACCACCTCTACCCTCTCGATATTCTCCAGGGGGAAGGATCTAAGATCGACGGTGGCTCCATCGGCGAGATGAGAAGACCTGTAATAGGGTATGCCGTCGACCAGCACCAGTATCTCGGTGGTTATACCCCTGATCACCACCTCGGACTGCTGCGACACCCCTGTCTTCTTTTTCATGAAGACCCCGGGAATGTTACGATCCAGCAGTGTCCCCAGGTCCGTGACACCACTGACAGCTATCTCTTCCGCCGTGATCACGTAAGTGGGGGCCGGGATCTCTGACAATTCCGTATAGATCCTGCTCCCCGTGACCACCTCCGGTTCGACGGAAGCTGTCTCGGCCCACGCGTAGCGACTTCCAGCGCTAAAACAGAACGAACAGGACAACAACAATGCAACTGCAACAAAAACCTTTCTCATCAAGCCGTCCCTCCCAGAAAAAAATAGGGCGGCCTGACACGCCAGGCCGCCCCATGAGGACGGATTTCTGCCGTGTCACGCCCGCGCATGACACATGGTCTTTCCCCCCCGGTCGGTCTCCTGGCTTCCGTTCTGCCTACTCCCGCGCCTTCCCGGCAAAAGCCAGTGGCAAATTCTGCGGTTTCGTCACGGTAACAGTGGCGGGGCCGCTCCGGTATCTCACCGGATTCCCGTCACCGAGGGGTTTTCCCATATGATTCATCGATGACGAGGATACAACAGAAAAAAGGCAGGGTCAATGAGGGTGACGGGGATTAGCCACAGATCGTGACTCGTAACTCGTGACTGGTGACTCGGAAATTTCAAATGCGTAAGCGGTAAACGGGGGAAAAACAAGGCATCAGGAGGCAGGAAGAACAGGTTCAAGTGCGTGAACGGTAAACAGTGAACGGTGAACGGTAAGACCCATCCCAAAGCCAAGACAAAAATAAGATTGCACCGCAGAGAAGGTGCAAATCAGGCTTTGGCATTGGTTCTTGTTCTTCAGCAAAATATTACGATTTTCTCTCTTGCTCTCCTCTGTGTCCTACCCTTTCGATAGGCTCGGGGCACACGTCAGCATCCCCTGTGGTGCAAGGTTTGTTTTATCCTGGCTTTTTCCGTTGACCGTTGACCGTTTACGCCCTCAAGGTTTTCCAATTTACGTTTTTTCTACCTTGCCTTGTGTCATTCCAGCCTGAAGATTACTGGAACGATGAGATCCTCAGGGGAACCCGGAGCGAACAGCCACTTTCGGACCGCTTCAAGGGCCGAAGCATCCAGCGAGGGGTGACCGCTGGAAAGCACCACTTTCGCCGTTACAACCTTCCCGGCCGGATCGATCCTTACCAGGAACCTCACCTCCCCTTCCTCCCCTCTTCTCCTGCTGACCAAAGGGTAGACAGGGCTGACCCTGCTTAGTACATCCGCCGGGGATACCGTACGCGGACCAGGTGACGGGGGAGGTGTCGAAATTTCACCTGGTGATGGTTCGTCCGGGTTTTTAAAAGCTGCCGGCGTCGGCGGTGAAAAATTACTATCCTCTGCCGCCAGGGATCCTGGTACCGCCGGTCCCGCTGCAGGTTTTTCTTTTTTCTGGGATGGCGCTTCCCGCTTCTGCTGCGGGACAGGCTGCGGTTGAGGATGGACGACTGGTTTTTGCTCCGGAACTGCTTCATCTCTGGCGCAGATCACAAGATCGAGATCCATAGTGACCCTTGAAGGTGGATCCTGGTCCTGTAATGAAGGCCAGACAGGAAAGATCAGGACGAGGGAGTGGATCATCAGGCTGGCGAGGATGCAGGGTATCCACCTTCTCACCTCTCCTCACCAGCCTCCAGCAGCAGGCCGGCAGATCCGATCCCGCTGCTCCTCAGGTCGTCAAGGAGCGAGACTACCAGGCCGTAAGGAGCCTCCCGGTCAGCCGCGACAAGTATCCTCATGCCCTCTCCAAAGGAAAAGAGAGCTCTTTCTATGGCCTGTTCCCTTGGAAATTCCCTGTCCCCTATGAAGACCCGGCCTTCGATGTCCAGTATGAGTGTGAGTGAATCTTCAGGTACCTGCTCACCTGTAGCACTGGGCAGGTTGACCCGGATCGCCGGTTCCGGGAAGACAGCAGTAAGAACGAAGAAAACTATCAGCATGAACAGGACATCGATCAGGGGTGTCAGTTCAACTTCAGGGAGGTTCCGCCTCGACCTAATCCTCCTCATATCCGTCTCCGAAAAACAGCATAGCCGCATCCAGAAGCGACCTCGCCGCTTCTCCAACCCTGGGTCCCGGATGAAAAAGGAGGTCGGCGGATACCACCGCGATCCTGCCCTTTTTCACTGCCCGGATAGGGAAACCCTCCAGGGCATCCGCAAGATCCCGGGGTGAGAGTGACATCCCCTTTTCTGTCCTTGGCACCAGTATCACATCGGGATCCCGGGAAACGATACCTTCGGGGTCCACCTGTGGGAAAGTATATCGGATATCGGAAGCTGCATTGGGTATACCGATCTTCCCAAGGATATCATCTATGTAATTGACCCCTCCGGCTACGGTCAGGGGGTCGTGCCAGACTACAACAAGGAGCGAAGGGGAACCTCCGGGGAAGAGACTCGCCACATCCATTCTCACGGACTCCAGCTCCTCCTCTATCCCGTTCCAGACACCTTGAGATCTTTCATCAAGCCCGAGATATGCCCCCAACTCCAGGACTGATCCCCTGACCCCGTCAAGGCCCCTGTGCAGGGTCAGCGGAAGTGTCTGTACGCCAAGGGACTCCAGTCTCTCCATCAGTCTGGAGTGAAAGGTGGCAATTCCTATGACCAGGTCCGGTGAAAGAGAGAGTATCCTTTCAAGGGACGGATCAAAATAACCTCCCACGGAGGGAATACTCCTGACACAGTCAGGAAAGACATCGTGATCTGTGACTCCGGCGATACGTTCTCCGGCACCGATGGCAAAAAGGGTCTCGGTGATCGACGGGGCAAGGGAAACTATCCTGCGGGCGGGGGGATCTGATCCTCCAGCTTCAGGGGGTAAGAACAACATCAGGAAAAGCAGGAGAAAAAGGGTAGTAAGCGTACTATGGAACCTGAATTTCATTCTTTCCTGACCTGAGGACCTTTTCGCGGACCATGAAATCCACTCCCCGCCATAGCATCTCTTCAGCCCTCTCCAGGCGGACTGAGAGAAAGGCATGGAAAAGGATCAGTGGGACCGCCACAGAAAGACCTGCTACAGTTGTAAGAAGGGCCTGCCATATTCCCCCGGCCATCACGGCCATGCTTGAGCCGCTGATCCCGGGCAGGTTCCTGAAGACATCGATCATGCCGATAACAGTTCCCAATAACCCAAGAAGAGGAGTGACCCTGGCGATGGTCGAAAGGAAACCCAGCCCCCTTTCCCACCTGAAGATCTCCCGTCTTACCTCCTGTTCCAGAAGCACCTGCATGGCCTCGGGCTCTATCTCCCAATGATCCACAGCGACCCTGAAAAGCCTGTGCAGGGAACTGTCCTTCTCCCTTACCAGCTGAGAGGCTTCTATCTTATTCCCGTGGTATATCTGCTCCCCGAGGGATAGTTCCAATGCTCCTGGATCAGTCGAAGCCGTGAAAATGAACCAGAACCTCTCAATAACGATAGAAGCGCCAAGGACTGACAAGCCGGCAATTATCCACATTATCGGCCCGCCAAGGCTCATTAACTGCATTAGAGCCTCCATGTCACAGGTTGATAAGGCTATGGACCGATGCGGCAAGATCCTCAGGATCGAGGCTCATTGCCGAGAGAACACTGGTGGAACTTCCGGAATCCCCATACCTGGTTACACCAAGATTCCTTATGGAACAGCATCGCCCCGTCTTGAGGACCTTTGCTGACACTATAGACCCGAGACCTGACAAAGCATGATGGTCCTCGAAAGTAACTATTTTGCCCGTCGCGGCCGCTTCCGCAATGACCGAACTGTCCATGTGGAGAGGACACCCAGCATGGTAGACCGAAACGTCCACCCCTTGGCCCTGAAGCATCTCCCAGGCTTTCAGGGCCCGGGAGGCCATGTGACCCGTTGTAATGATCGCGGCATCCTTCCCTTTTCTCAGACGGTCGACTTCCCCGTAACGGAAAGAATAATCTCCCCCGTAAAAGGGAGTCCCATTCTCACCGGTTATGACCGGGATCTTGCTTCTTCCCATGGCCAGGCAGATATTCCCGGGTTCAGAAAGAGCCCATCGGGTCATCCTGTCGGCCTGGTTGGGGTCCGCGGGGACAAGGAGTCTCCACCCGAACATGTTCCGCAAAAGGCCGATGTAATCTATGGATTGATGGGTCTTCCCATCTTCCCCGACATCGAGCCCGACGTGGGTGAGGACAAGTTTCAGATTGGTGTGGTTTATGTCATTGAGCCTCTGCTGGTTATAGACCTCGGCCAGCCCGAATACGCCGAAATCGGCCCAAAGACTTACAACACCGCAAATGGAAGCGGCACCTGAAACTGTTGCAGTGGCATGTTCCTGGATCCCCGTCTCTATGAACCATTCGGGGCAAGTCCTGGAAAAAGCCTCAACTTTTACGGAACCCGCCAGGTCACAGTCAAATACCAGGAGAGGTGTGCTTCCTGGTTCGCCGTAATTGAGCTTCCCTATGTCCTCAAGAGCGTCGCCGAAACCGGATCTGTTATCGGTCTGGCTGCCGGCCTGATAAGTTCGCGGTTCGCCCGTTCTGATAGCGGGTTTTGATGATACTGGTCGTTCAGGTTTGGAAAATTTTCCCGGAGATCTCCTGATAAGTGCCTTTTCAAGAAGCTCAGGTGAGGCTCCAAGTTCATCCATAGCCTTGAAGTAAAGATCTTTCGGCGCGGCTTTCCCGTGATAGTCGGGGATCCCCTCCATAAAGGAAACACCCCGGCCCATGACGGTGTTACAGAGTATCACCGAAGGGTGCCCGGACTTCCGGGCCGAAACAAGGGCATCGTAAATAGCGGCCGGGTCGTTCCCGTCACACTCCAGGACCAGCCACCCATCCGCTTTCCAGAGGGCCGGTATGTCCGCACCCATTATCTCCCCTGTACGTCCCGATATCTGGATCCCGTTGCGGTCCACCAGGGCGGTAATATCTGAAATTCCGTGGTGGACAGCGATCCTCCTGGCCTCCGCAACCTGCCCTTTGACCTGTTCCCCGTCGCTCATCAGTACATAGACATGGTCTTTCCGTTTCCGTGCCCTCAGAGCAAGGGCAAACCCGACACCGGCCGACAGCCCCTGACCAAGGTTACCGCTACCCCAGTCTATGCCGGGAACTTCCCGTTCGACATGCCCCTGGAATGGGCTTCCCGACTGGCGAAAGTGTGCAATTACCTCATCGGGGTCAATAAAGCCGTACTTTGCGAGTGCTGCATAGGCTCCAGGTGAAGTATGTCCATGGCTTACAACAACGAAATCCCTGTCGAGGCTATGGTAATTCTCTGGCGTTATGTTCGCTACGCCGTAGACAATGAGGTACATCTCCATGCTGGAAAGCGATCCTGCAGGGTGTCCGCTCCCTGCAGCCGATGTCATGGTAACTGCCCAGGAACCACACTCCCTGGATGCCTCCCTTATCAGAACCGTCGCATCATCGCCAAGCGGGGCATCTGGAAACTTCCCCAGGGCTTTTTTTAGTTCGTTCATGAAATGGACCTCCCCGTCAAGCCCGGAAAACAAGGGCCTCTATTTCCGCACTTTCAGGATTATACCTCTTTGGGACGGTCAAAAAAACGGCGGCACCATCTGCCGCCGAAGTATTCTTGTCTGTTGCCGATCCAGGTGCGCATTCTGCCTGTCAGATATAAACCCTTGGGACTCTGGGTGTGAAAAGACTCGGGATCTCATAATTGATCGTTCCCAGGATACCGGCGATCTCTTCAGGGGTAACAGAACCCTCGCCCTGGTTACCCACAATTACCACCTCATCCCCAGGTATAACGTCGGGTATATGGGTTACGTCCACCATCGTCTGATCCATGCAGATACTTCCAACAAGAGGAGCCCGCTTGCCACGAATGAGGACCGAAGCCTTCATGGAAAGCGGCCTTGCAAGGCCGTCATGATAGCCTATCGGGAGCACCGCCACTCGTTCGGCACCCCTGGTAACATAACGAAGGCCGTATCCAACACCGCTCAAAGGGGGAAGTTCCCTTAACACCGCCACGGAGGTCTTCACCTCGAAAACCGGCTTGAGTTCGACACTTCTTCTGCAATAGTCGGAGGGCCACATCCCGTAGAGGATCAGCCCGGGGCGTACTGCATCAAGGTGCATGTCCGGAAAATTGACCGTTCCGGCACTGTTGCATACGTGCCTTATCCTGAACCTTACGTTCTTTGATCGAAGGGTATCAAGGACCTCGCCGAACCTTCCGAACTGGATCCGTGTATATTCAGGGTTCCTCTCGTCGGCACAGGCAAAGTGCGTAAAAATACCCTCCAGGTCGACACCGGGAAGATGCTGTATTTTTTCGACCGCCTGGGGAACTTCTGTTGGTAGAAATCCTATCCTGCCCATACCTGTATCTATCTTGATATGGAGGCGGGCGGTCTTTCCCTGGGCAACAGCTGCTCTGCTCATGGCCTCGGCAAAGGAAATATCCGTACAGGCTGCTGTTATATCCATCCCGACGAAGGCCCCGGCAGCATCGCGTGGTGACGGACCGAGGACAAGGAGAGGTTCGTTAATCCCATTCTCCCTTAGTTCCACAGCTTCGTCGGGGGTCGCCACGGCAAAACGCTGACAGCCAGTTTCCTGAAAAACCCTGGCAACCCGCGTGGCACCAAGGCCGTAGCCGTTGGCCTTTACCACAGCCATGAGGCTGCAACCCTTGCTCAGGGATCCTGAAATAGCCCGGAAATTTGAAGCCAGGTTCTCAAGGTTAACCTCAATTCTCGTAGGACGCAGGGACATTTGGTCACCCTCCTTTGCCAGAAAAAGGGGAGCGGGAAAACCCGCACCCCCTCAAAACACTGAAGAAACGCGAAACAGCAGCGGCTCGAAGGGACAGGGCTACTTGATGGTTCCCTTCTTGCGTTTTTCGTCAAAATCCTTGACTATCTTGCGCATCTCGTTGGAGAGCCAGAGAAGAGCGATAAGGTTCGGGGCCGCCATGAGACCGTTCATGGTATCGGAGAGGTCCCAGATGTTAGCCAGGAACTGGCCGCCGCCCCCCCAGGCTCCTATAACACATACACCGATCCAGAGGATCTTGTAGACAGGGGTTATCCTGAGCCCGAAGATGTAGACGGCACCAGTCTCACCATACCAATACCAGCCAAGGATCGTGGAGAATGCGAACATGGCAAGCCCCGCCGACATGATCCATACGCCTGGGGTTCCAAGGACGGTCTGGAAGGCTGTAAGGGTCAACTGGGCTCCGGTAAGATCCGGCCTTGCGGTGAGGGTCCCGGTGGTCAGGATGCCGATGCAGGTGATGGAGCAGATGACGATAGTGTCCATAAACACCTCAAAGAGGCCGTAGACACCCTGGCGGGCGGGGTGATCCGTGATGGCCGTGGCATGAACCATCGGAGCGGAGCCGAGCCCTGCCTCGTTGGAGAATACGCCTCGCGCGACACCCTTGGTCAGGGCTAACTTGATAGACCATCCCGCGACAGCTCCCGGCATGGCCATAGGATCATTGAAGGCGTAATAGACCGCGTTCCCGACGGCCTGGGGGATAAGGTCGGCATGCATTATTATCACCGCTATCCCGCCAATAACATAGAAGATGGCCATGAAAGGAACCAGGTAGGTGGTGACATCGGATATCCTCTTCAGTCCGCCGATTATGACCAGGGCCACCAGCACTGCTATGGCAACACCAGATACGTAGGACGGAACACCGAATCCAAGCTCCAGAGCCTGGGCCGTAGAGTTGGCCTGGATGGCATTGCCGATGCCGAAAGCGGCAAAGGTGGTGAAGAAGGCAAAGAGCCATGCGAGCCACTTCTGTCCGAGGGCTTTCTCCATGACGTACATGGTACCGCCTCGCCAGTTCCCTGCCGCGTCCTTTTCACGGAACTTGACCGCCAGGGAGACCTCGGTCATCTTCGTCGTCATGCCGAAGATGGCGGTGATCCACATCCAGAAGAGGGCACCAGGGCCTCCAAGGTGAAGTGCCGTCGCCGCTCCTGCTATGTTGCCGGAACCTACCGTGGATGCCAGCGCAACGGAAAGAGCTCCGAAAGAGGAGATGGTACCCTCTCCTCCACTCTTCTTCCCAATCTTTCCCAAAACCTCCTTGAACATGAATCCAAAGTACCTTACCTGGGGAAAACCGAGGATGACAGAAAGATAGATTCCGGTCCCGACAAGAAGTGCAAGCATCGGGGGGCCCCAGACAATCCCGTTCACATAACTGTTAATAGCCATAAAGGCTTCCATAACAACAAATCCCTCCTTCTTCTCTTTCAAGCTTGCGAGCATACTCTCAGAGCAGAATCTCCTGTTCCATGTTACAGGTCAGGCGCGAAACATCACCCCCTTCTGTTCCTTCAGGGTTTATCGCGAGGGCTAAAAGATTAAATTATCCGGTAAAATTATATCACAAAACACTGCTACAAAATTCACAATGGTGTTTTTATTAAATGTAACCTTCCTTCCTGAGCACTTCCTCTGCCTCTTCCAGGAACCTGCCGGGAACCTTGACCACCGGGCCGGTGCATCCCATGGCCGATTCGGCATATATCTGTTCCTTCCACAGGCATCTGACGGCATCCTCAATGGAAAGCACATCGATGCCGTGGATCTCATCCCCGGTAGGTTCCTTAGGGGGCATCTTCACTTCTGGACCTTCTGCAGGCCTTGAAGGCTTGAGCTCGGAAAGCATGCCTGAAAGGCCTGCTTTCTCCGCCAGGGAAAGGTATTCGGAAACCCTTTCAGGTAGGGAACCATTTGCTGCAGCGGCAGTATACTGCAGGGCACCCGAAATGACCGGTGCCCCGGAGGCCCTCGAAATTATTGAGACTATCAGGGGCCACTCGCTCCCAACTGAAGGGCCGTATCCCCATCCTGTCGATTCGTATCCCCCGCCTGTAGTAAAAGCCGAGAACATCTTTATCAGGACGTTGCCTGTAAGGGTATCGGTCACACAGACATCGACTGCACCGGCAAGAATATCGTTCCCCCGAAGGATAGCCCCTCCGTCCTTCCTGACGCTGCTGCCGAAGGTTATCGGAAAACCGTTGTCCCGGAGCCTGCCGAGAGCCCTGAAGACCATTTGAGCCCCTTCGATGTTGAGAATGCCAACCGATGGCTGATCAACACCCAGCGACCGGGCTACTGCGATCCCGTATACTGCATTCCTGACCATAGCCTCGATTCGGTCCGTCGCGCTGGCGCCGGTGGTGGAAGCTATGAACATCGGTTTCCCCCTGGCCGGTGTAACAACCCTTCCTATGGTTGTCACTCCTAGGGGGAAGGGGTAATGAAGGGCAACAGCAGCACTGATCTCGCCTGTTTTCAAAGCCAACTCCATAGCTTTTGAAATATCTTCCTCGCAGTCGGGAGTCTCGATAAAGCTGAGCTGGTCGTACCCGTCTAAGCGAGGGCCTATCATTACCACTTCAAGGCCGGGTCTTGATCTCATGGCAAGGATCGCGCCCATGGCAAGTTCTTCAGGGCCAAGTTCGCTTCCGGAGGCCATGAGCCCCACACGGACAAGAGGCCCCCCGCTTCTGGCCGACAGGACTATCTCCCTAAGGGCTTCGCCGATCATTCTTTTTGTAGTCCCGTTTGTCATGACCGTCACCCCGCAAGCACCCCTGAGAGATCCTGCAGAGCTTCGAGGAGCATCTTCCGGACTTCCTCAGGGGAAACTCCCAGGGCTTTCCCCGTCTCCCCCCGGGAAGGCTCAATGATGAAGGAGGCACCATCCGAGAGGTTGGTGAGCCGTGCCAGGAAAAGGCTCCCCTTGCCGATGATCATCACCCTGCGGTATTTACCCTCTTTGATAGCCTCGCAGGCATGGCCTATGAAGGGGACCCCGGAAGGTATATGTCCCTGGGTATGAGCGAACCCCGGAATTCCCTTCTGTTCCACAAAGGCCGGCATCTCCTCTTTTTTGATCATTCCCTTCATTACAGCAAGCGCGGCTATCATCTTGAAATTTGCCGCTGGCACATCTCCCGCCCCCGCCGGTACCGTGATCTCGGGTATCTGAAGTTCCGCGGCGAATTTATCTATATCGTCAAAGGAAAGGCCTATCTTCTGGAGTGGTTCAAGGACCAGTGCCGATGTTATGGCCTGTGGCGATGCCCCTGCACCCACGGAATGTTTTCCCAGCGCGTCGAGTCTCATCACGGGGCATGTACCGTCATCGGGGTCAAGAAGGACAGCAAAACTGCCGAGGCAGTCTTCCAGGGCAGGTATCCCCTTTCTTACATGGTCCCGGCTGTTCATAAACAGTTTGGGTATGGCTCCACCGGCGAGAACGACAACATTGGGCCTCGCGCCGCTTGCAACCTGAGCAGCTCCTGCTATTAGGGCGTTCACCGGCCCGGCGCAGAAACTCCTCACATCGAAGCCGGAAGCGTTAACGCAGCCTGCGATCTCCGCAATAGCCTTGGCAAAATTCCCCCCGCCACGCTGATTCATGTCACCGGCGGCTTCCTCGGAACATTCAATGACGTAGTCGATGTCACCCGGTACCATTCCGGCAGTCTTTAGAAGATGCAGGAGAGCCAGCACCGATCCGGCCTTGCTGGCTATATTTTCAAGAAGGACATGGGCTGAAAGGGATTCATCGACATCGTGCCCTTTTCTGCAGCAACCCGCAATGTTTCCCTGAAAAAAGAGAGGGAGAGCTCCGTGCTTTTTTATCTCCTCATCGATATCATTCAAGGCGTGTCCTTTTTCCAGCCTGGACATTATCTTTTCGTTCATGAGGGGATGTTGCCCGAGATCCCCGGAGACATTTGCGGCAAAACCTTCCTCAAGCCAGATTATGTCAAAGACATCACAGATATCCATCAGGCCGAGGAATTCCCCTTCCGGCATTATCTCCCCGAACCTGCCGAAGCGTGAAGCCCCGTCCATCCTGTTCTGGTACATGGGGGAAGGTTGTTCGGCCAACCTGTCGAGGTCGATCCCGCCAATGAATGCCTGGTTGGGAGCGTAAGAACAGGCTTCATCGAAGGATTGCATGTTCACTGCAAGTTTTTTTAAGAACTCCGTCTCTCCATGGGACATCCTTTCCATGTAAGGAGTGTTCCCGTAATGCAATGCCAGTTCCGGGGTGTGGTTCAAACAGTATGAATAACCCCTTATCGCTACATGAGCCATGGGCGGCTCCTCCCTCCGATTCTGTTAATGGCAGGCCCGGACGGGGAAGTCCGGGCCTGCTGAAAAAACTGCTTTAATCGTTGAAAACTGTCTGATCCTCTACAGGGGTCTGGAGTGCCTTCAGCGCCTTTTCCACAAGCGCCCGGCGGATCTTTTTTTCCTCCCCGGGGGTCTTTGAGGGATCCCCGAGGGGGTGAGGTATAGCTACAGCCGGTATGATCCTGTTTGCCCCGACAGTAAGCGAGATCGGGACAATTGTGCAGACATGAACAACGGGAAGTCCCGCCCGTTCAATTTCCTTGACTATCGTTGCACCGCAACGAGTACAGGTTCCTCAGGTGGATGTGACTATCACAGCGTCGACATTGCTGTCCTTGAGTTTCTGGACTATCTCGGCGCCAAACCGCCTTGCGTTGCCGACAGAAGTTCCGTTGCCCACTGTGGTATAGAAGGTCTCGTGGAACTTCCTGAAGACACCCTCCTTCTCCAGGGCCCGCATGGCATCCACGGGGAGAACCCTGTTGGGATCTTCGTTGGCATATGTCGGATCGTAGCCCCCATGAGCGGTCTGATGGGTCGAGGAATCGATCTCCATAACTCCCGCAAGGCTGTACTCGCCGTATTTTGAGGCACTGGAGGCTTCGATATGGTCCGGGTTCCCTTTGGGCACTATGCCGCCTGAAGTCACAAGAGCAATAGTGGCATTCTTCATGTCCGTTACTGGCGGGTTCGGAGCCACCCTGTCGAAGGTGGGCATGGGGTATTCCGTCGTGAAGGGCTCTCCGCGGAGTTTCTTGACGAACATTTCGACAGCCCTTTCAGCGCCGGTCTTGTCCATGAAGAAGTTGACCCTGATGCCTCTTTCCATGTATCCTTCCTCTTCAGGTTTTCCAAGAGGCTCCCCTTTAAGCCGTTTGAGAAGGAGTTTTGCCATGGCAGGAACAGCATCTTTCATCCCCCTCGCACTGTCAGCTGTAGGGACGATATAGGTCGATTTCCGGAACATGTCGACGCCCGGGTTCTCCTGATACATGCCGGTAACCGTCGGGATGCCGAGATTCTTCTTGACGGATTCGCAGACTGCACCGCAGGCAGTCCCATAACGGCCGGCATTGAATGCAGGCCCTGCTATTACAGCATCAGGAGAGAAGGAAGATATCAGATCAAGGACTTCCTTCTCGGCCTTCTCAAGGTTGTCGGCAAAATAGGTATCTCCGCAGATGACGGTCCCGACTATCTCGGCTTCACCACCCAGGGCCGCATGTAAGGCCTGGCCTGGTCCCACGAAACCCTTCCTGGACTCAGGCTTGTGTCCGGCCATTTCCTCGCCGCCTATACCCGCGAAGAACTGGTTGATATAGTGGACTACCTTGTACGCCATTAAAGATTTCCCCCCCTTTCTTTGGGGCAACCCACTACAGGGTATACTTCCCGTATTGTTCGCGAACGCCCTTGACGGCGTTCGCAAGACCCTCTGTATCCAGGACCATTTCCATCATCCCGATCTGGTCTTCCCATACAGAAGCTTCCGCCTCTTCCCTTATCTCCGGCTCGAAAATATGGTAAACCGCGAGCCCCAACGGGGCTCCAGCCAAAGGACCTGCAAAAGTGGGATCGCCATTGGTCACCGTTTCCGCGTATATTTCGGCTCCCTCGGCATCGGAGGATCCCAGTATCACTACCAGGTTCTCCGCCCCGTGCTTCTCAGCTGCGTCCTTGACGCGCTGCTGGTTCTGCAGATCCATGGCTCCCGCGGCAGTTCAGACGAAGCACTCGGTCACCGAGAATACGAAGTCTGCCCCGCAATTCTTAAGGCTTTCCTCCATGGCGGGAGCGGCCACACCGTCCCTTTCCCCAAGGAGAAGAACCTTTTTCCCTGCAAGCTTGCCCAAGTCAAGCACCTCCTCCAACTATCTGAATTAATTATTACTGTGGATATGTCATCGGAACTAGATCGTGTAGGCACCTATGCGGCTGAATCCCAATTCGCTTGTCGCACCGGTTATTGCCTGTATCTCCACCTCGATCGAACCATCACTCCTGAGCGATCCGTCAAACCCTCCGGCAATGATGTTTGCGGAATCAGCAACACCTATAACCTTGTCCATTTTAGGAAGTACGATCGTCTCATTGGCATTGGCTCCTGTCACAACTGCGTCGGCTTCTGGACATGCATCCGCGAGAGATTGGCTGGCTCCGTCCCTTCCGGCGTATTCGTCCGTCACGAGAACGGTCTTGATCCCGGCCTGCTCCGCTTTTCGGCAGTTCATTATCAGGTCGGTATCCGGGTTTCCGAAACCTTCCTCGCTTATGATCACGCCTTCGACACCGAGCATGCTGGCAAGTTTCACCGCATAGGAGGAGCTGCGTTTCTTGTCGGCAAGGGTGGTGTTCTCGTTCGTAATGATGCAGCCGACAAAGTTGAAGTCCTTCCCGTGCCCCTTGTACATGTTCTCGATGATAGGGTTGTTCTGGTGTGAATATGTGCTGTTCTTGTCACAGGCCGAAACGCAGTTCCCTGAAACAATAGCTCCGTCCATAACCTCGTTGGGGTGGATCAGAGTAGGAATGATCTTCTTGGCGTCAACCCCATATACGTAAGTGTCGTGAAGAAGCCCTTGGGACTGAAGCATGTAGAGATAAGCGACTTTCGGGAGCTCCGGGAATGATGTCATCGCCTTGGCCAGATCGGGCAGAGCGTAGGTTTCAACCTCTCCCCTTGCCGAATCCTTGACGGCCGATGCAAGGAAGTGGGCAACTTTCAGCCCGGCAAGCCTGCAAGCTGACTCGTAGTTATGTTTTTCCAGATCGTCGGCAGGCTCCACTACCAGGACTATGTTGAAAGTCCTCGAGAACGGCGTATATTCAGCGCCCGGCCCCGACATGTCGATAATACCCTCCTGGAAACCCACTATCTTTCCGCAGGTGACCACCGCTGCACCACTGAGCACGAGGGTCGCACCCTGACCCACGGTCTCCACATCCCCGATAAAACCCGGGAACACCTCTCCAGAACCTTCAAGCTTGCACCTCGGTTCCACAACATCCTTTACCGGTATTATCCTTGTGCTGTCCCCAGGCTGCGCCAGTTCCACCTTGACGCTGGAAAACCTCGGATCTTTCATAAGCATGTCCGCTATTTCCTGCCTGTTTACCGTCAGTGTACCAGCGTGGAAGGATGTCTTGTCGCCTTCCGAAAGGGCCTTGACGACAACCCTGTGAATCTTAAGTTCCAATTCGGTTTCCCCCCTTTCGAAACTTCGTCCGCAGGCTAGGCCAGATCCCTGACCTTGGCCTTTATGGCATCGGGAACTGCTTCAGCGCCGCTCAGCCTGTCGACTATCTCCCCTCCCTTGTAGAAGAGGAAGGTCGGAACTCCCATCACCCTTAGTGAAATGACAAGCTTCCGGTTCTCCGCAACGTTGAGTTTGCAGAACTTGACCTTTCCCTCGAACTCGTGGGAGAGATCCTCCACCTGCGGCATCAATGCCAGGCAGGGTCCGCACTTGGGGCCCCAGAGATCGACCAGCACTGGCAGATCGCTCTTGAGAACCTCTTCTTCAAAGTTATCCTTGTTAAGTTCTATCAATCTTTTCACCTCCCTTCGGCATTCTCTCTTTACGGAGGACCCGAAGGCTCTCCGGTTGTGCATAAACGCCATCTATCCGTTCAACAGACCGTGTTCCTCCATGCATTCACGGACAAGACAAACATCCAGCAGAGCGAAATCTTCAAGATGACCTGTATCGACCGGTGTTCGTTCCCCATTTCCGGAAGGCCTGAATAATTCGATGGCCTTTTCAAGCAATGAAAGGGATTCAGTGTCCACACCGTTACGCTCCCATGGCAGACCGAGAACAAGACTTCTGTAGGGCTGCCGGGAAGGCTGGATATTACCGTAAAGGGGGTGAGAAAGAAGATGCCACCCCATGTGGATACGATCTCTTGCAAGGGAAAGAACACAAAGAGGACCACCCTCAACGAAGGTGGTTTTTGAGGAAAGGGTTCAAAGTCGGGCGTTATTGGTAAGACACTCAATCTCCTGGAACACCGAAAAACCCCCTATTCGCTGAATAGGTGGGTTCTCTGTCCAGAAACACCCTGCGGGAACAAAATTTACTTCAGTGCCATCCCGCGCCTGTCCAGAGACTTGTCCAGCCGCAATCCTTTCGCCTGAGAGTTTCGCGCACCGCTTTGCCGTGCACTTGCCCCTTCGGCTCCCCTTGCCAGTTATCCTGGGGCAAAGGGTATCTCTTGCGACCTTCATCCAAAAAGTCCATGATGATTTTCTCATGATGCGGGTGAAAGGTCAACGGAAAAAACCACGAAAAAGCGGGGGCTAAAGGCCCCCGCTCTATGGCAAAACAACAAACCCGGCCGGTTACCACTTAAGGCCGGTAATGAAGATGTAGGCAATGGCAAGGGGCGCAACGACACGGCAGACCCAGAGCCATGGGACGTAAAGTCCAAACGGGGCGGCTCCGCCGTTCTCGACCTCCTGCTTGGCTCCATCGGTCCAGATCCAGCCCACGAAGAGAGCTATGAAGAGACCACCCAGAGGCAGAAGGACGTTGGAGGCGAGGAAATCCGCAGAATCGAGGAAATCCCTTCCAGCCAGTTTGGGAATGCCGCCTGCGACGCCGATAGCCGACGGAATCCCGAGAAGGAAGATGAATCCTCCCATGACCCATGCGGCTTTGGAGCGGCTCCACTTCATCTCGTCGATGAAATATGCCGCGACAACCTCGAGAAGGGAAATGGCGGAGGTAAGCGCCGCCACAAAGAGAAGAAGGAAGAAGAGACCCGACCATACCGCACCACCCGGCATCTGTCCGAAGACATTGGGGAGCGTTATGAACGTAAGGCCTGCGCCTGCTCCCGCATCAAGGCCAAAGGCGAAGACCGCCGGGAAGATAACAAGGCCGGCAAGGAAAGCAACCATGGTGTCGAGGAAGCAGACCTGCATCGCGGCTCCCGGGAGCATTTCCTTTTTGCCGAGATAGCTTCCGTATGTGATCATGCAGCCCATGCCGAGAGAGAGCGAGAAGAAGGCCTGCCCAAGAGCAGCACCCATCGCTCCACCCGTCAGCTTGGAGAAGTCGGGCTTGAGGTAGAAGCTGATGCCAGCACCGGCACCCGGGAGCGTCACCGAGCGGACGATAAGAACAAGCATCAGCAGAAAGAGGGCCGGCATGAGGACTTTGCAGTATTTCTCTATCCCTCCGCCGATACCCTTGTAAACGATGTAGATGGTGATAGCCATGAAAAGGGCCTGCCACGCGATGACGGTACCCGGTTTCGTGACGAAACCCCCGAAGACGTCTCCTGCTGCCCCCGCGGCGGCGGCACCCATAAGGCCGGTGAATGATTTGACGATATAGGCCATGGTCCATCCGCCGATGACACCGTAGTAGGAGAGGATGATGAAGCCGGCGGTGACGCCCATCCATCCGACGACCGGCCACGCACCACCCTTTATCTTTCTGAAGGAGCCTACAGCGTTGAGCTGGGCATTACGACCGATGGCCATCTCCGCGAGCATTACAGAGAACCCGATCACGAAAACCAGCGCTATGTAGACAAGAACAAAAGCCGCTCCACCGTTCTGTCCGGTAATGTAAGGAAAACGCCAGATATTGCCCAGCCCTACCGCCGAACCGGCACAAGCCAGCACAAAACCTATCTTCGAACCCCACTGTTCGCGTTGCGTTCCGTTGCTCATGCTAACCCTCCTCTTGATACTTGACTTTTTTTACGATCAAAAAAAGAACAACTTTTCTCGTTCCTTACAGGTTACCCTTTTATTAACACCCCCCCATAATTCGGCATAATCTTAGTGTAATTATATAGCCGCCGGTTTTGTTTGGCAATCTTCAACGGCAGCCGCCCCGGCATGCCGCAACACTATCCCGGGGATAAAGGTAAATTTCGGGCATTATATTACAAAGACAAAAAGAGTCAACTTGCAGGCCTGTACATTTCGATCCGATCCTTGAAAGTGCCGGTAATTATGACCCGCACTTTATCTCCAGCGCCGGTAGATCTCTGGCCGTCGGGACGAGACCACCTTGTGCTCTTTACGAGCCGCATCGACCTTGTCAAGGTCAAGGACTACCCGCTGGAAACGGGGCGAATCATCAAGATGGAGAATTATATCCCCGAAAGGATCAATGGCCATACTCTGCCCCCCGAAGGAGGCATTCTTCCCCCTGTCGCACCTGTTTACCCCGACGATGAAGACCTGGTTCTCAATAGACCGGGATAAAAGAAGAGCTCTCCAGAACCTTATATATTCTGTCTTCCAGGCTCCGGGGACAAAGATAACCCTTGCTCCCCTTGAGGCCAGGTATTGCGCTATCTCCGGGAACTCGGCATCGAAACATATCATCAATCCGCAGGGGATGCCGCAGATAAAGGCAATTCCGGGCGAACATCCCGGGGAAAGGATGTTGGGTTCATCAAGCCCGGGATAAAGGTGGATCTTGTCGTACCGGTAGACCAGTTCGCCATCGGGGGAAAAGACCAGGCACCGGTTCCTCGGGCCGGCCTGGGTGTTGATAGCCATGCTTCCGGCCACTATCCACGTTTCGTTCCTTGAGGCGGTCTGGGCTATGTTCCTGATAAGGGGATTGTCTTCCGTTATCAGGACCTGGGGGCCGAGAAGAGGGAAAGCAGCGTTCCAGAGCTCGGGAAGGACCAGGACATCGCAGCCGCTTCTGGCCGCATCCCGGATCTCTCCCAGGACATACCTGGAGTTTCTTGCTGCATCTTCACGGATCACCTGGACCTGAAGGAGACCGACCTTAAGATACCCCATTCACGCACCTCCGTTTTACAAGATTACCTTCAATGACTCGCCCGGGCAAGTTCAGTGATAAACTGGACGTTGTCCGTCCCTGCTAAAGAATTGGAATTATCGGGACAATATTCCAGGACCGGAGAGATGACTGAATGTGCCTTGCCATTCCTCACAGGATCATCAGCTTTATCGGGAGCAACAGGGCAATTGCCCTTGCGGGAGCAGTGGAAACCGAGATCAGGACCGACCTGGTACCGGATGCCGCTGTAGATGACGTAGTCATAGTGCATGCCGGTTTCGCCATTGAAAAACTTCGTCAGGAGGACGGAGCGGAGTTGGAGAAGATATGGAAAGAGGTCACCGAACTTGCAGGATACCCCGAGTAATACCCCCAGGGAAAGGATCGCAAAACTGTCCAGGGCCCTGGACAGGATAGTTGACCGACGCATCAAGGTCATGGAGGTGTGCGGAACCCACACGGTCTCTATATTCCGGCAGGGCCTGAGGTCACTTCTTCCCGCAAGCCTGGAACTTGTCTCAGGTCCCGGGTGTCCGGTGTGCGTGACCGATCAGGCTGAGATCGACGCAGCTGTCTCACTGGCCAGGATGGAGGGTATCACAGTTGCCACCTACGGGGACATGATTAAGGTACCCGGAAGCGGGACATCGCTCCTGGAAGAAAGGTCCAGGGGAATGGACGTCAGGGTGGTGACCTCGGCCGACCAGGCGCTCTCCCTTGCAAGAAACTGCAGGGACCGGACGGTCGTGCTTATCGCCGTCGGTTTTGAAACCACCGCACCGGCAACCGCCTCTGTTATCCTCGATGCCAGATCCGAGGGACTGGAGAATTTCCTGGTACTGGATCTTCACAAATCGGTGCCCCCCGCGCTGAAAACCCTGGCTTCGGATCCCCTTGTCAAACTCGATGCATTCTTGCTGCCGGGTCATGTCAGCGTTATTACCGGGTTGACGCCATACCGGTTCCTGCCTGAAGAACATGGCATTGCCTGTGCTGTCGCAGGTTTCGAAGCCGAGGAGATCATGATCGGTCTTCTTGAGACGGCCAGACAGGTGAAAACAGGCAGGTTGGCGGTGGCATCCCTTTACAGCCGCGCCGTCAGACCGGAAGGCAACCCAGCAGCGAGGGCTGTAATTGAAAAGGTGTTCACTTACGCAGATGCCCCATGGCGGGGCCTGGGTATTATCCCATCCTCCGGTTACGTAATAAGGGAAGAATTCGCACAGTTCGATGCCCTGAAGAGGCTGGACATACCTCTCTCGGCTGTCCCGCCCCCCGAGGGTTGTCTTTGCGGAGAAGTGCTTCGGGGTCTGATAGAACCCCCATCATGCCCTCTTTTCGGCTGCGAGTGTACGCCAAACCATCCTGTCGGGCCGTGCATGGTTTCGACAGAAGGCAGTTGTGCCGCATTCCTGAAATTCCACCAGGGAGGAGATAACCCATGGGAGGACTGACCATCGGACATGGGGCAGGTGGAAGACTTACCGAGGAGCTGATCTCCCTTATTCTTGACCGGTTCAGGAAAACCCCCCTGGCTGACAGGGAGGATTGCGCCCTCCTTCCGGGGGGTCTGGCTGTAACGATAGACGGGTACACCGTCTCTCCACTTTCATTCCAGGGAGGGGATATAGGGAAGCTGAGCGTCTGTGGAAGCGCCAACGATCTTGCCGTAAGGGGTGCCAGACCTCTTTTTCTCGCTTTGGGCGTGATCGCCGAGGAAGGCTTCCCTCTTGAAGATCTCCTTGTCTACATGGAAAGCGCTTCCTTAATATGCGATTCCATGGATATTGCCCTTGTTACAGGAGACAGCAAGGTGGTCCCCAGAGGACAGGCTGATGAACTCTTCCTGACGACCTGCGCGATCGGGAAGATAGAGAGGGAACCCGTGCTTGGCGTCGACAACCTGAAGCACGGGGACTCTATCCTTGTAACCTGCCCCCCGGGAATGCACGGGGCTGCCATAGCTGCTGCCAGGTACGGCCTGAAGGTGCATGGCCTGGCCTCGGACTGTGCGCCTCTGTGGCCGATGGTCGAAAAGGTCCTCCCCCTGAAAGGACTGCGATGCATGAGGGACTGCACAAGGGGAGGGCTTGGTACTGTCCTCTGTGAATGGGCCGAAGCATCGGGCCTTGGCATAGAGATCGAAGAGGAAAAGGTGCCCCGAGATGAACCTTCTCTTTCTGTTTGTGAACTCCTGGGGTTCGACCCCCTGCACATGGCTGGTGAAGGATGCGCCGCTGTAGCGGTATCGGCTGAAGATGCAGAAAAAGCCGTCGCGATCCTGAGACAGCACCCTTCAGGGGAAATGGCCTCCATAATAGGGAAAGTTACGGAAAAACACCCTCGCCTCGTGGGGATACACACTATCTCCGGAGGGACCCGACTGGTAGACAAACCGGTAGGGGAGCTCCTGCCGAGGATATGTTGAAAAGC
>DFZC01000052.1:0-422 GCA_002383685.1 Synergistaceae bacterium UBA4066 | reverse complement strand
TCACGGGGTTTCGGCCCTTCCTGCTGCCTGCCTCCTGTAGCCTGGGTTTTTGCCCTTCCCTCTCTCACGTCTCGCGCATCTCGTGGTCCTTACCCCAACCCCATTACCTTTGTGGCGACGCCGAAGTAGACCATCAGCCCCACCACGTCCACAACGGTAGTGATGAACGGCCCCGAAACTATAGCAGGGTCGAACCGCAGGGCCCGCGCTGCAAAGGGCAACAAAACACCGGCAAGGTTCCCGATCAGGACCACCGCCACAAGTGATATGGCAACCACAACGGCTACATCCGTCCCCGTACCCAGAGTCACGGCCCTGAAAACCCCGAACAGAGCGAGTGCAACCCCGAGCATCAGACCGGTAAAGGCTTCACGCACGAATACCCTGCCTATGTTGCTCCACTCGATCTCACCCAGGGTCAT
>DFZC01000051.1 GCA_002383685.1 Synergistaceae bacterium UBA4066 | reverse complement strand
GGGCCGCTTCAGAGAAGCTGTAGCCCAGAAGGCTCGTGTAGTGCCAGCTGTCCCCTTCGAGCCATATCGGGCCGTAGGGCAGGTAGTACGGGCTCAGGTTGACGAATTGCGTCTCGAAGTCGTCGTAGTAGGTATCGGCCCTTATGAAGGTGTAGAAGCCCGGCAGCGTCGCCGTGGAGCCGTCGATGGTGAGGGTGCCCGAGATGTCGGCGTCGTTCTCGACCCACAGCGGGATCTCGTCAAGCTCAAGGTAGGAGTCGGGGTTCATGTAGACGTAGAGCATGGCGCCCGCCGACTGGTAGTAGCTGTCCGTCACGAACTGGCTCAGCGGCCAGATCTCCAGGGTACCGCCCTTGTTGGAGGTGTGTCCGTATACGTAGGAGTCCTCCTCAAGGGTCATCCAGCCGTCACCCTGCTTGGTGAAGAGCTCGAATCCCTGCACCTGGGCAGAGAAGGGCTGCATCTGGGTCGGTATGTCCATGCTCACCAGAAGCTGTGATGTGTCATCGCCGGCCAAAGTGTGGGAGTTGACCAGCATCGAGCCGTCAAGCATTGTCACATGGCTGTTGTCCATTGCTGTTACCGCGTTGCCTTCAAGGCTGTCAAGCCACCCCGCGTTGACGAAGTCGCTGGTTATGACCCTGGCGGCGTCGCTGCCTGCGCCCGATGCTTCGAGCAGCCCCTCGTTGTACCCGTAGGAGTCGCCCGATATGACCATTGCGTGGGACCCGGCACCGGATGTGACCACCGTACCGTAGTTGTCAGCGCTCGATACGTCGAGGGCGTACATGCCGTAGGATCCGTCGCCGTGGGTTATTACCGATCCGTCGTTATAGGCGTAGGAGTCCGTTTCAGCCATCATGCCGTGGCTGCCGTCGCCCCATGTCACGATGCTATCGGCACCGTAGTTGTAGATCTCTGATGCGTCGAAGGCCAGCATGCCGTAAGCGGCTGCACCGTTGGTCGTGATATCGCCCCAGTTCCTCGCCGTCGATCCGTCCTCGGCCTTCATGCCGTGGGCATCATCACCCGAGGTTACTATCGTGCCGTAGTTGTCGGCGCTTGAGAAGTGGTAGGCGTACATGCCGTAGGAATCGGAGCCAGAGGTGATTATGGATCCTTCGTTGTGGGCATAGGAGTCATCGTCCGCGTACATGCCGTAGGATCCATCACCCGAGGTGGCTATCGTGCCGTAGTTGTCGGCGCTCGATGCTTCGTAGGCGTACATGCCGTAGGCGTTGTCGCCGTGGGTGATCACCGACCCGTCGTTGTAGGCGTGGGAGCTATCTTCTGCGTACATGCCGTAGGAGTCATCACCCGAGGTGATTATGGATCCGCTGTTGTAGGCGTGAGAGTACTCCTCGGCGTACATGCCATCGGCGGCGTCACCCGAGGTTACTATCGAGCCGTAGTTGTCGGCGCTCGATGCGTCGGAGGCATACATGCCCTTGGCATATTGGCCGTGGGTGATCACCGACCCGTCGTTGTAGGCGTAAGAGTTGCCATACGCGTACATGCCGTAGGAGTACTTACCCGAGGTGGCTATAGATCCGTCGTTGTATACGTAGGAGTTGTCATACGCGTACATGCCGTGGGATCCCTCTCCATAGGTGGTTATGGATCCAGTGTTCACGCCCAGGGAGCTGTTCTCCGCCACCATGCCGTGGCTCCCGTCGCCCCAGGTCTCGATGCTCTCAAGACCGTAGTTATAGATGAAGGAGCTGTTCAGCGCGTACATGCCGAAGGCGGCATTGCCGTAGGTCGTTATGTCGCCCCAGTTCCGGGCCGTCGACCCGTCCGCGGCCTTCATGCCGTGGGCCGCTTTACCGGAAGTGTCTATAGTGCCGTAGTTATCCGCGCTGGAGACATTGAACGCGAACATCCCTATAGCACCCTGGCCGTTAGTGATGATCGATCCAGTGTTCTGCGCGTAAGAATTATCCTTGGCGTACATGCCGACTGCACCATAGCCGTGGGTAATGATGGAGCCGTCGTTATAGGCTCTGGAGTCGTTTGAGGCAACCATGCCGTGGGCATTGTCTCCGGAGGTGACTATGCTGCTGAATTGGAAGTTCGTGGCAATTGATGTGTCCGTGGCAACCATGCCGTGGGCATTGTCTCCGGAGGTGACTATGGAGCCAAGGTTGACGAGAAGGGATGTAACGGCGAACATCCCGTAGGCTTCCGAATTGTGGGTAGTAATGCGCCCGAAGTTCAGTGCCTGGGAGTTGAAGTCGTAGGCAGCCATGCCGTGGCTTCCGACGCCGAAGGTCTCGATGGAGCTTCCGTTATTGACTGTTGAGCTGCCCCTGGCTAGCATACCGTGGCTCCCGCCGCCATTGGTGATTATGGAACGGCTGTTGACGGCGATGGAGTCTCCCGAAGCAACCATTCCGTGGGAGTCGTCACCTGAAGTGACTATATGACCGTAGTTGTCCGCACTGGAAACGTTAAGCGCATACATCCCGTAGGATCCGGTCCCGTGGGTGATGATCGATCCGTCGTTGTAGGCGTAGGATGCATTCTCGGCTTTCATCCCGTGCGATCCGTCGCCCCAGGTCTCGATGCTCTCAAGACCGTAGTTGATGATGAAGGAGCTGTTAAGGGCGTACATTCCGAAGGCGGCATNNGCCGTAGTTGTCCGCGCTGGAGTTGACATCCGCGAGCATGCCGTATGCATGGTCTCCTGATGTCAGGATCGTTCCGTTGTTCACGGCTCCGGACCCTGATCTTGCTTCCATGCCGATGGGTCCGCTGTAGCCGGATTCGTTGTAGTGAGTAACGATCAGACCATTATTCACTATTTCTGACTGGTAGGCGGACATCCCCACAGCATCTCTGACAAAGGTCTCTATGGTCCCGCTGTTCTCTGCATAGGAGCCGTCCCAGGCCGCCATGCCGCCCCTGGACCATGCCGGCGCATTGATCTCTATGCTGCCGGTGTTGTAGGCTTCGGAGCCTCCCGTGGCGTACATCCCCCAGGAGCCTGTGCCATGCATAACTATGCTGCCGGAGTTTGTAGCCCATGAGCCGTTCTCGACCCTCATTCCGCTTGTCTCCGACCCCCATGCGGTTATGTCGCCGCTGCTGAAGAGAGTAGAACCTCCAGTGGCGTACATGCCGTGGGAACCTGTATCGTTGGTGGTTATTGAACCCATGTTCCTGGCATAGGATCCGTCGAGGGCCGCCATGCCCCAGGCGTTCCTGCCCTGGGTCTCGATAGTCCCGACAGACCGGTTGTAGACCTCTGCCCCGCCGCTTGCCAGCATTCCGTAGGCCGCGTTGCCCGAGGTCTCTACCGATCCGCGGTTATAGCCGAAAGACCCCTCGCCTTCGGCCACCATGCCGTGGGATCCGATGCCTGTGGTGGAAATGGTCCCTGTCTCCCTGTTGTAGATCTCCGATGATCCTGTGGCCAGCATGCCGTAGGCCCCTTCGCCGGAAGTGGAGATGGAGCCCCTGTTGTAGGCCTCCGAGCCGACCCTGGCGACCATGCCGTGGGAACCTTCTCCCCTGGTCTCGATCGACCCCGTGATCCTGTTGTAAATGGTCGATTCCCTGGCCAGCATCCCGAAGGACTCATCGCCGGAGGTCACGATATTGCCGTAGTTGAATGCCTCCGCACCCAGCCGCGCGACCATGCCGTGAGAGCCGGCACCAAGGGTAAAAATGGCGGCTCCCTCTTCGTTAAATATCTGGACACCGCTTCCCCTTCCGAGCATACCGAAGGAGCCGTCGCCGGAGGTTACGATCTCGAAATAGTTCGAGGCTTCAGAACCGCTCCTGGCCACCATGCCATGGGATCCCTCTCCGCCGGTTCCGATCCATCCGTAGTTCTCAACGAACGAAGAATTGAGGGCCAGCATGCCGAAGGAGCCGTCGCCGTGGGTGAATATCTCGTCGCTGTTTTCGGCGTAGGAGTTCGTGTCGGCAACCATGCCGTGGGAGCCTGCGCCCCAGGTCTCTATGGTCAGGGGGCTTGAGTCAGAGTTGTATATCGAGGAATTGTCATAGGCGTACATGCCGTATGCATTGTCGCCTGACGTGACAATATAGCCGGCATTACCGGCACCGGAATTATCCCCGGCCACCATGCCGTGGGAGCCGGATCCCAGGGTGCCTATTAAACCTTCGTTTAAAATATTCGAATTATCGTAGGCGAACATGCCGTAGGCATTTGCGGCGGACGTGGTTACAACATAATCATTAAGGGCATCGGAGTAATAGTTTGCGTACATACCGTGAGACCCGGTACCGTAGGTCTCGATAAACCCGTCATTGTACAAGGCCTCGGACGAGTCGTAGGCGTACATCCCGTAGGTGTCGCGATAGTTTATAGTAATGTCCCCGTAGTTCTCCGCCCTCGAACCCGAACCTTCGGCGACCATGCCGTGAGAGCCGTCGCCGAAAGTTTCGATAGTTCCCAAGTTAACAACGTCTGAATCGTTTAGAGCGTATAAGCCGAAGGCTTCTCTGCCGAAGGTCTCAATGTTGCCGTAATTGTCGGCAAACGATCCATTTTCTTCGGCCACCATGCCGTGGGATCCGTCCCCCCTGGTCTCGATGGTTTCGTTGTTAGTGGCTCCAGAATTGTTCAGAGCGTACATGCCGTAAGCACCGTCACCGCGAGTGATGACGGAGCCTGAGTTCTCAGCATCGGACCCGTTCTCGGCGACCATGCCGTGAGCACCGTCTTCCATTGTTTCTATGGTGACCAGGCTGTAGTTGTAAATATGGGCTCCGTCAAGGGCGTACATCCCATAGGTGTCGCGATAGTTTATAGTAATGTCCCCGTAGTTCTCCGCACTCGAACCCGAACCTTCGGCTACCATGCCGTGGGCGTAAAGGCCGAAGGTCTCAATACTGCCGTCATTCTGAACGAAAGCACTGTCCAGGGCGTACATTCCGAAGGCGCTGCTTCCGTAGGTGCTTATTTCGCCATCGTTGACGGCCCCGGAACCCGACTCTGATGCCATGCCGTGGGAACCGGTCCCATTGGTTTCGATATCGCCGTAGTTGAAAGCTTCCGAGGAACCTGTGACGAACATGCCAAAGGAATAGGATCCAGTGGTCAGGATCGTGCCGGTGGTTGTGTTTTCGGAGTATGAGTCGTTCGAGGCCAACATCCCGTGGGAAGTGAACCCGGTTGTCACTATGCTCCCCTCGTTCGTGGCTTCAGAATCAAGGCCCTCGGCCACCATCCCATGGGCGAAATTACCGGATGTGATGATGGAGCCGATATCATACCTGTTGTATATCCGGGATGGAATACTGTAAACAGGATCATCGGCCACCATGCCCGGCTGGGCGTTTGTGGTTATCGTGGCCTCATTCTCCCAGACATCATCCGAGGTCGCGCTGGTGTAGAGCGTGTAGTCAATATTGGAAGAATTCACCGTTGCGCTGACAGGACCTGTAAAAAGAAGGGAAATAAACAAGACAATTAGCAAAGGCACAAAAACCCCGCATAATAACTTAGGGTAACCCGTTCTCTTCATTGTGTTCCCTCTCCCCTCGCCAGATAAAAATGTAATATCCAGAAAATTTCGTTGTTAAGGCCAAATGCAAATTAAGACAACAACATGTCCCGAACCATGGATACCCGGGACTTGTGGCTGTCAGAAATCTTTCCCAAATTACAACTGCCATTGGGTTCTGTCAATACTCAGCAGCGACTCGGCAAAGCAAAAGAGCATCATAAGGCAAAAGACAAGCTCAAGGTGTTTTGACCTTGCCTGGGTAATGCAGAATGTTATTGACGTGTTGATTTTTGTACAGTCGAGGATAACCTGAAAGGCATTAACGGCAGATCATTCGTTCTTACAAAGCCTCGTTGAACTCGTCCCTGTACCTCGCCACACCCCTGGCGCCTTCCATGGCGACCCAGTTGAGGATCAGCACCATGAATGCCTCGTCGGGTACGTTCTCCCACTGGCAGGTAATGCCATATTTCGATGCTTTTTCGAAACCGAACCGGGGGTAGTAGTCAGGGTGCCCGAGGACAATGACGAAGGGGCAGTTCCTCTCCCTCAGAACATCCAGACCTTTCCTGACAAGGTCTGAGCCTATCCCATGCCCCTGCCTGTCTGGCATCACGGCCATAGGGGCAAGCCCCATTCCTTCGATCACCCGTCCGGGGACGTCAAGGTTGACAGGGGAGAAGAAGATGTGCCCCACGACCCGGCCCGCTTCCAGTGCGACAAGGGATAAATGACCGGGACAGTTTTCCCGGAGCCTGTCGACTATATCGGCCTCCATGGTTTGACCGAAAGCCATTTCGTTCACTTTTCTTATAATCGGGATATCTTCGGACCGTTCCTCGCGGATCTCTATCATTGGCCCCACCTGAAAAAACCGGTCTTGTAAAAAGACAACAGGATCATAACACCTGGAACTCTCTGGGAACTGGTATCCTCAAAAACTGCCTGACCCCATGCCCGGGAATCCTGTTTTTATTCTACCGTTTTGAATGAAAGGATATGAGCCGTCACCAGCGTTGCGACCAGGAAAAGGAGACCCCTGAGCGGCCAGGAAGATACGGCAAGGAAGGCTGACAGGGAGATAGTCAGCCACAGGAGGGAGATGGAAACAGCTTTTGTCCGGGCGGCAATTCCGCCCTTTTCCCTGTAATCCCTGATCATGGGCCCGAAGATCCGGTGAGAGAGGAGCGCGTTGTAGAAACGGTCTGAACTTTTTGCAAAACAGGCCGCGGCAATAAGAAGGAACGGGGTGGTCGGCAGCAGCGGGAGGAACACTCCCGCCGCTGCAAGGCCTACAGCCACAAAACCTGCTCCGCAATAGAGGGGTTTGCCTATCTTCATCTGCCAGGGGTCTGTGGCTCCCGGAATGATGATCGGGCTCTCATATTTTGTCGATCTTGCCCAGGTCGGTATCTTCCTCCAGGAACTCTTCCTTCTCCTTTTCGGAGGTCTTCCTGTAGTGGAGGTCGCAATACTTGTCTCCATCGGGCATGCACCGGGAGTGGACCAATGCCCACTCGGGGTTGAAGGCCATGGATTTTGCGGGGTCAACATAGCAGTAGATCCTGCCAAGTTCCTCTTCGCCCATTTCTTTCCATGTCTTACCCATCGCGCAGCCTTTAAGCCTGATGGTCTGCCCGTGCCCGGTCTCGAGTTTCTCCAGTTCCTCGTAAAGCCCGTAGGCGGGGAGATCCTCGGAGTAGTTCCCGGGACTGTTGTCCAGCCCTTCCGCAAGGGTCCTTTTCAGCGCGTCGAGGCCGATCCGTTTTCCGTAATCCTTGATGGCCTTTACCGCAATCCTTTTCCCCTCTTCTTCCCCGAACTCCTCAACCAGTGTCCTTGCGTAGGCTATATGAAGCATTGCGAGCCTCCGGCAGACACGCACGATCTGCTCCCTGGCATCATCAAAAGGAACTGATCTCTTGTCCTCTGAACCCAAGGTGCCATCTCCCTTCAAACATGTCCTGTCACCTTAAATTACCATGTCATGGGAAAAATTGCCTCAGTCGGTTTAAGCTCTGTTCAACGATCTGTCCTTCCCGGATAGGCTGAAATTCCTTTCGCGAGAAGTTCGACCGCCCTTTTCAGGTCCTCTTCCTTGAGCACGTAAGCCATTCTTATCTCGGAGCTGCCCAGCCCCGGTGTTGCGTAAAATCCTTCTGCGGGGGCAGCCATGACCGTCTCACCGTCGACGGAAAACTCCTGGAGCATCCAGATGATGAACTTTTCGGCATCGTCCACGGGGAGCCTGGCCATAATGTAGAAAGCTCCCTCCGGTTTCCGGCAGACTATGCCGGGGATCCCGTTTAGTCCTTCAAAAAGGATATCCCTTCGTTTCCTGTACTCCTCGTTTACTTCCGAGAGGTAGGAGTCCGGCGTCTCGTAAAGCGCCGCCGCTCCCAGCTGTTCCAGCGTTGGGGAGCACCCCCGGGCCTGGCAGTATTTTAACCCAAGGGAAATGAATTCCCTGTTTTTGCTCACAAGGCAGCCAATCCTTGCCCCGCAGGCGCTGTACCTTTTGGAGACCGAATCCACAATAACAAGGCGGTCCCTGATTCTTTCGATGTTCCCGAAGCTTAGGTAGGGTTCATCCATGTAGACGAACTCCCTGTACACTTCGTCCGCTATCAGAAGAAGATCGTGCTCCCGGGCTATATCGGAAAGCATTTTCACCTCTTCTTCAGTATAGACGACGCCTGTAGGGTTTCCCGGGTGGCTCAACAGGATTGCCCTGGTGGAAGTATCGATCAGTTTTTCTATCTCTCCGCGGGATGGCAGATGGAAACCCTCCTCCGCCAGGGTGGTGATCGGCCTTATCTCAGCATTCGCGGACGCCGCAAATGCGGCGTAGGCCGGGAAGAAAGGTTCTGGCACCAGGATACTGTCCCCGGGATCGCAGGCAATGCTGACGGCAAAGTTGAGGGCTTCGCTGCCGCCGTTTGTAACAAGAAGGTCTTCCCGTTCGATGGGTATCCCGAATTTTGCGTAGTATTCGACGATCCTGTCTATCAGGTCCAGATCACCCTGGGATGTTCCATAGGCAAGGGTCTTGCTGTCAAATTTCCTTAAAGTCTCAAAGAACAGTTCCGGGGTTTCTATATCCGGCTGCCCGATGTGCAGAGGGTAGATCTTTTTCCCCTTCTCCCTGGCTTCCGCCGCAAACGGTTCAAGCCTCCGTATGGGCGACGCGGGGAGGGCATGGCTTCGTGCGGAAAAACGCATTCCATTACCTCCTGTTCAGATGCCTTGATCTTTAAGGGATCCCCAAAGACAAGCGGTCTCCGGGGGCCCCTTTTATCCTGTCAAGGTACCCGGGACTATGCTTCCGGGATGAAGTCGCAGATGTATTCAACTACCTCGAAGCAGCGTATCTGGTAACTGCTGTCGCGGATGATGGTGAAGGAGTCTCCCTCGCGGACAGGCATCCACTCTTTCTTGTCGGGCGGCAGCAGAACTTCGGCCCTTCCGCTTACGATCTCGACGATCTCCTTGTCGCCTACACCGAACTCGTATGTCCCCGGAAGGACCACCCCAAGGGTTCTTCTTGTCCCGTCGGGAAAAAACACGTTCCGGCTTATGACCCTTCCATCGAAATAAACATTGGCCTTGATCCCTACCGCTACGTTTTCGAATTTTTCCTTCATTGATCAGGTCACCTCCACAAAGATATTCTCTAGCTCAGCAGGAGCCTGGGAAGCCAGAGGGCTATCCCGGGGAAGAATACCAGGAACAGCAGTGAAAGGAACTGGATCCCCATGAACGGCAGGCTTGACATGTAGATCTCCTCGATGCCTATGTGGTCAGGGGCGGCTCCTCTCATGTAGAAAAGGCTGAAGCCGAAGGGCGGCGAAAGGTAGGCAACCTGGAGGAGCACCATGAATACGAGTCCCCACCAGAGAGGGTCGAATCCCAGCCTGGTAAGTATCGGGGACACGATCGGCGCTGCAAGCATTATCATCGCCGTCGGCTCCAGGAACATTCCAAGGAAGAAGACGAAGAGCACCGAGACCGCAAAGACCATCCAGGGACCGCCCGGCATCGACATTGCCAGTTCCGCTACGAGGCGGTTGCCGCCGACACCTGAAAAGACTGAGCCGAAGGCGGCCGCCCCGATTATTATCCATCCGACCATGCTCGAGATCTCCAGGGTCTCCATGGATGCTGACTTTACGATGTCAAAACTGAGACGCCTTGTGACGAAGCTGAAGAAAAGTGCACCCACGGCTCCGACCGCTGCGGCCTCGGTGGGGGTGGCAGCTCCTGAAAGGACCGAACCCAGTACCAGCAAGATGAGCAGCGAGGGGAGAAAGACCTTCCGGAGGGCCTTCACCTTTCCCCGCCAGTCCACTCGATCCTCAAGGGGCAGGGTCGGGCAGAGTTTCGGGTTTATAAGGCTGCGGATAAGTATGTACGCGCAGTAAAGCAGGGCCAGGAATGCCCCGCAGGTAAGGCCCCCCGCGAAAAGGCTTCCCACCGAAAGGCCGGTAACAGCCCCGTAGATGACCATGTTGGTGCTGGGCGGAATAAGCTGTCCCAGTGTCCCCCCGGCCATGACCGAACCGAGGCTTAATCGCTGGTTGTATCCGTACTTGAGCATCTGCGGCAGCCCTATAAGCCCAAGGCCGATAACACCGGCGGCAACAACCCCTGAAACGGCGCCAAGGATCGCTCCTACCAGAATTGTCGCCACCGCCAGACCGCCTCTCAGGGGGCCTGACCACTTGTAGAAGGAGTCGTAGATATCCTCGACGACCCTTGATTTCTGCAGGATAAGGGCCATGAAAATGAAAAGTGGAACTGCCAGCAGTGCAAAGTTGTTCATGGTACCCCAGGCCGCTGTTACAAGCAATCTCATTCCGCCGACGCCCCACAGGGACCAGCCGAAGAGGATCGCGACCATTGAAAGAGCGAAGGCAATAGGTATTCCCATGGCCAGGACCATGAAAAGTACCAGGAACATAAGAAGAGGGATGTTTTCCATAATAGATGTCACCTGCTTTCGACGGTCGGCTTGCGGATAAGTCTGAAGATCTTTGTAACGGCAGCGAGAAGAAGCAGGGCTGCTGAGATAGGTACTATCATCTTGAACCACCATATCGGCGGGTCAAAGGTCGTCTGGTGCATTGATCTCTCCAGGATGCGAAACGATTCTTTTGCCCAGGGGTAGCTGAGGTAAAGAAGTATTGCTGACGAGAAACCGACGACCAGTTCGGAAAGGATGTCAAGGATACGTCTGTTCCTTGGTGAGACGTATTTCTGGATGATATCTACGGCAACGTGTTTCCCCTTCAAATGTGTGTAGCCGCCCCCAAGCATGAAATGGACACCATAAAGAAAAAGTGATATCTCGAATGCCCATCCCGGCATGTTCTGGAAGATGTAACGCATTATCACGGCGATAACTATGATGAATGCGAGCGGCAGAATAAGGTAAGAGGTGTATCTTCCCAATCTTTCCATTTTCTTTAGCCCCCAGTTAGGATTAAGAACAGTAAGCGGCAGGGTTGAATACAACCCTGCCGCTTGCCCTGATAGGGTAAGTTATTTCGCCTTGTATCCCAGTGTTGCCGCTTCCCTAGTATATCCCAGTTCGTTGAGGACCTCGGCGTAAAGTTCGAGGTACTCCTGGCATTCGGGGGACTTCTTCGCCCATTCCTTGAGGACGTTTGCACCGATCTCGCGGATCTTGACTACATCCTCTTCGGGGAGCGTTACGATATCAACACCCTTGGCAAGCCATTCCTGCTTTGTCTTTGCAGCTTCGCTGTAGTTCGTGATTGCCGAAAGGTATCTCATGTGATCACGGGCGGCGAGGACGATCGCCTTGAGGTCGTCGGGCAGTTCAGCCCATTTCGCGGCGTTCACTGTCAGGGCCTTGTCCTCGTTGGTTCCGCCGTGATGAGCGGGGTCCATGACGAACTTGGTGACTTCAAGGAGGCCCATCTCCTCGTTCTCTTTCCATTCTGTCCACTCAGCTGCGTCAATTGTGCCTGTCTGCAGGGCGGTGTAGATCTCAGGCGCGGAGAGGGATACCGCGGAAGCTCCGAGGGCAGTGTAGAACTGGGCTCCCAGTCCGCTTGAGCGGATCTGCTTGCCCTTGAATTCTTCCAGGCTTCTGATGGGAGTCCTCATCATCAGGATCTCCGGCACTGAGCAGTCGGTGGTTCCGAGGTACGTGATCCCGTGTTTGGCGTAAGCTTTCTCAACCAGGGGGAAGGCTCTCTGGTCAAGATACATCCCTTCGTGGTAGGTGAGGAGAGGTGAACCTGGTCTGGTGGCGAAGATCCCGAAGAAGGGATCCTTACCCGTCCAGTAGGCCGAGAAGATGAGGCCCATCTCGACCACTCCGTCCTTGATTGCGTCAAAGGAGTCAAAAACCGGGAAGAGGACGCCGGCGCCATACGGTTCTATCACGAGCCTGCCGCCGGATGCCTTGTTGACCATTTCGGCAAAGGCTTCAACGTGTTTGAAACGGTATGTTCCAACCATGGAATGCGTAACAAGCCGCCACTTGTAAACCTTGTCGGCAGCTTCCGCCTTGGAGAAATCGCCTACTGTGACGAAGCAGAAAGCAAATACCAGAACGAGAGCCACAAAAACCGAGATCTTCTTCATATTATTACCGCCTTCCTTAGTCTGGTTTTGAAAGATGCTGATGTTGCCGGATCTTTGCGATCTTCTTTCTCTTGCCCTGTTCAGGAGATCTCCGCACCTCCTTCCAATTCTTTTAATGTCAATAAACATCTGGAACTGAAAAAGTGCCAAAAGGGAAATTGAAAGAAATTGTCGTTGACAGGGTCATTTTATAATCCTATATTATTATAGGATTGCATAATGTCAATACTTGCGATGCAGGTTTCAACATTAAGTACACTATCTTTAAAATCCTACATGTTTAGTTGTTACAAGGTTTTCATGTATGTTTTTAAAGGGATTTCAAAAAAGGAGGCGTTCAATGTTGCTGGTGGAACTCCGGATACACGGAAGAGGCGGCCAGGGCTCTGTGGCCATGGCGGAAATGATAGCGGGGGCGGCTTTTGCTGAAGGGAAATTCGCCCAGGCTTTTCCATACCTCGGGGGTGGTGGGGAAAGGAGAGGGGCACCTGTCCAGGCCTACGCCAGGATCTCCGATTCACCGATCAAGTTGCGGGAGAAGATAGAGGAGCCCGACCTTGTGATAGTCCAGGATCCCACGATCATGGAGATGGTCGATGTACTTTCAGGGCTCAAGAAGGATGGAGTGATCCTGTTCAATTCTGAATCGACCATCGAGTTATCCCGTGAAGATGTCAGAGCCTTTTTTGTCCCTGCCAGCCGTATAGCTATTGAGACGATAGGCAGGCCGATCATGAATACCGCCCTTATAGGGGCTCTTGCCCGGATCACGGGCCTCGTGTCGGTAGATGCTGTTGCCGAAGCCATAAGGGAGAAGTTCCCCGGGGAGATAGCAGAAAAGAACGTGCTTGCGGTACGTAAGGCCTACGAACAGGTTGGAGGTGTCGAATAATGGACCTGCCGCTCGGTGGTGTATGCAAGGCCGGCGAATCCAGGAAACTTGAGACAGGAAAGTGGAGGTCTTTCCGCCCGGTGGTGGACAAGGCGAAGTGCATCAAGTGCGGAAGATGTGCCGAATTCTGCCCCGATTCCTGCATGGAGATAAAAGAGGACGGAGCCGAGGTTAACCTTTATTACTGCAAGGGCTGCCTGATCTGTATGCGTGAATGCCCGGTCGATGCGATAACGAAGGAGGTTGAAGAGAAGTGAAAGGCAAAACCGCTATTCTCGAGGGTTCAAGGGCGGTTGCGGAGGCGGTTCGCGCATGCAGGCCGGATGTTATCTCCGTTTACCCCATAACACCCCAGACTCATATTCTTGAGGACCTTGCCAGGTTTGTCTCTTCCGGGAAACTGAAAAGCCAGTTCGTGAGGGCCGATTCCGAGTTTTCGGCCGCTTCCATTGTCTACGGCGCAAGCGCGGCGGGAGCAAGGGCCTACACGGCCTCGGCATCCCAGGGGCTTCTCCTGATGAACGAAGTGATCTATGCCATGGCGTCGACCCGCCTGCCTGTCGTTCTTACTGCTGTGAACAGGGCCATTTCCGCCCCTATCACTATCCAGCCTGACCACCAGGATACGATGAGCCTCAGGGACACAGGGGCCCTCCAGATCCACGTGGAGAGCATGCAGGAGGCGTACGATGCCCATGTCCAGTCGTTCAGGATAGCAGAAGATCCCGATGTCCAGCTTCCCCTTATGGTTTGCATGGACGGATGGGTTATCAGTCATTCCTATGAACCTGTTACCGTCTTCCCGGATGAGGCAGTGGCGGAGTTTGCGGGAAGCTTCACTCCCGTCCAGAAACTGGACCCTTCGAACCCTTTGACCTATGGGGCTTACGCGGACCAGGACGTTCTTATGGAATACAGGTATGCCATGATGATCGCCCAGGAGAAGGCTAAGGACAAGATCCGTTCAGTAACGAAGGAGTACAGGGAGGTCTTTGGGAACTTCGACGGAGACCTTCTCGATACCCACTGTACCGAAGAAGCCGAGGTCGTCCTTGTGGCGATGGGCTCTATGGTTTCGACGATCAGGGCCGCGGTGGATGAACTCAGGTCGGAGGGGAGAAAGGTCGGCCTCATCAAGGTAAGGACCTTCAGACCCTTCCCGAGGGATGAGATCATTGCCGCATGCGGCAAGGCTCCGGTAGTGGCCGTGCTCGACAAGAGCCTCAGCGTCAACTCGGGCGGGATCCTGGCTACCGAGGTAAAGTCCGCTTTCTACGGCGGATCTTCCCAGCCGGTTATAGTCCCCTTCATTGCAGGGCTCGGCGGTAAAGAGGTCAACCGCAGGGTCATAAAGGAGATCGTGGACATCGCTTCCAGGGCTGCAGAGAAGCAGGGAGCCCAGGAAACGGTCTGGATGGGTCTTGACAGAAGTTTTTTCAGCTGATCGCGTAAAGGGATGGTGATTAAAGATGACAATTCAGACAGAAGTTAAGGAACTTCATGCCCCCGGACACCGTGCCTGTCCTGGATGCGGATGCGCGATCGCAGTGAAGCTCATCCTCAGGGAAACGGGACCTAACACGATTGTTGTATCCCCGACGGGGTGTCTTGAAACTTTCACGAGCCCCTTCAGGGGTTCCTCATGGGAGGTTCCCTGGATACATTCCCTTTTTGAAAATGCCCCCGCCATCGCGACGGGTGTTCTTGCCGGGCTCAATTCGAAGGGCAACGTCGATGGCACAAAGGTTGTAGCCATAGGCGGGGACGGAGGGACCTACGATATAGGTATGGGCGCCCTTTCAGGCATGTTCGAGAGAAAGGACGATATCCTCTATATCTGCTACGACAACGAAGCCTATATGAACACCGGCATCCAGGGAAGCAGCGCAACACCTCTCGGTGCCGGTACCACGACCACTCCAGTGGTCGGTGACTCCTTCGGCAAAATGGTCAGCAAGAAGGACCTTTTGGCGATAGCCCTTGCCCATGACGTGCCCTATGTGGGCACCGCCAGCATAGCAAACCCTGCTGACCTGAAGAAAAAGGTCCGCAAAGGCATGGATAACCCTGGCCCGGCCTTTATCCTGATGCTCTCGCCTTGCAACCTTGGGTGGGGATTCGAGCCGGAGGATACTGTCGAACTGGCCAGGAAGGCCATCTCTACAGGGCTGTTCCCCATTGTCGAATTCGAGAATGGCCGCTTGGTGTCGGCACAGAAGATCAAACCTGTTCCTGTGGAAGAATACCTGAAACCTCAGAAACGCTATCAGCACCTTTATAAAAAAGAAAATTTCAATGAGGTACTTAAAGCGATCCAGGAGAAGGCCGACAGGAACATTGAAAAGTACGATCTAGCGAAGGATCGGAACTGAACGAAAAGATCTCAAGAGGGGGTTATCCTGATGAAAAAGGTAATGGTCTACGGAACAGGGACCATGGGCACCGGTATAGCACAGGTCCTGGCGTCAGCGGGAGTGGAAGTGCTTCTGGTCTCTGCCCGTGGGGGCACCGAGAATTCTTCAAAGGGCAAGGGCAAGATCGGGTCGATCCTGGACAGGGCCGTCCAGAAGGGCAAAGAGACCGAAGAGAACGCAAAGATGATCATGGACAGGATCCACCCCGTGGCCGATATGGCCGAAGGCATTTCCGGGGTTGACCTTTTCATTGAAGCAGCGACAGAAGAGATGGAATTAAAAAAGGAAGTATTCCGGAAGGCCGAGGGCCTGGAGCCCGGGGAGAAGAGCATTTTCGCGACCAACAGTTCGGCCCTGAGCATTACCGAACTTGCTACCGTTACGAAACGGCCCGGCCGGTTCCTGGGGGTACACTTCTTCAACCCCGCCCCGGTAATGGCCCTCGTGGAGGTGGTCAAGGGGGCGGCCACCGATGAAGATGTCGTCGCAAATGTCGTTTCCTTCATCGAATCCCTGGGTAAATCCCCAATCGTGGTAAGCGAGGCCCCGGGTTTTGTCGTAAACAGGATCCTTGTTCCCATGATCAACGAAGCGGTATATGCCCTGATGGAAGGGGTTGCCTCGGCGGAGGACATCGACAAGGGGATGAAGCTGGGAGCCAATCATCCGATAGGCCCCCTGGCCCTTGCTGACCTGATAGGTCTTGATGTCTGCCTTTCCGTGATGGAGACCCTTTACAAGGAATTCGGAGATACCAGGTACAGGCCCTGTCCTCTTCTCAGGAAAAATGTCAGGGCCGGTTTCCTCGGCCGCAAGACGAAGAGGGGATTCTTCGTTTATGAGTAGTTTCGAAAACCAGATCCAGACTCCGGAGGTGACTTTGCCATGAAGAACGGCCAGGAGTATATCGAAAGCCTTCGAAGCCTCAAGCCAGTCGTTTACTACCTCGGGGAGAAGGTCGACAGCGTGGTCGATCATCCGGCCTTCCAGCCCCATGTCAACTGTGCTGCCCTGACATACGAACTTGCCACCCGTCCTGAACACCAGGAACTGCTCTCGGCGCGCTCACCGTTCATCAACGACCGTGTGAACCGCTGGACCCACATCCACGAGAACACCGATGACCTGGTCAAAAAGGTGAAAGCCCTCAGGCTCCTTGGCCAGAAGACGGGGGCCTGTTTTCAGCGATGCGTGGGCTGGGATGCACTGAACGCTGTCTATTCGGTAACCTGGGAGATAGACCGGGACAAGGGCACCGACTACCACGCACGTTTTCTGAAGTACCTGGAGAGGGTACAGAGAGAAGACCTGATGATCGCCGGGGCCATGACCGATCCAAAGGGCGACAGGAGCAAAAAACCGGGCCAGCAGGAAGACCCCGATATGTATGTTCACGTTGTGGAGAGAAGATCCGACGGCATTGTAGTCAGAGGCGCCAAGGCGCATATGACCGGAATGGTCAACTCCCATGAAATGCTGGTAATGCCGACCACGGGTCTTTCCGAGGATGACGCCGATTATGCGGTCTGTTTCTCACTCCCCGTCGATGCCGAGGGAGTGATACATATTTTCGGACGCCAGACCAACGATACCCGGCGCCTTGAAAAGAGCACCATTGACACCGGCAACCACCGTTTCGGTATTGTGGGAGGAGAAGCCCTCACGGTTTTTGACGACGTCTTCGTTCCCTGGGAGAACGTATATCTCTGCGGCGAGGCCGAGTATGCAGGTCTTCTGGTGGAGCGTTTCGCCACACTTCACCGGCAGAACTACGGCGGCTGCAAGACCGGTGTCAGCGATGTCATCATAGGGGCTACAGCTGCCCTTGCCGACTACAACGGAGTGGAATCTGCCTCCCATATCAGGGACAAACTAGTGGAGATGACCCACCTGGCGGAGACCCTTTACAGCTGCTCCCTGGCCTGCTCCAATGAAGGGCGTGCCACCCCTTCGGGCGCCTACCTTGCCGACCCGATGCTTGCGAACATTACCAAGCAGAACGTGACGAGGAATATCTACGAGATATGCCGCCTGGCACAGGATATTGCAGGCGGGCTCATGGCGACCCTTCCATCCGAAGCCGATCTCAACAACCCGGAGATCGGGCCATTCATAACCAAGTACCTGAAGGGCCGTGAAGGCGTCGATACCGAGACCAGGATAAGAATGATGAGGCTTATCGAGAACCTTACCGGCGGTACTGCCCTTGTCGAATCAATGCATGGGGCAGGATCCCCCCAGGCCCAGAAGATAATGATCTACAGGAACTCCAGCATCAAGGGTAAGAAAAAGCTTGCGGAGATCCTTGCAGGGATCGATCCGGATCCAGGCGAAGGCACCCGGGGATAGGTGCGGTTCTTCGAGAGGAGGTTACGGGATGCCTGTTACCAGTGAGAAGGAATTTGTGGTAGTAGAGGATGCTGCTGAAGGTGTTCTGTCAGTCGCGATCAACAGCCCCAGGACCCTCAATGCGCTCAACGCCCGGATCATCGGTGAACTCAGGGAAACTTTCAGGGAGTGTGCCGCTAGGTCGGATGTGCGTTCGGTCATATTGACAGGGAAGGGTAAGGCTTTCGTCGCAGGTGCCGATATATCAGAACTGTCAGGTTTCACCCCCGGGGAGGCTGCCGCTTTTTCAAGGAGCGGCTATGACCTTTTTCAGATCATTGAGGAGATGCCCCAGCCCGTCGTTGCGGTTATCAACGGCTTTGCCCTCGGGGGAGGCCTTGAGCTTGCACTTGCGTGTGACTTTCGTTTTGCGGCGGAGGGGGCCAAGCTGGGTCTCCCTGAGATCAACCTGGGGATAATTCCGGGATTCGGGGGGACTCAGAGGCTGGCCTCGATCGTTGGAATATCGAAAGCCAGGGAAATGATACTTACCGGCAACAGGTTTGACGCTGCCTGGTCGCTGGCATGCGGCCTTGTAGACAGGGTCTTCCCCGAGGACAGGCTCTGGGATGAATCACTCTCGTTCGCCGTTTTGCTCGCCGCCCGCAGCAGCAGTGCCATGTCGCAGGCGAAAAAGGTTCTCAACCTTTCAAGGAACCACCCTGTAGAAAAGGGACTCGAGATAGAGAATAAGGCTTTTGCGGCCTGTTTTGAACATCCCGACAGCCATGAAGGGATAAAAGCCTTTCTTGAGAAAAGAAAACCCAGGTTCGCCTGAGGGAGGAACCCTGAGGGACAGAGAGAAAGTCCCCATGAAAACCGGAGCTGCAGGCGCCGCGCAGAACCAGAAGGAGGAAAGAACGAAATGAGCACGGTCTCTCTTGTAAAGGTCAAACAGGATGATGAAAAAGGGATAGCTGAAGCTGTTCGCAGGGCAGTCGATATTGTTGGCGGCCTGGATGATATTGTAAAAACCGGTGATCTTGTTCTCATCAACCCCAATCTTGTGGCTGTCCCATCAGGCAGGGTAACGGGTGCGATAAGCCGGTGGGAAGTCTGCAAAGCCATAGCCGACCTGGTTCTGGAAAAGGGCGGCCGGCCGGTAATAGCCGAGTCGTCCGCCGCGGGAGTGGACACGGAAAAGGTCATCGAAGCAGGGGAATATACCAGGCTCAGGGAACAAGGCTATGAAGTGATCGACCTCAAGACAACCCCCCGGACCAAGATAGCTGTTCCGGAAGGGCATAAGGTCTTTTCCGAATTGGGATCCTGGGAACTCGTACGCAAAGCAGACGTGATAATAAGTGTTCCTGTCATGAAGACCCACGACCAGACGGAAGTGACCCTGAGCATGAAAAACCTCAAGGGCCTTATTGATGACCCCACGAAAAAGGCATTCCACAGGGACGGACTCCTAGAAGGTGTAGTGGACCTCATGACCGCCCTCAAACCTGAACTGACCGTTTTTGACGCGACCGTCTGCCAGGAAGGGATGGGGCCCATCTTCGGGACCCCGGTGCCCATGGGGCTCATCCTTGCTTCCAGGGATTATGTGGCAGCTGATGCTGTAGGCGGGAAGATAATGGGATACGACCCCAAGGATGTAATGATAACCGTCCGGGCTGCGGCAAGAGGAATCGGCGAGATGGATCTCGACAAGATAGAGGTCAGGGGAGATGTTTCCATCGCCGATGTCGAAAGACGGTTCAAGCGTGCGAGCGAAACCGTTATCGAGGGTGTTCCCCCATTCAAGCTCATGCTTGATGAAGGCGCCTGCACCGGGTGCCGGAACACCGTTATCAGCGCTATCATGGATCTCAAGAGCCAGGGGCTTGAGGGCTGTCTGGAGGGCAAGTATGTTATAGCAGGACCACTTGACGAGAAACTTATTCCCCCCTGCGCCGAAAAGGACAAAACAATATTGGTGGGGATCTGCGCAAAACATCTGGAAGGCCGTGGTACATACGTCCAGGGCTGCCCGCCTAACAACATTTTTATCGTTCGTGCGATCGTGGGTGAGGGGCAGAAGATCGAGAGGCGCTACGCGACGGAAGAAGGGGCCGACGATCAGTCAGGAGAGACGAAATAACAGGCATAGAAAACTTCCGTCTCAAAACACAAAAGCAATGAACGGAGGGAACGGCTTTGAGAGAAGTTGTAGTAATTGATGCTGTAAGGACTCCCGTGGGGAAATTCAATGGAGGTCTTTCTGCCGTTAGCGCGTCAGATCTGGGAGCGAGGGTGATCGGCGTTCTTCTTGAAAGGACCGGAGTCGAGGCCTCTGCGATAGATCACGTGATAATGGGCAACACCTTGCAGTTTGGAGAGAACACCTACCTTAGCCGGCTGGCAGCTGTCAAGGCAGGGATACCTCATGAAGTTCCCGCTTTGACCGTAAACCGGCTCTGCGGCTCAGGACTGGAAGCCATCAATGAGGCTGTTCGCATGATCCAGCTGGGGCTGGCCGATACATGCGTTGCCGGCGGTGCCGAGAGCATGACAAACGGCCCTTACTTCTCCGAACACATGAGGGGTGGAGCTCGCCTGGGGCATGTGTCCCTGACCGACGGTGTTGTCGCACTTCTGACAGACCCGATGCTCGGCGTACATATGGGTGTTACGGCGGAGAATCTTGCGGAGAAGTACCAGATAAGCAGGGAGGATCAGGACAGATTTGCCGCCGAGAGCCACCGCAGGGCAGTCAAGGCATTGGAGGAGGGAAGGTTCACGTCACAGACCGTACCTGTGGAGATAGCTTCCAGGAAACAGACCGTTGTAATTGACAAGGACGAGGGTCCCAGGTCTGACACGACCCTTGAGTCCCTTGCCAGGCTCAAGCCTGTTTTTAAAAAGGACGGGACCGTTACGGCGGGGAATGCTTCAAGCCTTAACGATGCCGCCTCGGTCGTTCTTGTCATGGAGAAACAGAAAGCGATGGATCTCGGCCTGAAGCCTGTCTGCGAAATAGTAGCTCAGTCGGTCGCGGCGGTGGATCCCCGGTTCATGGGGATAGGACCTGTCTTTGCTGTTCCCAAAGCCCTTGAGGCGGCAGGTCTGAAACTGGAGGACATGAAGGTAATCGAACTGAACGAGGCCTTCGCCGCCCAATCACTGGCTGTCCTTCGCGAACTGAAGATCGACCCTGAAAAAGTCAATACTAACGGTGGCGCGATAGCACTCGGACACCCGATCGGGGCTACCGGGGCGATCGTCTTCACGAAGGCGTGTCATGAACTGAAAGAGGCGGGTGGAGGTTACGGTCTTGTCTCCCTCTGTATCGGCGGAGGACAGGGGATAGCCACTGTGATAAAAAGCGCCTGACGGGAAACAGCTGATGGATGCCCCCCGCGATAAGCGGGGGGCTGGTGCTCATCGCCGGAGAATGGTACAGGAGGGTGATATTATGGAAAAGAGTCTTGGCTTCATTGGAGCGGGTCACATAACCGAGATGCTCCTTACCAAGATCGTAGCATCGGGGATAGTCAATAGCGACAGCGTTTTTGTCAGTGACGCTAACCCTGAAAGGCTCGTCTGGATAGGTGATAAGTTCGGTGTTCGCACAGGAAAGAGCAACAGGGAAGTTTTTGAGAAGAGCGATATTACACTGATATGTGTTCAGCCCCAGATCGCACCTTTAGTGGTCAAGGACCTCGAGGGTGCCGCTGTCGAAGGCAAGGTCCTTCTCACAATTGCCGCGGGCGTTCCTATGGAAGCATACGAAAGCATAGGTGAAGGGCTGGCAGTGATAAGGGCTCTTCCCAACCCTCCAAGTCAGGTCGGATGCGCTATTATTCCTTACGCTATGAACAGGCATGTTACAGCCGAACAGAGAGTGTCCGCCCTTGAGGTCCTGGACTTGCTCGGGAAATGTATCCCCATGAATGAGGACGGGATCAGTGTAGTGACATCTCTGAGCAGTCCCGCGGCTGTTTTCCTCTTCCTTGACACCATGGTCGAGGCCGGGGTTCTTTGCGGCCTGAACAGGAAAGACGCTGTGACGGTAGCTCACCAGACCGTTTACGGATGTCTCAGGCTATGGGAGAGCAAGGAGGGTAAAACGTTCGGTGATCTTATCGCCGATGCAAGCACCCCCGGGGGAGTTTCAGTCGAAACCCTTTATGTTCTTGACCGTTATGCCTTCAGGGGGGCCCTGAAAGAGGCTTACCTCAAGGGCGCCGATAAAGCCAGGGGTGTTAATGTCAAAAAAGATAGATGATATAATATAGTGTTCATACTGTCTGAAGTCCAATGGCATTTATCTTTTCAGGTTGGGGTTGACGTATCCGCATGAGCAAGGTTGTCTACAAGGTTCAATTCAAGGACCTGGTCAAACGGGAATCGGACAGGAACAGTTCGACGCCTGTAATGGTCGTGAATGTCCTCCGGGAGGCTATCATGAGGGGGCTTTTCCCCCAGGGGAAGGTTTTGAGGCAGGCTGAAATAGCCGCGGCCATGGGGGTGAGCCACACGCCTGTGCGTGAAGCGATCCGTCAGCTTGAAGCAGAAGGATTTGTCGAGATAATTCCAAACAGGGGTGCCATAGTAACGGGCTTGACCGAGGAGGACGCAAGAGAGATATTTTCCATAAGGATACTTCTGGAGTCGGAGGCTCTGAGGCTTGCTATCCCCAATCTTGACGAGAAGACCCTTCGAAGATGCGATTACATCAACATGGAGATCGGGGACGAAAAGGATATCCACAAATGGTGCGGCCTGAACTGGGAGTTCCACAAGAGCCTATACCAGGCGGCAAAGAGCCCGAGGCTCCTCCAGATGATCCAGAACCTCTATTCGAACGTCGACAGGTATCTCCGACTGTACCTCGAAGTTGAGGATTACAGGAGTATCGGGAAAGATGAACATTCGTCCATAGTCCAGGCTTTGAGGGATGGGGACGAAAAAGGCGCCATCGAGGCGCTCAGGCAGCATCTTGAGAATTCAAGGAAGTTCTTTGAGGAATTTATCTCCAAGGATGGGAACGGTATCTTCCCGTTGGACAATTGATACCTGGATGATCTTCAGCGACTTCTGTCCCGTTTGGAGCCGCTTCCCTTTTCTTTTATCGATCCTGGACTGCCTCAAACCAGAGTGTTATCCCCAGAAGGTAAGACGTACCGTCCTTCAGCTTCACGGTATTGTTCTCCCGGGACAACTTCCAGGAGACCTTCCCTTCAGCTTCTTCCGCAACGATCCCGCCAAGCCATTTCTTCATTGACGTCTCCGCGTATCCAATCGCCTCCTCTATAGAAGGCATGTCCGAAGTTCCCCAGGGTAAATGTACCCTGAATCCTCCACACTCGGGGAGAGGAAGCACAAGAACCCCCTTGCGGACACTGAAGGCTGCTGCTGCAGCTCCTGCAGCGTTTGCGACCGGGGCATGATCAGGAACGCTGAACTCCGCCTTGAGAAGGCCGGCGGCCTTCGGGATAAAAGCATCGCACGGTGCTCCAACTCCAATGATAAGTGTGTTCAGTGAAGCTCCTATGGGAAGCAGATCGTCGCTGCTCGGGGGACGCACTATCTCTTCTGCCAGCCTTTTCCTGAAATTTTCCTCCGAGGTTTTGCTCCCATGGAATCCGCGGCGTTCGAGCAGGGATTCAACAACAAACAGTGAGAGGTATTCGGAAACTCTTTCAAGTACGGCCCTGCAAAAGGCGTTCCCCTCTTCGAAGGGCCCCAGGGAGGCAAGTATCTCCGCCGACTTTACGGCCGTCTCAACATCACCGGATGGAATGCATCCCATGGCACACATGGCATCCGTGGGGGTGAATGCAGAAATTTCCAGCTTACCCGACCGGACCAGGCCCATGACAGTCCCAAGGCCTGAAACAGGGTCCTTGAATTCTTTCGAAGCATCCTCAAGCGAGAGAAGTGAATTTCCGGATCGCTCTATGATCCTCTTTTCTGCCCTGTCTCCCTGGATCTCCGCTTTGCCGGCCGGGATAAGGAAGACCAGGTCTTCGTATGAGGCACCTCCCTTATGCGTGATCCGGGAAATATGTTCAATGACTTCCGGCCTTTTTTTTGAAATTATGCACAGGGGTTCTACCCTGAGCGGGCCTATTGATATCACTCCGTCGGGATTGAGAAAGACCTGGCTATCGCCCCCCAGGGCGGTGGTGTTTATCTCACCCGATGGTATCATGGCCCGGAACCCCCCTACCATTGCGCCGTCTTCCCGGAGTTTCAGGGATCCCTTCCGGACCAGCACGATATCCGTAGTGGTCCCCCCCATGTCGATCACGACGGCATCCCTTTCCCTGGATAGTCCCGCCAGGCGGGAAGCCCCGATGGCGCTGGCCGCTGGACCTGAAAGTATGGTCTCAATGGGTCTTTCTTTCGCCCATGTCGAACTTACAAGGCTGCCGTCACCCCGAACAACATGAAGGGGTGCGTCCACCCCAAGGGAGGAAAGGGCAGATCCCACCGAATCCATCCATTCCCTGACTATCGGGACCAGGGATGCGTTCATTGCAGCGGTCGAAGCCCTTGAAAGTGCGTTCAGTTTTCCGGTCAATTCGTGGCCGCAGGTACAGGGAAGCCCGGATCCACTCTGAAGGATCCACCTTGCCCTGATCTCGTGGTCAGGGTTGCGGTTCCCGAAAAGTGCAGACACGGCAAAGGCCTCAACCCGGTCCTTCCACCTGGCCGCTGTCCTTCGAATCTCTTCTTCATCAAGCGGCGATGATTCGTCCCCCCACCTGTCATGCCCCCCTCTTACGAAAATGATGTTACCGGAGGGGATCTCTTTTTCGAAACTCCATGTCTTGAAGGAGTCTTCGTCGTATCCTGCAAGGACAAGGCATACAGGCCGCATCCTGCCTTCAGCGATCGCGTTTGTGGCGAGGGTCGTGGAGAGGTTTACAGCCGATGCGTTCCTGGCGGCACTGTTTTTCTCGATAAGTTTGATGACTGCTTCCCTGATGCAGGAGCCGAGGTTCTGTTTGTCGGTTCGCACCTTCGACCATTCAAGGACCTTTCCGGAGCCACGAGCGAGAAGGACTGCATCGGTATAAGTTCCCCCCGTGTCTATCCCGATCACGATGTCATTCTGCCTCATCGGTCCCATTCTTCCACATTACGACAAGGTTTTCCAGCAGGTCCATGGGGTTGCTGCAGGTTCTGATGCCCAGTCCCTGCAGGGACTCCTCGACATCTATCGGCATTTCGTTCTCTTCGACCTTCTGGTTAAGTACTCCCCCCATGAAGACAGGGACGGAAAGGTTCCTCTCTTCCATCTCCTCCAGCATGGCGTTGGCGTAATCCAGTGCCATTCCGTTATGAGTGCTCACCAGGACCGCGTCGGCATTTTCCGCCCCCACGGCATGGGCGATCTCGTCGGGGTTCCTCTCCGGGCCGACATTGACAACTCTGACCCCCGATATTTCAAGCAGTTGTTCAATGACGAACAGGGCATGTTCGTGGACATCGGTCGAAGCGAGGACTATCCTGCGCCCCTCAAGGGAGGACCTGGCATCCGGGCTTGCGAAACTGTCACGGAATTTGTCGACAGATCTGAGGGAGTGCTCAAAGACATCGTTGGGGACGACGGCATCCCTTCCCCTTAGCGACAGCGGGTTGGGGGTCCCTGCACCAAAGGTTTCCTCGAACAACTTCGGGCCAAGGCTTTTCAGAACGAAAAGCATCTGAACGGGGTCTTTCAGATCAACCCCTGCATCGGAAAGTCCATCCAGGGCATTGTTAAAAACAGTTCTACCGGCAGAAACTACTTTCTCGGCAAAAGCCCGGGGGGCAGAGAAGTCGAAAGAAGGGTGCACCCGTCTTGCCACGCCCTCCATATTTCTGGCGAAGATCTGGGCCTCAAGGATCTCCTCCGCGTTCGGCACTCTAACCGCCTCGGTTACTGGTATGGAGAGTACGGCGTGGCCCGTGGGACACTCCATCTGGGTAAGGATATCCCACAGCAGGGTTTCGGCTACCACTCCTCGGTTCCACGAAAAGTCTCTTGTAAAGGAGATGGTATCACCGTAGAACATGGAACCGACACAGTCCCCCTGGTGGATCTCCTGGAGGGCGAATATCCAGCCCGACCTCTTTACGGGGTCAGAGACCAGGCCTCCAACGCAGTGGGCGAGTTTTGCCCCCATAAGTTCCTCGACAATGTAACGCTCAAGGAAGGCCCATCCGGCAACGGTTGCGCAATCCGTAAAAAGGGCCCCCAACCCGTCATCGAGGTAGGAGTGGACCAGGGTCCCCTGTTCTCTCAATGCCCCCATAAGCGCTATGGCCTTGACAGTTTCCCCGGCGGTGAAGGGGGTATCCCTCCAGCCGGGAGCTTCATGTGAGAAGAACTGGGAAAGGTTTCCTATGGTCGTTACCCCTGCTCTCAGTGCCAGGACTGTGTTGTCTGCTGATGCAGGAAAACCTATCATGAAATCCCCCATGTGGGGCTGGATAGGGGCGGCCTGTCCAACGGCAAGCCATTCCTCAAGGTTTTCAAGAAGTGGCCCAGTCTCAGCCGGGGCGTTCCTTCGCATAGCCGGGGGGAGGGCCATTCTCCTGTCGAGGCAGATGCCTGCCCGGTCCTGGTAAAAACCCTCCGAAGCCAGAGACCTGTGAAGATACTTTAATCCCCTGGCGGTCTCGTTCCATGAACTCATCCCGATGTGGCAGTGATACATGATCTTTCTGTCCCTGATGCACTGTCTTTTGTATTCGGCCTCGGAATTCACCCCGTAGGCATTCATGAAAGCCGATCTTCCTGGTTTTAAGCTTCGGCCAAGATCAATTCCCTCCGATACAACCTTTTCCCCCCGGGGCAACTCCGTTTTGAGCAGATATTTGACCCGTTCCGAAAAATTGACAGGATCCATATTCTTCCACCTTTCTTTTCACCCGAGAAAGCTGCAGATACTATAACATTATAATAAACAGAAAAAAGCTCTGCTGTTGAAACAGGATCCTGTCGTGGAAGGTTATTCCGGTTCAAATTCCAAAGCTACGGAATTGATGCAGTATCGAAGCCCTGTCGGGGGCGGACCGTCGGAGAAGACGTGCCCCAGGTGGGCGTCGCACCATGAACAGAGGACCTCTACCCTTTGCATCCCGAAAGACCTGTCGTCCCGTGTCCATACGCTTTGAGGGGAAAAGGGTTCATAGAAGCTGGGCCATCCGCTTCCCGAGTCGAATTTCGCGCTTGAGCCGAAAAGGGGGTTACCACAACAGACACATTTATAGACGCCCTTTTCCTTGTGGTCGTAATATTGTCCTGAAAATGCGAACTCAGTCCCTCCCTTCCTGGTTACACGGAACTGTTCAGGGGTAAGGATGGATCTCCATTCTTCTTCGGTCCTTACGATCTTGTCAGGGCTCATATTTTCTGCCTCCTTGGCCGTGTCACCGCTGCCGGGGATGTTTCTCCAAAGGCCATACCCTGCGGAAAGGGCAAGAATTATTATTACCATATATAATACGGTTCGTTTTGTGGTCATTGTTCTCTCCTTTCCGTGAGAGCAAACTAAAAACATTACAGTTATTTTAGCATGGTCTTGCAGGGGGTTTTCATGGGCTGGCTTGTCGGTTTATTTTCCCTTTTTGCGGCTGGAGTTCCCGGATGGCTTGTCTTCCGGGCATTCAAGATACCGGCGGCGATAATGGTCGGCGCGATGGTATCGTCCGCTTTCTTTGCGGTCAAGGGATGGACGGTGCCAGGTCCCCCCTTTGGTTCCGGGCTATTGTTCCAGGTCATTCTTGGAATGTTCATCGGGGTCCGGTTTACCGCTCAGGCTGGCAGGGAACTAAAGAACAGCATGGGAGTTGCGCTTCTGGCCGGCATCTGGTGGATCAGTTTCCCCCTGGGGCTAGGCTGGCTGGTAAGCAGATGGTTTACCCTTGACCTTTCCACCTCGATCCTTGGAACGGTTCCCGGGGGTATTGCGGAAATGAGCCTGCTGGCCCTTACGTTAAATGCCGACTCCGCCCTGGTTGCCCTGATGCAGTTTTTCAGACTGACATCGGTACTGATAGCTATGCCGGTAATATCGAGCAGGATCAGCAAAAGCGTCGGGAAAGGGGAGATCCAGACCCCGGCGGCAAAGGAGTGTCTTCCCGAGCAGCCTCTTGATGGACCCTGGAGGGGATTACAGGTGCGGGGTGTGTTTTTCACCCTGGCTCTTGGTTCTGCGGGCGGGGTCCTGTTCTATATGCTCGGGGTGCCTGTCGGCGGTTTTGTCGGATCCATGGTTTTTACAGCCGCAGCGACCGGTTTCGGCCTTCCTGTATGCGCCCCTCCGCTGATGCTCAGGCACATTGGGCAACTGGGCCTTGGTGCCCTGATAGGCCTGAATGCTACGCCAGAGACCATCTCGACCCTGGCAGAAATGCTTCTTACCATACTGGGGACAACGGCGGCCATGCTCGGGTGGGGCATCATTCTCGCTTTCATAGTACAGAGAGTGACCAGATGGAACCTGATGACCTGCCTTCTGGCAACCTGCCCGGGAGGGATCACCCAGCTTGCCTCCATCTCCGAGGAACTCGGGGCCGAACCCCTCAGGGTCAGCCTCCTGCACCTCGTAAGGCTTTTTACCATCTTCGTGGTCCTTCCTCCGCTGATAAAAGCATTGCTGTAAAAGGCTTAATTGTTGCTTGTCATTTGAAGGCAAAAAAAGAGCCGCCCAAAAAGGCGCTGCCCCGGGATCCCATGTACTTTCAGGGTTAAGATCCCGATTTCAGAAGATCCAGAGCGTTGTAAGTTATGACCATGTCTGCGCCTGCACGGAAGATCGACAGGTGCGCTTCCAGCATTGATCGTCTTCCGTCGGCAATGCCGTCGGCACCGGCGTGTTTGAGCATCATGTACTCGCCGCTTACCATGTAGGCTACCAGTGGAAGTTTGGTAACTGATCCGGCAGAGGCGATGATATCCAGGTAGGGAAGGGCGGGTTTGATCACGATCCCTTTTGAGCCCTCTGATACATCGTTCTTGATCTTTTCGAGAGCCCCCTGCTTGTCCGAAGGTTCCAATTGGAGGTCCCCTTTTGAAATCTCTGTGACCCCCGTCGACCTGTTGAAAGGGCCGTAGAAAGATGACCTAAATTTGGCTCCGTAAGAATAAACTTCCGTGTTCAGGAGCCCGTTACCCTCAAGGAAAGAGCGGATCGAAGAGATCGCTCCCTGTCTCAGCAAAAAAGGAAGTACGATCCCTGCCCCCGATTCCGCAAGAACTTTGCAGATCTCGCAAAAGCGCCCGGTAGTATGTTCCCAGTCAACCTGCCCGTCTTTTCCAAGGCAGAAATTGCCGCCGTGGTCAGTGTAATGGGCCAGGGTGACATGCCCCCAGAAGCGGCTATCTGGAAAGGAAGATGATAGTTCCCTGATAGCAGCGCAGACAGGCGAGTCAGGGCTCGAAGCCTTGAGAGCCATGCTGTCCTTCTCAGGTGAATCCAGGCCGAACACAATGAATTCCCTGATTCCCGAATCGGCACACATTCCAACATATTCCACAGCCCGGTCAATGCCCAGGTGCAATACGCCGGACATACCGGGTGCAGGGAATGCTGCATCACGTTGATGACTGATGAAGATCGGCATTATCAGACGCCTGGGGTCGAAGGTAACGGAAACCTGATCTTCAGGACGTGACCGCTTATCTCTCATGACCACAATTCTACATCAAGAAGAAACCTCTATCCATAACGCGATACCGGTTATTGCGTTAATTAACAACAAGAGCATACGGAGCACGGATTGACAGTGTGAACTGTTTGACAAAAAACGCAAAAGCAGGTTACTATAAATCATGCAGGAATTCCTGCATGATTTATCTTTGTATGCAGGAAAACATTCATTTTGGCAGGGGTAAAAAATGATCGGTGAACGCATTGCAGAAAAAATGCCCGTCCTTTCGCCGGGGCAGAAGGCGATTGCAAGGTTCCTCCTGGACAACTCCAGGGATGCTGCCTTTTTGACCGCTTCTCAACTTGGTGAGGTTGCAGGCGTTAGCGAATCCACCGTAGTGCGTTTTGCATCTTTACTGGGCTATACCGGTTATCCCCAGATGCGCTCCGCCGTAAGGGATCTCCTTATCGAGCGTTTCTCAACCCTGGAAAGGCTGAGGGATTACGACCGGGCCCAGGAGGGCAACTATCTTCACAGGGCTATTGCGGAAGATATCAGGACCCTGTCGGAAGCCCAGGCACTGGTCGACACTTCAGCCCTTGAAGCTTTGGGGGCGATGATCGTCAACGCTGAGCAGGTGATGGTCGCAGGTCACAGGAGCTCCAGGGCGCTTGCCCACTATCTCTGCTATTACCTTTCGTGGCTCTTTCGAGGTATCTGCCTGTTGGACCCGGAGACCGCGTTCGAAAAAGTTGCAAATGCATCACGCAAGAGCCTTGTTATTGGGATCAGTTTTCCCCGGTATACTTCATGGACCCTGGAGATCCTTCGTTTTTCCAGTCAGTCAGGGATGCATACCGCCTCGATAACCAACGATTTTTCCAGTCCCCTGGCAACATGGTCTGAAGTGGTGGTGACCGTTCCGTGGAAACCCCTTTCTTTCATAGATTCGTTCACTGCGCCCATGAGCGTGATCAACTGCGTGATCCTGGCCGCCGCAAAACAGCTTGGGGAACCGGTAACAGAAAAGCTTGAAAGGCTGGAACAGATCTGGAGCAGGAACAGGACCTATGTAAGGCCTATGAAAGAAAGCTATAAGAAATTTTAATTTTAACAGGAGACCAGAAAAAGGAGATGGAAGCCGTGGACCGGCGCAGCAACCTGTTCCCAAGGAATTTCAAGGAAGAACTGGCCTTGGCCGTCCGTGCGGAAGGGATCTATATCTACGATGAAAAAGGGAACCGTTACATTGACGGGTGCAGCGGGGCGCTTATCTCTAGTCTTGGGCATGGGGTCAGGGAAGTTACCGATGCAATATCGGAACAGCTGGAAATCCTTGCGTTTGCACACCCTTCACGATGGCGCAACAGGGCCATAGAGGAGGCAGCGGCGGAGGTGGCGGAAATTACACCCGGTGACCTGAATTACATCTGGTTCGTCAGCGGTGGAAGCGAAGCCACTGAATCGGCCGTAAAGATGGCCAGGCAGTACTTCATCGAAAAGGAGGGCGCAGGTACGTCCAGGCACCTGGTAATAGGAAGGTGGAACTCATACCACGGCAGCACCCTTGGTTCCATGGCCATCGGAGGCAATATGCCAAGGAGACGATATTTTTCTCCAATGTTCAAGGAGCATCCAAAGATCCAGGCCCATTATTGCTACCGATGCCCCTTCGGCCTTGAGCACCCTTCCTGCGGTGTCAGATGTGCCCGGGAACTTGAGGATGCCATCAAAAGGATAGGGCCACAGTACGTGGCAGCTTTCATAGCGGAACCGATCGTCGGTTCCACCGTGGGGGCTCTCGTCCCGCCCGATGAGTATTGGCCTATGATCAGGGAGATATGCGACAGGTACGGCGCCCTGCTGATCGCCGACGAGGTCATGACCGGTTTTGGGCGCACAGGGAAGGCTTTTGCGGTGGATCACTGGAATGTGGTTCCCGATATCATGGCGGCGGCTAAGGCAATGGCGGCGGGCTATGTCCCTACGGGTGGCGTTTTTGCCAGCGAAAGGTTAGTGGATGTCTTCAGGAAAGGGAGCGGTGCCTTCATGCACGGCCACACCTACAACGGGAACCCCCTCTCTGGCGCGGCAACAGCGGCTACATTGCGTTACATGAAAAGGAACGGACTTTTCAATAACGCATTCATCCAGGGTGAAGCACTCGGGAAAGCCATGATGTCCCTGGCAGATATCCCGATCGTGGGGGATGTCAGGGGTAGAGGGCTTATGTGGGGAATTGAGATCGTCTATGACAAGGTTTCCAAAAGCCCGTTCCCTAGAGGGAAAAGAGCCTCTGCGATCGTTACTGCCGAATGCATGAGGCGTGGGCTTGTCATATATCCGTCGGGCGGAATGGTCGATGGCGTTGATGGTGACAATTTTATGATAGCTCCACCGCTCAACGTTACGTCGGAACAGGTCCAGGAGATCGTCGGAATACTGGAACAGGGGCTTTATTCAGCGTGTGACATCCTCCTGAAAACGCCCGTTTGAAAGGGAGGTGGCAAAGAGGAATAGAGGGTCAGGATAAGCGGATAGAAAGGGCAAGACTCAGATCGGAAGAAAAGGAGGAATGACCGATGAAAAGGTTCATGCTGCCATTAGCGGTAGCAGCTCTTGTTTTCCTTGCCGGGTCGGCCTTTGCTGTCACCTTCATAACCATAGGCTCCGGCGGGGTCGGCGGGACCTACTATCCTCTCGGTGGTGCCATGGCGGAAGTCCTTAACAAGGCCGGAATAGACGTCAGGGCTACATCCCGTTCCACAGCGGCCTCAAGAGAGAACTGTCGCCTTCTGGCTGACGGCAAGATCCAGCTGGGTATGTCCATGGGGTCAACGCTCTATCAGGCTTACACTGGGACCGATGCATTCGAGGAGGACGGCAAACTTGATCTCAATATACTCTTCAACATGTACCCCGCCCCCCATCATCTTGTGACGATAGAGGGGAGCGGCATCGAAACCTTCTGGGACATCAAGGGGAAAAAGGTCTCACTTGGGGCCCCGGGAGGCGGAGACCAGGTCCTGACCCGCATGATCCTCAAGGCTGCAGGTATCGACCCTGACAAGGATCTCCAGGCTGCGCAGCTTACCCAGCCCGAGGGTGCGATGGCACTTACCGACGGCAACATCGATGCCGTGTTCTGGAACTTCGCCGCTCCAGGTGCTGCCGTTATGGAAGTCGAGGCAACGCGCAAGGTCAAACTCATCCCCCTGCCAGAGGAAGTAGTCCAGAAAGTCGTGGAGGATAATCCTTTCCTTCTCCCCTTCAACTTCAAACCCGGCATATACAAATCAGTCGAAAAAGAAACCCTTACCATTGCCGACGGTAACTACATGGTAGTTCGCGCGGACATGGGCGAGGAAATCGCTTACAACCTCCTTAAGACCCTTCTCGAGAACAAGGATGATTTTATGGATGTGACTCCCCAGGCGGCCAATTTTGTACCCGAACTGGCGAGCAAGGGGATAATCCCCTTCCACCCGGGTGCCGTCAAGTACTTTAAGGAGAAAGGCATTGATATGTAGTTAACTCAAGGCGAGGGGCGGGAAGAGTTTCCCGCCCCTGATAGCTCATCAGCCGTGTTGCACGGGAGGTGCGTGCATGACCCGGAATACAGGAAAAGAGAAGGATCCGACGAAAGAATCCGGGAAAACAGGTAAAGAGATAGCGGAACTCCTGGAAAGCAACAAAAGGAACCTGACGGGCTGGCAATTCTGGGTAATAGCAGGTATTGCGCTTGCGGCTTCATTTTTCCACCTTTATACCGCAGCCTTTGGCTTATTCTTTGCGATGAAGCAGAGGGCCATTCACTGGATGATGATGGGCACCATTGTTTTTCTGCTCTACCCTTTCTCAAAAAAGCGCCCCAGGGACAAAATAGATATTTGGGACTGGGCACTTGCGGCACTGCTGATAGCAGGGTGCCTGAATATACTTATGAACTGGGGGGCCATTACGGCAAGGGAAGGTCGCGCAATACCCTCGGACATCTACATGGGGGTTATTATGACCATCCTTGTGATAGAGACCACTAGGAGGACCGTGGGGTGGCCGCTTCCCATAGTAGCCCTTACCGCCATATCCTATGCCGTTTTCGGACGGTATTTACCTGGGATGTTGAAACATCCGGGATTCCCCATAAGTGAACTGGCCCCCTTCATGTACCTCAGGACTGACGGGATATTCGGGGTTCCACTGGGGGTTTCGGCGACCTTCATATTCCTTTTTGTTCTTTTTGGCTCTGTTCTTAATGTTTCCGGGGCAGGTGGGTTTTTCATCGATCTTGCGATGTCCCTTACAGGAAGGAGCAGGGGAGGCCCGGCCAAAGCAGCAGTTGTTGCCAGTGCACTCATGGGCAGCGTCTCCGGTAGTTCCGTTGCAAATACTGTTACCACCGGATCTTTCACCATACCCTTGATGAAAAAGGTGGGATATCCGGCCCATTTTGCAGGAGCCGTGGAGGCTGCTGCCTCGACTGGGGGACAGATCATGCCGCCTGTCATGGGGGCGGCAGCCTTCGTAATGGCCCAGTTCCTGGGGATCTCGTACTGGAGCATTGTTGTTGCGGCCGTTATCCCGGCCTGTCTCTACTTTTTCTCGGTCTTTGCCATGGTCCACTTCCGTGCGGGCAGAGAGGGAATAGAGGGTATTCCCAAAAAGGACCTTCCCAAAGTTTGGGAAGTCCTCAAAAAAGGCTGGATGCTTCTTCTTCCCGTTGTAACCCTGATAATTTTCCTCGCCATGGGCTATTCGGCGATAAAGGCCGTTTTCTGGTCGATAATGCTGCTGATCGTTGCCAGCTGGCTGGGGCCACCCGAGTACAGGATGACTCCCCGCAGGATCATCGATTCCTTCATAGACGGGGGTATCACCGCCGTCGAAGTGGCGGCGGCCTGCGCATGTTCGGGGATCATCATAGGAGTGGTGGGGATAACTGGTCTGGGCCTTGCCTTTACATCATTTATTATTGGGCTTTCCCACGGCATACTTTTCCTCGCACTGGTGCTGACCATGATAGCTTCCATAATCCTGGGGATGGGGCTGCCGACTACGGCAAAGTACATTATCCTGTCCACCCTTGCCGCGCCAGCCATTCACCGGATGGGTGTTCCAATGCTCGCTGCCCATCTTTTCATACTTTATTTCGGGGTCATTGCCGATGTAACGCCCCCCGTGGCCCTGGCGGCCTATGCAGGCGCCGGGATCGCCGGGGCAAATGCCATGCGTACCGGTTTCAACGCTGTAGGCCTGGCAATTGCCGGTTTCATCGTCCCCTTTATGTTCGCATACAACCAGGCGTTGCTTTTCCAGGGGAGCATCACAGATATCCTGCTGTCAACCGTGACAGCCATGCTTGGTGTCATTGCGCTTGCGGCAGGGGTGCAGGGGTTCTATTTAAGCCGACTAGGCACACCTGAGCGGATCCTGTTTGTAGCAACCGCGGTTGCACTGATCAAACCAGGTTTAATGTCGGATGTCATCGGGATAGTGGTCCTTGGAGGTATCTACCTTCTTCAGCGCCGTAAAAACTTTCAGAAGAAGGATAAGGAAATCGGAGGGGAGGAGAGATGAAATGCCGACAAGCGTCATAAAACCCGTCATGTCGGCGGAGGAGGCCGTCAAAAGGATAACAGCCGGCAGCTCGATCATGGTAGGAGGTTTCAATTACGGAGGGATACCATACACTCTTGTTGAAGCACTGGTCGTCTCGGGCACAAAGGACCTTTGGCTTATTTCTAACGATACCGCCTACGATGACGTGGGGCACGGAAGGCTGGTAGTCAACGGTCAGATCAGGAAAGTAACGGCCTCTCATGTAGGCCTCAACAAAAGTACACAACGTCTTTTCAACGAAAAGAAAATGGAACTTGAGCTGGTGCCACAGGGGACTTTTGTAGAGAGGATCAGGGCAGGCGGGTTTGGCCTCGGAGGGGTTCTGACCCCTACCGGAGTGGGGACGGTGCACGAGGAGGGGAAACAGGTCATTGAAGTGGAGGGCAAAAGGTACATCCTCGAGCTTCCCCTCAGGGCTGATGTAGCCCTTATAAGGGCCTACAGGGCTGACAGGTATGGCAACCTGGTCTATTTTGGCACCAACCGCAACTTCAACCCCGCCATGGCAACCGCTGCTGACCTTGTGATAGCCGAGGTGGACGCAATACTGGAGATCGGTCAGATCAACCCCAACGATGTTGTCACACCCGGCATTCTCGTGGATATCCTGGTATTGAAGGGGGATTCCTACTATGCTTCCCGTACTTGATGAAGAGATAGCCCGCCACCGGATAGCCCGACGTGTGGCCATGGAGTTCCAGGACGGGGACGTGGTCAACCTCGGTATTGGAATTCCCACCCTGGTTTCGGATTACATCCCTGGTGACATACGGGTGATATTTCAGACCGAGAATGGCGTTGTAGGTGCGGGCCCCAAGCCCGACAAAGAGGACCTGCGATTCATAGGTGCCGGGGGACGGTGTCTGAAGCCCATCCTTGGGGGTGCCCTTGTTGCCAGCGACATGAGTTTCGGCCTTATCAGGGGTGGACACCTCGATGCGACCGTTCTCGGGGCACTTGAAGTGGATCAGGAGGGCAATATTGCCAACTGGTGGATCCCGGGGAAGATGGTCCCGGGAATGGGCGGGGCCATGGATCTCGTTACTGGCGCAAAGCACGTTATTGTAGCAACGACACACTGTACAAAAAAGGGTGATCCGAAAATACTTCCCAGGTGTACCCTTCCTCTAACCGGTGTGGGAGTGGTGAGTCTGGTCGTCACGGAGTACTGTGTTCTCAGAATGGTCTCAGGAGAACTGGTGCTTGAAGAGATCGCCCCCGGGGTTGACCTGGAGGATTTCAAAAAGGTCACTCCCGCTGATTACAGGGTTTCCCGAGATCTGTGTAATATGAAGGGCTGTGATCAGGAATAGGGAATCTTGATCGTGAGCCCGCGCTTGACGAAGATCACCAGGCGTAAAGAACCGGTAAAAACAAGAGAGAGCTTTTTGTCGGACCAAAGAAAAGACCTGGAGGGGTTCTGAATGAAAAGACCTGTAATTCTCGCCGCATGCAGGACAGGCGGGGGCAAATTCGGGGGGGTCCTGTCGGGGTTCGATGCTACGGACCTGGGCGGTTTCGCTATCAAGGCAGCGGTGGAGAGGTCCTCTGTGCCTGCGGGGGATATAGGAGAAGTGATCATGGGCAACGGCTGGCAGGCCGGTGTCGGTGCCAACCCTGCAAGGATAGCCTCGTTCAAGGCAGGATTGCCACAATCCATTCCGGCCTTTACCGTGAACAAGAGGTGCGGTTCAAGCCTTCGCGCGGCAATGATCATATCCGACAGAATAAGGCTTGGGGATATCCCGGCAGGGGTCGCCGGAGGTATGGAAAGTGCCTCAAGGGTGCCCTACCTTCTTCCAGATGCACGATGGGGGCACAGGATGGGTGATAAAAAAGCACTTGACACCCTTCACCATGACGGTTTCATGTGCCCCTTGGCCAATATGCTAATGGGGGCTACCGCCGAGATCCTGGTAGAAGAGTACGGCATAACGAGGGAAGAGCAGGACTCCTACGCCCTGGAAAGCCACAGAAAAGCCGTTATGGCAATGAATAACCGCCTTTTTGCCGAAGAGACGATCCCTGTAACTGTAAAGCAGAAGAAAGAGGTCCTTGAATGGGCTTCAGAGGATATCCCCAGGGGTGACACGAGTCTGGAGAAACTCGCCGGGCTTCCGGCCATCTTCAAGTTTGACGGGACGATAACGGCTGGCAGCAGCTCGGCACTCTGTGATGCCGGGAGCGCAGTCATTATAGCCGACCCCGACTGGGCAAAGGCCAACGGCCTTAACCCGATCGCAGAGATACTCGGTTACGGAAGTGGGGCCCTGGAGGCAGATCACATGGGTCTTGGACCTGTACGGGCTGTCCCAATTGCTATGGGAATGGCAGGAATGTCCCTGGACGACATGGACCTGATCGAGCTGAACGAGGCTTTTGCCGCACAGGTCATTGCAGTTCACAGGGTCATGCCCTTTGACATGAGCAAGTGCAATGTCCACGGCGGAGCAATAGCGCTGGGGCACCCCATTGGGGCGACTGGTACCAGGATACTAGCGACACTCATTTATGCCCTGAGGAACCAGGGAAAGGAGACAGGACTGGCCACCGCCTGCATAGGCGGTGGCCAGGGCGTTGCCATGGTGGTCAGAAGGCTCTGATCATTAATGGTCCTACAAAAGAGGGGCCGCCCTGAAAGACGGCCCCTCTTGCTATAAAGAGCAACTACTCTTTTTCCTTGCCGCACGGACTTCCGCAGCATGTATCCTTATTATCTTTCTTCTCTTCCTTCTTGTCGCAGCAGCTGTCCTGCTGTTTGGGTTCATTGTTCTCTTTCGGCTTATTGCAGCAACCCATGATCTTTCCCCCCTTCCTGCTATATTCCCTGACATTATACCCTAGCCGGTATATTTTGAAAACCCCTGGTGTTATTGTTCTCCTGCTGATAGAGCGGTAGAATGCATGCATGATTTCCATCTTTCCCTTTACGGAGGCATGTTATGAAGATAGAGGAGTTCAAGCTGGAAAGGACCCTTGCCAGGTTCCAGAACGAAGTCGAATATGACCTGAGCGCTTCGGGCATATACCCGATGTTCATAAGGGAGATCCTGAGCCCAGAAGAGATGGAGGAAGTCTACAACGACCTTCATCTGAAGTATGTCCACACCGCGGGGACTGAACACCTCAGGAAGGCAGTAGCCTCATTTTACGAAGGCATGGACCCTTCCAGCGTATTCATGACCAACGGCTCTGCCGAAGCCCTGTTCCTGATGGCCTGGGGGCTTATTGAGCCCGGGGACGAGGTGGCTTTCATGATCCCCAATTTCATGCTCCTTTCTCATGTCGTCGAATCAAACGGTGCAGTGGTCAGAAACTTCCACCTTGACCCCAAAAAGGGCTGGTCCCTGGATCTGGAGAGCCTGAAAAAAGCCGTTACCCCCAAGACAAAACTGATCTGCGTCTGCAATCCGAACAATCCCACAGGTACTGTCCTGACAAGGGAACAGATGCAGGATATCGTGGATGTCGCCTCCGAAGCAGGTGCCTGCCTGCTCTCCGACGAGGTGTACAGGGGTGCGGAGCAGACCGATGAAATGACTCCCAGTTTCTGGGGTATGTACGACAAGGTCATCGTTGTCAGCGGGCTTTCCAAGTCCTTCGGGTTGCCGGGTCTCAGAATAGGGTGGGTGGCCGGTCCCCGTGAGATAGCGGAAATGTCCTGGTTCTACCACGACTTCCTTTCAACCACTGTTACTACTTTCAGCGACTACCTGGCGACAAAAGCCCTGGAGCCGGGCATGAGGGGGAAAATATTCGACCGCAACAGGGGGATCGTCAGGCAGAACCTGGCAACCTTCACGGAATGGGTGAACAGCCACGCAGGGGTCCTTTCCTTCACCCCACCCCAGGCAGGCTGTTTTGCCTTCGTGAGGTACGATCTTCCTGTCTCTTCATGGGAACTCGTTATGGACATGGTGAAGAACGACAGCGTTTTCGTTATACCGGGGAGCTGCTTCGGAATAGAGAACCACCTGAGGATGAACTTCGGGGTCGATGAAAAACGTCTGGTAGAGGGATTGAAAAGGATTGACAGGACACTGTCCAGATACCGGTAAGAAGGGGCTTTACTGCGTCTACCTGTTAAGGTGCGCAGACGGCACGTACTACTGTGGAATTGCCATGGACCCACATAAGCGCCTCCAGCAGCACAACGAGGGGAAAGGGGCAAGGTACACCGCCTCCCGGAGGCCTGTTGTCCTTGAGTATGCTACCGGGTGCAGGTTTTCCAGGGCCGGGGCCCAGTCTATAGAGAGAAAAGCCAAGAAAAAACCCCGGGATCTCAAGCGGGCTTTCCTGGAAACAGAGGGGACGACAGAGCGAGATGCCAGCAATTGACCGGGATAGCATCAACTTAAGCAGAAAGATCCTCGAAAAATTCACGTAAAGCATCAGGATCCTGGATCAATGGCAAGGGGGTATCGCGAATGGGCATTGAAAGGAAGATAAGAAAAGTGATAAGGGGCAGACCGGTCATAGAAGGGGCTGGAGTCCACCTCAGGCGTGTATTCGGTTTTGGCGAAACGAAGGATTTTGACCCCTTTCTCCTCCTTGACGACTTCCGTTCCGACGATCCGCAAAAATTTCTCAGGGGATTCCCATGGCACCCCCACAGGGGTATCGAGACCATTACCTACATGCTTGAGGGGACAGTAGAGCACGGCGACAGCCTTGGCAACACAGGGGTCATAGCACCCGGGGATGTTCAGTGGATGACCGCGGGGAGCGGGATAATCCACCAGGAGATGCCCAAAGGCGATGAAAAGGGGAGGATGGGTGGGTTTCAGCTTTGGGCCAACCTGCCGGCGTCACACAAGATGATGGATCCCCGGTACCGCGACATAACGAAGGATCAGATCCCTGTCTATGCAAACGCCGAAGGCGTATCCGTGAGGGTCATAAGCGGGGAGATCGGAGGAGTCAGGGGACCCGTGGACGATATTGTAACCGACCCGGGCTACCTCGATGTCGAGATGCCAGCCGGCAGCAAGTTTGTGATCCCGGTATCCCCAGGACACACGGCCTTTGCATACGTTGTCCAGGGGAAGGCACTTTTCGGCGGTGAACAGGATCCCTTTGCCTACGACCTTGAAGGGGAGAACTACTTCGACATGGATACTGACTCCTCCGTCTCCGACGGCGAGCTTGCCCTTTTCGCCGACGGAGAACAGGTTGAAGTCTCGACAGAAAAAGACCCGGCGAGGTTTTTGCTTTTTTACGGCAAACCACTGGGTGAACCGGTGGCCTGGCGCGGTCCCATTGTCATGAACACCAGGGAGCAACTTCAACAGGCTTTCGAGGATCTTGACAGGGGCACATTCATCAGGCATGGAGCCAGGTGACCTGATTCCGCTTTAGTGTATAATCTTCTCAGCAGGATAGAACAACGAAAGGGGCTGTTCGCAATGAAAAGACTATATCGTTGGAAATTGATGATCGTTACGGCGTTGATGTCGGTCGTGGTTTTGTTTGCGCTTCCTGCTTTTGCGGCCACTTCAACCGAAAGGATAACTTCCGCGGTTTCCGTGGTGAGGGAGATGTCCTCCCAGGATGATTCAGGGAGAATGGCCGACCTCGTCAAGTCCGCCAAAGGGGTGGTCATTATCCCGAGTTATGTGAAGGCTGCCATAGGGATCGGAGGCTCCCACGGCGAGGGGCTTATCCTGAGACGGGATGCATCGACCAACACCTGGTATGGACCCAGTTTTATCAGCCTCACAGGTGCTTCCATCGGTCTCCAGATAGGGGTCCAGTCCACTGCTTTGCTGCTTGTGGTCTCCAACGAGAAGGGGATGGAGCGTTTCTACGGCGACAAGTTCAAACTTGGGGCTGATATAGATATTGCAGCAGGGCCAACGGGACGAAGTACCGGTGCCGCCACGGATATTAACCTGAAAGCCTCCATATACAGTTATTCCATGAGCAAGGGGCTTTTCGCCGGTCTGTCGCTAAGCGGTGCCCTTTTAAGCACCGATGAGAGCGTCAACGCATCTTACTGGGGAGCATCGGTCAATTCCAGGGAGATCCTCATGAACAGGAGGGCGACCGCTTCGAATATCCAGCCCCTCCTTTCAGCTCTGGGTGATCTGATCAAACGATCGGGCCAGTAGAAAGATCCAGACAAGATCGGGAAAATTCCGCGGGTTGTTTCAGGTTTCTCCTGCAGGTAACAGGATAATGAAAGTGAACAGTTTACGACACCTCGAAGGGGATTAAAACCGGGCAGTGGGATTTCTCTGCCCGGTTTTTTTTATCTGCAAACTTCTCCTTGACAAAAACCCGGAAAATAATTAAAAATATCGTCATAGTTCTTCTGTAGTGAACTTTGTTCCACCACAGAGAACAGGAGGACCCAAGTGAACAGCGCTGAAAAACTTGTGTACATCCTCAAGCGGATGAGTGACCCTCCATATGAAATGGGTATCACTGAACTCTCACGGGAGATGTCTACTTCCAAGAGCGCTGTCCACAAGATCGTTTCCATCCTTGTGAAAGATAATCTTCTGGTACAGAACCCCTCCACACGTAAGTATTCCCTGGGACCCCTTGCATTCCGGCTTGGAAGCGTTTACAGCGAATCAAAGGGGATCTGGGAAGTTTCACACGGTATAATGGATTCCCTCGCAAAAAAGACAGGCACGGCTGTCCTGATAGGCATCCGGGAAGGTGACGACCCCATTCTTGCCTACAAGATGGGCGCCGGTAAACATTTTATCTACCAGGGGCAGACCGGTTCCAGGTTCCCTTTCAACGCCAGCGCCATAGGCAAGCTCCTTACGGCCTATCTTCCCCAGGAACGAATAACGGAGATCCTCAGTACAAGGCCTATAGAGAAGAGGACCCCCTATACCGTGACAGATCCTGAAAAACTGATGGAGGAGTACGCGAAGATCCGGATGCAGGGCTACTGCATCAGTCTTCAGGAGAACCGTGTTGGCGCTTTCGGTTTGGCGGCCCCGATAAGGGACAGGCATGGAAGTGTCTGGTCATGTCTGAGCCTGGTGGGTTCCATAGAGGTTTTCAGGGGCAAGGCGGCCGATGTATGGCTATCGCTTCTCCAGGAAGGGGCGAACGAGATCTCCTGGCGTCTCGGTTTTCGAACTACCTAGGGTACCTGACCCAGATAGGGAAGGAGTCACAGAGATGCAGCAGTATTTTGGTTCCCTGATCGCTAACCCCATATTCATGCTGACCGTCGCAGTTTTCTCCGGTCTTTGCCTTGGAGCGGTAAAGTTAGGAGGGGTTTCACTGGGCACCTCGGGTGCGCTCTTTACGGGGCTTCTGATGGGCTGGCTCGGAGTGAAGGTTCCGACTGTATTTTTCATGTGGAACCTGCTGATCTTCGTTACCGCCGTGGGGCTCCTTTCTTCAAAAGACATCGTCAGCGTTGTTAAAAGATACGGTTTCCGTTTCGTGATCCTTTCCGTTTCCGTAACGGCTGCGGGGGCCCTGGCTACCTACCTCATGGCCCTGGCTTTCTCCGGTACAGTGGAACCCCTTCTTGTGGGGGGTACATATACCGGAGCCCTTACGAGTTCCCCTGGTCTCGGCGCCGCACTGGAGATATCCGGGGGCGATCCTTTAATAACCATTGGCTACACCATAGCCTACCCCTTCGGGGTGATATCTGTCGTTCTGTTTGTCCAGCTTGTCCCGGTCCTTTTCAAGGTCGACTTTTCACGCGAGAAGGAACTCCTTGCCAGCGAGATAGACGGGGGCAGTTCCGGTGGCAAGGAGGAGAGATCTTCTGTTCCCTTCACGCTTGCCTCGTTTGTCCTTTGCATGATAGGGGGAGTGATCTTCGGCTCCATTTCTGTTCCCTTGCCTTTCGTGGGCACTTTTTCGCTCGGCAGCACTGGGGGAGCACTTATCTTCGCTCTTTTCGCGGGTGCCCGGGGCAAAATAGGCCCATTCCCCATGCGCCTTGATGCTTCCGTGCTTGCGGCTCTACGAACCTTTTCTCTTGCTTACTTCCTGGCCGTCATGGGTATCCAGGCCGGGCCGGACATCCCCAGGATACTGGCGGAGCACGGGGTAGCCCTCGTGCTTATCGGAGGTGTTTCCGCCACCGTCAGCCTTCTGGTAGGGCTCATTGTCGGAAGATGGATCTTCAGGATCAACTGGATCGTGTTCCTCGGGGCGATCCCGGGGGCTATGACCAGTACTCCGGGACTTGGCGCTGCCATTGAAGCCACCGGGTACGACGAGTCATCTGCAGGGTATGGCGCTACCTACCCGGCGGCTATCTTCTGCATGGTCCTGTTTACGAAGCTGATAATCCAGGCCCTTCAATAGGCCTGAAATATGGCTTATTGCAAAGAGAAGGTATCAAAAGGGGAAATTGCACTTATTGTTCATATTTAACCTTATCCGATTTAGAAGAGGATGATCGAAGATGGTTAGTATCAGGAAAAGTTTGATCAGTGAAGGATCGGATCGAAAGAAAGTTATTATTGTTGGCCTGGGTGCCATGGGGAGCGGGATCGCCAGGCTCCTGCTGGGAAAAGGGCATTTGGTGGAAGTTGTAGGTGCTGTTGCTGCACGCAGTGACAAACACGGCAAGGACCTGGGTGATGTCCTCGAATTGAGCGAAAAAACGGGGATAGCGGTATCTTCCCTTGATGAGGCTCTTTCAAAGGATGCCGATGTTGTAATCCAGGCAACTACGTCGTTTGTAAAAGAAGCTTTCACGGATATCCTTAAGATGGTTGGATCCGGCAAAAACGTCATTTCCATTGCCGAGGAGATGTCCTACCCTCATATAACAGCCCCCGATCTGTCTCTGGATATGGACAGGGCCGCAAAAAAGAACGATGTCACGATCCTTGGGACAGGAGTAAACCCTGGCTTTATTCTCGATACTCTGGTGCTGACCCTTACAGGGTCATTTGAAGAGGTCTTGTCGATACACGCATCAAGGATCAACGACCTTTCTCCTTTCGGAAGACTGGTCATGAAAACCCAGGGCGTAGGTACTAGTCCTGACGAGTTCAGGAAGGGGATAGAGGAAGGAACGATCACAGGTCACATCGGATTTTTGCAATCCGTGAATATGATAGCAGACGCGCTGGGATGGGAACTCGATGAAATTATTGAGACGAGAGAGCCTATCCTTTCAGCAGTATCAAGAAAGACACCACATGTTGAAGTCGGACCGGGAATGGTTGCTGGCTGCAATCACATTGTCAGAGGCATTAAAAACGGAACTGCCTTGATCACTCTGGAACATCCCCAACAGATCCATCCCCATCTTGAGGGCATCGAAACAGGTGATTTTATAAGAATTGAGGGAAGCTCCTCCTCGGTCAACATGGCCATTAAACCGGAGGTGCCCGGGGGTATCGGAACGATCGCGATGGCGGTCAATATGATCCCCTTTGTTGTGGATGCACCGGCAGGTCTCGCAACAATGCTGGATATGCCTTTCCCGAGAGCCTTCATGTAACTTGCCGGAAGATCCAGGGGCTTTAACTTTATTCGAAAGGGGTGGTGCAAGAGGTTCTTACGACGGCTTTTTCTCTGTGCTGTGCAATTTGCAGAAGGGTAAGACATTTCCGAATGTAGCAAATCAGAAAAGGAGGGTTAAAGAATGAGCAGCTCCAAAAAAGAGACTATTCCCAGAAAGTTCGAGGTTCCTCATACTTATGTGATTTTGTTTATCATAATAGTCCTTGCTACCATAGGCACTTACTTTATACCCGCCGGGGTATACGACAGGGTAAAAGATGCTATAACCGGGAGGACAATTGTAGATGTTGCTTCTTTCCATTATGTAGATCAGACCCCGGTTTCGTTCTTTAACATGTTCAAGGCCATCCCTCTCGGAATGATCAGGGCAGCGAATATCGTCTTCCTGGTTTTCATCATGGGGGGAGCTTTCACAATGATCAAGTCGACCGGCTCAATAGATGCCGGCATTTCCAGGGTCATCGACAAGTTCAGAGACAGGGACAAACTGATAATCCCGGTAATTATGTTCCTTTTCTCCATACTGGGTTTCACCATCGGGGCTGCTGAAGAAGTCATACCTTTTGTGCCTATAGCCATTGCCCTTTCGAGAGGGTTCGGCTATGACGATATTGTCGGAGTGGCAATGGTCTCAACGGGGGCGGCTATAGGGTTCTCCGGAGGGATGCTCAACCCCTTTACAGTCGGGGTTGCTCAGGGGATCTCTGAACTTCCTCTCTATTCTGCCCTGGCATATCGCTCGATCTTTTACGTTGTTCTCTACGTTATAGCCGTATGGTACGTGCTCCGATATGCCGCAAAGGTCAAGGCAGACCCGACAAGCAGCGTCCTTTACGGGATCGAAAGGGACTATGTAGTGGACGACACCGAGATCTCGGTCCCGGAATTCACAGGCCGCCACAAGCTTGAACTGGCAGTACTGATCGCCGGTGTGGCCTACATGGTTTACGGGGTCCTGAAACAGGGCTGGTACATTAACGAGATATCCGCCCTGTTCATTCTTCTGGCCATAATCGTCTCTATAATAGGCAGGCGCACCATGAACCAGATGGCAAGATCGTTTGTCCAGGGTGCCCGCGACATCTGCTTCGGTGCCCTTGTTGTGGGTCTTGCCAGGGTCATCCTTGTCGTCATGGAGCAGGGGCAGATCATGGATTCTATGATCCATGGACTGGCAATGACCGTAAGTTGGCTTCCGAATCAGATCACTGCTGTTGGTATGTTCGTCGTCAACTCCATAATCAATTTCTTCATACCTTCCGGAAGCGGCCAGGCGGCCACCGTTATGCCGATCATGTCCCCGCTGGCAGATGTTCTGGGTATCACCCGCCAGACCGCTGTTTTGGCGTTCCAGTACGGAGATGCCTTCTCTAACCAGATCATTCCCACTTCCGGAGCTCTTTTGGGGATACTTGCACTAGCGAAGGTGCCTTATGACCGATGGTTGAAATACAACTGGAAGCTTGTAGCACTCTGGTCCCTTGTCGGTGCTGTTTCAGTTTTTGTTGCTTCACTGATCGAGCTTGGCCCATTCTAGGGCAGGGCAAGGCCGGGTTGTTTGGGATCTACCCCAACAGGCAGGTAATGCAAAAGGGTTAACCATGATAACCAGGCCCTCCTTCCGGGAAATGGGCCTGGTTATCATCTTCTCAGGTTCCGTTTTTTGAGCAAGGGGTTTGGGACCTCAAGATAGAGAAAGGAGCATCTGCCATGGAAAAGAATATCAGGGAATTCGCGGAAAACAGGAAACAGGAGATATTTCGGGTCTTTGATGATCTCCACGGAATGCCCGAACTGTCCATGCAGGAATTCAGGACATCTGCCTTCATTGCTGACTACCTTGAGGACAGGGGTTTTCAGGTTGCCAGAGGAGTGGGCAATACAGGGCTGGTGACATACGTACATGGAAATGAACCAGGTCCTGTTCTTGGGATCAGGGCAGATATGGATGCCCTGGGACATATGATCGATGGCGAGCTGCGGGCTATCCATTCATGCGGACACGATGCACATTCGACCATGGGTCTTTTTGCTGGTTTGGCTGCCAGGGAACTTGGACTGGTAAGGAAAGGTTCCCTTAAATTGATCTTCCAGCCATCGGAGGAACAGGAAGAGACGAGCGGAGCCAGGGCGATGATCGCCGACGGTGTCCTTGAGGATATGGACATGTGCGTCGGCATTCACCTGAGGCCGATCCAGGAAGCAAAGTATGGTCAGGCGGTATCCGCCCTGAAGCATGGGGCCCTGGCGACGGTTACGGCGGAAATAACAGGAACGGCTGCTCATGGAGGGAGGCCCCACCTTGGGAAGAATGCGGTGGATGCAATAGCTGCAGTGGTAAATGCTGTTAATGCCATCTGGGTGGATCCGGTCGTCCCGTCCTCGGCAAAGGTTACGGCTGTCAAGGCAGGCGGGGCGAATTATTCATCCATTCCTGAGAAAGGAGAATTGGGGATCGACCTCCGCGCAAATACGAATGAAGTGATGGAAGAATTGCTGGACAAGGTCGAGAGAGCGATAATTACAGGGGCTTCCACGATCGGTTGTGGAGCGGCAGTTCGGAAAATACCAGGCCTTCCTGCCGCTGTGTTCAATGATGAAATGATCCGTATAGCGGAAGATTCCATCCGGGAGATCCTTGGAGAAGAGGGGCTACTCGGGATCAGGGGGACAACAGGAGCAGAAGATTTTCATGAGTACGTCAAGGCTAAACCTGAGCTCAAGACTACCTATATAGGTCTGGGTTGCGATCTTGTTCCCGGACTCCATCACCCTGATATGACCTTCAACAAGGACGCTCTTCTTGACGGTGTGTCGATACTGGCAGACATTGCCTGCAAGGTTTTGGGATAAACCTTAGGGAGATATCCCACATCAGCGGATGTTGGACTTTCCGGGGGTAACTCACAGGGTGTTTTGCGGTCAAGTTTCTAACCGGTTTATGGATCCGCAACCTGCCCAGGCAGTTCAGAAAAGGGGTGTTTTTCATGGAGCAGGCTGTTTCAAAAGTTATTTCACAGGTAACCCCCGACGAGATCGCCGGGTTGACTTCTGATCTCATCCGGATACCGAGCCACTGGGATGTTCCGACAAAAGAGATAGAAATGGTCGAGGCCGTTGCCGATTTTCTGACAAAGGAAAATATTCCTTTCCGCCTTCAGTTGGTGGAAGGTAAAAGAAACAACATAATCGCTACCATCCCGGGCAGCGGGGGCGGGAAAAGTCTTGCCCTTTCCGGCCACCTCGACACTGTGCCCCCTTACGACATGGAGGTAGATCCCTTTGCGGCCGAAATGGTAGATGGGAAGATCTACGGCCGTGGAGCAGTTGACATGAAAGGGCCAGTCGCTGCAATGCTTATGACCCTTGCGGCATACAGGCGGGCAGGTGTAACCCTCAAGGGCGACCTGGTCTTCGCAGGTGTGCTGGCGGAGGAGACCAACAGCGATGGAAGCGAGACGCTCATCCGGTCAGGTTTCAAGTCCGACGCAGCCATAGTCGGGGAGCCCTCCGACAGGGAGTACGCCATAGGCCACAGGGGACTGGAGTGGATAGAGGTGGAGTTCTTCGGCAAGACGGCTCACGGAGGCGTTCCCCGGGAGGGGATCAACGCCATAGTCCACGCCGCGAAATTCATCTGCCGTGTGGAGAAGGAACTGGCCCCGAAACTGGCCGAGAGGGACCACCCCCATATGGGCCCATCGGTAATGAATTTCGGCCGGATCGAAGGTGGCACCCAGCCAAGTACTGTAGCGGACAGCTGCATCGTAAGGATGGATCGCCGGTACATATCATCGGAATCGCTCGAAGAAGTTATATCTGAATATCAACAGATACTGAACGATCTATCCAGGGAGGATCCCACGTTCAAGGCCGAACTCAGGCTTATGGACATAGGAACCATGGCCCACTTCCACCACGTTCCGCTTGAGACGTCACCCGATGACCCCATTGTGGAAGCTGTAACGCGATCGATAAGGGATGTCAGCGGTGTCGAACCCCGTATGACCACCAGGAGGGGCTGGACCGACGCTGCGATCTTCGGCCACTACGGGAAGATCCCTACGGTGGTGTTCGGGCCGGGAAGCCTTTCCAGGTCCCACAGCAAGGCCGAATACATAACAGTGGATGAACTGCACGAGGGTTTCAGGACCTACGTCTCCATTGCCGCGAAGTACTGCGGACTGGAATAAGGGGGGACAGTCAGTGAAGATGGATCTGGTTATCAGGAACGGGGTGATAGTAGACCCCGTCTCCCTGGAAGAAGTCAGAGGGGATGTGGGCATATCCGGGGACAGGATAGCCTGCCTGGGGTCTGATGTGCCGCAGGGAGAAAGGGAGGTCGACGCCAGGGGCCTCCTGGTTCTCCCCGGCCTGGTTGACACTCACATGCATTTTGAGCACAGGATCGGGGACCCGTACACCGTTCTCCGTTTCCTTCTTCTGCAGGGTGTGACGACCGCCTTCGCCGGACACTGCGGGGAAGGGGTCACCATAAGGGAATACAAGGAGTGGTTCCGGCAGAATCCTCTGCTCAACATGGGGTTCATGATCGGGGCTACGACGCTCAGGCGCGCCGCGGGTTCCGAAGACAGGTATTCCCCCTCAACGGACGAACAGATCAGCATCATGGAAGGGCTCCTCAGGGAAAACCTTGAAGAGGGCGCCTGGGGGCTTTCATTCGGGCTTGAATATGCTCCTGGTACCTCAAGCGACGAACTGACCAGGCTCGCCCTGGTGGTCTCCGGATTCGAGAAGAGGCTCATTTCCATTCATATCAGGAGTGATGGTCATAGAAGCCCGGGGGCAGTTGCAGAAGCGATAGATCTTGCAAGACGGACCGGTGTAAGGGTCCAGGTGTCCCACCTGGGGAGCATGACGGCCTTCGGTCACTCGGAGGAAGCACTCAGGATGATAGGGCAGGCAAGGGCCGAAGGTGTTGATGTGACTTTTGACGTATATCCCTACTACGCCTTTGCGGCACGTATAGGATCCGCGGTTTTCGACCCCGGCTTCGAAGAGAGGCTGGGGAAAGGACTTGAAGCCCTGGATATCTCGACCGGTAAATACAGGGGTGTCGCATTGACCCCTGAAACATTCAAAAAGGCCAGGGAAGAGGATCCCGATGCCTACGTTATCGCTCATGTAATGAACCCGGACGAGGTGGACATGTGCCTTCTTCACCCGGACAGCGCGATCGCTTCCGATGCGGTCCTCAGGGGCGACGAGGGACACCCCAGGGCGGCAGGGACCTTCCCCAGGGGTATAGGCATTCTCAGGAAAGCAGGTCTGTCATGGCCGGAAGCGGTCAGGCATGCTACCTCCAGGCCCTCGGAGATGATGTGGCACGATGGAGGGCGTATCATAGAGGGGGCGAACGCAGAACTGGTGGTCATAGATCCTGACGTGTACCATGACAGGGGGGAGTTCGGAAAGCCCCTTGTTCCGCCCCGTGGGGTCAAGTGGGTTATCCTTAACGGCAAGATAGCAGTAGAGGATGGCAATGTAACAGAGCCTCCATCCGGGAAGATGCTTTTGCGATAGTTCATGACTGGGGGGTTTCAAGTGAATAGTGGATCTTATTGGGGCAAGGTACAGAAGGAGATAGACCGCTATGCCCGGGATGCCATTGAAATGAGCGACTGGATGGCACGGAATCCTGAACTTTCAGGTGAGGAATTCGAGGCGTGCCGGAAGCATGTCGAATTCCTCGAAAGGGCAGGGTTCCATGTTCAGTCTCCCTTTATGGACATACCTGCGTCTTTCTTTGCCAGCAAGGGGAAACCCGGGGGTCCCAGGGTCTGCCTGATGTTCGAGTACGACGCCCTCCCGGGCGTCGGCCACGGTTGCGGCCACAACGTTTCAGGCGCCATGTCCGGCCTTGCGGCCGCGGCCCTGTCAGGGGTGATGGATGAGATACAGGGCGAACTTGTCCTTATAGGCACTCCCGCGGAGGAGACCAACGGGGCCAAGGTGGTCTTTGCTGAAAAAGGGGTCTTCGACGGAATGGATCTTGCCATGATGGTCCATTGCAACGACAGGGACACCTATGTGAGTTATTCCAGCCTTGCCATGGATGCCGTGGAGTTCCGCTTTACAGGAAAACCCGCCCACGCAGCGGGTGAGCCCTGGGCTGGCCGTAACGCCCTTAACGGGGTACAACTGCTTTTCCATGCGATCGACATGTTGAGACAGCACGTGCTTCCCGTAGTAAGGATGCACGGCATCGTCTCCGAGGGAGGTCTGGCACCCAACGTGGTTCCCGAGCATGCGGCGGCGAAATTCTATTTCAGGGCGCCAAAGAGGCCCATGCTCGAAAATGTCATGGAAAAAGTTCACAACTGCGCGCGCGGGGCGGCCCTGGCAACTGGCACCGAGGTGAATTTCACCAACTTCGAGTACAGTTTTGACGACATGCTCAAGAATGATGCGGCTGAGAAACTGGCCGAGGATATCCTGGAGGAGCTGGGTCTAGCTACCGTTGTGTCTCCTGGCGCCAAGGGCTCTTCGGATGTTGGCAACGTCTCATACCGCTGTCCTGCCCTCCAGCCGAAGCTGAGCATTGTTGACGAGGTAATGGCCTCCCACACCCACGAGTTCGCCCAGGCCACCACTAAGGACAGAGCCCACGAGGCCCTGGTGACCGGGGCAAAACTTATGGCCAGGATCGCACTGGAGGTTTTTCTGGATGAAGATCTTCGCAGGAGTATCCGCGAGGATTTCGAGAAGGAGCTCAAAGAAGCCGAACTAAGCAGTTAAGGACCGTTTTCTTGTAAGCTTTTCCAGGGTCGGCCTGATCCTGGATCAACAATTGAACTGAGTTCTCCAGGCAGGAGAAGAGTAACTTGCCTGCCGTTTTTTTGCGTGCCCGACATAGATGTTCTTTTTTTGGCGAGGAGAGACGAGCCATGATTGCCGACGAACGCGACACGATCTTTTCCCGTATGGCGCTTTTGAAGGGTTCAAGGTTTTTTGAAGAATACTATTCGGACAACCCCGAAAAATTTGAGAACGACGAAATGCTTCGGTCCCTGCCGGGTCTCGGTTCACCCGGGTGCCCGACCTACGACCATCCCGGGTCGGTTTTTACCGGTGGTGTTTTTCGAATGCTCTCGGATTTGATCCCGATCTCCGTGGGGGAGCCTCATTCTGATCCCGTTGAGAGAGACCCCGCAAGACTTACACGATGGGTGAAAGGCGCAGCCCTGTATCTCGGGGCAGACGATGCGGGGATCTCCTCTATCAGGCCCGGCACCTATTACTCGCACAGGGGGCGGCGAGAAGAGGTCTGGGGGGAACCGGTAGAGGAGAGCCATCCTTTTGCCGTCGCCCTTTTGTCATCAATGAACCCTTCGATGGTCCACAAGGGACCCCTTGCACCCGTCATGGCCGAAAGCGCCATGGGATACCTGAGGTCTGGCATCGCGGCCATTGCCCTTGCCTACGTTATCAGGGAGATGGGTTACCAGGCCAGGGCCCATACCAATGGCAATTACCTGGTGGTCGCTCCCAGGGTCGCCGCTGATGCGGGTCTTGGGGTTTTCGGCCGCAGTGGTCTTCTCATCCACCGTGTTTTTGGACCGTGCGCGAGGATATCGGTCGTTACGACCGATATGCCCCTTTTGGCAGGCGTCCCTGATCCATTGGCTGATGTTGTCAAAAGCTTCTGCAGCGTATGCGGAAGGTGCTCCATGCATTGTCCCGGGAGGGCCATTCCAGAAGGGGGGCCTGATGAAGGCGCTCCTGTCAGCTGGGCCCTTGATGCGGAAAAATGCTACCAAGCCTGGAGGAGGATGGGTACGGACTGCGGGGTCTGCATAAGCACCTGCCCGTTCACCTCCGGTATTGACTGGGAGGATCTTGAAAGGGCCGGTATCGATCCTGTAGCGCACGAAAAGATCCTGTTAGCCTCAGGTGGAAGGGATCTGCCGCGCCCCTTCGACCCAGAACCTCCGTTATGGTGGAGGTAGGCTGTTCTGTCCTCTTGGGATCCCTCAGAATTGTGGCTAAACATTCATTTGAAGGAGTGTCAGGATTGCCGCACCGTTGCCCATGGTCAGAATCGCACCAGCTTTTAATGGATTATCACGATAACGAATGGGGAGTCCCTGCCCGGGACGACATGGTGCAGTTCGAGTTCCTGGTCCTGGAGTCATTCCAGGCGGGCCTGAGCTGGCTCACGATACTGAAAAAGAGGGAAAACTTCCTGAAAGCCTTTGAAGGCTTCGATCCCGGGAAAGTGGCGCTCTTCGGTCCTGAAAAGGTCCGGGAACTCCTTTCAGACGAAGGGATCATACGCAACCGGCAGAAGGTCTCTGCAGCTATCTCCAACGCAAGGGCTTTTATTGACCTGGTGGAGAAGGAGGGTCCCTTTTCCTCCTGGTTGTGGGGTTTCGTGGATGGTGAGCCTCTTGTCGGGGGGTGGAGTACCGAAAAGCAGATACCGGCCGAGACCCCGCTCTCACAAAAGATCAGCAGGGAGCTGAAGTCAAGGGGTTTCAGCTTCCTCGGGCCCATTGTGGTCTACTCCCACATGCAGGCTGTGGGCCTGGTCAACGATCACCTGAGGGGCTGTTTCCGTTACAAAGAGGTGTCCCTTTGCAGTTCCAGGTCTTCCTCGACAGAGAGATCGTCCACCCCGGCCAGTGACTCGATATGATGCCTGAGTTCGTGGATCGCGGTCTCCTCGATCTCTTCCCTCCATTCATCGAGGGGGGCATTGCCCAGCATCTCCCGGAAAGAACCGTAATAAAGTACCACCATGCTTCCAAGGCCGGGATCTTCGATGTATTCCCCCATAACCACATAATCCCCGTCCTCTTTGACGGACGGTTCAACGATGATCCCCCCATTCAGGTTTTTCAGCAGTTCCGGGGGCAGTGTGCCAACGATCTCATTGGCGGCCAGGGTGAACTGTTTCAGGCTCATCAGCGGCATCAGGCGACCTCCTGTCGATATGGAACAACTAATATTTTGCAACCATTCGCTCTATTATGACAAGTGTCCTGAACATGTGAAAAAATGTGCTAAAATAATGTCAGGTAAATATCATTCCTGCAGGGAGGTAGATTTTTAATGAAATTTTCCAAGAGGGTAACCTCGATGCAATCCTCGCCAATCCGCAAACTGGTGCCTTATGCGGAGGCAGCGAAAGCAGAAGGCAAGAAGATCTATCATCTCAACATAGGTCAGCCCGACATTGTTACACCGCCGGGTTTTCTGGAGTCCATCAAGAAATTCGCAGAAGACGTCATCGCCTATTCAGCATCCCATGGAAGCTACGAACTTATAGACGCCATGATCGGGTATTACAAGGGGTTCGATATCCACCTCGAGAGGAAGAACCTCATCGTCACCAACGGCGGAAGTGAGGCCCTTTCCTTTGCTCTCATGGCCATTTGCGACCCCGGTGACGAAGTTCTGGTCCCGGAACCCTTTTATGCCAACTACAACGCTTTTGCTTCTTCGGTGAATGTCAAACTTGTCCCCATTACTACCAGGGCCCGGGAGGGCTTTCATCTTCCCCCGAAACATGAGATCCTGAAAAAGATCACATCCAATACCAGGGGGATCCTCTTCTCCAACCCCGGGAACCCCACAGGCGTCATCTACACGAAAGAAGAAATGGAGATGATAGCCGACATAGCCCTTGAAAAGGACATTTATGTCATAGCTGACGAAGTCTACCGGGAATTCGTTTATGACGGCCTCAAATACATGAGCTTCGGCAACATCAAGAGGATCGAGGACCGTGTGATCATCGTCGACTCCATCTCGAAGCGCTACAGCGCCTGCGGCGCAAGGATAGGCTGCATTCTCTCAAAGAACGAAGACCTTATGGCCCAGGCCATGAAGCTGGCCCAGGGGAGGCTCTGTGTGCCGACCCTTGAGCAGGTGGGTGCCGTTGCTCTCTACAAGACACCAAAGTCATACCTTGACGAGGTCAACAAGGAGTACCAGCTTCGGCGGGACATCCTTTACTCAAAGATGAAGGAGATGCCGGGGGTGATCTGCGAAGAGCCCAAGGGTGCCTTCTACGTGGTGGCAAAATTGCCTGTTGATGATGCCGAGAAGTTCATAATCTGGATGCTCCAGGATTTCCACGTGAACAAAGAGACTGTCATGATGGCCCCCGCCGAGGGTTTCTATGCAACTCCGGGCCTGGGCAAGGATGAGGTCCGGCTCGCCTACGTCCTCAAGAAGGAAGACCTGGAAAAAGCAATGGATATCCTCAAGGCAGGTCTTGAGGCTTATCCCGGAAGGAACAAGGCCGCTTCCAACTTCTAGCAGGCAACAGAACAGAAGACCACCAGAAGCCGTCCCTGAAAAGGGGCGGCTTTTTTCTTGACCGGGAAGGGAAAATTTGTTAACATTTCGATGTTTGGCGAAATGATAAAAGGAGAGTCGAAGATGGAAAAACTGCTCAACCCCATCAAGGCCCTGGCAGATATCCAGAGAATAAGGATCGCCCAAGCCCTCTCGGAAGGGGAACTCTGCCTCTGCAGCCTTCAGGAGATACTCGACCTGTCCCCATCTACGGTTTCAAGGCATGTCTCCGTTATGAAGCATGCCGGTCTGGTAGTATCACGTTCGGATGGCAAGTGGCGTTATTTCAGCCTTGCCGCCGACATGGAGAACACCCCGGTAGGGGGTCTCGTCAAATGGCTTGTCAGCAACCTTGAGAACGATCCCGAGGCCATGGCCCAGGCTGAAAAGGTGGCCCTCCTGAGGGAACAGCAGCATGAAAAATGTTCAACAAGCAGTGAAGGATACGGGAAGAAAGTCAAGACTGAAAAAAGGAGTCCGGTCGCATGAGCAAACAGTTCAACAACAGTGAGCGAAAGATGACAAACGTATTTGAGCGTTACCTCACTTTATGGGTCGCCCTCTGTATCGTGGGTGGAATACTGCTGGGAAAGATAGCCCCGGGTTTCGCCAGGGCCCTTGACGGCATGGCGATCATGGTGAACGGGGCCCCGGTCGTATCCATCCCAATTGCCATCTGTCTGTTCTTCATGATGTACCCCATCATGGTCAAGATAGATTTCGGTGAAGTGGTCAAAGCGGGAAAGAGCGGCAAGCCGGTCTACCTGACCCTGTTCATCAACTGGGCTGTCAAACCCTTTACGATGTATGCTATCGCGACGTTTTTCCTGGGCTTCGTCTTCAGGGGTTTCATCGGCCCCGATGCGGTCGACCTTGTGAAGATGCCCTTCGGCCTGAACCTGCCTGTGGGAGCTGCCCATGGAGCCGGGGTTGTCGTTCTGGAGAACGGGATAAAAATGCTGCAGGTACCCTTGTGGAGAAGTTACCTTGCCGGGGCGATACTGCTTGGCATAGCTCCCTGTACGGCCATGGTCCTGGTTTGGAGCTTCCTTTCGCGGGGCAACGACGGCCTTACTCTTGTCATGGTGGCCATTAACTCCCTGACGATGCTTGTTCTCTACGGAGTTCTGGGCGGTTTCCTTCTCGGAGTTGGAAGACTCCCGGTCCCATGGCAGGCTTTGCTGCTTTCCATAGGCGTCTACGTAGCGCTTCCGCTCGCTGCGGGTTATTACTCCAGGAAATGGATCATAGCGGTTAAAGGTATCCAGTGGTTCAGGGACCAGTTCCTTCATTACCTTACGCCGGTGACCATCGTGGCTCTCCTGACCACCCTGGTGCTTCTCTTCAGTTTCAAGGGTGAAGTGATAATCGCCAATCCGCTGACGATCCTGTGGATAGCCGTTCCTCTATTCATCCAGACATTGCTTATTTTCGCTATCGGATATGCGCTTGCGAAAAAGATGGGGCTTTCCTACGACATGGCCGCTCCCGCAGCCATGATAGGGGCATCGAACCACTTCGAGGTAGCTATTGCCACAGCCACCATGCTTTTCGGCCTCTCCAGCGGCGCGGCACTGGCAACGGTCGTCGGGGTCCTCATAGAGGTACCTGTAATGCTGATGCTGGTCAGGTTCTGCCTGAAGACCCGGGACTGGTTCCCGGCGCCGGCAACCAATTGAACTGCCCCTTATCGAAAACGCAGCTTCATCCTTCAATCCGGTTCAGACAGGGGGGAGCAAGGTGGGGGAAAAGATCCGCATTACTTCAAGATACTGGCTGGAAGATGTCGCCAGACACGGGAACGATTTCCGCATCCACATGGCGGTGAACATTGCCGGCTGATGAACGGTCTATAGGGGCCCGGTGGGCCTCTGGGGCAAGCCGGAAGAAAATACCGAAAAGTTCAAGATATTCGAAGTCGAAGGTCGTACGGACATAAAATGCCATATCGAAGAAGAGGTTTTCCAGTGGATGGAAGACGCGGGTCCCATGCCCGAAGGTGACTACCTCTTCATGGTTGAGGGGACCGGCCGCCTGAGGTTCAGCCTGGTTTGAATACCCCTGTAAAAGGAGCCGCTTCCGTGAAGGGAGCGACCCTTGTGCTTTCTTTAAAATAGTCTTCACCCGCTCAGCTGAAAAAGGTGCCAAAAAGTATGCCGGCAACAGTTGAAAGCAGCACTACGAGGCAGGTGTAAACCACTGTCTTTTTCGTGCCCATGATGCTGCGTATGACGAGCATGTTGGGAAGTGAAAGTGCAGGTCCGGCGAGCAGAAGCGCAAGTGCCGGCCCCTTTCCCATACCCGCCCCGATAAGACCCTGCAGGATCGGGACTTCCGTCAGAGTGGCGAAATACATGAAGGCCGCGACGATGGAGGCAAAAAAGTTGGCAAAAAGGGAGTTTCCTCCCACAAGTGCCGCTACCCACGCGCCCGGTATCAGCGCCTCGTGACCGGGACGGCCCAACAGGAAGCCGGCCACCAGGACTCCCCCGAATAGCAGGGGTAAAACCTGCAGCGCGTATCCCCAGGTCGAATCGAACCATTGGGATCGCTCGTCCCTGTCGAACCATGCCCTGGAGGCTAACAGGGTAGAGATGAAGGCGAGACCGGCTATGATCCATTTCATCTTATAGACCGCCTCCCAGATCCCTCCTGGTACCCTGGGGGCCGCCCAGTTTGCAAAGACCAGGAAGAGAACCATCCCGGCCATGTGGGCTGAAGTCTTCCAGAGAGGCCTCACAGGTCCGGTTTCCGGGATCTCCGCGAAACCATGCATTCTTTCCGTCTCCTCCGACCGGAAAATTACCTCCATGAGAAGACCTATGACTACGCTGAAGACGATCGCCCCCACGGCCCTGGCCATGCCAAGCTCGAACCCCAGCACCCGGGCCGTAAGAATTATCGCAAGGACATTAATTGCAGGTCCCGAGTAAAGGAATGCCGTGGCTGGCCCCAGACCTGCGCCCCTTTTGTAGATCCCGGCGAAAAGGGGCAGCACCGTGCAGGAACAGACGGCCAGTATCGTTCCGGATACGGCGGCTACAGAATAGGCTACCCACCGCCTGGCCTCGGAGCCAAGGTACTTCATAACTGCCTGTTGCGACACGAATACGCTGATGGCCCCGGCAATGAAAAAGGCCGGCACAAGACAGAGCAGCACATGTTCCCTGGCATACTCGTGGAGCATGGCCAGGGCCTCGATAGCCCCGGAATGGATCCTGGGGTTTTCGACGGGCAGGAAATAGAACAGGGCAAAGACAGCTGCGAGGTAAAGAAATTTTTTCCGGTCGCTCAACAGTTTCACCTCTTGTGAGAATATGTGTAAATAAGGCCACCTATAACTGCGTTAAAAACCCCGCCTGAAAGATCAAGCGGGGAGGGATCACTTACCTGCTGCCTGTGCGAGAAGCCGCTTTACCTGCTCTGCTGTCGGGACCCCGCCGGCTGCAAGGACCTTCCCGTCCACAGCCAGGCCGGGGGTCGCCACTATGCCAAAATCCAGGATATCAGATATCTTTATGACCTTTTCCAGTTCGTATTGAAGGCCGAGCTCTTTTGCCGCGGATTCAGCCAGCTCCGCCATTTTTTTGCATTTTGGGCATCCGGTGCCCAGTATCTGGATCTTCATCATTATTACCCCTTTCTGTAACGGTTATTTTGTTCAAACCTTCCTGACGGAGGGTTTCATGCTTTTCCCAATTCCAGGCTGCTCAGGTGGTCCCGCAGTTCGTTCTCTATGGAGTTGTTAATGCATCCCATCATCATTCCCAGGCATTTCAGGTCCAAAGAGTAGAATACGAAGAGTCCTTCCTTCCGGTCTTTTATCACTCCGGCTGATTTCAGGACAGCAAGGTGTTTGCTGATGGTCGTCCTGTCAAAGCTGAAAAGTTCAGTGATGTCGCAGACGCACATCTCCCTCCGGAGCAGTTCCTCGGAGATCCTGAGCCTTACGGGGTGGGCCAGGGCCTTGAATATCTCTACCTTTCTCCTGGAGATCATATCATCCATGCTGTTTCATGCCTCCTTCCCCATGTGGCAATATAGCCACATTGGAGGTTCATGTCAAGACCTCTGGCTCAGTTGTTTGTCAAGGAGTTCTGTCCATGGGCGATCTTACCCCGTTGAATTTATAGCGACGCTCTAGCCATGCCTCAGCACCCTTACGATAGCCCTGACCGTTCCCCAGACCGGGGCGCCGTCACGGGTAGCCTCCCAGAGGGCCAGACGGCCGTCCCTTGTCACGACCGCGAGACCCCCCCTGCGGACATCGCATGACCTGTCCACCACGAGGATGTCCCCTTCCTCTATGGACCAGCCGGGGATACTTCCGGCCGAGCGCATCAGGAATGTGGATGCCCGGTTACTTATAAGCAGCGAATTCAGGTCGAGGGGCTCCTCCCTGAAAGGGTCGGCGTGGGAGGGAAAGCCCGTTGTCGATCTGGAACTCATTGTTTTGGTGCCTCCCCCGGCGGAAGTACCGCCGGAAGTTCATCCCAGTGAGTGGTGTACCGTGGCGAGACATGCCCCCGGCGCATACCCCAGGATCTCCTGCCCTCGATCCCCATCGAAGCGGTGAATATGGCCCCCCTCCCCAGTTCCAGGTTGAGCCGGTCGATAGTCTTCATGAGCGTCTCTTCGCGACGGTCCCTTTCTACTGAGTAGAGGTGCCTCTGGACGTTAGAGGCATCGACGAGGTCTGTAAGGATCACCCCGGCTTTTTTGTAGGCGTACCCCCCGGAATAGACCCTCTCCAGGCAGGCCAGTGCCCTGCCTGTTATTTCCGTGTTACGGCAGGTAGGGACGTCGAAGCGGAACGATGCGGCGTTGGCGTACCGGGGCTCCCTGCCGAAAGGGTTGGTGGTTATGAAAAGGTGCAGTTTACTGGCCGCCGATCCCTCCCCCCTCAGGGTCTCCGCCGCCGAGAAAGCGAAGGAAGAGACCGCCTCCCTGAGTGTGTGGACGTCCGTCACGGGCTCGCCGAAGCTCCTGGAGACCCGTATGCTCTTGCGAGGTTTCGGGGTCTCAGCGAAGGGGAAGCAGATCCTGCCGTTGAGTTCCCGTGAGGTCCTGGCCTCGCCTATGGTAAAGCGTTGTTTAAGCCACTCCTCGTCGGTATATTTAAGGTCTTTTGCCGTCCTTATGCCCAGGCGCCGGAACTTCGGGGCGTTGCGAAAACCCACTCCCCATACATCTCCTATGTCTATGCTACCCAGGTGGACGTCGGCCCCTTTCCCATCCGGCATCACGAAGACGCCATCGCAGGCGGGATCCCTCTTTGCGATCCTGTTGGCGGCTTTGGCCAGTGTCTTTGTGGAGCCTGTGCCTATCGATACGGGTATCCCCGTCCAGCGGAGGACCCTTTCGCGGATCTCCCGGCAGAACCCACCGGGATCCGCCATCGCCGGAGGCAGGGTGTCGACATGGAGGAAAGCCTCGTCGATGGAGTAGATCTCTACGTCTGGCACCATGCTTCGCAGGGTTTCCGTGACCCTGCGCGATATGTTCTCGTAGAGGGGGTAGTTCGATGAGAAGACCTCGACGCCGAAGTGGCGGAACCTGCCCTCCTCCTTGAAGTAGGGTGCCCCCATGGGCACGCCCAGTGCTTTAACCTCGGAGGACCTGGCTATGACGCAGCCGTCGTTGTTGGAAAGTACCGCCACGGGGCGGGACGCAAGTTCGGGCCTGAAAAGCCTTTCGCACGACGCGTAGAAGTTGTTGCAGTCACACAGGGCGAACATATCTACACACTCCCGGAAAGCGTATTCCTGAAAAGATAACTAAAAGAATACACTCGTTCGTGTGTGAAGGCAAGCCCCCGGGAGAGGGTTACTGTGCGGCTTGTGCCTCCTGGTAATGGCGGTTGGCCGACTCCGTCATGGAGAAGAGTTCCGGCCCCTTGCCGGAGCCGGGGTCTCCTGCGAGCGCCAGGAAGTACACGGGCTCTCCGCTCTCTTCGGACCTGCCGAGGAACATGGCCATGCGTTCGTCGCGATGTATCTCGGGGATCCCCGGGAAAGCCCCTTTAACTATCGAGGTCAAAGTCTCCAGGTCTATGGATCCGGGCCTGAAGGCAAGGTTCACGGCCTGGACCGTTTCCCCTTCAAGGTAGTCCAGGGTGACCCGCGAGAGCCCTTCGTTGCCGGATATGTCGAACCACTCGGTAGTGCCGTCGGTCCCGTCCGGGGCACCAACGCTGCCGCGCACCTCCTGTCTGGACATAAGAAGTCCCACGTCAGCGGAATTCCATTCCTGGAGTGTCACCGACCCGAAGGCGGCTGTCTGGAGAAAGGCCAAAACAATGATAACGGTCCAGCACCTTTTCTTCATGTTGTTCATTTCCTTTCCCGATAGGGTTACAATACCTGCGGTATGCCTGGTTGTTTTTTCATGTAAAGACTAACACGCAGACTCTTATCCCGAAAGCGTAAAAATGCCGGGAGGTTCTTTTCATATGTCACTATCGGACATGACATGCCCCTTCTGCGGCTCATCCGGAATACTCCCGGTTATATATGGTTATGCTCCCTTCGATATACTTGTCCGCGCTGACCGTGGCGAGGTCATCCTGGGGGGGGCTTGTGTCGAGCCGTCTCAGCCCCACTGGAAGTGTTCTGCCTGCGGCAGGTTCATATACCCGGAGGAGGGTGATGGGGAATGAAAAAATTTGGTAGCCCGGCCCTTTTCGTGCTGGTCTGCCTGGGTGCCGGAGCCCTGGGATCCATAGCGACATCAAGCACTGTATCCGTATGGTACCCTGCGCTGACCAGACCCTCCTGGACTCCCCCCTCCCGGGTTTTCGGCCCGGCATGGACCCTGTTGTATGTCCTTATGGGCACTGCGGCCTGGAGGGTCTGGTTCTCGGCGGGTGGTTTTGAAGGGTCCCGCAGGGAGATGACCCTCTTTTCCGTTCAGCTTGCCCTCAATATTGCATGGTCCTGGATCTTCTTCGGCCTCAGGATGCCCCGGGGGCAGCCTTTTTGGAACTGGTCCTTCTCTGGGCTGCCATAGCCGCGACTATAAGGGCTTTTTCCCGTGTGGACAGGGTAGTGGCCTGGATGATGGGGCCCTATATAGGGTGGGTCACCTTTGCGGGAGCCCTTAACGCTTCAATATGGTTCCTTAACAGGTAGCCACGATCTTCTTTTATTATGTATAATGCATAATTGGGCTTGTGCCCGGAAAGCCCCTTTTGGTCCAGGCAACCGTTTGCCCGGTTTCAAGGTCCGCACGGACTTTTTGTTTTTTGAGGCTGTTTCCATTAATCCTGATAGGAGGTGAGGCGTGTGGTTATTTTTGTCCTCTCCGTTGCCACGTACCTCTTGCTGGCGTGGAGTGGAGGAGGCATCGACCCGATCGAGGTCGGGATCGCCGTTGCCCTGGGCGGGGTAATGGCCGGGCTGGCAAGGGCCTGGAACCCGGAAAGATCCTGGACCCTCGCGGGTCTCAATCCCTTACGCTGGATCACGTTCATCCTGTATCTTTTCCTCCCCTTCCTCTGGGGCATGATAAAGGCCAATTTCGACGTGGCGTTCCGGGTTATCACAGGGAAGATACGACCGGGGATCGTCAGGATCGACTCCGGTCTCAAGGGAAGCCTGGCCCAGACGATGCTTGCCAACTCCATAACTCTTACCCCCGGCACGCTTACGGTGGATGTCGATGATTCCGGGGAGACAGGCATATTCTACGTCCACTGGATCAATGTTACCGACGAGAACCCGCCCGAACAGAAGGTCTACGGGTCCTTCGGGAAATGGGCGAGGAGGGTTGCCGAATGACTGACTCCATTTTTGCGTGGGCGGCAATTATCACAGGTCTTTGTGCCCTTTTGATGATGGGAAGGCTTGTAGCCGGTCCCACTATCCCTGACCGGGTGGTGGCCCTCGACTCGATCAACACCCTGGTGATCGCCCTTATGATAATGCTGGCAGTAGTATACGACTCCGTAGTCATGGTTGACGTGGCCATTGTCTACGCGGCCCTTTCCTTCGTGGGCACCATGTTCCTCGCCCGCCACGTTGAGGGGGGTGTGTAGCAGTGTCGACCGCAGTCATCATCCTTCTGGGTATAGGTGTGGCTTTCAACTTCCTGGGTACCGTGGCTCTCTACCGCTTCCCGGACGTCTACACCCGCCTTCACGGCACTACCAAGTGCACAACATTCGGCTCCATATTCACTTCGGCAGCCGTGGTAGTCTTCGCCCTTGAAAGGTACTTCGCCACCGGTGAGGGGCGGTTCACTACCCTTACGGTCCACGTAATCATAGCCATCTTTGCTCTACTGATATCCAACGCCACGGGGGCTCATGCCATCGCCAGGTCCGCCCACAGGAGCGGTGTCATGCCCAAGTATGCCGTGGTTGACAGGCTGGCCGAAGACCATCGCAAGAAAGGCGGTGTTTCGGCATGAACGGATTCGCGCACATCGCCGTCCTGGCCATGATCATCATTGCGGGCTTTTACGCCGTCTGGTTCCGGGACCTCCTCTCTTCGGTGATCTCCCTTGCGGTCTTCAGCCTGCTTCTTTCACTCGAATTCTTCATCCTGCAGGCACCCGACGTCGCCATAGCCGAGGCGGCCATAGGGGCAGGGCTGAGCACCGCCATCTACATCATAGCCCTCAGGGCCTGCAATGCTCTTAAAAAGAGCGGCGGAGGTGACCGTAAATGAAGAAAAAGGTCCTTTTCCTCATAGCCATACTTGTCGTGGCAGGGGTTTTCTGGGGTGCCCTGAGCAGGGTCCACCCCTTCGGAGAGAAGGCTAGGGCCCCCATGGACGACTATTATCTTGAGAACGCGCAGCAGGAACGCTCCGTCAACAACGTCGTCACAGCCATAGTCTTCGACTACAGGGGTTTTGACACCCTGGGCGAGGCCGCGGTGCTGTTCACGGCGGTCTGCTCCGTACTGGCCCTGTTCCGAAAGGGGAGTGAAGGCAAATGAATCCTCTTTCTGTCGTAGTAAGGACGATATGCGATGTTTTTGCCTGGTTCATGGGTATCTACGGGATCTATATAATTATCCACGGACACCTCACCCCGGGCGGGGGTTTCCAGGGCGGCGCTGTGGTGGCGACAATGGCCGCCTTCCTGCTTGTTTCCCATGGCGGCAAAAAACTCCTTTCATTCGCAAAACCGGGTTTCTACTCCGGCATAGAGACGGCAGGACTTCTCATATTTATCACCACAGGCTTCCTGGGTCTCTCCGCAACCTTCTTCTATAACTTCCTTGCCGGAAGGGGAGGCCTTTTCGGCGCGGTTGTCCCCATAGGTCCCAACAGCGGGATACTCAACAGCGCCGGGACGATATCGGTTATGAACATGGCTGTAGGCCTGGAAGTTATCGGCGGCCTTTCGCTGATACTCATCTACATGTTCAAGGGGATACGGCTCTTCGACGATCAAACCGGAGGGAGTGAGACCGGCCATGACAGGTAATCTTCCATTCCTCGCAGTCGGGATCATCTTCTTCATGGGTATGTACGCGATCCTTTTCGAAAGGAACCTCATCAAGATCGCCATCGGCATAACGCTCCTGGAGGCCTCGGCCAACCTTTTCCTCATAGTCCTGGGTTACCGCACCGGCGGTTCCATCCCGGTATTCACCCTTGCGGGGGAGGTCAGGTCCATGGTGCTCCCCACCCCGCAGGCACTGACGCTGACGGCGATAGTAATAGGACTGGCAACATCGGCCCTGCTTCTTTCGCTGATAATGCTTCTGTATCGACATTACGGGACGCTCGATGTCCGTGAGATCAGGAGGTTGAGGGGATGAACTGGCAGATACACCTTCCCGCGCTCGTCCTGGCTGTCCCCCTTCTGGGGGCCTTCGCCTCGCCTGTTGCCGGACTCGGCGGACGCGCAACGCGCAACGCATGGATGATTTTCATTTCGGTCCTGACCACTGCGGTTTGCATAATGCTCTGGCAAAAGGTCATAGCCGGGGGTACGGCTGTTTACGTTATGGGTGCCGAGGCATGGAACATAACACTTCCCTCCGGACTCAGCTGGCCCGTGAGGATCATCCTCGAGGTCGATGCCTTCAGCGCCTTCATGGCCGTTGTGGGCTCCATCGCCGCCCTGGCCGGAGCTTTCTTCTCGCTCAGGTTCATGGACAGGTTCACAGGCCTGGAAAAGTTCTCGGCCCTCTACTTCCTGCTCGTGACGGGGATGCTGGGAATGCAGCTCACAGGAGACCTGTTCAACTTCTTTGTCTTCCTCGAGATAGCTTCCGTGGCCTCCTTCGGTCTCATCGCCTTCTGGAGGGACCGTCCCGAGGCTGTAGAGGCCTCCTTCAAGTACATGGTCATCTCCACCATATCGGCAATGTTCATTCTCATTGCTGTCGGTTTCTTCTACGGCCGGTACAACGCTGTCAACATTGCCGCGGTGGCAAGGATGCTCCAGATGGGTTACGCGGAAAAGATAGCCCTGGTATTCCTTGTAGTGTCGCTGGCAATGAAATGCGGGGCCGTACCGATGCACATGTGGACCCCCGATGCATACGCCGAGGCTCCGGCCGGCGTTACATGCCTGCTGGTCGCGGTCAGCCAGGCCTCTCTTTACGGCCTCTTCAGGGTCTGCTTCTCCCTTTACGGGGCGAGCCTGGGCAGCACAGTGGTGCCCTGGACGATAATCGTCATGGGCGTGCTCTCCATGTTCATAGGGGTCACAATGGCCGTTATCCAGAAGGAGATCAAGAGGCTAATGGCGTACCATTCGGTCTCACAGATAGGCTACATCCTCATGGCTCTCGGGGTAGGCCTGCTGGCCCTCCGGGATCCCCAGGCAATGGCCGATTACGGATTCACGGCCATGAAGGGCGGCATATTCCACATCATCAACTACACCATGTACAAGGGGCTGCTCTTCCTTACTGCCGGGGCTGTGTTCTACTCGGCCGGCTCGCGCAACCTCAACGAACTGGGAGGCCTGGCCAGGGTTATGCCCCAGACCACTTTCATGTTCGTAATAGCCGCGGCGGCCATCGCGGGTCTCCCGCCGTTCAACGGTTTCGTCTCCAAATTGCTTATCTATCAGTCGACCTTCGCTGTCTATCCGCTGCTGGCGGTGGCTGCACTGGTAACTTCAGTGCTGACGCTGGCCTCTTTCGTCAAGGTGTTCCAGACTGCTTTCCTGGGGCCGGCAAAGAAGACATACGAGAATGTCACCGAGGTGCCTGCATCGATGCTCCTGGGCATGTCGCTGCTCACCATAGTGATCATAGCCCTGACTCTTTTCCCGGGCTGGACGCTTTCCCATCTTGTCGAACCGGCGGCCAAGGCCCTCGTTGACCAGGCAGGCTACATATCCGCAGTAATGGGAGGTGGTCTGTGATGCTGGACAAGGTCTACTCAGGTTTCGGATACTGGGATGTCTTCATCTGGCTGCTCTTCTTTGCTATCTCCGCGGCCCTTGTGCTCTTTGTCAGGTCCATGGGCAGGAACGACTACAAAGAGGGCACCGACCAGGACGAGATCTTCTACGGCAGCAACCCGGTACCGGAGGACGGTGCCGATATGGGGGTACCGGCGGCTTCTGCCTATTGGGGTTTCGTAGAGGCCCTCAAGCCATACTACAACGCCCTGATCGATATCCACAGCGGCATAGCCAGCGACTACGTGGGGTACTTTGTGCTCACCGTGGCGATAGTGGCCGTGCTGGTGCTTCTGTAAGGGGGGTGGGACGATGAAACTCGAACGCTACCTTGACATACTGACCAAGTCGATCTGGGTGTTCCACTGCAACAGCGGTTCATGCAACGGCTGCGACATAGAGATCGTAGCGACGATAACTCCCAGGTACGATATAGAGCGCTTCGGCATGAAACTCGTCGGGACCCCGCGGCACGCCGATGCTCTCCTTGTAACCGGTCCTGTCACTAAGTACATGACCGACAGGCTTCGCAGGATCCATGCCCAGATGCCCGACCCCAAGGTCGTGATCGCCATTGGCAACTGTGCCTGTTCGGGCGACGTTTTTTACAAGTCCTACAATCTTGACGGTCCCGTGGACAACATTATTCCCGTCGACGTCTACGTTCACGGCTGCCCGCCCAGGCCCGAGGCCATAATCGAGGGTGCGGCGAAGGCTGTCCTCAAACTTGAAAAGATGAAAGAGTCCCTCAAGAAGGCAGGTGCTGCCAAATGAAGCCTCGCTGTGCCGATTACACCGACGAGATAATGAGCCCCGAAAAGGTCCTTTCGCTTTTGAAGAGGAAGTTCCGCAAGTTCTCCGACACCATGGAACTGAGGGATTACAGGGGCGGCGCCGGCACCGACGTGGGATATCAGACCCTTTGGGTCCAGGTCGAGAAGTCAAAGTTCCTTGACCTGATCGATCTCTTGAGGGAGCTCGACTTCCTTCATTTCCACATAACCTCCGGCGATGACATTGGCGAGGCTGTGCAGCTCAACTACCACTTCTCCCTGTTCCGCTGCGCAGGTCGGGGGAAACGCCTGGGTGTCACCGTCACAGTGGATGTCCCCAAGGACGACCTGGTGATGCCATCGCTCTGGCAATGGATCCCGGGGATAGAATACAGCGAGAGGGAGATCCGCGAGATGTTCGGCGTCGACTTCGACGGGCTGCCCAACAAGGCGCTGATATTCCTGCCAGAGGACTGGAACGAGGACATCAAACCGTGGCGAAGGGACGAAGCCGGTCCCAAACCCGAAGATATCAGGGAACTCTCCTAGGAGGTGCCGGTATGGCAGAAGGATCGAACAAAACCTATAAAGTGCCGATCGGCCCGGTCCACGTAGGTCTGAAGGAACCCATCACGGCCTGGCTGGACGTCGACGGGGAGCGAATCAAGGATGCCACTATCCGCCCCGGGGCAATACACAGGGGCATCGAGTTCATGGCCCGTGACCGCAACCCGATCCAGATAATCTACTTGGCTGAGAGGATTTGCGGAATATGTTCCTTCGCGCATATCGTCGCATTTGTACGGGCGATAGAGGATGCCGCGAAGATAGAGGTCCCCGCCAGGGCGCAGTACATCCGTACCATCGTACTTGAACTCGAGAGGATCCACTCCCACATACTCTGGGCCGGTGTAGCGTGCTATACCTTCGGTTATGACTCAGCATTCCACCTGGGGATGATCCTCAGGGAAAAGGTAATGGATGTTCTCGAGGCACTTACGGGCAACCGAGTCAACTACGGCACGGGTACCATCGGAGGTGTCCGAAGGGACATCACACCCACGGTGGAGAAAGTGATCCGCGAAATGATAGACCTGTACAGGAACGAGTTCAGCATATTCTACGATGTAGTTACTCAGGACCCCATAGCCAAGGCCAGGATGCGCAACGTAGGCGTACTCTCAAGGGAGGATGCGGTTACCCACTGCGCCCTCGGGCCCACGGCTCGCGGGAGCGGCCTCAGGGTAGACCTGAGATGGTCATCACCCTACGAGGCATACTGCGATATGGACATCAAACCTGTCGTGCCGCAGGACCACACAGGCGAGGTCTACGGCGATGTTTTCGACAGGTTCCTGGTGAGGGTCCTGGAGGTCTACCAGTCCATAGAGATCCTTGAGGACGCCCTCGCAGGTATGCCGGCAGGCGAACTCATGTGGGAGCCCAAACTGCCCAAACTCCTCAACTACCTGAAACAGGCCGACGGAACGGGCTGGAGTTCGATAGAGGCTCCGCGGGGAGACGATACCCACGCCGTAAGGCTCACCGCCGGGCAGGAGAACATAACCTGGTGGAAGGTCAGGGCCCCGACGTACGCCAATGCCGTGTCGTGGCCGATCATGTTCAGGGAAAACGACCTGGCCGACTCGCCGCTGATCATCAACAGCATCGACCCCTGCATCTCCTGCATGGAGAGGATGGTCGTCACCGACAGGTCCAGCGGGGCCGAACAGGTAGTGACAAAGGCGGACCTCATTGAACGCTGCCGCGACAAGACGAGGAGGATGATGGGATCATGAATCTTCTTCATTTCAAAGTGATCGCCGGGGTGGCTCTTCTGATCTTCGCGTCGCTCCTCTCGCTGGTTTTCGAGGGGGTCGACAGGATCATCCACGCCCGCATGCAGCTCAGGCTGGGACCGCCCCTCTTCCAGCCCTTTTTCGACATACTCAAACTCCTGGGTAAGGAGAACATAGTGCCGCGCCGGGCCATCCCATGGGCCTTCAACGGCGCGCCCTGGGTCTCCGCCGCTGCGGCCCTGATGATACTTCTCTACGTTCCGATGGGCTCACTTCCGCCGATACTTGCCGGGAGCGGCGACCTGATCCTGATCCTGTACCTGCTGGGGCTTTCTGCGGTGGCAATGGCCGTGGGCGGTTTTGCGAGCGGTTCCACCTATGCCAACGTGGGTGCCCAGCGCGAGATGACCCTCATGATGAGCTATGAACTTCCCCTTGCGGTTGTAATTATTACCCTTGCGTGGTTCTCCTACCGCTCGGGTATGCCCGGCGAACCCTTCAGCCTGGAGACCTTCGTGGGCATGCCGGTCTGGAGCGTCGTGGGGTGGACCGGGTTATTCGGGCTGATCTGCCTCCTTATAGCCCTTCTCGCCGTAGTTCCTGCAGAGGTGGGCAAGGTGCCCATGGACATAGCCGAAGCCAAGACGGAGATACTTGAAGGCCTCATCTGCGAATACTCGGGGCGCAACCTTGCCATGATGAAGATAGCATTCTCGCTCCGGACTCTTGTCATGTGCGCCGTGGTCGTGTCCCTTTTCTTCCCCTGGACCATAGGGAAGCACTTCGGTTTACAGGGAGCCATGCTCTTCCTGGCGGATTTCGTGTTCTTCTGGGTGAAGGTGTTCCTCATGCAGATCGCGGGGGTCACCCTGGTCCGGACGGCTTTCGGTCGCTACAAGATCTGGCAGGCGTCCCAGTTCTACTGGTTCCATATTGCCGGGCTCTCACTGGCGGGGATGGTTCTCCTGTCCCTCGACGTGATCCTGTAAGGGGGGTTGGGAATGCTCAACAGGATGATGATACAGCTGCTCAGGCAGTGGGCCGAGGATCCGGCCACCAACCCGTTCCCGGTGGCTCACATGCCGGACAACCTCACCGAAGCCCTCAAGGCTGCGGCGGAGGGCAAAATAAAGCTCAACGACCCGGTCCAGACCCCTGAAGGCTTCAGGGGTAGGATCGCTTACGACAGGAAGGCCTGCATTGGCTGCAAAATGTGCATAAAGGTCTGCCCTGCCAACGCCATCGAATCACTTGACGAGGAGAAGAAGGTTCAGTTCCACATGGACAGGTGCTGCTTCTGTGCCCAGTGCACGGAGATCTGCCCTGTATCATGCATCTGGATGACCCATGAATTTGCCTTTTCCTCCTATGACCGCAAGAAACAGATCGTAAAGGATTCCGGTAAAAAACCGGCGGCCAAAAAGGCGAAAGGGGCACCGGAACCCGCGGCCGCCGAGACCGTCAAGTACGTTATCGACCCGGACAAGTGCATCGGCTGCACCAAGTGCGCGAAGGTGTGCCCCGTGCAGGCCATCTCCGGCAAGATCAAGGAAAAGCACGTGATTGACGAGGAAAAGTGCATCGGTTGTTCGGCCTGCGCGGAGGCCTGTCCCGTAAAGGCCATTAGCCCCAGGTAGGTTACAGCAGACACCGGCGGGACCGCGGGTGATCGTGGTTCCGCCTTTTTTCGGAGGTGTCCCATGGGAAAGGTCCTGGTTATCTTCACGGGAGGCACCATCGCCAGCGGGTTCCTGGGTGATAGGAAGGGGCCCGACCCCTCTGTCACGAAAGCCCTTCACGGTAACATCTCTGCCTTTTTTGCCGAAAAGGAGATGGAAGTGGAATGCATCGAACCCTGGGGAATACCCGGGCTCGACAGCTCCAACCTTGACCCTGGCCACTGGGTGGAGATGACCGTGGCGATAGACGATGCCGTAAAGAGGGGCGTCGACGGGGTGCTCATACTTCACGGCACCGACACGATGGCCCACTCCGCCGCATGGCTCAGCCTCTGCTTCTCCGGGGTGGGCATACCCATAGTTCTGACCGGGAGCCAGCTTACGCTGGATTACACCCCGGAGGACGTCACCGTGAACATGCGCGGGGCCGCCCAGGTGGTCTGCTCAGATCTCACCGGTGTCTGGATCTACTGCAACTGGAAGCTCATACAGGGCAACCGGGGCCACAAGGCCAGGGCCCAGCACCCCGATGCCTTCATCCCCGTCGGAAGCATGCCCCTTTTCTTCACTCCCGAGTGGGCAAGGGAGGGGGAGATAGCGGAAATGCCCCATCCCAGGGGAAGGACCCCCCACTCCCTGAAGAAGATCCTGGAGACCGGTTCTGAAGAGGCAAGGGAGGCCGGGCGGGGCATCCGCTGGCTGTTCTGTTCCCCAGGGACGGAGCCGCTCCTGTCGGGGGACGAAAAGATACTTGGCATAGCAGGTTTCGGGGCCGGCAACGCCCCGACAGCGCTTCTCGAAAAGGTCGCGTCGGCTTACCCGCCCGACCGAAGGCCCCAGGTGATAGCCTGCAGCCAGGCCGAGGGCGACGTAAAGAACCCGGCAGCCTATCACGACGTGGGTATGGCCACCCTGTCTTCAAGGGGTTTCGACGTATGGGGGCAGATGGACTACCCTGTGGAGTTCATCCACGCCCTCGGGTGCTATGCCCTGATGGCCTGGCCCCAGGATCCGGGAAGGATCCTGGGTAAATTCCTGAAAAAATATTGAAAAAAGGGGCGCCCCACCGGGCGCCCCTCAAATTATCCCCGTTAGACACTTTCCTGGACCAGTCCGTAATATGATAACCTTTTCCTGACCTCTTCCCGTCCGAGGAATACCGCAACGTGGAATATCCCGGGGCTTACCTTGCGGCCCGTAAGGGCCCATCTCAGGGGCATTGCCACGTCCTTCAGCTTTACGCCGTTCGCGTCACACCAGGACTTGGCGGTGACCTCCAGCTGTTCGGGCAACCAGGAAGGTATGGCCAGCATGGTGGAGAAGAACTTCTTCAGCGTCTCCCTGTGTTCCTCGTCCAGGTCGGAGGCGCTGTAGCGAAGCTTTACGGGCTCGAATGACAGGAAGTAGTCGGTGTACTCCGCCAGTTCCCTGAAGGTCTGTCCCCTGCCCTCGAGAAGGTCCAGCACTCCCCCCAGCCACTCCTCGCTCCGTTCTTCCGGTCTCAGGCCCGCCTCTTTCCAGAACGGGATGGTATGCCTGGCCCTTTCCAGAGGGGGCATCTTGGTGATGTGTGCCTGGTTCACAAAGTTCAGCTTGTCCATGTCGAACACGGCGGCCTTTTTGGTGACCCTGGCAAGGTCGAACATCCCTACCGCCTCTTCGCGGGTGAATATCTCCCTGTCGTCGCCGGGGTTCCACCCCAGCAGGGCGAAATAGTTGAACAGGGCGTCGGGATGGTAGCCCATGTCCCGGTACTCGTATACGCTTGTTGCGCCGTGACGCTTTGAGAGTTTCTTCTTGTCCCTGCCCAGGATCATGGGAAGATGCGCAAAGGTCGGTACCTCCCAGCCAAGCGCTTCGTAAAGAAGTATCTGCTTTGGCGTGTTGGAAATATGGTCTTCGCCCCTTATGACGTGGGAGATCTCCATGCTGTGGTCGTCCACCACGACGGCATAGTTGTAGGTGGGGAACCCGTCGCTCTTGATCAGCACGATGTCCTTGAGTGTTTCGCTGGCCATCTCTATGTGGCCGTAGACCACGTCGTCAAAGGCCACCATTTTGTCCTGGGGGACCGAGAAGATCACGGCCTCACCTTCGCGGTAGGCCTGCCCCGACTCCACCAGCCTCATGGCGTGCTCCAGGTAGATACCCCTTCTTTCGGACTGCCTGTAAGGCCCGTGGCTTCCGCCCACGTCGGGCCCCTCGTCCCAGTCGAGGCCCAGCCAGTTCAGGCCCTGGAGGATGGTCCTTTCGTACTCGCTGGTGGAACGGACAAGGTCAGTGTCCTCTATGCGCAGGACGAACGCGCCGCCGTTCCTGCGGGCCCAGAGCCAGTTGAACAGTGCCGTGTGGGCTCCGCCAATATGAAGCGCCCCTGTGGGGCTGGGTGCAAAACGTACCCTGGTTGTCGAATTCATTTCAGTTCATCCTTCCCTGGTGGTATCCTATCCCTTAGCATCAGAGCCGAACAGCAGTATACCCCAAAATTCCCTCTCAAAGGAGATGGGGCAGTTGCCTGAAAGAACGATCCTTCTCGTAGATGGTCACGGCCTTGCTTTCAGGGCCTTTTTTGCCCTTCCGGAGCTCACTGCCCCGGACGGGACTCCCACGAACGCACTGCTGGGCTACGCCAATATGCTCCTTAAAACCATGGAAGATGTCAAACCCGACCTCGCCGCCGTAGTGTTCGACGCCCCGGGGCCGACCTTCCGTCATGAGGCCTACGAAGCCTACAAGGAGGGGCGTCAGCCCACACCCCCCGAGTTCAAGGTCCAGCTCCCTTTTATCAAGGAATTTTCTGAAGGGCTGGGGCTTCCAGTTATTGAAAAGCAAGGCGTCGAGGCCGACGATGTAATAGCCTCCACCGCCAGGTCCGCAGCCGGAAAAGGCATCAGGGTGGTTATCCTCACGGCCGACAAGGACATTCTCCAGGTCCTTGAAGAGGGTCTTTCGGTAATGCGTCCCGTGAAAGGGGTCAGCGAGTTCCGTGCCTGGACCCATGAAAGCTTCCGCGAGGACTACGGGTTTCCCCCGGCATCCATGGCCGATTACCTGGCCATGGTGGGGGACAGCGTGGATAACGTCCCCGGAATAAAAGGCGTCGGCGACAAGACAGCCAGATCCCTTCTGGCCGAACACGGTTCCCTTGAAGGGATCTACGAAAACCTCGATGGAATGAAGCCCGCCCTCAGGAAAAAACTTGAAGAGGGCAGGGATACGGCCTTTTCAAGCCGGGAACTCACCAGGCTGCGTCTCGACGAGCCTCTCGATGCAGGTGACCTCGCCCTGCATGGCATGAAGCGCGACGAGCTGGCGGCGCTTTTCGACCGCTTCGCACTGAAAAAACTTTCCGAACGCCTCCTGGGTGAAGCTGCCGATACCGCCCCAGCTCCTGAACGGGAGCTTTCGTCACTCGAACAGCGGGAAACCCCACTGGAAAAGGTTCTTGAAAAGGAAGAACTAGCCTTGGGATGGACGGGTTCCGGGGAGTATCCCCAGAGGTTCCGCATCGACGAGGTCTGCCTCTGTTCCCCGGAAGGCGAATTCTGGAAGGGAGACGCTTCGCCGGATGTGATGGAGAAAATCTCCCGATGGGCGAAAAAAGGCAGGGTCACCACCAGCGGTTACAAGGAGATATGCGCAGCGTCGCCGTCGCTCTTGCCCCACCCGGCCAATGTATGGGACGTCAGGCTTGCCCGGTATGCCCTCCATCCTGAGGGTACCGCTCCAGGCCGGATCTCAGCCTCACCGGAAGAAACCGCCGGACTCTGGAGATCCCGTCGGGAACTGGAGCCTGGCATTGTTGCGGGGGACCTTGCGAAAGTAATGATGGAGGTAGATACCCCCCTCTGCCCTGTCCTGGCATCGATAGAGCGGCACGGGGTAAGGGTGGACAAAAGGCTTCTCAGCGCGCTGGAAGAGGAGCTTGACCTGCGCACCGGGGAGATATCCACCAATATCGACGGCAGGGTCGACACCCACGTCAACCTCAACTCCCCCAAACAGGTAGCCTGGCTCCTCTTCGAAAAACTGGGGTTCCCGCCGGTAAAGAAGATCAAAACGGGGCTCTCTACGGATGTCTCGGTCCTTGAGGAACTAGCCGGTCTTCCCGTCGGTGACCCCGAGGTCCCGCAAATGCTCCTGGAGTACAGGGAGATCACCAAGGTCATCACAGGCTTCATCCATCCTCTTCTTAAGGGGGTCGACCCCGATACAGGCTGTGTCCACACTACGCTTGAACACACCGTCACAGGGACTGGCCGCCTCAGCAGTCGTGACCCCAACCTCCAGAACATCCCTGCTTTCGGCAACTGGGCGGGGAGGCTCAGGAGGGCCCTCAAGCCCCGGGTCGAGGGTAATATTTTCCTGGCCGGCGATTACTCCCAGGTGGAACTCAGGATCCTGGCCCACATTTGCGGTGAGGACCGCCTGAAGGATGCCTTTGCCCAGGGGCGCGATATCCACTCAGAAACGGCCTACTGGATCTTCGGGGGGGGGAACGGCGAAGTAACCAACGAGCAGAGGCGCATGGCCAAGGTCGTCAACTTCGGCCTTCTGTACGGTATGGGCGTCCATGGCCTGTCCCAGCGTATGGGCATAGGGAGGGAAGAGGCCGCGTCGGTCATCGACAGGTACTTCAAGGCCTTCCCCAGGGTAAGGGATTACATGGAGGGCTCCGCCAGGGAGGCCAGGGAGAAGGGCTTCACTACAACCCTTTTCGGGAGGATCCGTCCCCTTGCCGAAGTCTCCACCGTGGAGGGAAGGGGCGCCGGCGCCATAGAGAGGGTGGCCGTCAACACCCCTCTCCAGGGCAGCGCGGCTGACATAGCGCGTGTCGCGATGGTCCGATATTTCCGCGCCGCAAGCGAGGGTGGCATAGAAGCCCCCCTGGTGCTGCAGGTGCACGACTCCCTGGTCGTCGAATGCTCACCGGGTATCAAGGAAGACGTATCTAAGATCCTCAGGGGATCCATGGAGGGAGCTGCAAACCTCTCGGTGCCGCTTGAGGTCCAGGTGAAGAGCGGGACATCCTTTGAGGATATCTGATAAAAATACCTTTGACAGGGCCACGGTTGGAACGTATTATTGTACACGCTGAAAAATTCCCGAAGATAACTCTCCATAAAGGGTAAGGAGGAAGATACATCGTGATAATGCAGGCTTTAAGGACCAGGACCCGGGCCATTATGATCGTAGTTGTGATCGTTTTCGTGGCCTCCATCTTTGGCATGTACATCACCAGGGGGAGCAGGCCTTCAGGCCCCCAGGGTGTCGAGGGAGATTTTCCCGTAGCGAGCATAGGCGGCGAGCAGGTCATGGCCTCCCACATAGTCATGGGGGTCAGGAACTACGCCCAGCAGACCGGTCAGTCGGACCTCTCAGTCGAGTCCATTGTCTCCATGCGCAAGCAGGTGCTTAACAGCATAGCCATGCAGCACATGCTCCAGCTGGAGGCAAAAAGGCAGAAGATAGAGGTCCCCAAAGAGGAGATCGATGCTGCCGTCAAGCGTATAGAGGGGCAGTTCCCGACAAAGGAGGCCTTCCAGCAGTACATGGACAACAGCGGCATCAAGATGAAGGATCTCCAGGAGCAGATCCGGGTGCAGTTAGCCCAGAGAATGGTCCTCGACGCCAGCGCCGGTAATGTCGAAGTTACCGACGAAGAAGCGCTGGAATTCTACGAGGAGACTAAAGATCTTTTCTTCCGTCAGCCCGAGGGGTACAGTGTGATGTTCGCCCGTTTCAAGACCCGGGAGGAAGCCGAAGCCGTCAAAAAGGCGCTTGACGACGGAAAGAACTGGGACGAAGCGATGGAGGGGTACAAGGAATCCGCCATCGACTATACCCTTTCCGGGGAGCCGGCCTTCGTGACCCTTCGCGATCTGGAGGAAGGGCTCCTCAAGCCAATTGCGGACACCCCGATCGGCAAGGTCTCCGAGCCCATCGCCGTGGCAGATAACGACTTTGCCCTGGTCATCAAGCTGGAGAAAAAAGAAGAGACCATAGCCACCTTCGACGAGGCAAATGCCGAGATCAGGAACATGATCGCCCAGCAGAAGAGGCATGGCGTTCAGAACGAGTACCTTGAAGGTCTCCTTCAGCAGGCCAACATAAAGATCCTTGCCCCCGAGTTCTTCGAAGTCCCGCCGCAGGAAGAAGTTGAAGGGGAAACCGGTGGGGAGACAGAAGCACAACAGGAAGAAGAAGCCTCTGAATAACTGCCGGAGGCGTTCTTGACACACCCCTTAAGGGTGCATAGAATAGACCGCGCATGATTTGCGCCTGGTGGGATGGCCGAGCGGCTGAAGGCACTCGCCTGCTAAGCGAGTAGGGGGGCTTAAACCTCCCTCCAGGGTTCGAATCCCTGTCCCACCGCCAACTGGTTTCACGTATTGCGCGCCGGTAGCTCAATTGGATAGAGCATCGGACTACGGATCCGAAGGTTACGGGTTCGACTCCTGTCCGGCGCGCCACTTAACAATAAAAGGCCCCGCTCAGGCGGGGTCTTTTGCTACTTCTCCTGCGGGCGTATCTCCAGTATCCTGTCGAACCTGAAGGTTCGGCTCTCGCCCCGGAGGCCGCACCAGGCCTCGAGCATGATCCTGCCTCCGATCCTGACAAGCCCTGTGGGTTCGATGACCCTCTCTGTTATCGTCCCGTTGCCCCCGCGGTAGACTATCAGCACCCGGCCGGAACTCTCCCGGGCCTCTTTCAGAAGTTCAAAACCCTCGGGCCATTCCATGTTCAGCGTTGTCCTCTCGAGGGCCATCAGGGCTGTCAGGGACCACGATCTTTCGAAGATGCCGTAACCCATTCTCCCGTCGGGGTCGATCTTCTCCAGGCACTTCAGGAATATCCCCATGGCTGCAAGCGAATCGTCCAGTGCCCGGTGATCTCGCCCCTTGGCGACCTTGAGGGATCGCGCCATGCTGCCCAGGCTGTAACCGGGAAGACCCGGAAAGACCAGGGGTGCCATCCTGCAAGTATCGAACACGTCGTTGACCAGGGACTCCTGGAAATTTTCCTGCCGTACCGTCTCCATGAACCCCAGGTCGAAGGGCGCGTTCTGGATCACCAGCGGCCTTTCCCCCACGAACCCGGCAAGACGGCCAACTGCCTCCACGGGCGAGGGTGCCCCTTTGACCATGCTGTTGTTAATACCGTGGATAGCCGTCAGTGCAGGGGTTATCCTCACCCCGGGGTTCACAAGGGTCTCGAAGGAATCCAGAACCTCATGCCCCCTGAATATCACCGCCGCTGCCTCCACGATCCGGTCATTAAGGGGGTCAAGCCCGGTAGTCTCCAGGTCCAGGGCTGCGAATTCCGTCTCCCGTGCAGTTGGCAAGCTCAACACTCCTGTCGGCCTTTATCTTCAGTTTCCCTAACAAGTTCTGAAGCTATCCCGGCGGCCCTTCCGGTGATCCTTGCGCAGAGCTCCCTCAGGTTGTTCTCCCTGAAAAAGGCCTGGCCTTCGGGTGTGCCAAGGTCGCAGTCCAGGATGCCCCTGCAGTTGGTCGACCCGAACTCCTCTTCGAACCGTCGGATCAGTTTCCCCACTGCCTCGTATGTCCTTTCAACCGACCCGTCGGCGTTGTCCCGGCCCAGGACCAGTCCCAACCCCATGATAGCCCCCGAGAGCGCGCCGCAGGTACCGCAGGTGCGGGCCATGCCGCTGCAGAACCCCGTGGCGGCCCTGGGGAGGATCCCCGACTCCGACCCCTGCGACTCGGCGATGGCAAGGACCGCGCTTTCGGCGCAGAAGAGTCCTTGCCTGAAAAGGTCTTCCGCATGCTTCCCTGTTTCAGATGGAGACATTTGTGCCATGTTGGCAACCTCCCCATACGTTTTCTAAAGCATATATCAATTTGAACACCAGGTCGAAATCAGTTTTGATGCCACATCTAAAATGACGCTTGCCCTCCCTAGAATGTTATGCGGGAGGTGGTCTTTATGAAGACCGTCATCGAAAAATTCTTCAAAAGCCTCGAGATAGGCGAGCCCGCGAGCCACGAAGGGCTCACGGCATTCCCGGTGTTCTCTTCCATACCTTGCGATTTGCCCCACATTACGCTCAACGAAGCCTTCAGGAACGACAGTATAGAGATCCGGGAGCTCACCCAGGGCGGCACTGTGCCGGAACTGCTGGTCGTTAACAAGGGGGACGAGAACATACTCATACTCGACGGCGAGGAACTCCAGGGGGCAAAGCAGAACAGGGTCCTCAACATCACTGTCCTGATAGCCTCGAATGCCAAAGTGGTGGTTCCCGTCAGCTGCACCGAAAGGGGAAGGTGGCACTACACGTCCAGCGTCTTCGCCGACTCGGGTACCATGGCTGCCAGGTCGGTAAGGTTCTCGAAGAACCGCTCCGTGGGGGAGAACATCCGGTCCGACAGCTCCTTCAGGTCAGACCAGATGGAGGTTTGGGACCATATTGACGAACTGACCATGAAATCCCGCACACGTTCGCGCACCTGCGCCATGAGGGATGTATTCCAGGAAATGGAAAGTAAGATGGATTCCTTCAGTTCTTCACTTCCATTGCGCGATGGACAGCGCGGGGTGATCTTCTTCTGGGGAGGAGACCCTGCGGGCTTTGAGTACGTTGCCAAGGCCGGATCGTTCAGGGAACTCTACCCGAGGATCCTTAAGAGCTATGCCGTGGAGATCGCTGCAGGCAAAATTCCTGCAAGGGGCGAGGCCGGGGTGGAGCAGGCCCGGGAATTCCTGGGCAGGGCTTCTATGGCAGGGGTGTCCGTCAAGGAATCCGCAGGCAGGGGGGAAGACGTCCGTTTCGCCGGTAAGGGACTCATTGGCTCAGCGCTGGTCCACAATGGCGAGATCCTTCACGCGGTTTTCTTCCCCGATGAAAAAGAAGTCAGGCGAGGCATTAACAGGAGGCCCGTCAGGTAGTCTTGCGGCTCCCCGTGGTCAGGATAGCCCGTTATCGAGACTGGGAAATAACGATTCCTGGTGTATTTTGTGGGGCCGGATCCTTCCGGGTTTTTCGGGCTGCTGATATCGCCAGGAAAGCCCTGATCATCCTGACCGGCCCCTCGATATCTGCCTGGAATTCCGCGACCCCTTCGATCTGCCCGGATACCAAGGGGGCGGGGATCCTTTACCCGCCCCCGCTTGAGCCCTTCCTGAAGCCTTGTGTCCCTGCCCTTCCCGATCCCCGAGTCAAGAGCCATGTCTTCTTATCACAGGATCCACAAAAGTTGGCTGTCATCTCGAATCCGCCGGCTGGCGGATGAGAGATCTGTATTTGAACTTTCGATCCCATCCTGTCCACCTTGTCCCGGCATAGTCCCGGGGTGCACTAACGAGGGTAGCGGTTCAATGAGGGGCCTTGTCTGTGGATAAACAGTTTGTGGTTTCGTCTTTGAACCTTGAACTGGATAACTTTGAACTGGTTTTGCCTTCCTGCAGCCAGCCGCCTTGTTTTCCTGCTCTTTCCGAGTCACGATTTACGGTTTTTCTGCGTCACGTTTCCTCTTTGAACCTTGAACCTGGTAACCTTGAACGGGTTTAGCCTTCCCAATTCCGGGGTTTCGAGCTTGAAAACTGACCTTCAGTTCTTGATCAAGGGCCGATGCCACTCTTCGGAGAAACCGTAAAGAAGGATTGTGTTTGCCCGACTCCAGCCTGCTGATGTTACCCTGGCTAGTTCCTACCCTTAGGGCCAGATCTTCTTGTGAAATGCCCTTCTCCCGCCTGGCCCTGATCATCGATGCTATAAAGGCAAACTCCTCGTCAAGTTCGGCATATGCCGAAGCTGTTTCAGGGTCCTTCAATAGATCTTTTTTGACTTCTTTCCAGGGAATTCCATTTCTGATCATTTTTCGCACCTCTTTAAAAAATCCTGTTTTCTGTTAAGGGCAATTTCGAGTTCCTTTTTGGGTAACTTTTCTGTTTTTTTGATAAAACCGTGAAGTAATACGAAAGATCCATCGTTTAATGTGAAATAAAAAACACGGGAGGCATCTCCGGAGAAACTGATCCGCAATTCCCAAAGTCCCGAATATCTTTGAAGCCTGATACTGGCAGCATGAGGTCTCTGAAGCCCAGGTCCGAATTGCTCAAGAAGATCAATAACCCTCATAGCTTTGGCTCTATGTCCCGGTGAAAGTGATCTGAGAAAATCTGTTACTGGACTTGAACCAGAGTTAAGCTCATTTCTGGTGAACCATCGGGCTTTGTAAAGAAGATGATATTCCAGGACATAAGAGAGATAACCTCCCTTTTGGATAGCGTGATTATATCATATATAACATTTTTTCATCAGCCTCAGATCAATTTTCAGTTTCTTTATGTCAGGGGCACCTTGTCCCGGCATAGTCCCGGGGTGCACTAACGAGGGTAGCGGTTCAATGAGGGGCCTTGTCTGTGGTGAAAAGGTTTGGGTTTCCGAGTCACGAGTTACGAGTCACGCTTTTGCCCTTCCTGTCGCCTGTTGCCTGACGCCTGTCTCCTCATAGTTCTCCCGCCCCTGAGGTTCCCTTCAGGAACGGAACCCTCACGTACAGCTTCAACACGTACCATTTCAGACCCCGTTCGAAGACTCTTCCCTCCCTTGAGTACCTGTGCCGCACGAAACTTCCCGTAATGCGCGATAACTCCCTTTCCCGATCCGGGAACCTTGCCCGGAGCCTTTCCAGGTACTCGTAGGCTGTTTCGTCGGCCTTTCTTGGCTTCCCCTTGTGCTTCCCCCAGAAGAGCAGGAAACCGTAGGCCCGTTCTGCTGTAATAGGCAAGGGCAAAAAGATGGCAGCCATCAGTACCAGGCGCTTCAGCGTCCGGTACAGGGCCGCCAGGAAACTCCTGAAAGAAGGTCTTTTCCATACTTCGCCGGACGCAGTGCCCGTCCTTTTATGAAGCAGGAAGCGCACCAGAAGCCACAGCATGTAAAGCGCCCCCAGAACGGCGAGCACTGCGACTATGATCGCCATGCCCAATATCAGGTACTTTTCCAGAAGACCCGCTTCCCCGGCGGGCATCAGTTCCTCTTCCGTGACGGAAGGCCCCCCGCCCGATACTGTCGGCGCCTGGCGACGCGGTATCAATCTCATGAACCTGAAGATCATCAAAAGTACCGCTCCGAGTCCCTGGAGAAGCAGCCCGAAAAAGGGCTTGCTGAACTCGATAACCGACTCTGCCGGCTGTTCCAGCACCGAAAGGATATCGGAATTCCCTATCAGCCACACCGGCACAAGAAGGACCGCAAGAGCCAGAAGGGAACGTCTGGAGCCCTGTCCCGAACCCTCTCTCCGGGATCCGAAAAAGAGCATGAATACGTTGGACAGGATGGCCAAAAACAAAAGCGCATGTACCCCGGGAAGGGGAACCTCGAAGGACGAGGCCAGGAGCAGCATCAGGAAAAGGGCCGCAACGTTTATGTCAAAAAGCCCGTACCGTGGGGGATCCTTTGTCCAGGAAAGGAATACTGCCCGGCCGCCTGCTGCCAGCAACAGAACCCAGGTGGCCAAAAACCCCGCCATGGATGCAGGGCTCCCGGAAGTGGACACAAGGGTTAACGGGTTTCGTCCCAAACGGAGGCTGACCCAGAAAACGGCAACGTTGGCGAGAGCTATAGTGAAGTACCTGAAGTTGCCGCGCTTCATGGCCAGGTTTACTGCTGCCACGGACGAACCGATGGTCAGAAATGACCATGGGTCCACGAACCCCGTCACCTCGAAGCCTGAGACGGCAAACAGGTAGAACAGGCAATAATTCAGCGACTCGCTGGTGACCAGGAACAGCCGGAACAGTATGCTTGCCAAAACAGCATCACCTCAGGCTCTTTCCATCTCGACACTGACCCCGTCCCCGGACGGGGTCCCGCCGGAGTTATCGCCGCGGATAGATATGATCGTTGTCCCCCAGGGCATCAGCCTCTTCTCCTGGCTCAAAAACTCGCCGTAAGGAAGCGCGACCGGGAGCTTCGCCCTGGCCAGAGCCTCCAGGGCGAGCCGCACCTGGGATGGGCCGGATCCTGCGGAGATCGAAACCGGACCCGATCTTCCGCACTGGGACACGTTGGATATGAGGCCGAAAGGGATTTTTTCCCGTTCGGCCCACACTGTCAGGGTCGCAGCCACGGAGAGGGCCTTCTCCATGGAGGGGGAGTGCTTTGGGAATCTGTCACCGTCCAGGGTGACGCATAACCTCAGGTCCGCCGTGTGCTCAAGGACCTTGGCCAGAAGTATTCCATGCCGGGCGCTGGCTTTCCAGTGTATCCGCCGTGCCGGGATGTCAGGCGTGTAGTCCCTCAGGCTCGAAACCCGGGTGGGATCTGGCATGAAGGGCCTGTCGGACCTTGTATCGCCTATCAGGAAGTGTTGCGCCAGGTCGCGATCCTCCATGTCCAGCAGCGCCGGGTAAACCAGGATCTCCATGGCCTCGCCGAAGCGTCTCTCCCTGTGGAAGAGTCCCAGGAGATCCTTCGAATTGACCCTGCCAGGGGGGATCTCGTAGCAGCCGCGCGACATACCGGTGATACGGAAGCTCAACAGGTTCTCGGCATATTTCCCCAGGAAGACCACGCGTCGGCCGCCGGGGTCTCCATCCTCCTGTTCAGAAGAGGTAACATTCAGTCCTTCGGGGAATGGTTGCCAGACCTCAAGGGAAACAGGGAGCCTTTTATCGTTTTGGATGCGGACCGAAAACGAGGCAACATCTCCCGGGAAAAGCCTCACCGGGTGAGTCTCGCGGTTTGTTCCCAGCCTGTGGAGCCCGTAGTCGGCCCAGAGCCTGCAGCTGACGAGGATCATCAGGATGGCGATCAGGAAGGAGGCCGGCAGATAAAGCCCCCTGGCCAGAAGTAAAACCACGCTCACTGCGGCAAAGATCCTGATCCCCAAAAGGGTGTATAGGGAAGTGACCAGCGGAACTTCCCTCATAGGCTACTCCCAGCCATCCTCGACGGGAACGGGCACCTGGGAGAGGATCTCTGTCACCACGGCGCGGCCGGTATTCCCCCGGTAGCGTTCCTCGCGGCGCAGCATAAGGCGGTGCGCCAGAACGTATGGAGCGAGGTACTTCACGTCGTCGGGGATCACGTAGGACCTTCCGCTGATGAACGCCAGGGCCTTCGAAGTCTTGAACAGCGCCAGAGACCCCCTCGGGCTTGCCCCCAGTTCCACGGCTGAATGTTCCCGGGATGCCCGGGTCAGGCCTATCATGTATGTGGTAAGCGACGGGTGGACGAACACTTCCGCCGCTTCGTCCTGCCATGACAGTATGTCCTCCCCGGAAACCACGCTTTCTATTCCCGAAAGGGCCGTATTCTTTCCGTGGGTCAGGATGATCTCTTCTTCCTCGCCGGCGGTGGGGTACCCCATGTCGACTTTCAGAAGGAAACGGTCCAGCTGTGCCTCGGGCAGGGGAAATGTCCCCTCCATCTCGATGGGGTTCTGGGTGGCCATAACCATGAAGGGTGAAGGTAAAGGAAATGTCTGGCCGTCCACCGTGGCTTGCCTTTCTTCCATGGCCTCCAGCAGGCTTGACTGGGTGCGCGGTACGGCCCTGTTGATCTCGTCCACCAAAAGAATATTAGTCATCAGGGGGCCAGGGCGGAAGGTGAAAGCCCCGTCCTTTTTGTCGTAGGTGAAAAAGCCCGTCACATCCGTGGGCATAAGGTCGGGCGTGCACTGCAGCCGCCGGAACCCCATGCTGCACGATGCGGCGATGACCCTGGCCATCAGGGTCTTCCCCACTCCGGGGACGTCCTCGATAAGGATATGCCCCCTGGCAATCAGCCCCACCAGCATGAGGTCCAGCACTTTCCCCTTGCCGATGACCACTTTCGACACGTTCCCCTTCAACCGCGACAACTGGCTTGACATGACCATACCTCCATAACAAGTCTGCGAAGAGCGTTTAATATCCTTAATATGCTTCCGGTTGACCTTGATTATAACAATTAGCATCTGGATCTGAACTTCCGTTCACCGTCCCGTTTCTTCTTTGAACTTTGAACTTGATAACTTTGGACCGGTTTTGCCTTCCCTGTTGCCTGAAGCCTGCTGCCTGGTCACCTGTATTTCCAGTCACGTGTCACTCCCTTGTTCCACACCCTTGTCACTCATCCCATTGACCATTTCCGCCATTGAACTATAATGTCTTGTGGGAAAATCCCACCAGGGTGGTGAAAAAGAATGTCTGCTATCTCTTTGAAAGTGGATGAAAAGGGTCGGGTAACGCTGCCAAACAAGCTCCGGAAGAACCTCGACATCAGACCGGGCGATACGCTTTTCCTGCAGGAGCAGGTTGAATGCTTTGTCCTGAAAAAAGCGGTCAACCCTTTTGATGCTCTGGTGTTAGATGCTTTAAGAGAGCGTAATGAGGGCAAGACCGTTGGCCTTGAAGATGCTGCTCATGAACTTGGGGTAGACCTTGAATAAGGGCAATGATCAGAAATATTCCGTAGAATTAACTACGGGTGCCGTAAAAGACCTCAAAGCCAAGGCATGCAAACCCCATCTTAAAGAGATCTTCGAAGAGATCAGGGTTCTTGAAACAGAACCCCTTGCAGGAGATCTCCTTGAAGGTTCACTTGTGAAGGTACGATCCCTTCACTTTTCTCTTAAAGGCAGTGGGCAATGGCGCGTAGCCTACTGTGTCATGACCGAGGAGAAGGTTTGCCTTATCCTCCTTGTTGCCACAAGAGAGAACTTTTACGAAAAGGCCAATTCAAGATACAGGTCCATCAAGAAATCCTTGAAATAAATAAAGACACCATTGATGTGCTGGCCGTTGTTGTCATCCTGAGGAGTCCGCCAGCCGGCGGATGAGGATCTGACCCTGGGACCATCTCACCGCAGACGAAGCCCCTCGTTAAAACACCTCGGGACGAAGTGCCCGGAGCGGAGCGACAGGGTAGGAGTGCAGAAGAGAGGAAACCGTAGATCTATTTGACTTAAAAACGTATCTTAGGCACTAATCACGAGTTCCGCGTCACGGTTTTAGTCTGTCATCTCGAATCCGCCGGCTGGCGGATGAGAGATCTATGTTTGAACTTTCGATTCACGACTCACAAAGTGCCCCAAGCAAAGCGACAGGGTATATCACAGATGGTCACAGATAGGTTCTTTTGAAAATAATAATCAAGGTTTTATCTGAGGAAATCTGTGTAATACCCTACGCCTGCAGCATGCAGGCTAGGGCACCTTGTCTGCGGATACCATGTTCTTGTTTTGGTTCCTTGACCCGAGCATCAGGACAGACCAGGACTACCATTATCCACAGACGAGTGCCCCAAGCAAAGCGACAGGGTATATCACAGATGGTCACAGATAGGTTCTTTTGTAATAAATCAAACAAGGTCTTATCTGCGGAGATCTGAGTGGTCCGAGGATATGAAAGGATTTTCCAAAAATCTGAAGAAACAGAGGACCCAGGGATGGATAAAGCGAATGTCTTAGACCCCCAAACCCGGGAATTCTACTCCGCCAACGCCTCCCTTCTCGCCGAACAATACCGCTCCGCCGCCGCCGGCATTGAGAACTGGTTCGACGTCGCCTTCCCCAAAGGATCCAGGGTCCTCGACGTAGGCTGCGCGGCTGGCCGCGACGTATCCCTGCTGCTGCGGGGCGGCTGGGACGCTTTCGGCGTAGACCCATGCCCCGAACTGATCGACGAAGGCCTCCGCTTCGACCCATCCCTGGATGGCCGTCTCTTCACAGATGCTCTTCCAGCCCTTTTCACCATCCCCGACAGATCCTTCGACGGCGTCCTATGCTCGGCCGTACTCATGCATTTGCCGGAAGAGACCCTCTTCGACGCCGCATTCGGTCTGCGCCGTGTCCTCAAACCCGGCGGCAGGCTCCTGGTCTCCCTGCCAATAGACAATACGGGGGAACCCCTAACTGGACGCGACGAAAGGGGGCGCTTCCACAACGGCATTTCCCCCGAAAGGCTGGAACTTCTCCTTTCACGCCTCGGCTTCACCATCATCGGCAGGGGAGAGAATTCTGATGCCCTCGGAAGGGCGGAGAAGAAGTGGGTGGTGGGGCTTTTTGTCTTAGAGTCAAAATGAAAACTACAGGACTGAAAATATTCGGGAAGAATGCTGTATTATATATAGGTTAGATCAAGAGATGAAAAGAAGAGCTTTCTTCCTGACTTCCAATATTTTTCAACTAAGGAACCTCTGAAAAAGCTCCCCGAATATGCACTTGGCTTGGTAAAATATAGTTGCAGTGATACCAGACTTCACGGTCATTGCATAAATCCTTTTCCTGCGGAGTTGAGCCTCTCATGAAGCGACAGAAGACCCTTGCTAATGCACACACCTTCGAGAAATACAGAAGGAC
>DFZC01000037.1:685-4249 GCA_002383685.1 Synergistaceae bacterium UBA4066 | reverse complement strand
GAATGACAAGCCCTTTCCCGTTCACGCACTTTATCCTTCAAGTCACGAGTCACTAGTCACAAGGCCCCTCATTGAACCGCTTCGGGACAAGGTGCCCCGAGCGCATAGTCCCGAGTCGATTCTCGAGGGGTAGCGACTGGGTGCCGTTCACGCAGTTGATCTTGTCCTGCCTTTCTTGGCCCCTTTCTTTTCGATTCACGATTTACGATTCACAAGGTGCCCCAAGCGCNNACGGATCTTGCCCTTCCTGCCGCCTCGCTTTTCGCCTTTCCGTCTCACAAGGTGCCCCAAGCGCAGCGACAGGGTACGTCTCACGTCTAACGTCTCACGCTCTTAAGGTTTTCCTGCCTCCTGCAGCCTGTTTCCTGCCGCCTCGCTTTTCTGCTTTTCCGTCTCACGTCTCACGTCTCACGTCTAACGTCTCACGCTCTTAAGGTTTTCACGTCTCACGCATTAAAGGTTCTATTGATATCATACACTTAAGCCCCTTCGGTGATAAACTCTTTTACGAGGTGAACGCACAATGCTTAGCTGCGGTATCGTAGGTTTGCCCCTTAGCGGGAAAAGCACCATCTTCAACGTCATAACAAGGGCAGGAGCCGAGGTAAAACCCTATGCGGGCGGAAAGACCGACCCCAACAGGGCCGTCGTCTCCGTCCCCGACCCCCGTTTCGATAAACTCGTCGAGATCTGGCAGCCCAAAAAGGCAACCCCGGCACCGGTGGAATTCGTAGACCTTGCGGGCCTTTCCCGTGACGCCAGCAAGGGCGCCGGGCTGGGCAACTCATTCCTCTCCTTTGTGGCCGGGTCCGACGCCCTGGTCCACGTGGTCCGGTGCTTCGACAACCCCGACGTCCCTCACCCCGAGGAGACCGTGGACCCCGTCCGTGACTGGAACATCGTCGAGACGGAACTGATCCTCCGGGACCTTTCGGTAATAGAGAACAGGCTGGTGAAACTGGTCGAAAAAAAGAAACCCTCCCCGGAGGAGCAGGCCGAAAAGACGCTGCTGGAACGCTGCCGCGACCACCTCTTCGAGGAACTCCCCCTCAGGGAGATGACCTTCACGCCCGAAGAGGAGAAGTCCATGCGTGGCTTCACCTTCCTGACCCTCAAACCCGAACTGGTGATCCTCAACCTCGACGAATCCCAGGCCGGTGACGACATGCCCTGGCTTTCCTGCATGAAAGAACTCGTCTCAGCCAGGGGGCTCGGTCTGGTCAGCCTCTTCGGACGCATGGAAATGGAGATAGCCGACCTGGACCCCGGGGAACAGGCCGAATTCATGGCCGAAATGGGAATAACAGAACCGGGAAGGGAGCGCCTCATTCGCGAGGCCTTCTCGCTCCTGGGGCTGATATGCTTCTTCACCATAGGCAAGGATGAGGTAAGATCCTGGACCCTTCCCGATGGAAGCATCGCCGTGGAGGCCGCCGGGGCGATCCACTCCGACCTCGCCCGCGGCTTCATCAGGGCCCAGGTGGTCCACTACGCCGACTACGAGGCCAACGGCTTCTCCAACCCCCAGTGCAGGGAGAAAGGGCTCCTCAGGCTTGAAGGCAAGGAATACCACGTGCAGGACGGGGACATAATAGAGATAAGGTTTAACGTTTAATGGGAGGTAAACAAAATGTCGCTGCTGTTCGAACCCCTTGAGATCCGGGGCGTCCGCCTCAACAACAGGATCGCCGCCCCGCCAATGGCATCGCTTTCGTCGACCAAGACAGGTCTGCCCACCGCCGACACCCTCGAGAACTACATGCCCCTGACCGAAAGCGGGGCCGGGCTGGCCATCGTCGAACACCATGCCGTCCACGCCGAGGGGAGGACACGCCTCAGGCAGCTCCTGCTCGACCGCGATGAGGTTCTGCCCTACCAGGAAGACCTTGCGGGCCTGTTCTCTTCAAAAGGCATGCCAGCCCTGGTGCAAATAAACCACGCAGGTTCCTACATCGTCGACGAGGACCTGCTCGAGAACGGCTGGCTCCCCAAGGGCCCCTCGCCCATCAGGCACCCCCGTTCCAACATCTTCATCATGCCCGTGGGGCTCAGCCTCCAGGACATATCCGGTATCCCGGTCCTTTTTGCCGAAGCCGCCAAAAGGGCTATGAAAGCGGGCTATCGGGGCGTTGAGGTCCATGCTGCCCACGGCTACCTGCTGGGGCAGTTCCTTAGCCCCATGACCAACCGGCGCTCCGACTCCTACGGCGGCTCGATCCACAACAGGGCCAGGCTCCTCTTCGAAGTATGCGAGGCCGTCAGGTACGCCCTCGGTGACGAACCAATTGTGGCGGTCCGTCTCGGGATGGCCGATACCCTTCCCGGAAGCGAACCATCGGGACAGACCATCGACGACGCGCGCTGGGTGGCCTCTGAATTCTCCTCTGTCGGGCTCGACCTGCTCGACCTCTCGGGCAACATGTGCGGTTACGAGGGACAGGGTGAGGCGTGGTTCGCCCCCTACTGCCGCACCGTCAAGGATGCCGCCGGCAAGGTTCCCACCATCTGCACCGGGGGGATCAAAAATGCCGAGACGGCATTAGATCTTCTCAAAAGGCGCGAATGCGACCTCGTTGGCGTGGGACGGGCACTCAAGAGCAACCCTGGCCTCGTAAAGGAATGGAAGAAAAAGCCATGAGATCCATCGGTATCGACCTGGGAGGACACTTCATAAAAGGAGCCCTCGTCGTGGACGGTGCCGTGACTAGAAGGGACAAGGTCCCCACGCCCCAGGGCCGCAGCCCGGAGTCCGTCGTCATGGCAATATCATCCATGGCCGAGAGTCTCGACCCGGGCAACACCGCCCTGAGGCTTGGCGTGGGCTTCCCCGGAATGCTCGACCCCGGGCGTGAAAAGGTCCTCCAGGCCCCCAACTTTCCCATGCTCGAGAACTACCCCTTCCGCTCCCGTGTCAGCCGGGCCTGCGGGAGAGATGTCTACCTGGAGAACGACGCCAGCTGCGCAGCCCTGGGAGAATGGAACGCGGGGGCTGCAAAAGGGCTCACCGACTTCGTAATGTTCACCCTGGGCACAGGAATCGGCGGAGGCATAATCTCCGGCGGTAGGCTTATCAGGGGCTCCCACGGAAAAGCCGGCGAACTGGGACACCTCGCTGTGGGCGACAAAACAACGTGCGGCTGCGGGGCTATCGGCCACGCCGAGGCCGTCTTCGGCGCCGACGCCCTCAAAAGATCCTTCGGAAAGGCAAAGATCAAGGGAGACCTCCCCGACCTCTGGAAACGCCGGGACGAACCGGACATCGCAGCGGTCTGGGACCGCGCCCTCGACGTTCTGGCCCGACTCGTGGCATCAGTAGTGCACGTGCTTGACCCCCAGGCCGTCATCCTGGGCGGGGGCTTCAGCCGCAACCCGGGCTTCGTAGAAACACTCGAACCCCTGGTTATCAGTTACACGGCCCCTCCGTTCCGCAATACCCTTGACATCCGCCTCTCTGCCCTAGGCGACAACGCCGCCCTTATCGGCGCCGCCGGGCTCAGGGAGTAGGAGGAAGTAAGGCAAGTTTGAAGCGTGAAGTTTGAGTTGTCATTCCGAACCGCCGGAGGC
>DFZC01000037.1:0-620 GCA_002383685.1 Synergistaceae bacterium UBA4066 | reverse complement strand
GAGGCGTGTGAGGAATCTGAACCAGAACCATTGTTGTCATTCCGAACCACCGGAGGCGTGTGAGGAATCTGTATCGATGTTCAAGAACCGGCTTTTTTATCTTTCCTGAAAACTTCAATGAAGGTCTTTCATGATTTAGAAAAGAGCTATCTGTATCTTTCGCCTTCCTGGCCCCCGCTTCCAATTACATAAACTGACGAAAGGGGTGATCCGACCTGCCTCGCGAATACCGGTTCTTTATCTACCTTGTGACAAACATCAACAACCAGGTACTTTACACAGGAGTGACAAACAACCTTGAACGCAGGATCTACGAACATAAAAACAAACTGATAAAAGGATTCACCTCAAAATACAACGTAAACAAACTGGTTTATTTCGAGGAAACAAGCGACATCAACGCTGCCCTTGCCAGGGAAAAGGAAATAAAAGGCTGGAGAAGAGAGAAAAAGAACCGGCTGATAGAACAAATCAACCCAGGTTGGGCTGACCTCAGCGAAGGATGGTTTGAGTAGCGCTAGTTTCGAAAGGCCTACCTGAGATTTTCCTTATAAGATAAGAACAATTTCACGATTTTGACATTCCACGAACTGATAGCCTGTCATCCCGAGCTAAAACGA
>DFZC01000005.1 GCA_002383685.1 Synergistaceae bacterium UBA4066 | reverse complement strand
GGGAGTGATAGACATGAAGGCAATTCTGATGAGCTCCACCGGCGGCACCGAAGTGCTTGTCCCGGCCGATCAGCGGATCCCTGATCCGGTTCCCGGAGAAGTCCTGGTCCGGATGGCTTTTGCGGCAGTAAATCACCTGGACATATGGGCAAGGATCGGCAACGTACCCGTAAGACTACCCCGTATTCCCGGGTCGGAAGGGGCCGGAATCGTTGCAGCAGAAGGAACTGGCGAGGAAAGTTTCTCCCCGGGCCAGAGCGTGGTAGTCACTCCCTGGGTCTACCCCGGCGGCCATGACCACCAGCCTCTGAACGCCTACGCTACGGTTCTGGGAGTGGCTAGGGACGGTTGCTATGCCCAGTATGTATCGGTACCGGCTTCCTGCCTCAGGCCGGTGCCCTCAGGCCTGTCTCTGGAGGAGGCAGCGGGGCTGACGCTGGTGGGGGCAACGGCCTACCACATGACCATTACCCGGGGGGGCCTGAGACCTGGTGAGAAGGTCTTCGTAATGGGAGCAACCGGAGGCGTTGGAATTGCGTCCATCCAGATAGCCAGGGCATCGGGGGCAGTGGTATTCGCAGCGACCCGCGACCCGGAAAAAAGGCGACGTCTTATGGAGGTCGGAGCCCACGAGGTTTTCGATACGGCCGGGGACTACCCTGCCCTTGTCAGGGAGGCTACGGGCGGCAAGGGGGTGGACCTCGTTATCGAGACCGTAGGCAAGGCCACCTGGGACAAAAGCCTATCCCTCCTCAGGCCGGGAGGAAGACTGGCCTTCTGCGGGTCCACTTCCGGGTCAGACTACACCATCAACCTTCAGCGGATCTACCGTAACGAGATATCCCTTCTGGGGTGTTACGGGGCGCCGCCGGAGGAGACAGAACTTCTTCTCGAAATGGCAGCCAGGGGATCCGTCCGTCCCGTCATCGACAGCATTCTCTCCCTTGAGGAGGCCCCAAAGGCACAGGAGAGGATGGAGCGAAGCGACCACTTCGGCAAAATCCTTCTGAAAATGGAGAACTGAAAAGATGACCTTAAAAACCAGGAGAGAACCCGCAAGAACACGACAACCGGTGATGGAGCTCATAGCCAAAAGGTGGAGCCCCAAAGCCTTCAGACCGGAGATCCCTAAAGAGGCGGAGCTGATATCCATGTTCGAGGCTGCCCGGTGGGCCCCTTCATGCTTCAATAACCAGCCATGGAGATACCTGGTTACCACCAGGGAGGATCCTGAAGCCTTTTCAGGGGCACTGGCGTGTCTTACAGAGAAGAACGCCTCGTGGGCACAAAATGCTCCGCTTCTGGCCTTCCAGGTAATGGGGGAGACCTTCGAGTACAACGGGAAACCCAACCCGTGGTCGGGTTTCGACTGCGGCCTCGCAATGTCCCAGCTGATACTGCAGGCCGAGTCCATGGGATGGTCGGTCCACGTCATGGCGGGGTTCAGCCGCGACAAGGTCCGTGAGACCTTCGGTGTCCCGGAGGGGTTCAAGCCCCTTGTAGCCTTTGTTATAGGCAAAGAGGGAGATCCCGATACTCTGCCGCCCCACTTCAGGGAGGAGGAGACGGCTCCGAGGGAGAGAAAGGAACTGGGAGAAACGGTCTTCTCCCGGGAATGGGACAGGGCCTTTTTCCAGGAACGGCCGGATTGATGCTCCCGAAAGACCGCATGTCCCGGACGGTTCGCCATTCAGACAGGGGAGAGGATGTATCTTATGAAAGCAGCACGCGCACTGCTTGAAATGCTTCACAGGTACAAGGTGGAATACGTTTTCGGGTTGCCGGGAGAGACCACGCTGGGCCTTTATGACGAGTGGAAACGATTCGAAGGGGTTACCCATGTTATGGCCCGTGACGAGCGCCATGCTGTATTCATGGCCGACGGCTACGCCCGCACAAGCGGCCGACCGGGGGTCTGCGAGGGCCCCAGCGTAGGGGCCACACACATGGTTCCCGGTGTGGTGGAAGCCCTCAAGTCCTCGATCCCGATGATAGTTATGACAAGCGATATCCCTCTTTACCTCGAGAAGCACAATATGCTTACAGGGTTCGACCAGGCTGCACTCTTCTCCCCCTTCGTCAAGGAGAGCCTGACGGCATACAGGGGTGACGATATACCCTTCCTTGTCAGGAGGGCTTTCAGGGTCGCCACATCGGGCTGTCCCGGCCCGGTTCACCTGAGGCTGCCCATGGACGTACTGGCAGAAGAGGTGACGGCCCCCCTCCCGCCGGCACAGGAGCGTTTCTGCTTCTGCCCCGGGACCAGGCCGGTCCCGGAAAGGGGTGACATCGCAGAAGCCGCAAAGGCCCTGGAGTCCTGCAAGAGGGGCGTAATGGTATGCGGACAGGGTGTCCTGACCTCAAGAGCCTGGGAAGAGGTTGAAAGGACTGCCGAGAGGTTCGGTCTGTCAACTGGAACTACCATTAACGGCAAGGGAAGCATATCCGAGCTCCACCCCCTTTCGATCGGGGTGATCGGTGCGAGGGGAAGTTCGGAATTTTCAAACTCGTTCCTTGAAGAAGCCGACCTGGTCTTCTTTGTCGGGAGCAGTACCGACTCGGTGGGCACCAATACATGGCAGCTTCCGTGCAGTTCACGGGGGGTAAGTTTCATTCATCTCAATATCAGCGAAAGAGACCTGGGAAACTCCTTCAGCGAAGGCCTTCTGCTGCACGGGGATGTAAAGAGTTCCCTAAGGGCCATCCTGGATGCCGCCGGGGAACCGGGGTCTTACGGACCGCTTGAACGGGGCGAGAATATCGCCATGAAGAGAGCCGCAACCGTGGCCGCCCCCTCCAGCGCTGACCACCTCGACCCGAGAGCCGCCACAAGGCATATAACGGGCGCGATGCCTGCGGGTTCGGTGATAGTAGCCGATCCCGGCATGAGCGCAGTATACCCGGCCGCCTTTTACAAGCTCCCCAAAGCGGGGCGTTTTTTCGTAACCAACTACGCCATGGGGGCGCTGGGCTACGGGCTTCCTGCGGCAATCGGGGCGACCTTTGCGGTGGGGTGCGAAGTACCGGTACTGAACTTCATCGGCGACGGCAGCTTCGGCTTCACCTCCGGGGAACTGGAGACAGCGGCCAGGTTAAAGAGGAACCTCAAGATCATCCTCTTCAACAACAGAAGTTTCGGCTGGATAAGGGCCACCAACTTTTTCAGCTTCGGCGCCCCCCACTTCGCGACGGATTTTGTTGATGTCGACTTCCCGGGCCTCGCCCGAAGTTATGGCCTTAGCGCATTCCGGGCTTCCTCGGAAGAGGAACTCAAAGATGTCCTGCCCTGTCTCTTCTCAGAAAATGGGCCTGCGCTGCTGGAACTGGTGGTCCCTCCCGAGGACGAATGCGTCCCCCCCGTCCCGGAATGGGGCATCAAGTCCAGGAAAGAAGGCCTGGAATGTCATTACTGGGGATAAAAACAAGGCGACAGGAAGGGCAGGAGAACCCGTAAACCGTACCCTGTCGCTGCGCTTGGGGCACCTTGTGAATCGTGAATCGATAGTTCAAATACAGATTCCTCACCCGCCGGCTTGCGGGTTCGGAATGACAATCTTGAGTGGTTCCCGAGTCATGTGGTTCACGGTTCTAAATTTACGGTTTACGCATTTCCACGACTCACGATTTGCGATTCACGGTATCTCACGTCTCATCTTCCCAACCCATTTGACAAACTGGTTTTCGGCGATAAACTGGTGGGAGCGTAACCGCTCATCATTGATGACCGGCAATTCTTCCGGGAGGCCTCCATGAACCCAGAATTTGCGGAACAGGAATACTTTGTGCTTCACCTTCTTTCTGTCTCCCGGGAACCCCTGGGCGCAGGTACGATCCGCGAAGCACTTTCCGGGAACGGCATGGAAATGAGTGAGGCTTCGGCAGGAAGATTACTCCGGGACCTGGATTCGCGTGGCATAACGGAGCGCGTTGGTTACCAGGGGAGGATCATGACCCCGAAAGGTGAGGTCCGGCTGGATGAACTTGTCTCCGAAAGGGAGAAGCTTGTATCCACCGGGGCTTTCCTCGAAGCTGTGAAGTCCCGCGAAAAGGAGATGCTGCTTGAGATACTGGTCGCCCGCAGGGCAATAGAAAGGGAACTTGCTTCCCTTGCGGCAGAATGCAGGACCGAGAACGATATCGCCTCTTTACGGGCGATCCTCGACCGCCAGAACGAGCTTCTTTCCAAAGGTGAACCGATGGCCTCCACAGATCCCGAATTTCACCATGAAGTTGCCAGGATCTCGGGCAACAAGGTCCTTCAGTCGGCCATCGAGATCATTCGCAAGAGCGGCGAAGGAGCCTCTTTTTTTGAGTACATCAGGACCAGGGTGGGCAGCAAGGTAGGCTCCGACCACGAACCGGTCTTCCAGGCCATAGCCGCTGGTGACCCTGACGCGGCGGCCGCCGCCATGGCCAGGCACATGGACAACATAATCAGGGATGTCAGCAAATACTGGAAAGACCATGTCAAGGAACTCAACAGGGCCTGGTAATTCCGAAGAAATTCCCGACAATTTGCGGAAGGGATGCTTAACGGTCCTGGTAACCAAATAGAAGAACATCTCTGGATCGTCCCCGGAGACCGGAAGAAGGGTCCGGGAAGAATGAAGAATAACTGGGAGGTAGAGAGGATGAGGAAAACAACAGTTTTACTGGGTGTTCTGATGATATTTGCACTCACGGCATCTGCAATGGCGGCGGACGTGGTGAAGATCGGCCACACGGTATCTCTGACCGGGGGAGCATCGATGTGGGGACAGTCAGAGGCAAGGGCCCTTGACATGCTGGTGAAGAAGATCAACGCAGAGGGCGGAGTCCTCGGTAAACAGATCGAGTTCGTCCGCTACGACAACCGCAATGATGCTGTCGAATCGGTCAACGTCGCCAGGCGCCTTGTCTCCGATGGTGTCATAGCCGTCATCGGCCCGGCCCAGAGCGGCAATTCCATCGCCACCGCGCCGGTACTCGAAAAGGCGAAGATACCCATGGTGGTCACCACGGCCACCAACCCTTTCGTGACCATTGACCAGAAGACTGAAAAGGTAAGGCCCTTCGCCTTCCGCCCCTGCTTCATAGACCCCTTCCAGGGAACCGTGGCAGCACGTTTCGCCATAACCGACCTGGGGGCCAGGAAGGGCGCCATCCTCTACGACGTTGGTTCGGACTACGGCCAGTGGCTTGCGAAATACTTTGAAGAGGCTTTCATCGCCAAGGGAGGCGCCATCGTGGCCAAGGAGGCCTTCAGGACCGACGAGCTTGACTACCGGGCCCAGCTCGGCAAGATAAAAGACCTGGCACCCGATGTCATCTTCATCCCCACCAGCCAGAAAGAGGCCGCCATGGCAGCCAAGCAGGCAAGAGACATAGGCATCGGGGCGACCCTGCTGGGTACGGATAACTGGGGAAGCCCCGACCTTATCGACCTGGGCGGCAGCGCTATTGACGGCGGTTACTTCGTCAATCTGACCGACCTGGCCGACCCGGACATCCAGGACTTCGTGGCCGAGTACAAGGCAACCTACGGCGAGGACCCGGTCCTGCCCAACCCTGTAATGGCACAGGACGCACTGATCATGATAGTGGAGGCCCTTAAGACAGCCGGCTCGACCGACGGAGAAAAACTGGCCGAAGCTCTGGCAAACCTGAAGGACATCCAGGTCACCAGCGGGGTTCTGACCATAAGCCCCGAAGACCATAACCCGCTTGATAAACCGGCTGTGATCCAGCAGGTCGACGTAGCCAACAAAACCTTCAAGTTCATAAAGAAATACGTTTCCGTTGAATAATTGGGTTAGACTGGACAGGGGAGCCTGCCTTCGCAGGGAGGCTCCCCTGTCGAGGCAACCTTCCGGCGAAGGGGGAACCGGGAAGGGTTATTAGCTGCCCCCGATCTTCCAGGAGGATGTGCAAACCGTTTTGTTTCTTCAGACCCTTATCACAGGCCTCTCCATCGGCGGCATTTACGCCCTGATGGCCGTAGGCTATTCCCTGGTCTTCAGTGTGCTCAACTTCAGCAACTTCGCTCATGGCGCGGTTATCATGCTCGGCGCCTACGTGGGACTTGCCCTGGCCACGAAGCTGAATTTCGGCTTCGGGCTTGTCCTGGCGGGAAGCGTCGCCGGAGCGGGGATAATTGCAGTGCTCAACGAAAAGCTGGCCTACTCAAGCCTCAGGAGGCGCAAGGCACCGTCGCTGTACCTGATGATAAGCGCCATGGGCTGCGCCGTATTCCTGGAGAACCTGGTCTACGCGACCATAGGTTCCAGGTTCTATGCCTTCCCGGAGTTCTTCGGCCGGCAGGTGGTGACCATGTTCGGAAGCAGCCTGAGCCTTCTCGACGTGGGAGCCTTCCTTTTCGCACTGACTGCAATACTGGGGCTTCACCTCTTCATCAGCCGGACAAGAACAGGCATAGCCATAAGGGCCGGCGTCTGCGACATGACCATGTGTTCCCTCATGGGAGTCGACCTGAACCGGCTTATTTCCATTGTCTTCCTCCTGGCCGGTGCTTTTGCAGGGGTAGCGGGGGTGTTCCTGGGGATCAAATACCTGGTCTACCCCACCATGGGATGGGTAACCAACAAGGCCTATATCGCAGCAGTGATCGGCGGCCTGGGAAGCCTCCCGGGTGCCCTCGCGGGAGGGCTCATCCTGGGAGTTGTGGAGACCTTCGTCTCAACCTACGTATCAAGCGTTCTCAGGGATGTCTTCAGCTTCTCCCTTCTGATCGCCTTCCTGGTCTGGAGACCCAACGGCCTGCTGGGTATTGACAGCGAGGATAAGGTCTAGCCATGGATTATATACTCTCCATAGTGGTGCTGGCCTGCATAAACATGATAGCCGTTCTGGGACTCTCCATATTTACCGGATTCACCGGGCTCTTTTCCCTGGGGCACGCCGCTTTCGTCGGCGTAGGCGCCTACACCTCGGCTATCCTGACCTACTATTACAGCGTCCCCTTTCCCTTCGCCCTTGCCGCTGGAGCGGCGGCAGCCGGCGTCGTGAGCCTGGTGATAGGCATCCCCACCCTTCGGGCCAAACTCAGGAGCGACTACTTCGCAATAGCGATCCTGGGCTTCGGTGAGGCTCTGAGGGTGATCCTGGAGAACCTCGACATTACAAACGGGGCCAGGGGCCTTCCAGGCATCGACAGCTTCACCACCCTCCCTGTAGTGCTTATCTGCCTTGCGGGAGGAGTTCTGGTGGCCCGCAACTTCCTGCGTTCCCGGTGGGGAGTGGCCTGCATAGCGATCCGCGAGGATCCCATTGCCGCAGAAATGGCGGGGGTCCGCCTCTTCAGGACCCGACTTCTATCCCTGGTGGTCAGTGCAGTCTACTGCGGACTTTCCGGGGGACTGCTGGCACATTTCCTTTCCTTCATACAACCGGTGATGTTCACTCTTCTCCAGTCGACCCAGCTCCTTGCAGCGGTTATCGCCGGAGGAATGGGCAGCATCTCGGGCCCCCTTATAGCATCCTTTGTCTTCATTGCCCTGCCCGAGGCCCTGAGGGTCGCCCAGATGTGGCGCCTTGTGGCTTACGGGCTTCTGCTGGTACTGATCATGGTCTACCGCCCTCAGGGTCTTATGGGCTATTCCGAGCTCTCTTCATTGTTCAGAAGGAAGAAGGCAGAACCGGTGAGGCGGCAGCCATGACCACCATGGAGAGACCCCTGTTCTCGGTGAAGGGGCTTACCAAGTATTTTGACGGCATAAGGGCCGTGGACTCGTTCTCCTTCGACGTCACGGAAGGGAGCATTACCGGTATCATCGGGCCGAACGGTGCAGGGAAGACGACGGTCTTCAATATTGTGACGGGCATCTACCGACCCACCTGCGGCGAGGTCCTCTTCAGGGGGGAGAACATTTCCGGACAGCGGCCCGACAGGATCGTAAGGAAAGGTATTGCCAGGACATTTCAGAACATCCGGCTATTCAACAGGAGGAGCTGCCTGGACAACGTGATCACCCCTCTCTTCCAGCGGGAGAGATGCGGCTTCCTGGGTTCATTGCTGGGAACCCCGGGGGCCAGGAAAATGGAACGCGATCTCTACGAAAGGGCTTTCGGTCTTTTGAAGGACCTGGGCCTGGAAAAATTCGCATCAATGCAGGCTAATACCCTCCCATACGGACTTCAGCGGAAACTGGAGATAGCCCGTGCCCTGGCCACTGATCCGGCCCTTCTGCTTCTTGACGAGCCGGCAGCGGGAATGAATCCGGAAGAGACCCGGAGCCTTGCCAATCTTATCGCCGAGGTCAGGGAGAAGTTCAAAGTGACCATACTGCTCATAGAGCACCACATGGACCTGGTGATGAACATCTGCTCTCCGATAGTCGTAATGAATTTCGGCACCCTGCTGGCCCGGGGAACACCCGACGAGGTGAGGGAAAACCCGGACGTGGTCGCTGCCTACCTGGGCAACAGGAAGGAACGGAAATGAAGGCTCTGTGCGTAGAAGACCTCAACGTTCATTACGGGACAATTCACGCTGTCCAGGGTGTCTCCTTCCCTGTGGAAGAGGGGGAGATAGTCTCCATCGTCGGTTCGAACGGGGCCGGGAAATCGACCATCATGTGGGCCATTGCCGGGGTGGTCAAACCATCGGGCGGCAGCATCCGGATCGCGGAAAGGCCCATGCCTTCAAAACCTCACGAAGTTGTCTCCATGGGGCTGGCACTCGTGCCGGAACGCCGGCGACTTTTCTCGGCACTTTCCGTAAGGGAGAACCTGGTCATGGGAGCCTACCGGCGAAGGAACGATGAACGGGTGGAAGCAGAGATGGAGCGGTGCTTCCAGCTTTTCCCTATCCTCAGGGAGAGACTGAAGCAGCGCTCAGGAACCCTCTCAGGCGGTGAGCAGCAGATGCTTGCCATTTCCAGAGCCCTTATGAGCGACCCCAGGATCCTTCTCCTGGACGAGCCGACCCTGGGCCTGGCCCCCCTCATAGTGGAGACCGTAATGAACACTATCCTCAGGATCAGGGAAGAGGGAGTTACGGTCCTGATGGTGGAACAGAACGCGACACAGGCGCTGGAGATAAGCGACCGCGGATATATCATTGAGGCGGGGCGGTTCATCAAGAGCGGGCCAGGGCCTGACCTTGCAGGGGATCCGGACATTCAGAAGGCCTACCTCGGCGGCTAGACAGCCTCACTCATGCTTTGCGAGACGGGCACGCCGGGCGCCGGTGACCCCCGTCAAGTCCAGGGGGCTGATAAAGATCTGTACTCCCCTCGCTCCCGCGCTTACGCAGATCCTGTCATAGGCGAAGGCGCTCTCGTCGATATAGACCGGGAAGGGTTTTTTTGTCCCCAGGGGCGACACCCCACCCCTGATGTACCCGGTAAGGGGCTGGATCTCCTTCATGTGAACCATCTCCGCCTTTTTGTTGCCGGAAGCGGCGGCCAGCGCCTTGAGGTCCAGTTCCGAATCCCCGGGCACGCAGGCAAGCATTATGCCGCTTTTGTCTCCCCTGGCGACAAGGGTCTTGAATATCCTTTCAGGCGCAAGACCTATCTTCGCGGCCACGGCCTTGGCGCTGACGTCTTCAGGGTCCACCTCGTAGTTCCAGAGTTCGAAAACTACCCCCCTGCCCTCCAGCAGCCTCACCGCGTTGGTCTTCTTCAATTGCCGCACCCTCCCCCTGTAATAATAATGATAAAGTATTCTTGTGAAGTGAGAAAGAACCAACCGGTCCCGATCTATATGGAGGTAACGGCAATGATAACACCCGGCCTGGCAGAGCTGATCTTCTCTGCCGCTTCGATGACAAGGTGGAACGACCATGCCCGCCCGGCCCAGTTCACAGAGCTGGCAAAACAGGCCCATAAAATGGCCATCGCCTGGGTCATTGCCCGTTGCGAAGAGGACCAGGGGAAGGACCTGAACTGGGTCTCCCTGGTTGAGGGAGGGCTCTTCGAATTTTTCCAGAGGGTGGTCCTGACAGACATCAAGCCCCCCGTATTCCACAGGATGATGGACAAACACGGAAAGAGGCTGAACGGCTGGGTCCTGGAGAAGACCGCCGCGGCCCTTGAACCTGCCGCGGGAGGTTTCTTCAACCGTTTCAGAATCTACCTGGAAGAGCCGGACTTCTCCTGCCGGGAAAAGAGGATCCTGGAAGCATCGCACTACCTGGCCACACTGTGGGAATTCCGGATGATATATTCCCAGAACAGCACCCTCTGGGGTATCGAGGAGACCCGCCGCGAGATCGAGGGCCAGGTTGAGAAGCATATCGATCTGTCGGGCGTCAGGGAAATAATGATGCGCCGCGACATGCCCGACAAGGGACTTTATGCCTTCATCGACCTCTGCGGGCAGCTGCGCTTCCAGGTCCGGTGGGCACAGATCCCACGGGTGCCGGCGTCTTCCGTCCTGGGACATCTGCTGATGGTTGCGGTACTCTCGTACTTTACCGCCCTAGAGATGGATGCCTGTCCCGGGAGGCGGCGCAATGATTTTTTCGGGGGGCTCTTTCACGACCTTCCGGAAGTCCTGACCCGGGATATTATTTCGCCGGTCAAGCGCTCTGTTGGAGGGCTGGAAGAGTTGATCAAGGAATACGAGAGCGAATCCATGGAGACAAGGCTCCTTCCGCTTCTCCCGGAAAGCTGGAGGGAAGAGATACGTTACCTGACGGGGGACGAGTTCTCCAACAGGGCCAGGGACCCGGTCACCGGGAATATTATCGCCGGCCTGACCCCATCGGAAATGAACTCAAGATACAACCGCGACGACTGTGACCCCGTCGACGGATCCGTCATAGATGCCTGCGACAAGCTGGCCGCCATGGCGGAGGCCGCCTTTTCGATAAGGTTCGGGGTGCGGCCTCCGGCACTCGAGCAGGGGCGTGAGAACATTTATGAAAGTTACAGGGACTGCGTCATAGGTCCTGTCGACTTCGGCAAACTCTTCAGCAGTTTCCTGGACCAGGATCCCCTTACCTGATCCTGTCAAAGGAGTCCCGTGCCTCTTTCCAGGCCATGGGGAGACCTTCAAAATCGATCTCCACGTCCACCGGTTTCGGTTTCATAACGGGTCTTTCCGGGAAGATCGCTGCCTTCCTCTGCTCCATGTTTTTCCTGTCCTGCATCTTTCTCTCCTCCTTGTCTCTGTCTATGCTATTTCCGGAACCCGCGGCGGAATTCATGCCACCCGGGTGACCCTCACTGCCTTGCCTGCCGACCGTTCAAGCGCCTCCGGGGGGAGAAGGGTGAAACCGACCCTGATCCCGAGGTTCTCATGGAGTTTCCTCGCTGTTTCCTTCTCCTTTTCTTCCCTTTTCAATTCGTCCATCCAGCCTTCAGCCTCGCAGAGGACCTTCAGTTCCTTAAGGCCGTCGGGCTGGAAGACTTCGATCTTGTAGTGGAGCGAAAGACCCTCTATGCCGCCCAAAACCGCCTCCACCTGTGAGGGGAACACATTCACCCCCCGGATGATAAGCATGTCGTCGCATCGCCCCTTGATCCGCTCCAGCCGCAACCCTTTCCTGCCGCAGCTGCATGTCCCCGGGATGAGGCGGGTCAGGTCCCTTGTCCGGTAACGGATAACAGGCATGGCCTCCTTGGTGAGGGATGTAATGACCAGTTCCCCCTCTTCCCCCTCGGGGAGGACTCGGCCTGTTTCGGGGTCTACTATCTCGAATATGAAATGTTCCCAGTCGGGATGAAGGCCGGCCCTTTCGGGACATTCCATTGCGACGCCGGGACCGATCACCTCTGAAAGACCGTACGAATCGACCGCCACTACACCAAGTTCGCTTTCTATGCGGTCCCTCATCTTTTCAGTCCAGGCCTCTCCGCCCAGTATCGCGAGACGAAGGCGCAGCTTTTTCCTCAAACCGTTCTTTCGCACCTCCTCGCAGAGGTGCAGCGCGTAGGAGGGGGTGCTTGTGAAGACCGTAGTTCCCAGATCCTCCATCAGCATGAGCTGGCGGCCCGTAAAACCCCCGCCCGTCGGGATCACCATGGCCCCCAGCCTTTCGGCCCCGTAATGGAAGCCAAGTGCGCCCGTGAAGAGCCCGTACCCCAAAATAACCTGGAAGACATCGCCTCTGGTTACTCCCGCGGTCCTGAGGCAGTTCTCCATGCACTCTTCCCAGGTCCTGATGTCGTTCTTCGTATAGGGGACGACCGTGGGCTTGCCGGTCGTTCCGGATGATGCATGGATACGCACCACATCGTCGGTGCCGCAGGCAAGGATCCCCATGGGGTAAGCGTCCCTCAGGTCGCTCTTGGTCATGAAAGGAAGTTTATGAAGGTCTTCCCCCGACTTGATATCTTCGGGGCTGACCCCCATATCCTCCATTCGGGACCTGTAAAAGGGGACTTTCTCCCACATGGCTCTTACGGTTCTTCCCAGATCCCTCGACTGCCGCTCCGCTATCTCCACTGTGCCCAGCTCCTTTGAAAGATGATGTAAAAGAATAAAAAAAGCCGGGGTCCCCTTTTTGGGGACCCCGGCCTCTTCAGACCAAAGACGCCTAGGCGCCGGCCCTCAGAGGGGGTCCCACGCTGGCGTAAAAATAGACGAATCCGAAATTGCAGGAGACTGCTGAGTTTCTATTCATCGGTGCCTCCGCTTTTCTGTATTGGGAAGTTTTATACCACTTTCCCGGATGGGAGTCAAGGAGGAAGGACTGTGA